>JAHJEG010000045.1 GCA_018825665.1 bacterium | reverse complement strand
TTGTACCGAATACTTTTGAAGCTGCTGTAGTTATCAATACGGATTTACCGGATACTACTTTGGTTGGTGCATTTGTCGGTCAACACAACAGTGCTGCTGCATTAGGCGGTGGTTTTGATGATTTTACTACAAGTTCTTTTAAAAGTTTTTACAACGGTGCATATGCTATAGGTGCTATTAATAATTCATACAAGCCCTTAACTGCACAAGCATGGTACTTTGATGCTCCTCAAGCTGTTCAGGCGTTTTGGTTACAAGCTGATTTAGATGCAGCTGACTTAGGTGTTAAAGGCCTAACTGCAGGTGCACAATACACTCAATCTGACTGGTACGCTTCAGACACTACAGGTAAAGCCGGAGCTGTTAAATTAGGCTATGAAGTAGAAAGTGCTTTTGCTGCTTCTGTAGCATACTCAAAAGTAGGTGAAGCTGCCGGTGCCGGTGCCAATCTTGCAGGTTCTCAGTCTAAATTATATACGGAAGCTTGGTGGTACTATGGTGTGATTTCTCAAGCATCTACGGAAGCATACAATGTAACTGTAACTGCTCCTGTAGCAGACTTATTTGATGCCGGTGTATACTTTACTAAAGCTACAGTAGGTACTGCAGATGCAGATTTCACAGAAGCAACATTTGAAGCTGCCAAATCATTTGGTCCATTAGATGCCGGTCTTTACTATATCTTTACAGATTCTGATATGGATAATGGCGGAGATGCATACAATACACTTCAAGTTTACTTGACGTACAATTTCTAAGAACTACTTTTTCCATGCTCTAGCTAGCTAGGGCATGTTTTTTTCATTCCCTGGAATGTCCATTTTCCTTTTCTCCCCTGTTTTGTGAAAATGGGCATTCATTTCTCCTATATTTTGATATAATCCTCTCATGCGAGAACTTTTAAAAAAACTCTTTTATATAGTATTTATGTTATTTCTTATCTCCGTTATTTCGTTTTTGGCAATCCACTCGGCACCAAACAGTTTTTTTGCAGCGGGTGAGTTGAATCCGAATATGACCCAAGAGGCTATAGAGCAGTTAAAAGCTGTATATGGCTTGGATAAATCACTGTTTGGACAGTATATTGACTGGGTGAAGAATATGCTCAGTTTAAATTTTGGCGTATCTTTTGTGTCGGGGCAGGATGTGAGTGCTGAGATACTTAAACGTCTTCCGATAACTTTGATTATGAATATAAGCGCATTGATAGCGGTTTTTGCTCTTTCCTTATACCTGGGGATAAAATCCGCGCTCTCATATGAGAAGAAAGCTGACTATATTATTCGTCAGATATCTTTAGTCTCTTTTTCTATGCCGTCTTTTTATCTGGCTCTATTGCTGATTATTTTTTTCAGTGTCAATATGAATCTTTTCCCCATAGCAGGGCTTCACTCCATAGAGGAAAAATCGGGTTTTGCATATTATCTAGATATGGCCTGGCACCTTGCTCTTCCTGTAAGTGTCATGATATTTGTCGGCCTTGGAAGCATGATAATATACATACGCTCTCTGACTTTAGAGATACTAAAGAGTGACTATTACTATTTTGCCCTCTCACGAGGTATAGATAAGAAAAACCTGCTCCGTTATTATATTTTGCCAAATTTGTTCCCCCCAGTGGTTACTCTTTTGGGTCTGTCACTTCCGGGTCTTATCGGAGGAAGTGTTATTCTGGAATCTATCTTTGGAATTGAGGGGATGGGGCAGTTGTTCTTCATGAGTGCGCTTTCTCGTGATTATCCAATCATAATGGGCACTTTGATGATAACCGCTTTTTTGACACTGCTTGGAAATATGATAGCTGATTTGATCTTGTTGCGATTGAATCCGTATATGAAAAGGGGATAGTGCGTATATCCCGGCATGTGCAAATTTCCACATGCCAAGAAAAAATATCGTCTTGGACGATTAGTTGAAAAGTGCTTCTAGTGCGTCAACGCCGTCTTTTTGCTCTTCAACGATTTCTGAACCGTTTGCATCCGTCTTGTTGTCATTTTCAACCAGTTCAATATTTAAACCCGTAAGCATGGACGCCAAACGGATGTTGATTCCGCTTTTGCCGATAGCCTTGGATTTTTGGTCTGAAGGAAGTGTAATGATTGCTTTTTCATTCTCTCCGGCTTCATTTTTGATGATTTCTACAGAAGAGATAATCGCCGGACTCATCGTTCTTGAGACGAAGAGTTCCGGTATGCTTGTGTATTCTATACAGTCAATATTCTCACCGATAAGCTCTTTGCTGACAGCATTGATACGGACACCTTTTACGCCGACGGTAGCACCGACTGCATCTACCTGGGGGTGTGTACTGATAAGAGCGATTTTTGCTCTCTCTCCCGGGATACGGGCAGATTTCTCTATGATTACCGTACCATCGGATATTTCAGGAACTTCAAGAGCCAAAAGTTCTTCAAGAAATTTAGGACTTGTGCGTGAGAGTTCTATTTGTATCCCGTTTTCTTTATCCATATTTACACGTCTTACAACTGCTTTTATATGATCCCCAACCTTAAATATTTCACCTTTGATACGACTTTTCATAGGCAAAATAGCACGAATTTCATCTACTTCTATATAAGTAGCGTTTTGAGCATCAACCCTTGTCACGCGGCCCGATACCAGGGTCCCGATTTTAGATTTGTATTTATTGAATATTTCATCCTCGACCAGTCTTTGAATATGGTATTCTATTTCTCTGTGAAGTGAAGAAGCGGCGGTTCTTCCGTAGTCTTCAAGACTGTGGTCTATCTGCAGTTCATCGCCAAGCTCAACCTGGTCATCATACTCTCTTGCATCGGATATGGAGATATAAGCAGGTGCGATCTCTTCATCTTCAAGTTTTGCATCGTCATCTGCAACAACCGTGATCGTTTGAACTATTTTCATAGTTTTTGTCGCATCGTCAATCTGTGCTTCAAAGGCGAATTTGTTATTTATTACTCTTTTTGCAGTCTGCACAAAAGCTGTTTTTAATGCACTCTTTACAAGATCGGGTCTTAGACCTTTTTCGTGTGCGATTGCTTCAACTATATCTAAAATTTTTTCCATAATTATTCCTTTAGGAAAGTCGTTTCATAAAAAATAAAATATTTGTAATAGGTGGGGATTTCTTATGAGTGATGAAATTATATCTAAAATCTATAAAAACAGCTTTAATTCACTTTTTAGTAGATTTTGTCTATAATGCAAGACTTTTATATTATGAATAATAATTAAATACATAAGAAGGATACAGAGATGGATTTAAAGTTTGCAAGAACAGATATTGATGCGAAGCCTAAAAAAGCCGACCTAGAGAAGATGGAACACAGTGTAGAGAAAGAAGGAAATGTTATATTTTACTTCGACAGAGAAAACTCACATAAAGACCTCTTAGAGCTTCAAGACTATTTTGAAGCAAAAGGCAAAAGTTTTTACATGAACGAAGTTAAATTCGGCTTATCAGACAACGAGTATATGTACCAAGTGCATATAGTAAGCTAAAGAAGAAAAATGTCTAAAAAGTTATTTATTGAGACATTGGGCTGTGCAATGAACTCCAGGGATACTGAGCATATGATAGCTGAGTTGACCGAAAAAGAGGGTTATGAGACGACAGATGATTTCGTTGAAGCAGACCTGATTCTCATAAATACATGTTCGGTGAGAGAAAGACCCGTGCATAAGCTTTTCTCGGAACTCGGCGGTTTTAACAAAAAGAAAAAACCATCAGCCAAGATAGGTGTCTGCGGCTGTACGGCTTCACATCTGGGAGAAGAGATACTAAAACGTGCTCCGTACGTCAGTTTTGTTCTTGGCGCCAGAAATGTGTCCAAGATAACTGAAGTGCTTCATAAAGACAAAGCGGTAGAGATAGACATAAACTACGACGAGTCGGAATTTGCATTTAACGACTTCCGCTCATCCCCGTACAAGGCCTATATCAACATCTCCATAGGCTGTGATAAATCGTGTACTTTTTGTATCGTGCCAAAAACACGCGGAGACGAGATATCCATACCTGCAGACCTGATTATAAAAGAAGTACAAAAAGTTGTGAACTCAGGGGTAAAAGAGGTTTTCCTTTTAGGTCAAAACGTAAATAATTACGGCCGTCGTTTTTCTGCCGAACAGGAAAAGATAAATTTTACACAACTGCTTAGAAGACTCAGCACGATAGAGGGACTTGAGAGAATCCGTTTTACATCCCCTCACCCTTTTCACATGGATGATGAATTTATAGAAGAGTTCGCAAGCAATCCTAAAATATGCAAATCAATGCACATGCCGCTGCAAAGCGGTTCTACCAAAGTGTTAAAAGAGATGAAAAGAGGCTACACGAGAGAGTGGTTTTTAAACCGTGTAGAAAAACTCAAGACCATGTGTCCGGATGTGAGTATCAGTACGGATATCATCGTGGCTTTTCCCGGTGAAAGCGACGAGGACTTTGCAGATACTATCGACCTTATGAAACAGGTGAGATTCAACCAGATTTTTTCATTTAAATATTCTCCTCGTCCCGAAACAGAGGCTGAATCCTTTACAAATACGGTAGATGATGAAGTCGCCTCACAGAGACTCTCTCAGCTGCAATCTTTAAATAACGAGATTTTAGACGAACTAAATGCCAAATCGCTCGGAAAAGTATACAGAGTCTATTTTGAAGAGCTTAACCGTGATTATTTTGTATCGGGCAGAAGTGATAATAACATTGTTATAAAAGTAAAAGGCTCAGATGATCTTTTGGGGCAGTTTAGAGATGTTAAAATAACTTCTATAGGAAGAACGATTTTAACAGGTGAGATTGTTGCTTAAAAAAATTCTTCGTACTTTAGCCGTTATCATTGTTCCGTTTATAGGTTCCATGCTGATAAAGTTTTTGTACCTGAGTAACAAAAAAGAGTTTCACTCGCCGGAATCCATAGGTGATGAACCTACAATCTTCGCCTGTTGGCACGGTGATCTTTTGATGTTTCCCTACCTTTATTCCCACTACAGAAAAGTTCCACATGCCAAGGTGTTGATCTCTAGCCATTTTGACGGGATTCTTATATCAAAAACTATAAAATACTTTGGATTGGATACAATATCAGGTTCAAGCAACAGAAATGCGAGCAGGGCTTTAATGCAGGGGATTAAGACTTTAAAAGAGGGTTATGATATCGGTATAACCCCGGACGGGCCCAAGGGACCCAGACATGAAGTTGCAGATGGTATAATCGTGATGGCGCAAAAAACCGGGGCGAAGATAGTCTTGGTTGAAATAAAGCCTGCGAAGTACTGGCAGCTTCCTTCCTGGGACAAATTTACTATACCTAAGCCCTTTGGAAAGATAAACTTTTATTCTACCGATTTGATAGACATCGGCGGAATGAGTCTGGAAGATGCAAGAATTTTGTTAAAAAAGGGGTTGTCAAAACATGAATGTTAAGATACTTTTTCCCGTAATAGCACTTTTTTTACTTTTGGTGATGGGTGCGTTTTTTTTGGCAAACCCGTCTTATGAAAAGTCCCTAAGAGCAAAATACTACTATGAAACGGGTGATTATAAAGAAGCTTTGGTATTGGCCAAAGAAGCCTTCAGCATAGACGTATACAACCGAATGGCATCTACAGTCATGGCTCAGTCGATAACGTCTCTTAAATATGTGGATTATATAGAGATGGCTAAAAAGTATATGAAAGATATAAACTCCATAGCTGCTCACGACGTCATCTCAGACGCAGACAAGGCAAAGATACGATTGATTTGCGGGATAATGCTTGATTCTTATATAAAACTGGCTCCGAGTGTTATAACAGATAAAAATCTCGTAAAAGATGCAGCACAATATCATGATGGATTTGAGAAGCTTCTTGAAAAAGTCGATAGATAAAGCAAGGGTCGGTTTTTTAGAATCTCTGGAAAAGATCAGAGGCTATTCCGATTTGACCATAAAAAGCTATGACGAGTCTATACAGGAAGCCTTGAAGCACATTGAGATAACACAAGAAGAGAACCATATACTTATAAACCTTATGCCTTACCGTATAAAGATAGCACACCTCAATCCAAAAACGATCTCTAAAAAGCTAAGTGCCATCCGCTCTTTTTGCAAATACCTAAATGATACTGATTTTAAAGTTCTTTTAAGAGCAGATGACAGCATAAAAGTTGCAAAGACACTTCCTAAACCTATAGCGCACAAACATATAATGGAGGCCTTGGAACATGCCGGCTCTCAAGAGCATCTGGTCGTAGTTATGCTCTACACTCTCGGGCTTAGGATTTCAGAACTGGCATCACTGAAACTCGAAGATATTTCAGAGGAATGGATAAGAGTTTTGGGCAAGGGGAACAAGCAAAGAGATATTCCATTAATCGCTTCTACGAAAAAACTTATCGATGAATATTTAAGTGCAAATAATCCCAAAAGATTTCTTTTTGAAAAAAATAGAGAAAAATTAAGCGAAAATAGTCTAAGATATACCGTTACTAAAGTCTTTAAGAAGGTTGCTTTAAAAGTGACTCCGCACCAACTGCGTCACTCCTATGCGACAGCGCTCTTAAGCAATAGTGCCAGAATATCAGATGTCAGTGAGTTGCTCGGTCATTCGTCTATGGCAACGACACAAATCTATACAAAATTGGGTAGTGTATTGAAACAACAAAATTATAATAAAGCGCACCCTCTTTGCAGCGAGGACAGATAGTGCTTGGCAAACTGTTGGAATCTTTATATCTTAAAGTATATGTAAATATTGTCGTTGACCGTTCAAAGACGCATGTTTATATCGAAGAATGCAACAAAGAAGCAGTGCTTGAGAGGATAGAGCAAAGTTTTGACACTACTTCATTTGACTCGAACATCTATGAATTTATAAGAAGCTACACAAAGGAAACCCCCTTTCATTATATAGCTATACTGGATACATCTCCCTCTCAGGGGGCTCTGCCAACATGCTCGGAGCGGGAGATTCCTCTATTTTGTGATTTGAGCTCTTCTAAATATCTGTGTTATGCAAATAAATGGAGCTATTATACTTCCACTCCGGATTTAAATATGCTGCAAAAGCAGTATAAAAAAATAGGTCTTGATCTTATATTCTCTCCCTTTCCGATCCTGGCTAATTTTTTCAAAGACAAAATAGACTCACATCTTGCGATATTTATTCTCATAGAGGATAACTATATAACTCTGGCTGTTTTTGACCATGCCGAATTTCTTTACGGCGATCATATAAATATGAAGCATCAAGACGAAGCCGATGATATGTTGATAGATGACGTAATCTTAGAGGTAGAAAACAGCATAGACCTTGATGATATCGATGCGATGGATGATATCAGCGGATTGGATGATCTTGGGGATATTGAGGATCTCGATACTATTGAGGATATGGAAGAATTTTCTGACAATGTAGAGATACAGGAAGACACTTCAAATATTGGCGTTGATAATGACTTAGGGGTGGATGAGGCAGAAGATTTTAATGAAGATTATCAGAGATTTACTTTTATACAAAGTTCCATCAATACCTTTTATAAAGACTCAAGATACAAAAGCAAGTTTGTTGAGAGTGTGTATATCGCCGATTCAGTCGGGGTGAGCAATGATTTGAAAAAATATCTTGAGGAAGAGATGTTTTTGATGGTGTATGTCAGACAGATAAATCTTCCGGCTGAAATTTGTGAAACGCTCAAGACGGAAATCAAATGAGATACAGCTATATAAGTCCCAGAAAAAAAAGTGTATTTACCCATGAGATGCAGCTGCTTTTTGTATTTTTCAGTATCACGCTTTTTATGCTTTTTGCAACCTACGCTTTTTTACTGTTTAAAGATTACAGATTTGCTCAGGAGAGGGTGGATATAGTCCAGGAGATCTCAGATTTAAATGTAAGTATTTACAAGATGAATGAGAGAATCACATTTATAGAAAAAGAGCTTGCTCTTTCTGAGAAGATTTATACAAAAAATACTGTTTTGAAAGACTCAATCTCAAATCTTTTTGATCTGGTGCCGCAGAGAATAACGCTCTCAGAAGCGAATCTGCTCAAAAACGGATTGATTCTCTATGGACTTACCCCAAATAAAGACGTGTATAATTTTATGCTTCAGGCACCGCTTAGGTCTATTTTTCACAGGACATACAGCAGCTTCTATCCTGAGGATAAAGGTTGGCTCAGATTTGTATCGAAGAACTATATAGATGAAGAAGATATAGAGGCAGATGAAGAGAAGATGGAGCAAAGAGATGAAGATTAATATTTCCCGTCAAAATATATACCTCATGGCACTGTCAATATTCCTGCTGATTTTTGTGCTTCTCTTTTCATTCTTTGTTTTGATCCCTAAGGGAAAAGAGTACAGAGAGCAAAGGCAAGAACTCAGAAAAGAGAATTTGGAGCTTAACAGATATCTTGAGTTTAACGCCCAAACTGAGGAGAGACTTCAAAAGCTTCAAAGTGAAAATCGACATATAATCACTGCCTTTGATAATGCATTCAATACACAGAGATTTGAAAAACAACATAGAAGTTACTTCAATACATTAACGCTGGCCGAAGTTCAAAAGAGTGGCGAAGAGGGTGAGTTTAGCGTGTATGAAGTCAATACGACATCTCAGATTAATTCGCCAAAAAGTTTTTACGACTTTTTGGATGCGGTAAACAAGAGCGACTGGATTATAGGGATAAATTTTCCTATAAACTTTAAAAGGGAAGCCGAAATGATACGCTCCTCTTTTACCATGAAGGTTTACTGCAAAAGCTCTGAATCAAACGCCAGTAAATAAGTTAGCCAAGAAGCTCTTTTATTGTAAGGAAGGCTTCCTTGTTCTTGTAAAGGAATCGGCGAAGTTTCGGCTCTATTCCTAGAGTCCTGCATACTTCTTTGAACTCCTTTGGCATGTGGAACTCTTCTTGCATATAGGGGATAATAAAGACAAATCCTCTCTCCTGGTTTACTACAAACTTTCTGCCGATTACAACGGTCTTTTCTTTTTTTAAAAGTTCTCTTTCACTCGAGCTTGGCATGTGGAGTTTTGATTTTAAATATTTGTCTATGGCAAAAATATCGGCTCTTTTGTTCTGGGTGCTTTTAAAGTATGCAAAATCATTTATGGTCTTGATATCTATCTCCTGGACAAGAGCATCTCTGTCCTCATCGAGGTAGTCAAAACTTTTTTTAATCCCCTCCAGATATTTCTCTATAAGCGGCAGGGAGTAATTATGTCTAAACTCATTTCTTTTTATATCTTCGTCCAGATTGCTTTCATCTTCAAAATAATGAATCCTGTTCGTTTCAAGATAGGCCAAAAGCTCTTTTTTGTCCAGATGAAGCAGAGGGCGAATGAGTGTGTAGTGTGCTCTTGAGTGTTTTTTTTGCATACCCGCTATCTCCGCACATCCCGCACCTTTGCAAAACTGCATAAGCATCCATTCAAATCTGTCGCCAAGATGATGAGCCGTCAGAAGATTTTCATAATTGTGTGTTCTGATGAGCTCTTCAAAAAAGCCGTATCGGACAGCTCTGGCGGCAGATTCAAAATTTTTTTCTATTTTGGGGGAGAGGTAGACATGGCATGTGCAATTGTGGATAGATGCAAGCTCTTTTGCGTAGGCGACTTCATCTTTGCTCTGCGCTCTTATCCCGTAGTCTACTATGGCGATATCAAAGTGTATCTGATGTTTTAAAAGGAGAAAAAAAAGGGCGGTTGAATCAGCTCCGCCGGAAAAAGCCAAAAGGTTTTTTTTACCCTTCAGCTCGCTCGCTAATCTATCTTCAAGCATTATCTACTGTGGCGGTCAAGATAGTACCTACAAGCTCTGTAACCCTTGCTTTGTAGATTGTGCCAAACTCCAGCTCTTTGTCATTGCTTCTGTCGTTGACGTAAATCTCACCGTCGATTTCAGGCGCCCAGATAAGCTTTCTGGCACTTAAGAGATACTCATGTTCGTCACTTTCACCGTCTATTACGAGTTCTATTTCGGTCCCAACTTCGGCTTTGAGAGATTTTTGCATCACTTCATCCGTGATTGCACCCAGTATTTCGGCTCTCAGCGCAATGACATCAGCAGGAATTTTTTTGCTCATCTCATAGGCAGGCGTCGTTTCCTCATCAGAATAGGAGAATACGTTTATCCTGTCAAAACCGAACTGTTCTGCAAACTCACACATCTCTTCAAACATCTCGGGAGTCTCGTTTGGATGTCCGACGATAAAGCTTGTTCTAACAAACGAGTTCGGAAGACTTCTCATAAAGTCCAAAAGTTCAAGCGTCTTCTCTTTGCCAAATCCACGCTTCATTATGCGGAGCATCTCATCGTTGATATGCTGAATAGGCATATCGAAATAATTGTGGAAGATTTCACTTTTGGCTATGTTCTTAAGAAGTGATATGCTTGTGGTTGAAGGGTAAAGATAAAGGATTCTTGCACTTTTTACACCCTCTATAAGTTCGATTCTCTGTATGAGAAGACTAAGACCGTCTTTGATATTCTGGTCACGAAGGTAAGAGCTGGAGTCCTGAGAAACAAAACTGAAATCATAGTAGCCTTTTGCGACAAGACCTTCAACCTCTTTTGCTATCGAGTCAAGGTTTCTGGAATTAAGTTTGCCTTTGAACGAGGGGATAGCACAAAAACTGCATGTCTGGTTACAACCCTCAGAGAGCTTGATGTAAGCGTGGTAAGAAGAGCCCGTAACTACTCTTTGGGCGCCGTCTATCAAAAATACTTTGTCAGAAAACCTGCTTTTTTTCTCACTGAGGAGCTCATCGATCTTGTCATAATCACCGACACCCGTAAAGATGTCCACCTCAGGCATATCTTTTGCAAGGTCTGCCTGATATCTTTCACTTAAACAGCCGGCCATCACAAGAACGGAATCCTCTTTTCTTGCATCATGAAGGCTTAAGACAGTGTTGATAGATTCCTCTTTTGCAGCATCGATGAATCCACAGGTATTGACAATGATGACATCCGCATCGGCAGACTCATCCGTGAGTTCGAAGTTTTGAAGTTTACCCATCATAACCTCTGTATCGACAAGGTTTTTTGTACAGCCAAGAGAGACTATGTGAAGTTTGTTGCTCATATTTACTACTTTTGTATTTAAAATTAGAATCGTATTATATCTAATGTATAATACAAACATGAAAATATATGATGTATTAATTTTGGGTGCGGGTGCAAGCGGCCTGATGTGTGCAAGCAGACTGGGTTCATCTTTGCATACGGCGATTGTAGACTGCAATGATAAAGTGGCAAAAAAACTGAAGATTTCAGGCGGCGGCAAGTGCAATATCACCAACAAAGATGTAAGTGTAAACAACTACGATAAAACAAGTAAGGCTTTGGCGCATGCTTTGGAAGTGTTTTCAAAAGAGGATTTGCTGCATTTTTTGGAAAGAAACGGCGTAGAACCCGTAATACGAAAAAACCGCTATTATTTTTGCAAAGAGAGTTCCGATGAGATTATTGATGTCCTCAAAAAAAAGACGCGGCATGTGGAAACTCTGCTAAGCACAGAAATAACAGGGGTCAAAAAAAATGCCGATCTCTTTGAAGTGAAAAGTTCAAGAGGTGTTTTAAGGTCAAAAAAACTTGTGGTCGCAACAGGGGGGAAAAGTTTCAGCACTTTGGGTGCGAGCGAGATAGGGCTGAGCATTGCAAAAAGTTTTGGCATAAGGGTAAAAGAGTTTTCTCCCGCATTAGTCGGACTTACAGTGCAAAAAGATCAGTTTTGGATGAAAGATCTCAGCGGACTCAGCTGCTATGTGAATATAAGTATAAACGATAAAGTGATAGAGGAGGAGATGCTTTTTGCCCATAAAGGGATAAGCGGTCCGGCGGTACTCTCCGCCTCTCTTTACTGGCAAAAAGGAACAATGGCTATAAATTTCCTTCCAAATCATAATATCTTTGAGCTTATCAGGGGGAGTAAAAAGCTTTTGAGCTCGGTAATCCCGCTGCCCAGAAGATTGTCAAAAGCTATTTTACAGGCTCTGGGCGTTGAGGATGTCGAATGCAAAAAGATAGTTCCACATGCCAGGGAGTTGCTGTCTAAAATACATGCTTATGAGTTTGCTCCTGCCGGAAATTTCGGTTTCACAAAAGCAGAAGTAAGCCGTGGAGGGGTTTTGACGGAAGAGTTAAAAGAAAACTCTCTTGAATCCCGGCATGTGGAAAATCTGTATTTTATAGGTGAAGTCGTGGATGTCACGGGTGAGCTTGGAGGATATAATTTTCAGTGGGCGTTTAGCAGCGGAGTCGTTTGTGCTGAGAATATTGACAAATGTTCACAGCAGTAAATTAAAATTTATAATAGTACAGTCGATATGGGTACAAGTGATTTAATAGTAACTTTAAAAGTAACAAGCTATAATCGAATTTTACAAAAATCAATTTTTACAAAAAAAGGTAAGCTGAGATGAAATTAAGAGAAGTTTTTTTGGCTGTTTTAATAGCTGTTTTTATAATTGGATGCGGAAGCAATAACAGCGATGCTCCGGTTGCGGATCCGACTGCCGTTATTGATACTAACGGTACGACCACTCAAGATGAAAACACAACGATACCCGTTGTAGATACCGCTCCCGTAGCAAGTGTGATTTTACCAAAATCCAGTACTACTTTGACGTTGAACAGTGAAGGGGTAACGATCAATGTCAGTGTGATAGATGAATTTAACAATCCGTATGCCGATGGGAATGTTAAAATAATTTATCCAAATGATGTGAGAGAAGGTCGGGATGTCGGGAGTTTTACGCAGCTGAGTGTAGCCTTAACCAATGGAACTGCAAGTTTTGACTATACGGGACCGACGAAACTAGATGATAATACTTCAGACATCCAGTTTTACTTTTATCACGAATCAAACCCCGAAGCGGGAAAAACATTTACAATCCATATTGTTCCGGTAGTGGATCAGGTAGTCCTCACCAATTACACGCTTAACAGTTCTATCTCGGATAATAATGTAAGTATGGGGTTAAACTCAAATAAACTGATGTCATTTTTTGTGTACGATGACAAAAATACTGAACTAGATGACAGCAGTATGACATCCATGACGGTTGAGATGCTTAACCCCTCTCTGGCAACATTAGAAGATATCAACGGTACTTCCGGTAATACTATAACCGTGAATAACCAAAACAGCATAACGGTAAATATAAGTTCAAATACTATTTCAGGGATAGTCCCTTTAAAAGTAACAGCAGTATTTTTAGATATAAATAATGAGGTAAAAACACTTACAAAGATATTTAACATTGTAGTTCTCTCAGGACCACCTTCTGCTATGAGCATTAGTTACGCTGATACGGCACATGATACGGACAATGCAAATTTTAAAGAAAGAATGATCGTCTCATTAACAGACGAATACGGCAATCAGGTAGATTCCCAGCCTGCACTGGCTGTAGAGATGATAGCCGGATATGCTGCCGATTCAAGCGGTCCGCTTGGATATATGTATCATAGCAGTGCTTTATCGGGTGTACTTGATGTTGACAGATTCAAAGTAGATGAAGGTGCTATAGGTAAAATCAACCTGACAAGCAGCGGAAGCAAGTACAGTCTGGCTCCAACAGTAAGTTTAGCCGGCGGAGACGGCACTTTTAGTGCAACAGCGTATTTGAGTGAACAAGGCTCAATCACCGATGTTACAATGGTAAATGCAGGAAGTGCATACACAGAAGCACCGGTAGTGACTGCGTTAGGCAAGGGATACGGCTTTGTTGCAAGTACAAGCCTCTCTGCAACAGGTAGTTTTAAGAGTATATCATTGGATAATCCTGGAAACGGATTTACCTCGGTTCCAAGTATCACAGCAGTTGGCGGAGACGGAAACTTTAATGCAAAAGTTACTCTCGAAGCTACCGGAGGGATAAAAAGTATTAGCATAGATACTGCAGGTACAGGTTGTTTAATCGGTGATGAATTAACTATTCTCGGAGATGGCACGGATGCGGTCGTAAAAGTATTGGATGTTGATGGAGCCGGCGGGATTGCGGAACTTACTATCCTTAATAAAGGTAGTGGATATACCTACGCAAATATCGATACTACAGTGCTTAGTTGTTCAGATGCCAGATTTACTGCAACGATCGGTTATAAAATTAAAGAGATAAGCTTACTCAACGGCGGAAGCAATTATGCAAGCAGTACCTTAAGCGTGAGTGGCGGATCTCCCGATGAAAATGCGATAGTCTCCGGAGAACTTAGTTATACAGTTGCGTCCGTCAATATTTTAAGCGGTGGTTACGGATATGAGCCTGCTACAACGTCTATTGTCTTTACGGGTGACGGAAAAGACGCATATGCCGTACCTACTATAAAATATCCGGTTGAATATATTAAAATAGATAATGCAGGTAAAGGGTATTCGAGCAGTCCTTTGGTCATTACGAATGCACCGGCTGATCTGACGGGCAGCGGAGCAAGTGCGAATGCCGTTGTATTTTCAAGTTTTGCCAATGTGGATGAAGATAATTACAAATTAGCACTTTTTGGAAACGGGTATGTCTATAATGCCTCCGGAAAATGGGACTTCACCCACACAAATGCCGTAGATGATTATGAGCTGGTGATGCTTGATTCTTATGAAGGAAATCTTACATCCGGCTTGGGCTTTGCAATAGGAAACAACCACAGACAAGACAGTTGTATCTTTGGTAAAGAATGGGTGGCTACGGCTAAGGTGGCAAATGGCTCTGTCTTTGATTCCAACGGTATTGCCGAAGTTGAAATAGACTATGTGTATTACTTGATGGCAAAAGATATCGTTTTAATGGCCAATTTAGTGGGAGTACAAAACAGTATTGGAACCGAGTTAAGAATAGGAGAAGCAATTAAACACACATTGCGCGGTAGCGGTCTTAATGCTCCGACGATCTCTTTTCCTAAGGGTGTTTCATATGCTACATACAGATTTCTTATCTATATCAACAACACGGTCGAACCGCTAAGGAATGCACGATTTACATATAATTTAAAAGTAACAGGCGATGATGTTGTTATCCATGAAGTCAAAAGTTCTATGACAAACGGGATAAGCGACTGCGGTGTAGACTCGGATGGAAATAAACTAGAGGGGCGCGCGTATGTTGATGTCACTTTATCTTCTGCAACAGAAGCGGGAACAATCTCTTTGGATGACCTAGAGATTGTTAGAGAATTTAATTAAGGAAAACATAAAATGAAAAACAGATTGGCAAAAATAACTTTAGCGACATTACTTACTGCATCTGCCTTGGCGGCAGATTCTTCTGATTATAGATTTCACACCAGTTCTCTGATTGGATTTGAAGGCGGATACAGCAGTATGGATGTCGAAAGAAATAACGGCATAACTGCAGCAACGACCCAAAATCACAAGTTTAGCCACGGCGGTATCAAAATAGGTGCGCAAACCGAAGAATACAGATTGTTTTTAAGTGGACGCTACTATGTGATTGACGGTTTTGATTATGTATCGACTATGGGTGCTGAATTTCAGTACATGATCAATTTTTCGTCTGCGGCAAATATTTTTCTTGGAGTAAATACAGGCTTGGCAAGTATGAAGTTTACGCCAACAGGTGAGACAACATCGAGAACAGTTTCAGATCCGTATGTAGGTGCAGATGCGGGATTGAATATACATTTGGGTGAAAGCGTTGATTTTGAACTTGGAGCAAGGGTTTTAAATTTACAGGCAGAGAATACAAAGAATAGTATTGTTTATAAATTTGACAATCTTATTTCGGCATATGCGAGTATAATCTTCAAATATCAAATAGACTAAGTTTTTTAAATGGTGGTCACGAACAGATTCGAACTGTTGACCTCCACCTTGTCGAGGTGGCACTCTACCGCTGAGTTACGCGACCGGATTTAAAAGTATGATTTTACCTAAAAATCCTTAAAGTAAATTTTCTTTTTATAATTCAAAACCGCTTCCTTTAATTTTCCGAAAACTCATAAATATTTACTTTTAATTTAGGTTTAGTAAGTGTATAATTCCACATATTATAAATGTTTAGCTATAAATATTTAAAAATACCAGAAGGTAAATTATGAATTTAACAAAGTTAGAAGAAATAGGACTTAAGAATGTCGGGAACGTTTATCATAACCTCAGTTATGATGAGTTGATTCAGCATGAGTTAGAGAAGGGTGAATGTACTCTTACTAAGCAAGGCGCCACTGCTGTTGATACCGGTATCTTTACTGGTCGTAGCCCTAAAGACAAGTATTTTGTTGATTCTGATCCGTCAAATAAATATATAGCATGGGGAGATGTGAACCGCAAAATAGATGCTAAAGTTTTTGCTGAACTTTTAGTTCTTGCGCAAGAGCAGTTATCAAACAAGGATTTATATGTAACAGACGTATTTTGTGGCTCAAGCGCGGCTTCAAAAAGATCTGTTCGTTTTGTTTCAGAGATTGCCTGGCAGTCACATTTTGTAAAAAACATGTTTATCCGTCCTACATCTTCAGAGCTGGAAAAATTTAAACCTGAATTTACAGTATTAAATGCATGTAAAACTGTAAATAAAAAGTACAAAGAACACGGAATGAATTCCGAAGTATTTGTTCTGTTTGATATTGAAAACAATATGGCTATCATTGGCGGTACATGGTACGGCGGCGAGATGAAAAAAGGTATTTTTTCAATGATGAACTACTGGCTGCCGCTTGAAGGCAAGCTTGCTATGCACTGTTCTGCAAATGTTGGAAAAGATGGAGATACTGCACTTTTCTTCGGCTTGAGCGGAACAGGTAAAACAACACTCTCAACAGACCCGAATCGTGCTTTGATCGGTGATGATGAGCATGGCTGGGATAATCACGGAGTTTTTAATTTTGAGGGTGGATGTTACGCAAAAGTAATTAATCTTGACTCTAAAAGTGAACCTGAGATTTACGGAGCAATCAAAAAGGGTGCTTTGCTTGAAAATGTCGTAATGGACATGGACGGCGTAGTTGACTACGAAGATGGCTCTAAAACAGAAAATACTCGTGTTTCTTATCCGATAGAGCATATTGAAAACCATGAAAAAAGTTTAAGCGCAGGGCATCCTGAAAATATAATCTTTCTTACTGCCGATGCTTTTGGTGTTCTGCCTCCTGTTTCCAAGCTTACAAAAGAGCAGGCTATGTACTACTTTTTAAGCGGCTATACAGCAAAGGTTGCAGGAACTGAACGTGGAATAACAGAGCCTGTAGCGACATTCTCAGCATGTTTTGGAGAGGCATTTTTACCTCTGCATCCAACTGTTTACGCGAAACTTCTTGGTGAGAAAATAGATAAGCACGGTGTGCATGTATACCTTGTCAACACTGGTTGGACCGGTGGAAGATATGGTGTCGGTAAGCGAATGAGCATAAAAGATACTCGCGCATGTATCAATGCTATATTAGACGGTACTATTAACAAGAGTGAATTTAGAACGACCAAAACTTTCGGCTTAAGCGTTCCTAATACTCTTGGGGATGTTAACCCTAAAGTTCTTTTCCCGCGTGAAGCATGGAAAGATGAAAGTGAATTTGAAAAAACACGCGATGCTCTAGCTCAGATGTTTATTGATAATTTCAAAAAATACCAGACTCAAGATAGTGAGTTCGATTACTCTGCAGCCGGACCTAAGATAGGGGAGTAAGAAAACTCTCTTTTCTTAGCCCTCTTTATTTTACCCTCTTCTTTGTGGCCTGCGTTAAATAAATCCACAATGTTGCACCTAAAACTACAAGTATTATAGGAGCTATCCAAGGTTTGCTGCTTATGGATTCCGCTGCTTTGACTAAAATATTCCCAGAATAATAACTTCCAAGACCGATGCTCAGTGACCAAACGGCAGCACTCAGTACATTTAAAATAGCAAATTTTTTAAAGTCGTATTTTGTAAGACCGATTGCGATTGGGATGAGTGTTTTGATGCCATAGATAAATTTCTGAAATAATATTATCCATGAACCGTATTTTTTCATCATTATATGTGAAAGTGCCAGTTTTCTTCTGTGTTTTCTAAGCCCGTCCATCATCATGCTTTTTTGGTATCTCGCCATGTAAAAGAGCAAAACATCTCCTAGCGCGTTTGCCGTGAATGCGATGAACAGAACCAGGGTCAAATCCATTTTGCCCATATATGCCAAAACACCGGCTCCGATAAGTGCGATAAATCCACCGCCTAGCGAATATAAAAAGAGTCCTATATAGCCATAGGTGGCTAAATTACTAAATGTATCTTCCATTATTTATCCTAAAGTTGTTTTATTTTTGCTATTTCATCACGAAGCCTTGCGGCCTCTTCAAAGTTCAACTCTTTTGCAGCTTGCTTCATCTTAAGCATAAGCTCTTTACTTAAGGCTTTACGCTCCGATGCCGGCATTTTATCCATTTTTTTATGTTTTTGGTAAATAGCACCGTAATCTTCCACCTTTAAATTTTCATCAAGTTTTCTGATTGTGGTGGTTGGAGTAATGCCATGGAGCTTATTAAACTCGTCTTGAATATTTCTTCTGCTGTTGGTTTTATCTATAGCTCTTTGCATGGAACCGGTTATTTTGTTCGCATATAGGATGACTTTGCCGTTTGCATTTCTTGCTCCGCGTCCAATGGTTTGGACAAGAGCTGTTTCACTTCTTAAAAATCCCTCTTTGTCGGCATCTAAAATAGCCACCAGTGAAACTTCGGGCAAATCCAAACCTTCACGGAGTAGATTTATCCCGATTAGAACATCAAAGTCACCCATACGAAGAGAACGTATAATCTGGTTTCTCTCAATTGTATCAATATCGGAATGCATATACTGAACTTTTATCCCTAGATCAGCAAGATATTTTGTGAGCGCCTCAGCCATTTTTTTCGTGAGAACCGTTATAAGGACTCTCTCATTTTTTACAATGATTTTTTTAATCTCATCATGTATATCCTCTACCTGATTATCTGATGGTTTTATCTTTATAACAGGGTCAAGAAGACCGGTGGGACGAATAATCTGGTGAGCAATGACACTGGACATTTCAAGTTCATATTCTGCAGGAGTAGCTGAGACAAAAAGGTAATGAGGCGCTTTATTGATATATTCGTCCGCTTTGAGAGGGCGGTTGTCCAGTGCTGATGGAAGTCTAAACCCATAGTCAACCAAAACCTCTTTTCTTGCCCTGTCTCCTGCATACATACCTCGGTATTGCGGCAAGGATACGTGGGATTCGTCTACGATTACAAGGTATTCTTTATGATGCAGTTCGAAGTAGTCCAGCAGGGTATATGGAGCTTCCCCCGGTTTTTTGTTTGTAAGCAGTCTGGAATAGTTTTCTACGCCTTTGCACATGCCGGTCGTCTGAAGCATCTCAAGATCAAACTCCACTCTTTGTTTTAATCTTTGGTATTCTACGAGTTTTCCCTCTGACTGAAAATAGGCAAGCCTCTCATCCAGTTCTTCCTCTATACGTTTAATTGCAAGCGCCATTTTCTCCTGAGATACACTAAACTGAGAGGTTGCATAGATAGTGAATTGTTTGTGGTCTTCAAGCCGTTTATTGTCAATGATATCAAAGGTGTATATCGCCTCTATTTCATCCCCGAAGAACTCTATGCGAATAGCTTCTTGTTCAAAGTATGGCGGATAAATATCTAAGGTCTCACCATTGACACGAATATGACCGCTGTCAAAATAAGTATCATTTCTGCTATATCCCATTTCAACAAGTCTCAAAAGAAGTTTCTTTTGGGCAATCTCATCTCCAACGGCTACAGACTGAACCATATTTTCATACTCTTCAGGATCTCCCAAACCATAGTTTGCAGATACAGAAGCAATAACAATGACATCATCATAACTAAGCAAATTTGCAGTAGAAGAGAGTCTCATCCTCTCAAGCTCGTCGTTAATGGCACTGTCTTTTTCTATGAACAAGTCTTGGCGGGGAATGTAAGCCTCCGGCTGATAATAATCGTAGTACGACACAAAGTACTCAACATGATTATTTGGAAAAAACTGACGAAACTCTGAGTACAACTGTGCTGCAAGAGTTTTGTTATGCGTCATGATGATAGTAGGCATCTTCACATTCTCTATAACACGCGCCATAGTATGTGTTTTACCACTACCTGTCACACCTTCTAGTGTTTGGTAACGATTCCCATCAAGTATGGATTTACTTAGTACTTTAATGGCTTCTGGCTGATCTCCAGCAGGTTCATAAGGGGATACGACTTTAAATTCAGGTTTCTTTTTCATTAGTGGAATTATAGCTTAATAGCTTAAATGGATTGGTTTATGAGTGTTTTTGAGGGATGTGGCTGTTATATGGCTGCTAAAGTATTAGTTTAATTTGATGTTATTTTCTTTTTATTCTGCATACACCAAATTTAAAAGGTAATATATCTTTCATTACAGGAATAGTTATTAGTTGACTCTCATGTAGTTTATCCTTGGCTTTGACTTCAATAAACTCAACAATATTATCCTTCACTAATGTTAAATCTGGCCAACCATTTCTATAAAGATAAGAATCTTCTGCTATTTTTGTTGCTAACTTTATATATGTATCTCTATCTATTGCATCAAACATTAGGATAGCAAATTCTAAGGATAAGTCCGGACATGTTTTTTGAATGAAATTATTACTTATAATCATTTTAAAATTTTTTATAAATTGTTCTTTTGATGTAAAGTTAATTGAATTTATCAGTTCGTCTTTTCTATCATTATTATAAAGTTGTGCTTCCAAGAAAGTCATACATGCATATTTTAATTTATTTTCTTCTGTATGAATGCTATTCTTTATTATTGCATCAAGCATAAAAGCTTTTAGAACATTAAAAATAGAGTTTCCTTCACAGGTAGCACCTAAGTAACCTTGCGATTTAAAATATTCCAATACGACTGGTTCTGGTTTACCTATGTAATCAATAATAATTTCTTGATAATCGATGTTTAAGTCTAAGCATTGATTTTTAAGAGGTTTTTTAGATATTGCATATGCTTTTCCATTGTTTGTTAATTCATACTCACTTGTGAGCATTTCTTTTCTTACTAATGCATTGAGTGTAGATTTATTAATTCCATTTATTGAATTAGATAGATAGATATCCTTTAGGGCTCTATCCATATTCTTTGATATTGTTAAGTCCATTTATTCTCTCATACTCTAAGAGTTCGCTTTAAATTTTGGCCATCTGTTATAGCCTATATCTGGATTGTTTGACTGATTCTCAAGTATAAATTTTGATTCATTAGCATTAATTTCTTTTACATCTTCAGATTTCATTAATATCTCTTTTCTCACAGTAAAATCCATCCTCTCTTCTTCTGTAAAATCTTGAGCTACTAAATCACCATTAACACTACCAAAGTATGTAATAGTATTCGTTAAATCCTTACCTATATAAATCTTTCCATTAGGATATGTAATTTTGTAAATAACTTTCATATATCCTCTTATTATATATTTTTATTATTGTAACTAAAAGCATAGTCATGTTTCATTAGTCTGATATAATAGAGAAATATTATTTTAGTTGGGATATGAATAAGAATGGTCAAAGTAAAAAATTATTTAGAAGCAATAAAAACATTCAATTTATCAAATACGATTGATATTGTAATTGCTATGTTATGGTTACAATGGTATAAAATTAAGAATCAGATTTTACAATTAAATCAAAAATATTTCACATCTTTTCTTACTACGTTCATGATAGTATTATTCATTTCTACAATTTTAATAATTCCATATATTGAAGATCCCATAAATAAATATTTTTCAAATTCACAACATTTTTCTGAACTTAAAAGTTTATTTCTAGGAATCGGTGGAGCATTAATAAGTGCTTCTGCCATAGCTTTTTCCATTGTGATGTTTGCCATGCAAGTTAATGTTGAAAAGCTCCCTTATGGTTTATTTAAAAAGTTCAGTTCAGATATTAAATTATTGAGTGCATTCTTTACTACAGTGATATTATCAATAACAATAGCTTTATTCAGCCTCTTACCTTCTTGTTGTTGGAGTACTTATGTTATTGCCTTAGCATCTTGGAGTTTGTTTTTAATATTATTTCTTTTTTTATTTGCTTATCGCAGGGCCCTGAAATTAATTAGTCCTACTTATCAGTTAGTACTTGTTATTAAAGATATAAAAAAGTATTTAACTTCGTGGGATAAAGCAGCAAAGAGAGCTTCACCTCTAATAAAAATTGATTCTGGAATTATGTCAAAACATGATTTACCGAAAATTACTTATTTTAATAGCTATCCTAATTGGACACAGCCTGTAAAACAAAGAATAACATACTGTAATACTTATGCTCGAAGATATGCAGAACAAGGAGATTATGAAGTTGTAAACATTTCATTGGATGCTTTAGTCATAATAAATGCAAAATATATCAAAATTAAAGAGAAAACATTCTTTGCTACTAATCCTTTCTTTAATACTGCTAATACTACAGATAGTGTTATTAACGAGACATTAGAGCATCTTAGACAAAATATTAGATTTTGTATATCCCGCAATGATGAATTATTTTTAGAATTGAACTTTAAAACAATGTATAAATTAATAGAGGTATATTTTCAAATTGATTATTCTAATGACAGCTCCGAAAAACATCATGCTAATTTGGCTACAAATTACCTTTTAAATGCTGTTGAAGATTGTCTACCTCATAATCTAACGGATGTCCTTATGGAGGGAAATCGTCTACTAGGTAATGCAGCTTTGTTAGAACTTGAATATGGAAGTGGTTTATATATGTCAAATATAAGCAAAAAAATATCTTTCATTTCATCTGTATGTATGACTCAAAAAATGAGCCCTGTTTCAGTAACTGGTGTTGAACAATTAGCAAGAATTTCACTCGCTCTAATAGCTTTAGAAGCTAATGATGTGAAACACAATGCTAAAGAGATACGTGAGAATATTAGTATGATAGCGAAAGTATATTTAGCTTCAAATATTAATAATATGTTTGATACTCCATTGTCCACTTATTACGGACATAATTCTGAGCATTGTTTACTAAGTAATTTAACTAACTTAGCTAATAAAATAATACAAAGTCCAGCTGATAATCCTGAAATTCAAACTATAATACATAAGCTTTCAGAATGGTCCGACCAAATGTATATTGAAGAGAAAGAACTTCTTTTGGAGACAATAAAATATAAATCTCATTTCGTATCCGATATGATAAATTCGATAACACATACTACAAAAATACTCTTTGCAGTTTCTTTCTCTCAATGGTGTCTGCCAAATGAAAAAGAGAAATTAGAAAGAAACGCAGAATGGCTGATTTCAGTCTTAGATTTTATACCAAGTGATGAAGAGTCTATATTATTTGTTGAAAACTATAGTTTATCGGAGAATTTACTTGATGCTGCAATTGATGCTAATTATAAAGGGCTAGATAGTATTTCTATGGATATCCAAAAGATACTTTTATCATTTGCTTTTAAATTTGCTAAATATGATAATCAGTGGAGAAACTTTGAAAAAATAATTTCAAGTTGTATAGTCTTACACATGCATTTAGGTATAGATGATTCAATATTTATTACCAATATAAAAAAAGAACTACTAAAAGATTTTAGATTAACAGATGAAAGTAGGAAATATATATCTACAGAATTATGTAAAGTTGATGATAAAATCCGTAGTTACTCTCACTCGCATGTAATAAGTATAATGAAAACACTTGATAGAATAAAATTAAAAGAAAACTTTGAAACAGTATCTAGGTTAATCGCCCCTAGTTAAGAATAGCTAGAACTCAAAATAAAGCTCATCACAGCTCTTTCGCTACAGTTTCTTAACAACTTATGTAGATAAGAGTTAAAACTCCTGTAACGAGTAGCTATGAAGATCTCAAAAAACAGCTTGTACTGCTTCTTGGCGAGCATCAGGTGATATTTTTGAGTACCTCATAAGCTGCTTCAAATCCTTATGCCCTGAGAGTTTAGCCGTTAACACAGTCGAATATCCTAAGCTAATAAGTCTAGAAATGAAGAAATGTCTACAAGAATGTATCGATACATATCTTTTCCTAAACTCTTGAGGTGTAATATTTCCGGCTTCCAGTTCATGTGTAATCTTTTTGTTAAACATGTCATAAAATATATCTCGAAGATTATAAGAGATGACTTTATGAGATATTTGTCTGTCTCTACTCCAAAAAATGTAATGATGAGATTTATGAGATGTAATAAACTCAATATCTATTGCTGTGATAAGCTTTGTGTTGATGACTCCAGTATAGAACTCTCTTCCTTTACTGTTAAAAATTTTAACAGTGTTCTCTTGGAAGTTAAAGTCTCCAGCTTTGAGTCGAAGAGTATACTGCCACCAATAATTTAGACAATAATTCAGAGAGGTTATATTCCTAAATGGTACAATTAAAAATGCATTTAGGAGAAAAACTATGAGCAGAAAAAGACGAATGTTTAGTGCAGAGTTTAAGACCAAAGTAGTTCT
>JAHJEG010000044.1 GCA_018825665.1 bacterium | reverse complement strand
TTAATATTTTGAAGAAATTTATTTTATTTTCAATCTCATTTCTTTCATTCTTTTTTTTACTTTCATAGTAACCTTGATCGAATATATCAAGTTCAAGTCTCGCATCATATGCCATTTCATTGTTTAAAGTGTCCCATGCTGTATTTACTTTTAAATACAGGCCATTAAACTGTTCTTCCCTTTGTGTGTCCAAGGCATGTCTTATATCTGATTTTTTAATCTCATCCTTTTGATTGCCCTGTGTACTTGAAGATATTTCTGAATTAATCAGTCCTTTTTCATCTAAAGAATTAATATCAAAATATTCATTGTCAACTATAAACTTTTGCTCGGCATGTTCTTTTTTGGGTATATTCTTTTCTTTTTCTAAAAGTATTTTTTCTATTTTTTCATCACTAGAGCATGTTGACACAGAAGTGGCGTTAAACTCCTTTTTCACCATACTTGCTATTATCTGGGCTGTATCAAATGAATCAAATTTACCGCTGTAAATGATAATCTTACCGGCATCAATTTTTGTATAAGAGTTTGGCAGTCTATTTATAATATACTCTATTTTATTTTGATGTTTTTGACTGCTTATCAAATCTGTCTCAAAAACTTTTAAGCAATAATACGTACTACCCGTACTGGAGTTACTCTCTTCATTCTTAGCAGAAGAACTCTCAACAGGAATATCATCAACAAATATTTTTACATTTTTATTATATTTTTCAGTATTATCACATAGTGAAACTTCGGCATTTTTATATCTTGATTTTGTTAAATGTAAAAGTTTTTTTGCATCATCATAATTATTAAATTCTCCACTAAAAATTAGTATTTTTCCGTCATCCATTTTTAAAGATGGGTATGCAACATCAAGCAATGTAGATTCAATGACACTTTTATTCTTTTTTTTCAAATCATAGCTATCGATGTAAATACAATATTTTTTTGCAAAAAGATAAGATGGAAAGAGTAATAAAGTCATGACTAACAACAGTTTTTTCAAAATACGCCCCTGTGAGATTATAAAATAATTTGATATTATATCTAAAATAATCATAAGGTTTATTTCCATTAAAACTCACTATTTTCTTACTTTTATATGCTACAATACCGTAAATTTAGTATGTAAATATCTCTGGCAACTATGCCTATTTATTTTAGTTTTATATGGAGATTGTTCTTATGTTGAAAAAAAATAAGCTACTGGCAATGTTCTTGTTTGTTGCCATGTCGTTAGAGGCCAACTATTGTATTCAAGTTTTAAGTGCTAGTAATTCTGATGAAGAGTTTATTTTAAATGAAGCCAAAAGTGAAAATTATAACCAGTTTCCAAATATCCGAGTAGAAAACCGTGGCAGGTATTTAGTCTTTAGAATAGGTGATTACCCAAATTATAATGATGCCAAAGAAGATATCAATGCGATAAGAAGGGCCAGTAAAGATGCCTATATAAGAAAATGTGATTTTGTAAAAGAAAAAGCAATTTATATAAAAAACGAGACCGGTATAAATCATATCAATACCCTGTCCAACACATCAAATCCAAACTCTTTTACACGAAGCATACATCCATCATATCAAGAAGAACAGCGAACGTACGAAAAAGAAATCATTTCTCATCCCGTTTATAGCGATACAAATACTCAAGACGCAAAAAACAAGAAAATAGAATATGCCAAAAAGCAGGAGCTATCCTATTCCAATTCACAATCCAAACAAAAGACATTATGGGAAGATTGTAAAAAATGCTTTATACCTATTTATGAAGATGATGAAAGCCCAGACTCAGAGCCAAGACCGAAAAGTGTGCCTGAAAAACAAGTTGTATATACAGATGAGATTGAAGTGAGAGTCCAGGAAAAACGACAGGATAAAAAATCATTCTGGGCAGATGATATTACCAATGCAGAACAAAAGCATAAAAGTAAAAATAAATTCAATATTGACGAACAGTTTTTACCTTAGGATTGTAAATGTATGAGAAAGCAGTAGATTATGTATATAATAATTACATTACAAGAATGTTGGCATTCGCTGTTTTGTTCTTCATTACTTATCTTCTAATTAGTTCTCAATATAATCTCAATACGCAATTTGCTGTAGGTTATGGTGCTATCATAATAATGCTGATAGCTTTACAGTTTAAAACCTTGCCCGCTTCTGTAATTTTATTTATAAAGTTTATGGGCTTTATTGTAGTAATGCGCTACATCTACTGGAGAACATTTGAGTCTTTGACTTATGAAGGTTTTTTCGACTTTACAGGTGCAATTCTCTTATATTTCGCGGAAGTATTTGCGATTGTTATTTATCTTCTTGGAATTTTTACCTCATTGAACCTTTTAAAAAGAAAATCAATTGATCTTGAAAACTATCCCCAAGAGACTTGGCCAAGTGTAGACATACTGATTCCTACGTATAATGAACCACAAATAATTATTGAAAACACCGTGCTTGCTGCTTTAGCCATAGACTATCCAAAGGATAAGTTCAATGTCTTTTTACTTGATGATGGCGGAACAGATCAAAAATGTAACGACAAAGATCCTGAAAAAGCGGAAGAAGCTAAAAACAGACGAGAGGCACTCAAAAAATTTTGTGACTTTGTCGGAGCAACTTATCTTACAAGAGAAAAAAATGAAAACGCAAAGGCGGGAAATTTAAATACAGCACTTAAAAGTGTACACTCAGATTTAATTTTAATTCTCGATACCGATCACGTTCCGGCAAAACAGTTTTTGAAAAAAACTACAGGCTGGTTTTTAAAAGATGAAAAGATATTCTTGGTTCAAACTCCCCATGCTTTTTACAATCCGGATCCGATCGAAAGAAACTTAAGAATGGGAGACACAGCATTAAGCGAAAATGACATGTTTTACAAAAACATTCAACTTGGACACGATTTCTGGGAAAGTTCATTTTTTTGTGGTTCTGCTGCAGTTTTAAAAAGAAAATATATAGACGAACTTGGCGGAATTGCCGGGGAAACAATTACTGAAGATGCAGAAACTGCTATCAAACTTCATGATAGAGGTTATAAAAGTGTTTATATAAGCGAGCCGATGGTTCGAGGTCTCCAAACAGAAAGTTTCGGAGCCTTGGTGATTCAAAGGGTTCGATGGACACAGGGTATGGTTCAAATCTTTCTACTAAAGAATCCATTTTTATCCAAAAATTTAAAATGGCATCAACAGTTAAGTTATCTCAGTGCAAGTTTTTTTTGGTTCTTTGCATATTCCAGGGTAATTTTTTATATTGCTCCCTTGCTTTATCTTTATTTTGGACTTCGTATCTATAATGCCAACGGAATGGAGATGCTTGCTTACGTTGTCCCTCATATGAGTATGGCGGTTATGATGTCCTATTTTTTATACGCCAAGGTAAGAAATCCGTTTTTTTCAGAGTTATACGAAACAGTACTCTCATTCTTTACACTTCCCGCAATTGTTTCTGTTTTATTAAACCCCAGGGCTCCTACTTTTAATGTTACACCAAAGGGGCAGGAAATGATGCTAGACCATATATCTGAACTAGCAGTCCCTTTTGTAATTTTGATAACACTTGTCGGTCTTGGTTTTGTAGCTTCCTTTTACAGGCTTTATTTTTATACCTCTGAAGTCGATGTTATTCTTATGACAAGTGCCTGGAACCTTTTAAACATGTTGTTGCTGGTGGCAGCCATAGGTGTTACAAGTGAAAAAAAAGAAGTAAGGAGAAGTATTCGTGTGCCTCTTAATTCAGATTGCACCATTATAAACGGTGACAAGCGTTATTTGGGTTTAATTTCTGATATAAGTGAAGGTGGATTAAATATAGTCCCAAAGGACCCTTCAATTAAATTTGAAGAGATGTTGACACAATCTCCAAATGTAGAAATAGAATTGGCTGATGTTGACGGAAAGCCGTTTAAAATATCATCAAAATTTTTGAAGATATTTGGTTGGGGAAAAAATCTTGTATTTGTTTTTGATGATATATCAGAGAATATAATAGTTCGTCAAAAATTGATCCAAATCATATACGGCAATACCACAAAATGGAAAGAAATTGAAGATAACAAACCTATAATGTCTCCTTTTGAGAGCTTTGGATATATTGTAAAACAAAGTTTTCGAAATGCTATGTTTAAGGATGCTTATATCTTTACATTTTTCAAGATAAAAAACTTTTTAATTAAGGAACACGGATGAAGTTAATCATACTGCTACTCATGGCTTTTTTAAGTCTTTACGGAAAAAATGTCAAACAGGATCCAATTCAAAGGATTGATTTAGAAAATGGCAATACCATACTAAGGATTCATTTTAATTATCTTAATTCTTACGAAAATATTGAAAGAGTAAGAGGTATAGACGGATATTTCAATTTAGCTTTTCCACTGCCTAATAAGTGGGAAATTTTAAATGCCAAAGGGTATATAAAATATACTCCGTCCATATTACTATTAAAAGATCTTTCTTCAGCCGTTGTTTCTTTTAATGATGTTGTAGTCACTCAATTTAAAATATTTGACAATCAAAACAGTGGAATTAAATTTGATATTGACCAAGCGTTATTCTATGAAAACAATGTGTTGACATTTGAAGCCATACAGCATTACACTTACGATTGCGAGGATGGTGCACATACGTCATTATGGAGCGATATCGACTTGGCTCATAGCTATTTAGAACTATTGGTTCGTCCAAAACCTATAAAAGAGCAAATAAGTTCCATTCAGTCTAATGTATTTGACGATAAACAATACTCTGTTACCCCGCTCAACTATGTAATGGACAAAAAAGATGAAGAAAGTTTAAAGAATTTTTCTTTATTCAGCTCTGTCGCCTCAACCCATTTAAAATATAGACTGGAAGAAATAAAGGTATCCAACGCTCTGGATATGTCAAATCATAATGTAATAATTTCAAGCAAAGAAAAAGCAAAAGAGATACTAACCGGTCTTAGTGACAGCTATATAAGCGATGAAAAACCTTCTCTTTCCATGTTTTTTAATTCAAATACATGTAACGCTTGGTTAAATAAATCCGAATTTGCCAAAATTGAACCAGACAGTGATGTTGAGATAGTTGAAAAAGGTGCTTTTTTTGATAAAAGTCTTTATCTCAACAAGTCCAAAGTTGCTTTAAGGGATTTAAAAATAAAAGATTCCGATGCGGCCACCGTTGCATTTTGGTTCAATCCAAAAGAAGTAAAAAGATCAATACTGTTTGGATTTGACACCTACGCATTGATGATGTATAACGGATATATTGGATTCAATACAGCCAATAAAGATTTATACGGAGCGAAATACAAATTTGACAAAAACGAATGGTATCATGTGGTTGCTACGTTTCATGACGGTGTTGTTGAGAGAAACTCCATTACAATAAATGGACAATCTCTAAACCTGAAGCAGGTTTACAGTCATTTTATTTCTGATAATGCAAAACTTTCAAAAGACGCTTATATAGGAAGTTTTGGCTCAGGTGAGCAGTTAAACTTCAGTGGATACATTGATCAGTTTTATATGTTTGATCATTCTCTTACTTCTATAAGTGCCAATAAACTATATAAATTCAGTTTACAGCATAAAAAGGACAGAGCTACTGAGAGTCTCTATATTGAAGATAAACTAGCTCATGATATAAATGTAATTCAAAATCCCAATAGTGTTGACAAAGCTATAATCATTATTGCTCCAGAAGATGCAAAAAAACAAAAAGAGTGTATTTATGCCCTTTACAAAGATGATCTTGACAAATATAAAAGACAAGGTCTTGATATCAAAAGTGTAACGATTCCTGAACCTGCAGAAGCATACAGCGCAAAAGGATTTGTGCCAATAGATAAAAAGATTTACTTTAAAGAACTTGGATATGAAACTACATTTTTAAAAGGATGGTATCCACCCAAGATAAATCTTAAATTTAAGGTATATCCTGATAACTATTTTGATACGAAAGACAGAATCGATGCGCACCTGCACTATGTATTTCCTACTGTTATACATGAAGATTCAGTTGTTAATATATTCATGAATGAAATATTTGCCAAACAAATTGATATTTCAAAAAGTGCTCATATTTCAAATATTGACATTGCAGCAAATAAACTCTTTAATTTTGACAGTATCTCTGAAATGCCAGCGTATTTAATCGGTAAAGGACACAATGAATTAAGATTGGATTTTTCACTTGTTCCGTTAAAAAAAGGAGCCTGTGAAGTATATAATACAGAAAATCTTGTTGCGTCTGTTATGGATGATTCTTATTTTATATTGCCAAAAGCTAAACAGTGGGTTGAATTGCCTTATATGCAGTTTATTACTAGTGCGCAATACCCATATTCTGTATTTCCGGATCTACAAGATACCGTAATATATCTTACAAATAATGATGATGAAACTATTTCCAGTGCTATGAACTTCATCTTTTTCTTAACTCAGGAACTAGATTCTTATCCTAATTATTTGAATATTACAACTAAACTAAGTGAAGAAGATAAAGGTAAAAATATAATCGTATTTGGAACTATATATGATGATAAACTTCAAGAATTAAGCAAGGATGCTCCAGTCGTTTTTGACAAAGAGATTATGAAGAAAGATTATCCATATATAAACAGATTTATAGAGCACAAAGATATCTTAAATGAAGATAGACTTAAAAAGTATAGATTTATCAGTTCCATGCAAGAAACAAATTTGGCTGATACTTCAATTATTATGCAAATGGCAAGATCCCCTTATGATAAAGACAAAACAATATTGTTATTTGGTGCGAACAATCCCTCTTGCTTGGATAAAGGGGTTGTTTCTATCTTTAAATACAAAAATAGAAACAACATCCTCGGAGACACCGTTATTTATGATTACATTGATGAAGAGGGAGTCGCATATAATATTAAAGACAAATATATATTGTCACATCTTAGCTGGCTAGAGACTATGTCTCTGACTATCGGTGCGCATCCTGTAAGATATATGATTGTTTTCTTTATTTTACTAATCCTATTTGTTTGGATTGTCAGAACATTTTTAAATAAATTCAAAGAGGAACATCATAAAGATGCTGAGTAAACTGCTTTTTATTCTTTTTATTATGAATACTGTTGTGCAAGCAAACTGGGGTGAGTACAAATCACTTTTTGTTGCTCATGATGGTAGAGTAATAGATAGGGTAAATAGTGATATTACACACAGTGAATCGATAGGATATGCCCTATATTTATCATTAAAAAACGATGATATTAAAACATTTGACAAAATTTACAAATGGTATAAAGACAACCTGACAACCAATGATTTTGGACTGATTAGCTGGAAATGGGGTAAGGATAAAAATGAAAGTTGGCATATTTTAGATAAAAATAATGCCAGTGACGGAGATTTATGGATAGCCTATGATAATCTGCTGATGTATGAAAAAACCAATCAAATCCATTATAAGCAAGAAGCTTTGAGTTTAATCAAAAACATTAAACAACATCTGATTATGAACCACAAAGGCAGGCTTTACTTACTGCCGGCCAAAACAGGCTTCAATACGGAAAGTTATTTTGAAATAAATTTATCTTATTACCTTTTTTTTATATTTGACAAATTTGTCCAATATGACAATGATACCACTTGGAAGAGATTAAAAAATGACGGCATAAATCTTTTGAACGAGGCAAAATTTTCTCCATTAAAATTACATTCTGACTGGATAAGAATAGACAAAAGAACACTCAAAATAGAACTGACAAGAAATAATTCATTTGGGTATGATGCTTTAAGAATCCCATTTAATATTTTAAAAAGCGACATTAAGGATAAAGATAAGTTGTTGGAGCCGTATATCCAATATGTAAACTCGATGAAAAGTGTTGATTCAGTATTTGGTACAAGTGACTTAAAAAATGGAACAATCAGCCTTTTTAACTATTCTTTTGCCCATTTAAGTATCTATAATATGCTGGATAAACATTTCAATAATATGTCTTCATTTACAAATGAAATTAAAAGTTTAAAAGGGAAAAATAAAAATGATTACTACTCATATTCGATTTATCTTTTTACTACTTTTAATTAATACTCTTTCCCTTTCCAAAGAGGTAGATGTTACATTTGAGGTATTTAACGCTAAAAGCAACTATATGGATATTGTTCAGCAAAAAGCACTGAGACTGAAGATCAATGGATTTAATTGTTATATACTCAAAAAAAATGATATGTTATCACTCAGATGTAATGATTCAAACACCACAGAAGAGATGCAAGATAATATTGCAAAATTTAAGAGTAAAAATATTTCCTATGTCATTATCAATAAGGACTATAAAGAGGCTCAAGAAGAGAGAAAATACAAAAGTTTAAATGAGTTTTATCTTGGATATGCTGCATTTGACAGAGAAGAATATAAAAAAGCCTTAGAAATATTTGAATATAACTACAATATAGAAAACAACTATGAGCATGCTTATGCCTATGCCCTTGCTTTGATGAAGAACAGGCATTATGAAAAAGCCTTGAAAGTTTTAAATATTTACAGAAAAAACAAAAAAGCGAATAAACTGTACAAAGATATAGCTACTACGTTTATGTATAAACAATTAAACAAAAAAAACTATACAAAAGCACATGAAATCGTAGACAACTATTTGTTAAAAAAGCATAAACTTCACACTATTATCAATGAAAAAGAGATATCTGATTTAATAGAAATAAAAAAGTATGAAGAAGCAATTGCCCTGGCTAATAATTATAAATTGACTAATAAAATATTTGATATTGACTATTTAAAAGCTCTTGACTTGGTTCAAGTCAAAAAATATCAGGAGGCGAATGTCATATTATCCCCTTATTTTTACAAAGAAAAAAAGGCAATGGAACTACTGATATCAAATATATTGTCAATATCTTCACAATATTATGAAGAAAAAAAATACCAAGAAGCACTGGATAAGTTATATGGGTATTTAAAGTATTCTACAAAAGTAAGAGAATTGTATAATGATATTTTGTACAATCGGGCATTGGAAAATGGCTGGAAACTCGTAGAAGAAAGTCCAAAAGATGCTTTGAAGTTTTTTAAAGAATCGTGTAACATAAAAAATGACTATAGCTGCTATAGCGGAATGATGTATAGTTATTTCAATCTTAAAATGTACGAACAGTCACTTTATCTTGCTGAGAAACTGTATGAAGTCGAAAAAACGGATGAATTGTCTGTACATGCTATGCGAAGCGCTATAAAGATGCAACAGTTGAATACTGCCAAATACTGGTTTGATACAACCAAAAATAAAAAAGGTTTAACAAATCCATATCTTTTAGAAACTTTTTTAACAATAGATGACTACATAAAAGCCAAAGACTATAAAGAGGCTGCGAATATAGTAAATTATCTTATAAGTTTATATCCTCAAAATGTTGATGTATTAAAAAGACAAATGCAGATATTCATATTCTTAAAGCAGTATGATGATGCACATAATGTGGCATCAGAAATATTATTGCTTGATAAAGAATCAACAGAGGCAAAATATACCCTGTCGTTGTATGAATTCCAGCATAAAGACTATAAGAGTTGTGCCCAAAGGCTCAATGATTCCAATATGACCAAAGAGTATCAAAAAGAACTTTATTATAGATGTAGTGCTTATGTATACGCCCAAGAGAATAATATAAACGGTGCTGTTTCCTACATAGAAAAAGTACAAAACAATGAAATAAAATCATCATTTTATCTGGATATTGGAAATATTTACAAAAATAAAGGCAATGCTGAAGCTATTAGAGCATACAAGGAAGCAAAAAAATATAAGAGTAATGATTTCAACCTGGAGCTTATTCTTCTTTATACCCTCAAAGATTTTATGAAAGACGATGAAGTGGATTCTGAACTGGAGTATGCCTATACAACATATCCGCTCAAAACAAAAGAGCTGGATGCATTTAAAGCAGATTATCAAAAAGACAGATTACACAGTTACTATAAAAACAACATTTATTCCAGATGTTATAAATATTCCAATTTAATTGAGAATGAACTACATGATATAGATGTATATCGTATGGGCGGATGGTGCGCATATTCACTTCAAAAATATGATGCTGCAAAAGAAAAATTTGCAAAAATCAATCTAATTTTTGGTGAAAATACAGAGGATATCTATGGATACGCTCTTAGCTGTTATCAAAATAATGAACATGACAGAGCGATTGAAGCTTTAAACAGAATCAGAGTCATAGACAATGAAAAAGATGCTTTTTTAATCTCATCTTTGTATATCGATTTACATAAACAAGATGATGCGAAAAAAATACTATTAAAACTGCCTGAATCTAAAAAAAGAGATTCAATGCTTGTTTCTATCAATAAAAGCTTTACAAAAGAAGCATATGAGAACTCTGCTTCTGTGGGGATGTTTTTTCAATCACAAAGTGGTGTAAATGGAAAAAATCGTTTTGACAAATATTTCGTTCCTGTAGATTATGACTATTATAATATGAAAAAAGATTATCATATATATTTCGATGGAGATTTGTTATATCTTTATAACGGTTATTTAAGTGATAATGGCGGCTCCTACTTAGACTTTGGACTCAATTCAACAACGCAGGATGATGACTTGACCAGTGATATAGGCTTTATGCCCAAACTTGGAATAGACTATAAAAATATTAAAGCACAAATTGGTCTTACTCCGGTTGGTGCCAAAATAACACCTGAATTTACCTGGCTTCTTGCAGGATTTGTTTCATATGACAAGTTGACATTCAATCTTAAGTTTGAGCAAAAAGAAATTGATGAGACTATGTTGTCATTCGTTGGTGAAAAAGCTGTCAAAGATTCATTGGAAGTGAATTGGGGAAGAGTTGTAAAGAGAGGATTTGAAGCTGGTGTAAGTTATGATGAAAATGTAATCTTATCATTGAATATCGGCTACTATCCGCAAATCTTCGGTTTAAACACGATAGACAACAGTGAGTTCAAATCAACAGTTACTGCCATATACCATCCAAAAGTGGAGTCAATCTCTTATGTAGATATCGGAGCATTGATTGCTTACGACAGCTATGAAAAAAACACCAACCTCTTTACCTACGGACATGGAGGATACTTTAGTCCGCAGGATTTTTGGCTGGGTTCAGTGTTTACCCAATTTGGTGATATTGTCAACAATGACTTTTACTATCAGGCAAAATTATCATTGGGCTTTGAAGGTTTTATTGTCGAAGATGCAGATAAGTTTCCTTTGTCTGCAAATGACATCACTTTGATTGGTACACAAAATGGTTACAGTGACGGCGGTATTACCTATAAGGCAGCGATACAGTTAGGATATAATCTAAATCAAAATTTAGACCTTATATCAGGATTTTCCATGGAAAAAATGAACGGCTATGAAGTACAACAGGCTTCTTTCGCCCTAGTATATAGATTTGAGCCAAAAACTTATAAAACTTTTAATAGTTTCAGGTTAAATCACAGAGTCGACCAGATTATAAAATAAAAGGAATTAAATGATGAAAAAAATATTACTCTTACTGTTTGTGCTACTTTCGCTTACAGGCTGTCAAAAAAAATCGTTACATTACGCACCAACCTTGCCAAGTGCCGTCAGTATTGTTGCAGACGAGCTTTCTGCCAATATAATCGGCTATGGCAGCCACAAACTTATCTTGACATCTTTGGTTGATTTGAATAACTTCAAAGAGAGTTCAAACTTTGGCAGACTTTTTTCTGAATCATTAATGACACAGATGAAGCAAAAAGGTTATAATGTTATAGAATACAGAGGTGATGAAGTAGTAACTAAAACACAAAAAGGCGAGTTTAAATTAAACAGAGCCAGACTTCAGTCGATAGAAAATACAAATGTTTTGGTCTTGGTCGGCACATATTCAAGAATGGATGACAGCATTATCGTCAATGTAAGAATAGTAGAAAATGACAATAATCAGTTGGTTTCTGCTGCAAGTGCATATATCCCCTTGAAAAGTTCTTCAAAGCCGAAAATTATAAAAGATAAAGAGAAGTTCAGAGTGCAGTTAATCCCGTCTAATTGTTCTAAAAGTGAATACTGCTGGAAGGATTTAAATTGAGAAATACAAGCTTTATAATACTTATAGCCTTAATTTTAAGTGGGTGTAGCGGTACAATAGTCAACCAAAGGGATTATGCTAAAAAAGAGTGCGAGGTCAATCGTGGCATTAAAGAATATTATGATTATAATGTTAACTATATCGCACTAGCCGACAATGCGGTTGATGCGCTGTTTAAAACAGCCGATATTGATCCAAAGAACTTTATTGTTACGGACTTTGTCGATTTGACATCACTTCAAAACTATTCAAAGCTTGGATATATTTTGTCCAACAGTATCAAAAATGCTCTAATACAAAAGCACAGCGCCAAAGTAGTTGAAGCTGAGATTTCAAAATATTTTGAAATCTCAGGAAATGGGCTCAGAGTATTATCAAGAAATATAAAATTGCTCAGAACTGATAGTTTCGAATTAAACAGAGCAGTCGTCGGCACATATACATATACGGATGAAGAGATAATAGTCTTTGTCAAACTTATTGACTTAAAAACAGGCATCATAGAAGGTTCTTATGCTAAAAAGCTTCCAATGACTTGTGAAATGATGTATTTATTAACACAGCAGTAGGAGAAAGATTATGAAATTTGTAATTTTAATTAGTTTGATTGCGCTTTCTTTAAGTGCCCAAACGGATAAGCAACGGATATTCGGACATGTTGTATCAGACAATGCAGACTTATATAAAAAACCTTATGAGTGTTCTGAAAAAAGACTGAGATATTTTAACAAAGGCGACGTTATACAGATTGATTACTGCAATCAGTATAAATGGTGTAAGACAAAGAATGGCTATGTTAAAAAAGATCTACTGAGACTGAATGTTCCAAAGTTTGAAACTCCGATGGTAAAAGAAGATCTTACCCTCAAAGACAATAATACAACTTTTGTTCAAAATACATCGGTTGAAAAAGAGAATAATACTTCTTTCCATGAAGACATTACTATCATCGAAGTTACAAATCAGACAGATACGGTTCATTCTGTACATACCATCAATGCTTCTGTATATGATGAGTACTTTTCACCAGAAAGCGCTAAAATAGTTTTTAAAGATCCCCAATAGTCATGAAAACTGTTTTACTGATATTTGCCATTATTTTTTTGAGTGCTTGTCAAGAATCTGCATCTTCAAATAAAGATCTCTCTGATAATGCTGCCTCTACTTCTTTAAAATATCCGTTAAAAACAGGTCAAAAAGATGTATTTGTTTTTGAAGATATTGCTACTAATCCCTCTACTTTTTATTATGATGACGGATTTTACAAAAATGGTTATATCCGGGATTTCAAAAAAAACCCTGACGGAACAGTTTATAATGCAAACTATGACTTATACTGGCAAGATGATGAAGTTGTTCTTGAGCATAACATGAGCGCCGCCAAAGAGTATTGTGACGCTTTAACATTAGCCGGATATACTGACTGGAGACTTCCGAATCTTCATGAAACAATGACCTTGTTAAACCTGAATTCCGGAACAGATTTAAGAGAAAGCGAATTCTCGAATATGCCCAATGGATTTTACTTTACAAATAACGAAGTCTCAGATACATTCAAGACATATGTTATGGGATTTGGAGAAAAAGATTTCAATATTTCCAAAATAGACAAAGTCTATGATGTCAATGCAAGCAACTCCGACTACGGAACCCTGGTCGGAATCAGCCAAGTCCCAAAATACGACTCAAAAGGTGTTTTACTTTATATTTCTGATTCAAAAATATATTATGACCAAATACACAATATACTTACCACCATCACTACGTATACTCTCTTTGACGATACCGGAGCCATTACATCGGTGGACGGACCCTTTATAGATCAGGAGATACCTCTGCACCCGCCTATCATAGATGAGATAGAAGATTCATATATTAAATGTGTAAGAGGGGAAGAGATAAAGGGCTTTACCTTTGAAAGAGATCATAACAGAGGCGTTGTAGTCGATAAGGCTACAAATTTAATGTGGCAAGACAATCAAGATGTCATAGAAAAAAAATACCAATGGGGCGAGGCTGTAAAGTATTGCAGTGACTTAAGTTTAGCAAGCTATAAAGACTGGAGAGTACCTACAATAAGTGAACTTACCACAATTGTTGATTTTTCCAAAAACAGTACCTATGCCGTCAATGATGAATTTATCTATAAAAGTGCAAATAAATTTCACTCATCATCCAATCTATGCTATGGCGAGAACTGCTACCAAAAAAATCTACAGCTCAATGCATGTGGATTTCTTGATGAAAAAATCACTCAGAACATAGAGGTAGATATCAATCCCTACGACAAAGATACAACAGAACCATACTATAAGGTTCGATGTGTACGATCGGGAACATATAATTAGTCTCAATGAAAAGGTTCCACATGCCACTACTCTTACCAAAATCGGATAAAAATAAATGATAGGTATAGATATAATCAAGATACCTCGCATGCATCGTTTTGTCGAACGCTTTGGTGAAAAGGCGCTTCAAAAATTTCTTTGCAAAGAGGAAATTCTACTTGTTAAAAACAACAAAACTGCATCAGGATTTTGGGCCGCAAAAGAAGCCTGTTCAAAGGCTCTTGGTGTTGGTATAGGAAGTGAATGCGGTTTTCATGATATAACAATCTATAAAACACAAAAAGGTGCTCCACACATAAAACTCTCGCAAAAAATCACTGATATGTTTCAAATATCAGATATAAGTGTTTCCATCACTCATGATGGCGAATATGCCATCGCTGTTGTCGCGATTGAAAGATCAACCTCCCCCGACAAAATCTAATAACTCCAGTTTATCCCCATCATTTAATATATATGAACTCCAGTTTGCCTGTTTTACTATCTGCATATTTACAGCGGCAGCCATCACCTTGCCCTCTAAAGACAATTCTTTTAAAACATTTTCCAAAGTTATCTCTATAGGAAACTCTTTTGTTTGACCATTTATTATTATATTCATTTTCTCTCTTTCTCATATGATTTGAGTACATCTATAACGGATAAGTTATTTTTAACTACGGCAAAATCATAGGCACTGTATCCAGATTTGGATTTTGCCCTGTAATCCGCTCCCGTATCGAGTAAATATTCTACAATTGCAGGATTTCCACTGTATGATGCCTGATGCAAAGGGGTAATCCCTTCGTCATTCTCCAGGTTCACATCAGCTCCTCTGAGTATCAAAAATCTCACCAGCTCTTTACTCTTCTTTTTAACAGCTACAATTAATGGTGTATTACCCCTATTGTCCTGTGCGTTAATATCTGCTCCATTTTCAAGAAGCATACCGGCCATCTTTAAATCTTTCTTTTTAATGGCTATATGTAAAGGTGTTAATCCAGCCGCATTAACCACTTCAGTATCTGCACCAGAATCGAGCATCTTTGATACATCACTATATTTTTCATAATACACAAAATTGTGAAGATCGCTTCTGCCATCAACTGAATCAGCAAGGACAAAAGCAAAAATGAGCCCTAAAAGTAATATTTTAATCACAACAGCACCTTCCACTTAAAGTTGCTAATTGTATCAATTTATTTTAAAAAGACAATTATTATTGCCTATGCTGATACCAAAATAAGGAAATTTTAATCTAATAACCGACCTTACGCACTTTTCAACTTCTGTAATTTATAATACCCAAAGAAAACAAGACAACTAATTCAAATTTATTATTCTAAAAACAGTAAAATAAATGCAAGAATTAGAGGCTCAGTTTAGCAAGAGGGCTGGTGCTTGTTTATTAGCTCCAACTGGTTTTCATAGTCAAACAATCCTCTATTCTTCTTACTCATCTGACTTCTCCATCATGTTACATTTGTATATTTATTTTATCGAATGGGCATTTATAACAAATTTTAGTGGGTTTTTAGAGGTGCCCTATATATCTTCATAGTTTCTTCATAATTACTGCTTAGAATGTTGATGATAACTTCAATAGTAAAGGATAAGCATGAAAACAATTCTATGGAAACTCTCGGCTGTGGCATCTGCACTTATTTTGGCGGGATGTGGAGGCGGATCATCTACCACTAGCACCTCTAGCACCCCCCTCACTTCAACAATCAGTGGTACGGTTCCAGGAACACTTATCGAAGCATTCTGTACGGATGGAAGTTACTACTTTGTAAAGTCCACCGACAACGGTACCGCTGAACACCCGTTTGAACTAGAAATTCCCAATACACTTAGCTGCTCTTTGGTCATGACGACAAATGAAGATAACAATGTGAGCAGAGTGGTTACCCAAATCGGTATGTTCACACCCGATACAAGCAGTACCCTCTTTAAAGCAGCAAAAGATATAGATCTTGGTTACATCCCTCTTGAAATGGATTATACTCAGGTCATCGATGTCAATGGAGACCATGTGTCAGATAATGTACTAAGCATTGACATTAATGGTACATCCATTGTCATTGAACTTGAAAATCCTCTGGATAATGATGATGATGGATTAGTAGATGTCTATGAGGATGATGATGGCGATGGCATCAGCAATTATTATGATGATGATGATGACAATGATGGCATTTATGATATTTATGATCATGACGATAATGATTCCGATGGTGATGGTATCGACGATGATAGTGATGTAGATGATGACAATGACGGTACTCATGATGAAGAAGATGATGACGATAATGATAATACCACTGCAAATATAGTTTTACCTACTCTATACACAGCTGACGCAGGAAGACTATTAGGTTCACAATGTGCCCAGTGTCACGGAACAAATGGTGTCTCTGTAAATGAGTGGGACTCCATTGCAGGTGAAGATGACCTTCTTAATGAAATCCAAGATGATGAACCGATTATGCATGCTCAGGCTCTCGGATATACCAGTGATGAGATTATACTTATCGGTAACTGGCTCAAAACACTTAAAACAAACGATTAAAAAGGATAGTAAATGAAAACAACCCATTCAAATTCAAGACGAAACTTCATGAAGTTTGTAGGCGTAAGCTCACTCTTTGCTATTAGTCCAAGTATGGCGGCTGATGCCGTCACTCCGCATGTTGTGGTAATTGGCGGTGGATTTTCAGGGGCGACCTGTGCAAAGTATCTAAAGATGTGGGGTGGAGGCAGTGTGAATGTCACCATCATAGAGACAAATCCGACCTATGTATCGCCAATACTTAGCAATCTGGTTCTTAACTCTCAGAAAACAACTTCGGATTTATCCTTTACCTATACAGACCTGAATAGTAAGTATGGCATCAGCATAATTCATAGTACGGTAGATAGCGTTGATAAAACCAATCAAACCCTTGCTTTGGCAAATGGAAACAGTGTAAAGTATGACAAATTGGTCTTGGCAGCAGGTATTGACTTTATAAAAGTGAATGACTATGATATAACCGAAGTACCTCACGCTTGGAAAGCAGGAGAGCAGACCAATTTGCTAAAAGCACAGATTGATGCCATGAAAAATGGCGATACCTTTACTATGACCATTCCAGCTGCACCTTACCGTTGTCCTCCTGGTCCTTATGAGAGAGCTTGTGTGGTGGCTGATTATCTCAAAAACACCAAAGGTTTTGACGACTGCAAAGTAATTGTACTCGATGCCAATGCAAATATTACGGTCGAAGCAGATACTTTTGGTGCAAAATTTGCAGAATATGGTGTAGAGTACAAACCAAGCACAACGATCACCGCAGTTGATGACACAACTAAAACTTTAACCTATACCGAAGGTGGTGAAACAAAAACTATAACATCAACGGTTTTGAATGTCATACCAAACCAAAAAGCAGCTCCTATTATCTTTACCGCAGAAGTAAACTCTGGAAATTGGGCACCCATCAATCCTTTGAGCTATGAGTCATTAGTTGCAAGCGGTATTTATATCATCGGTGATTCGCAAGGTACAGGACAGCCTAAAGCCGGACACATTGGAAACTCTGAAGCCAAAGTGTGTGCTGATGCAATCTTAAGAACTTTAAACGGAGTTGCCTTATATGCTTCACCTAAGACTAACTCGGCTTGCTACAGCCCGACATCGGCCACAGAAGCTTCGTGGCTATCAGCGGTCTTTAAATATGATTCTAGTACTCAGAGCATGGTTATTGCCAATTTAGCAGCAGGTCCATCAGATACTAGCAACTATACTAAGATGTTTTTATGGTCAGAGAACCTTTTCTCTGATACCTTTTCCTAACATCTATTACTAAAGCCCCCTTTATTTAGGGGCTTTTATCATAACTTTTTTACCCAAAACTAATTAAAATCTCTACGAGTAGCTTTAAATAGTGCAAGAACCTCCTTATTTCCAAGTGAGACAATATCTTCATATTGCTTTAAAAGTAAAATATTTCGCCACCTCAAATTCCAAAATCTTTTCACTAAGCACTCAAAAAGTGTAAGGCTAAAAGTGTAATGGGTGGAAGAATGTTTGTGAAATTTTCAGTTATTACACCTATCGAATTAAAAAACCATATATATAATTGCAGGATACTCCACACTAGGAATAAGAGTTGCAGCGGAGTTAAAGACAAGAGGAGCCGACTTTGTCATTATCTCTGACAACCTAAGACATGTTCAGCTCGCAAGAAAAATAGGTCATATGGCATACTTCGGTCACTTAAATAAATCGCCTGTGCTGGAATTTGTAGCTGCAAGTTTTGAAATATCAAATCTGCTTGTAAATCATGTATTGAAAAATAAATCTGGCACAGTGATGGAAGTTTGTTACAACTGAAATAATACTGTAATCAAATTATTTTACAATTTTGTACATATATCTCAGAGTGCATTCGTTGTGAGAATCAGTCTGCGACAATCAGTTTAAGATATATAAATAAAAAAGCGAAGGAGTTTCTTATGGATTTAACCATAGAAGAGATGAACGATATCATCAAATACCTCTCAAGTAAATAAATCACTTTGACGCAACTGTTTCTATTGTTTATTTAGTATGTTTGGAGTATATTTTTTCTAAAAGTTTTGTCTGTTTTTTTGCTTCGACAAGTCTTTGTCTGTTTATAGAAAAGGCATCAAGAGCTAAAATCATAAATAGTGAGACAATGACGAAAGCCATTGTAATGAAGAAAGATAGAATAAAACCCAAAACCATAAAGGTTTTAAAAGTTATAAGAGCACCAAACAGGACAAAAGCCCATGATGCTCCTAGCAAAAAGCTTAGTATTCTGTCGAATATATCTTTTTGCACTGTCAAAGACCTAGTGATCGTCAACAGCGATTGCACCACCAAGGTAAACATAAGTAAGCATCATAAAGATAAATGCCTGTAAGAATGCCATGAAAGTAAGAAGTGCAAATGGGATCATAGGAAGCAGCCAAGGAGCCAGCATCAAGATTACCATCAAGAACATATCATCACCTTTAACATTACCGAAAAGACGGAAGCTGAGTGATACAAGACGTGAAAAGTGAGAAACTATTTCAATCGGGAACATTAACCAATATAACCACCAAACAGGACCTAGGAAATGTTTGAAGTATTTAACGACACCCTGACGACGGATACCCTCATAGTTATAATAAACAAATACGACTAAAGCAAGCGTAAGAGGCATCTCTAAAAATGCAGTAGGAGCTTCAAAACCTGGAACAACTCCGATTAGGTTGGCTATACCAACAAAAAGACCTATGGTTGCTACAAGTGGGAGATAACGACGTGCGTTTTCTTTACCCATAACATCAGTACCCATTTTTAAAACACCGGAAATGTATGCTTCAACTACATTTTGAGTTCCTTTTGGAACAAGTTGTAAATTTGACATTGCAATCTTAACTATAACTATAGCAATACCAGCAGACAATAACATGTGCGCCATGTATATAACCATCTTATATGTTTCTGGGTCTCCGTGGTGAGATAGTCCAAAAATTGTACTAATAAAAGTAAATAACTCATGCATAAAAGCACTCCCTCTCTAAAATAAATTACGTGATTATAATCTAACTTGCATTAAATTATTATAATATCAGATATATTTGTGATATTTTTTTCTAATTTTGTCACCATACGCAAAGGAATCAAAGACCTTTTCCTGCAGTATTTTAATCTTTTTTCACATCTTTTGCCGTGTAGTTTTTATTTGCGATATTTTCTAGAAATACTGTGGCATAAGAACCTTTTGGCAATGTAAACGAAATATTCAATAAACCGAAGTTCTTATTATATTTACAGATAATATCTTTGGGATACACTATCGCCTCTCTTCGCAGGCCTTTCTCGACGAGAAACTCATCATCATATTTTTTTTCGATCTCTCTGGCTTCGTCTCGCGCGCGAAAGACTCCCCGTCCGCATAATAATCCAGTCGGAGCCAGTTTCTTCTCTGTAAAATCCTGAACAGGTGTATTCTTTGGAGTAATAAGCTTATTTTCAGAGGTCAGATAGATATCTCCACTCAAAAGCAAAAATTTACCTTCATTGTTTTCCTGACTCAGCTGTACTCTTTCCTTGAGCCAATTGTTAAAAAAGACACTTTGATAGATAGAGATTAAAAACTTTTTAACTTTTGAATCATTGATATACAGATCTCCCTTTATCATCTCATTTGCCTGATTGATAGAATCTCCGTCACGGCCGAATCTCTGGTATCCGAAATAATTCGGTAATCCGTTTTTTTCACTCTTTCTTGCAAGCTTCTCAATACGTCCGGCTTTCATATCATCAATATCATACAGATTAATACTAAATCTGTTTGCACTTAAATCGCCCATTCTTATAGAATGTGTGTGTCTCACGGATTTGAGTATTTTTATTTGGGGATGTTTAAACTTCCATAAACTTTTTTCAAACTTTGCTTCTACGGATATGTACTGCGTAGTCGTCGCATGTTTATCCTTTAAGCCTGCATATCCGATCTTTTCTGCAGGTATATTCAAATGTGCTGCAAAAGCGGCTATCATATCCCATGTTGTCAGTTCAACTTTTTTCACATGCAAAATCAAAAAATTTCCGTTTCCCTTAAACTCTGCCAAAGGGATCTCATCAACAATGAAATCCTTCTCATTTTGATAAAAATCAAATTTAATCTTTTCACTGTTTTCTAAATATATTCTGTCCATAATTCTCTTTTTAAAGTTGTAAGAGTTGTAACTCTTTGTTGGCTATAGCAATATCTTTTTTTATCGCCTTTTTTAATGCTTCAAGTGTATCGAATTTTTCGTTACTTCTGATAAAATCTACAAAACTGATACTGGCTTTTTTATCACAAAAAACTTCACCATCGAGAATATGTGTTTCCACGGCAAAGGTTCCATCGGTACTTACCCTGTGTCCTACAAAAGAGACGGAAGGATGGTAATGTTCTTCATCGTCAATTCTGGTCAAGGTCACATATACGCCCTCTTTGGGTGTCAGATATTCCTTGGCTTCTATATTTATAGTAGCCACAAGCTCTTTTTTGCCTATACCCTGACCGCTTACATGCTTGCCGTTAATAGTATAGTTATGTCCTAAAAATGCATTTGCACCTTTAATATCGCCTATTTGTAACTTTGCCCTGATTTTATGGGAATGTACAGAATCGCCATGATGTGTCACCTCTTCTATGACCAAAACCTCACCGTCAAAAAGAGTTTTTAGATCATTAAAAGAGTATTTTCTATTTTTTCCAAAATGAAAATCATATCCAACCACTATTTTTTGAAGTTTTGGAAATTTTTCTTTTAAGAACGAGATAAACTCCTCCCCGCTCAGGTGCCGAATCTCATCAAGTTCAAAGTACATTATCGGATAATGTGAAAATTTCTCTCTATCTCTTTTTGGAGTCAGATTCGCATATCCTGTTTCAATTACGACTATGCAGCCATTGTCTCCAAGTTCAGCAAAAAGATGCTGATGCCCTATATGCATCCCGTCGAAACCGCCTATTGCGATTGCTGTACTATTTTTTATAACAGTAGCAGTATTCAAGATTACCCTCCTTGCCGGTAAGTTTTGAAGGCGATTTTAAAATTAATTTCCACCCCTTTAGTTTACAGGCGTCTTCAAATGTTATCATAGCTTTTAGTATAGCTTTTTCATCCGTGACTACGCCGTTTTTATCACGTTTTGCTTCACGCCCCACTTCAAACTGCGGCTTAAAGAGAAGTATTATCGTGACGCTTCCCAAGAGTGCTCTCTCGCTCTCCTTTACACCACATGCCAACCTCTCAACATCATCTAAAATATTCAAAAGAGAGATAAAAGCAACATCGCTGACAATAATGTCATACGCTTTTTTACTTTGGAACTCCCTGATATCACAGCTCTCAAACGAGTGAACACGGCTGTCGTCTTTGAGACTCTCATGCAGCTGCTCTTTGCCCACATCAACGGCATCCACTTCCAAAGCACCGTATTCCAAAAGAACCTGGGTAAAGCCACCTGTTGATGAACCGATATCCAAAGCGGTTTTACCTTGAACATCCAGGTTCAGTTCGTCTAAAAACCCGCTAAGCTTGTAAGCGGCGCGTGAGACATAACTGTTGTGCTCTTTTACAGTAACCTTGTCTTTAGCCTCATTGAGCTTGTAGGAACTTTTTAATATCACTTCACCGTTTACACTTACAAGACCCTCTTTTATCAAAGATTGTGCCTTATTTCGGCTTCCTGCCAAATTGTTATCTACTAAATAATTATCTATTCTAATCAAAACTGAACCTCTACAGCGGTATAAATATAATCTATTTGCATAGAATATCTAGCCTCATTTACATCATCATAATCAAACACATACACGTCATATGCCACTTTTACACTAAGCCAGTCATTGAGTCTGTACCCTGCTCCACCGCCCACAAGCATAGTAAAACCGCTCGAATTAATGCCGCCAAGCGTCATCTCTCCTACACCGAATTTCGCATAAAAGTCCAAAGCATCTTCAAAAAAAGCATAGTGCGCCAGGGTGCTCACACTCAATGCTCCAAAACCCAAGCTTTTCGTACTGTCAACCTCATAGCCTTTATCCACATGCCAAGAATCAAAACTGACATAGGCAAGCTCCACCGACAAATGCCTGTTTATATATGCTCCGCCGTAAAATGTAAGTGATTTGGAGGTATCTTCCTGAAGAGATGCATAAAGATTGTCATCATTATATTTTGAAAGACCGATCCCCGCACCTATGTAGGGACCGCCCTCTCTATCAGCATGTAAAAGACTCAATAGCAGTAAAAAAGATACGATTATCTTCATAAACTATCCTTACTTATCAATTTTTTCATCTCCTCTTCTTCCAAACACACAACACCCAAACTCATAGCTTTATCATATTTGCTGCCGGCATCTTCACCATAAATCAAAAAATCCGTTTTTTTGGAAACAGAACCTGAAACTTTTGCACCCAAAGACTCAAGCATATCTTTTATCTCGCCGCGGGACTGGCTCATAGTTCCTGTCAGTACAACCGTCTTGGACTTAAACGGATTCTCTTTGGCTTCTTCTTTTTTAATCGGTTCTTTTGGCTGCAGTATCTTCTGAAGTTCTAAAATAGTCTCTTTGTTTACCCGTACAAATTCCAAGAGGGATTCCGCCATCTCTTCACCTATTCCCTCACACGCAACGATCTGCTCTTTTGAGGCATCAATAAAAGATGCTCCAAAAGCATTACTCAAGGTTTTAGACGCCACTTCTCCGATGTGCTCAATCCCCAGTGAATTTATAAAACGCCAAAAATCACACCCTTTTGCATTTTGCAAAGAGTTTAAAAGATTCTGTGATTTCTTTTCCTTGAACCCCTCAAGCTTTAAAAGCTCCTCAAGTGTCAGGCTGAAAAGATCAGTAACGTTCTTAACCAGGCCTGAGTTATAGAGAGCTTCAACTATTTTATCCCCCAACCCGTCGATATTTAAACAGGGTTTTGACGCAAAATAGATTATTGAGTTTATAATTCTGGCTTCGCATTTGAGATTTTGGCATTTTAATAAAACTCCCTCATCCAAAAGCTCGCCGGAACATACAGGGCACAAAGTCGGTCGCACAAACGGCAGCTGGGAGCCGTCTCTCTCATGTGTTAAAACTTTAATGATCTTTGGTATCACATCACCGCTTCTGAGAATTATCACCTTGTCCTTGAGACGTATATCTTTTCTGTCTATCTCATCAAAATTATGAAGTGTCGCGCGTTCTACGACAACGCCGTCTATATCCGTAGGCTCAACCTGAGCCACAGGAGTAACCACTCCGCTTCGTCCAACCTGCAGGACAATACTTTTTACAGTTGTAATCTTCTCGACTGCGGGAAATTTATACGCCACTGAAAAACGAGGAACTTTTACCGTATAACCCATATCTATCTGGGAAGCTATCTCGTCTACCTTGATAACCATTCCATCGAGCATCATCGGATAGCTGTCTCTGTCTTGTTTCATTCTCTCGTAGATGGCTTCAATCTCATCAAAACCTTGGCATGTGGAACTTTGGGGAGGTTTTCTGAATCCGCATGAATAGATGTACTGCATCTTCTCACTCAGGAGTTTATGCTCAAGCGAGTTTTCCCCGACGCCATAGGGTAAAAATACAAGATTTCTTGAGGCCGTTATACTCGAATCAAGCTGTCGCAGACTTCCTGCAGCCGCATTTCTCGGATTTGCAAAAACTGCTTCCTTGGCTTTTAGTCTTGCCTCATTTATTTTTTCAAACTCGTTTTTAAAAATCACCACTTCACCGCGAATCTCAATAGTCTGCTTATGCTTGATACTGAGCGGTATAGAACGGATTGTTTTGACGTTTTGCGTAATCAACTCTCCGATTGTTCCGTCACCGCGGGTAATGCCTTTGAGCAGCACACCATTTTCATATATAAGGTTTAAACTGGCACCGTCAAATTTCGGCTCACAGTAAAAACTTATATTTTTATCCAGTTTATATGTTTTTTTCAGCCATGCTTTTAGTCCATCAGCATCAAAAATATCTTCCAAACTCCACATTCTACTAAGATGGGCAGCCTTGGTAAAGCCTTCTGAGATGATATCGCCAACTCTTTGGGTTGGAGAATTTTTTAAAATTTTATCTTTATTGCACTCTTCAAATTCAAGTACCTCATGATAAAGTTTGTCATACACTTCATCGGTTGTAAGAGGATCATCAAGGACATAGTAATGATGCGAATAAAGGTTTAGTTGTTCAACTGCTTTTTCATATTCATTAAAGTTCATATAGCTTCCACACCAAAAGATTTAAGAATGCGATTTTATCTTAAACTTGATTAAGTTCACCTCACATTTGTTTAAGGATATTTGATTTACAATATTAGCTAAGGTTATAGCCTAATGTATAGATTATAATCAAACCAAAGATAAGGTTGTTATTATGACAAAAGTTTTATTACTCTCAGTGTTGGCAGTGGGTTTATGTTTTGGTGGTGACTACTCAAAAATGAGTACTCAGGATATGATGAAAATGCAGGGCAATGTTCCGCCTCAAGAGCGTGAGACATTTCGATTAGAGATGCAAAAACGTGTGCAGAATATGACAAAAGAGGAACAAGATGCCTATTTCAAAGAAAGAAATAGAATCAGAGAAGAAAAACGTGTCAATCAAGCGGATAAAGGGATTCGCAATATGAACCAGGGACAAGGTCCGGGAATGGGCGGCGGCAGAAACTAGTTCTGCTTTTTTATTCAATCGACCGATTCTATCTAGGCGGATTTGCAGAGAATCTGCTTGGCATCATGTTTTTTGAACCCTGTTTTGGGAAATGCTGAAACGCACCTCTGTTCCCATCCCCAATCCTTCACTGCTTAGGGCTATGTCTCCTCCGAGAAGTTTTGATAGTTTTTTACTTATAGAAAGACCCAGTCCGCTCCCTTTATGTTTTTTCTGCATAACATTTTCGAGTTGTGTGAAATCATTGAACAGTTTGGGTATATCCTCTTTTGAAATTCCTATGCCGGTATCTTTGATTCTGACAGTGACAATATCATTAAACTTTGATGCCTCTATGTCTATCGCACCGGTTTTTGTAAATTTTATAGCGTTTGAGAGCAGATTTATGACAATCTGTTTAAAAAGTTTGGGATCGGTACAAAAGAATGCATCATCCATTTTATCCATATTCAATGTTAATCGTATCCCTTTTTGCTCTGCCAGAGGGATAAGCATTATTACAATGTCATCGAGTATGGATTGTATATTTACATTCTCAAAATATGCTTCCATTTTTCCGGCTTCTATTTTTGCAATATCAAGTATTTCGTTTATCATCTCCAGAAGATATTGAGCTGATTTTTCAATATTGGAGGTGATATCCTGCTGCTCATCACTCAAATCCTCATAGGCTATCATATACTGGGTAAAGCCTATAATCGCATTCAGAGGACTTCTAAGCTCATGCGACATATTGGATATAAAAGCAGATTTGGCGCGGGATGCCATCATAGTCCTGTCAACCAGCCGTATTCGGTCAAGCTGCAAAGAGATCATCGTGGCAATAGAGTGGTAAAATCTATCCTCGTTTTTATCACTCAGCTCACTTATATCAAGGGCTATGGCACCATAGTAAATTTTTTCATCTTTATCGAAATCACTCACAAATATGGGAATCGAACTGCTGATTTTATGCGCATCGTCTATAAAGTGCAATTTATCGTTTTGAGTTAATTTTTGCATCTCCTTAATGGATACTTTTATACACTCATTCTCATTTTTTGTCTGAATGATCGTGTTAAAAATCTCTATTAGTTTTATGAATCTTTTTAATCTAAGCTCGTTTTCCTCTTCAAGTGTCTCCAAGGCATTGTTCGTTGTTTGTAAAAGTTTGTTAAAAGCGTATGAAAGCCGCCCTATCTCATCATCAGAACGTATGACGACCTCAGCCGAATAGTCTTTTGTATCCGTAATACGCTCAGCAGTTTTGGTTAAATTCTCAATCGGTTTAATGATGTTCTTTGCACTTAAAACACCTGTTATCAGGATAAGGATAAAAGCTATTGGAATCATCACAATCATAAAATATGAAAAATCATATAAAAAGTTTAATGCCAACTTTTTGTCTACAGAATAAACCAAATACCACTCGCGCATGATACTCGGCATTTTCTTATATATGACAAGGTGCTCTTCCAAGATATAATCACCTTTTTCCTTCAGTATATCTATGTTCAAATAGTTTTTTTCACCTATGGAGACTTGCGTTTTGTAATTATAAATGCTGTTGTGAATCCCCTCCTGTTTTGTCAGGAATGTATTGAGATTCTTCAAATCATAACCCAAGATCAAATATCCGAGTTCTTTATTCTTATCAAAGCTGGCGTATATTTTCGAACACAGATAGAGTTTATTCTCTATAAACAGATGATTTTTGTTATTTGCAAATGAAGTTTTTAATTCTTGTAGATATTTGAACTCTTTTGAAGCACTCTCATTTTCTGACGAAGAGACAACTTTAGAGTTTAAGTCAACTACGGATAACTCCGTTTCCAAGCCTATGTCCGCTTTTTTTTGTATTAAAAGTCTTGCTATTCTCTTATCTACATCTTCTGCGATGATGTCATCCATCAAATCAAGCTTAGAAATAAATTTTATCTCCTTATCCAATGAAGTTATGTGATTTTCTATCACATCGATTATTTTTTGAGCCTGAATATATTGATCGTTTATGATTTTGTTTACGATTTTTTCTTCACCCCAGTACATCGTATAGATATATAAAATAACAAAAGGGAAAAAGCCTACAAGGATAAAAGCAAACAAAAGTTTGCGGTAAAGAGATTTTTTATAGAGACTTAACATCGTTGTACTTTTTAATCGTATCTACGAATTTACCCAAATCAAAGGGCTTTGTCAGATATTCATCCGCTCCAAGTTCCAAACCTCTTTGTATATGACTTTTGTCTGCTATTGCAGACATAATTATCAGTGGGATTGCAGAGAGTTTCTTTTCGGATTTTATAAGTTTTGTTGCTTCAAATCCATCCATTTTTGGCATCATCAAATCCATAAGTATTAGATCAATATTATGTATTTTTAAGATTTCAATTGCATCCATACCATCATTTGCTTCCAAAACTTCATATCCCTCTTTTAGAAGAATCTTAGATAAAAGCCTTCTGTTTAAAAATTCATCATCGACAATCAAAACACGTTGCATCTATTCGCTCCATTTGTATATCACATTGACACTCTCATCTGCGTCACTTAGTAAAACATATCCGATTGCACCATCTATTTTTCGAACAAAAGAGAGAACACTTTTTGAAGATTTAACACTCAGGGGAGGTCTGTGCCCGAGATAATGCTCTTTTGTCCAAAAAGATTTTATACGATTCTTAGACATGTTTAAAACATTGCTTTCAAAAGAATTTCGAATGCTGTTTGCAGATTCCAAATTAATAGGAACCAATTCCGTGCCGTTTAAAATCTTATGCTTCTTTAAAAATATCATCTTTATCTTTGCTTTTGAAAAAGAATAGTTATCTAGTTTTTTATTTGCAATAACGGCATATTCCACTGCATTTAAAGCAACTGCCAAGATAAAGAACAAAAATATTTTCATCATCAAAACAATACCGAAAATGAAAAAACTGCTTTATTTTCACGACGTACTGAATGCACCTGATATTCAGCTTTTAAAGCTACAGGATACATCGGTCTGTACGTGTATCCCATTATCAAGACATCATCTTTTTCTATATTTGGACTAAGCTTGTTTGTTATATCGGAATTATGGCTCTCAAATCTAATCACGGGTAAATGCTTTTCTGTTATCCTATAAACTCCCTGTAAATAGCCGGAATAGGGAACAGTGCTCTTTGTCTCACAAAACTGCGTTCCAAGCTCCCCCATAATCTTGAATCTCTCCGTATCATATTTAAAAGAAAGCAGTGCATAATAGACATCTTCGTACTCTAGTATCTTCTCTTTGAGATGAAAATCCCCGCCGTTTAGTTTCAGGCTGAAATCATTGTCCGTAAACTCTATGCCAAATCCAAAATGCTTGTCGGTTATAAAATTATTATAAGCAGCATCCAGGTCCTCATTGTTTTGTAGCAAAAGGTCTACATTGAGTTCATAGCCATTATAATAAGAGTACATAAGGTCCAATCCGCTTGTATATTTTGGGTAGATGATATAGTTTGTCGAAGGGCTTGAAGTGGTTTCCCTTAAAACATTAATCGGTGTCAAATTCCAGTATCCTACAGGCGAGTTATATTTACCCAGTCTAAAAATATACTCCTCATCAAGAGTGTAATCTACATAGAATCTTTCTATATACAATCGGGAGTTTAACTCCTCTTTGGAGTGGTCTCCCCAAGCCTTTACATAAAGTTCTTTAAACTCTATCTCTGCCATATAAGAGAAGTTGGAGTGGGAACCATAACTCAAAAAAGCTATATCGTTTACCCTGAATACATCCTCTTTTGTGTCCGTATTATGTTGGTAGTCTGTAGACAAATATCCCCCTATGTACATAGGCAAAGAGCCAAGCTTATACCCCTCTCCCAGTACATATTTATCATCATTTTCATCAGCCTGCACTATTATGGCCAGTATTAAAAGTATATATATAAATCTATACAAAAACTCCCCTCATGGAATGACATTTTTACCCTAAGTATATCCAAGAATCAACTTTTTGCTCATCTGAAGTTAGATCTTTTTACGAATATCGGCAAGAAGAAAAATTTTCATGCCCTACTCCTCAATCATAATCAACCCGGTAAGATTAGGATACATTTATGAAGATTTGATGAAGATTTATTTTTTGAGAGTATATCCTACGCCGCGAACCGTCTTTATGATGTCATAGCCCTTGAGTTTTTTACGAAGATTTTTTATGTGAACATCCACGATGTTGCTGTCTCTGATGGAGGCATAGTCTTTTGTTATAAGTTCGTTTAACTGGTATCTTGTGAGTACGATATTTTGATTTTGCATAAACTGTTCCAACAAATCATATTCAGAGCTGGTAAGGCTAATCACCGTATCATCGAGTTTCACCTCTCTCGATGTTGAATCCAAAGATAATCTCTCAAAGACTATGAGCGATACCCTGGTATTTGTTTCCCTTCTCAGCAACGCTCTAATCCTTGCCAAAAGCTCTACACTGGAGTAAGGTTTGCAAAGGTAATCATCAGCTCCCGCATCAAGGACTTTTACTTTATCGTTTATATCATCTTCGCCGGTAAGCATTAAAACGGGAGTGTTTATATCCCAGGCCCGTATCTCTTGCAAAAGCTCAAAACCGTCTCCGTCGCCAAGATTCCAGTCTAATAATACCAGTGCGTACATATTTTCAAGAAGACTCTCTTTTGCTTCTTTATAGCTGTTTGCGCTCTTTACACTGTATTTGTGCGCTTTTAAAACCTTCTGCAAAATATCGGCACTGTTTTTGTCATCTTCAACTATCAAAATATTCACAAATCCACTCCTCCATTTATAAGATGATGCAATAAGTCGTGATATTATCGTAAAATAAATTAAACTTTTGTATCAAGCCAATCTTTTTTACTGTAAATATACCAATACAGCACTCCTTTTATCAGCGTTTCAATATTCATGATTATAAAAATAGCGATAATTCCAAAACCCCATTTATAAGCAAAATATGAGGGTATGACTCTAAAGAACCAAAGGGATGCCACGTTGATATAGAGCGTGGTTTTTGTAGCCCCCGCTCCTCTGAGCGCCGCCGAATATACAAAGTTGACGGCAAGAGGTATTTGTGCCAATCCAACCAGGATAAGATAATAGGACGCTACCTTGATAGTCTCTGCATCCTTTGTAAAAAAACTCACTAAAAATTCGGGAAACATGATAAGCAATACACCTACGCCACCCATAAAGATATAAGCGATTCGACCGCTTATCACGCCCATAGCATAAGCTTTTTTCTTATCTTTTGCCCCGAGATTCTGTCCGACCAAAGCCATAGCGGCGATAGCAAAACCAAAACCCGGCATAAAAGCAATCCCCTCTATGCGAAGCCCCACCTGATACCCTGCAAGTTCCGCTGTGCCGTAATATGCGATAATCGCTACAAAAACTAAAAAAGAAAGACTTGAGATGCCCCTCTCCAAGGCCGCACTCCATCCCACATGCCAGACCCGCACCAAATCTTTTATACGGATAATCGGGAGAAAATTGAGTTTGGCATGTGGGTTTTTTATCAGCAGGGAGTACGCCAATATATTAAAGGTATAAGCGATAATAGTCGCATACGCGGCTCCCTCTATGCCCATAGCTTCAAATCCGTAATGTCCGAAGATAAGTACATAGTTTAAAAAAGCGTTCAGTGCCGCAGAAAAAAGCTTTATATATAAAGAACTTTTTGTATCCCCCGCCGCTGAGAGCGCATTATATAAAAGCGTATCTATAAAAATAACACTGATTCCACATGCCAGGATTCCAAAATACAAAGAACCCTGATGTACCACCTCATCTTCTGCTCCCATGATTTCATAGATGAATTCACTTCCGTAATAGCCGCCGAAACTTATAAAGACGGAAAGAAAAAGAGCAAAGATTCCAAGCGAGAATAAAAGAGATGAGGCCCTTCGTTTGCGTCTTTGCCCTGTAAAACGCGATATCAGGGCATTCCCTCCAACCACGTAAAGAGTCATAAATACATTGATAACCATCATAAACTGCATACTCATACCAACCGCAGCAAGGGCTTGCACACTCACCATTCCGACCATAATCATATCTATAAGTATTTGAAGTATGTCAACCAGGTGTTTCAGCGCAGCGGGAATGGCGAGAGAAAATACTTTTTTCGTATCCGCAGAGATTAGTTTTGAAAGAATTGTGCTACCTCTTGCATAGTTTGGATAAGCTCTTCCTTGGTCTCAAAATTGAGGCTGACTCTATCTTTTACATCTTCATTCAGCGGTGTAAAATCAAAAACCAAGACATAAGAAACAAGTTTGACTTTATCACCGTAAAGCTCAACCCATTCCAAACTCATCTCGGCGACTTCACCGTGCATATCCACTATTACCGCCGGGTACAATCGTGTCACCTTGCCAAGGTCCAAATCACCGGCACTGGATCTATAAATCATTTTCTTCCTTATTAAGTGTCTTGTTCATCTCTCCGTTTTTCATCTTCATAAATGCCAAAAAGCCGAATAATGTTCCTGTAATAATAAAAAAAGCGCCCATATAATCATTTTTTTGATAGGCCATTATTATCCAGCAGATATCTGCAAACAGATACACTATGACAGCCTGATAGATTTTACCTCTAAAAGTAAGATAGGCTCCAATATTTAACAGTATCCCGCCAATCAATGCATACGACATCATACGTCCTCTTTTATTTTCTGCGTCTTTAGAATCCATGAAAAATAAACAGCCGCAACTATAAATCCGGACCCTATCACCACCGTTATGAATTCCAAAGAATAATTCTTGGTAGCCATTGCACCGATCAAAAGGGATGTCAATGTTGCCGATGTCAAAAAGAGCATGTCATTATATGCGACTACCCTGCCATAATATTTTTCATCTATATTTTTCTGAAGGAGGGTATAGGTGTAAGACCAAAGGGTCGTAGTGAAAAAACCGACTAAAATACTTGCCAGAATGGAAAGATAAAAGTTGTGCATCACATATGCCCATATCCAGATTGCAAATGCCTGAAACAGAAGTAAATATACCATACGTTTATTATTTATCCAGTTTCCAAGCACTATGGGACCGATAACCAGACCAACCGCACGTGAAGCATGCATAAGTCCCAGCGCCAAGGATGTCGCGATAATAGATGCATAGTATTTGTCTACCATCAGAGCCACAAGGGCATCAAAGGCTGTCAAGCCCACAAAAGCGTGAATCAGCATCAGATGCACGGCATGTGGAAATCTTTTCAAATATCTAAATGTATCCCGCATCATCTCAAACAGATTTTCCTGACTTTTAGCAAATGTGGTTTCAAGTTTTAATTGGTACAGCAAATAAAAACAAAATATAAACATCAAAGCATCCAGTAAAAATGCGATTTTTACACCCAGGAGATACACGACAAATCCACTTATGGCCATCCCCAAGGTATAGGAAAAGGACCAGATTATTGAATGGATCTCATTTGCTTTTTGTAACTTATCCCCTTCAAGAATCTTCGGCAAAAGTGACATCTCGGTTGTAAAATAAAAACTCGCGGCGGCCATACGGATAAAAATGAGACTAAAAAGCAGCCATAATTGGGAAATGTCATTGATAAAAAGTAAAAACAGTGTTGAAAATATTTCAACTGTTATAAGAATAAGCATAAGTTTTTTGGGTCTGACACTGTCTATGATGGAGCCGGAAAAAGGTGCTTGAATAATCCCTGCTATAAAATGAAGAGCAGCCGTGAAGGCGATAACGTGGGCTGAAACATCCATTTCAAGTAAAAGAGTATAGATAGCAACATTGCTAAACCATGCACCAAAATATGCCACAAGCTGTATGGCGGATAATCGCCTTAAGATGACATGTGATTTTAATAACCTTATATATTCATTCATAAATGCAAGATTATCATAAAATAGAGCTATAAACAGTAAAAAAAATAAAAAATAAAAATTTTTCTTTTTTTCTATTAAAGTTATATTTTTTTTTGACGATATCTTAGCTAATAAATATATTCTTTTAAAGGAGTAGGTCATGGATGGCATAGCAAACGTTGCAAGACAGCAACAATCTCAATTAGGTTCTGCAGAAGCTCAGGGAAGAGTGTCTCAAGAGGCTCAGACAGCGCAAAACACTCAGCCTCCGAAGGTTGATGTTGTCAAAGAGATGCAAAACGAAGTAACTCAGAGCAGCCAAAAAATAAACTCAAAAGAGCAAGTGCAAGATTTGGTAGATCAACTAAATAAAGCGATGGCTCCTATGAATACGAATATAAAGTTTGGAGTGGATTCTCAGGATATATTTTATGTATCTGTTATCGAATCGGAAACAAGCAAGATGATTCGAAGATTTCCGGCGGAACAAGCGGCTGATTTTCTTCCAAAAATGCAGGAAGTAACAGGAATGTTGTTTGACTCAAAAGGGTGATAGCAGCCCTTTTGACCTATAAATCCGCTTCATATCGACAAACTCTTTCTTCTTGAGTGTTCTGTAATTTTTTTCAAATCCTCAAAATATACTAACCCCTTTTTAATCTCTTTTATAGTAAAATCGCGCTAATTATTTTGCATACAAAGGTTTTTTACATGAAAAAAAATGTTAAAAAAGTAGTTTTAGCTTATTCTGGCGGATTGGACACAAGCGTTATCTTAAAATGGTTACAAGATGAATATAAATGTGAGGTTGTAACTTTTACAGCAGATCTCGGTCAAGGGGAAGAACTTGAACCTGCTCGCAAAAAAGCACTTGAATTTGGTATTAAACCTGAAAATATTTTTATTGACGATCTAAGAGAAGAGTTTGTAAAAGATTTCGTGTTCCCTATGTTTAGAGCAAATGCCATCTACGAGGGAGAATATCTCCTTGGAACTTCAATCGCAAGACCTCTTATCGCTAAAAGACAGGTTGAAATCGCAAATATAACCGGTGCTGACGGTGTGAGTCACGGTGCAACCGGAAAAGGGAACGACCAGGTTAGATTTGAGATGGGTTATTTGGGCAAGGATTCAACTTTGACTATCATCGCTCCATGGAGAGAATGGGATCTAAACTCAAGAGAAAAACTTTTGGCTTATGCAGCGGAACATGGTATCTCAATTGAGAAAAAAGGTAAAAAATCACCTTATTCTATGGATGCCAACCTGCTTCACATCTCTTACGAGGGCGGAATACTAGAAGATCCGAATGCTGAACCTGAAGAAGATATGTGGCTATGGACAAACTCACCGCAAAATGCTCCCGATACTGCCGAGTATATTGAAATCACCTATAAAAACGGGGACCCTGTCGCTCTTAACGGTGAAGAATTGAGTCCCGCTACAATGCTTAAAACGCTGAATGAGATAGGCTCTAAACACGCTATAGGGCGTGTGGATATTGTTGAGAACCGTTTTGTAGGGATGAAAGCGCGCGGATGTTATGAAACTCCGGGCGGAACTATCATGCTCAAAGCACACCGTGCTATAGAATCTATAACGCTTGACCGCGAAGCAGCACATCTTAAAGATGAGATGATGCCCAAATATGCAAAACTTATCTATAACGGTTTTTGGTTTGCCCCGGAGCGTGAAATGCTACAAGCAGCAATCGATAAAACTCAGGAGTTTGTAAACGGCACGGTTCGTCTTAAGCTCTATAAAGGCAATCTAATGGTTGTCGGCCGTACGTCTGACGTGTCTCTCTTTAATGCTGAGTACTGTACATTTGAAGAGGATGCCGTATATGATCAAAAAGATGCGGCAGGATTTATCAAACTCAATGCCTTGCGATTTATCATTGAAGGCAAAGCTAGAAAAAATAAATAACACAATAAAACAAAGGATTTAATATGAGTATAGTTAGAATTGACATGAATTCAGATGAGTTTCAAGCAGAGCTTGCTAAAACAGTTAAGTTTACAGATAAAGTTGTAAAACAGTTCAACTGGGAATATAACCCTCAAGAAGAGATAAATGAAGGTGTTCAATTAGGTCTTGCTCGTAACAAAATTATGTACAACAAAAGATTTTGTCCTTGTTTTATGGTTGAAGAAGTGAATGGAAAGCCGCAAAGTGTTGAAGACAGAATATGTCCTTGTAAACCTGCCATTGAAAAAGAGATACCAGAAGAAGGTGTATGTCACTGCCAGATTTTCTGTACACCTGAGTTTGCTGCTGCAAAACGTGTAGAACTCGGTATGGAAGAAGCGGTGCATACGCATTCTCGCGGACTCACAAAAGAGGAATGTGCTTCTTTGGTAAGTCAACGCGAACTTGACGGAGATGAGATGATGGCATTAATCGAAGCCAGAGCGCTCGGAATGGTAGACTTTAAACTTGTAGACGTTCGTGAACACATGGAATGGCAGATGGGGCATATCAAAGGCGCTGATGCACTTGTTCCGACTAGCAGTTTCTTCCAAACTCTCGATGAAGCCAAACTTGATAAGAATGAAAACATAATCCTTTACTGTCATGTAGGAAGCAGAAGTGCACATTGTGCAAGAATCTTGGGCGATATGGGCTACACTAAAATAGGAAACTTAACACACGGTATCGTTTCATACGGCGGAGAAAAAGAAAGATAATTTCATATATGAGACAGTAGCAGTTATTTTATAAAAAAAATCAGGGGATAATGATGAAAGTATTACTAATAAAAGATGTAAAAAGCCTGGGAAAAGCCGGTGAGATAAAAGAAGTAAAAGACGGGTACGGCAAAAATTTCCTAATCGGCAAGGGTTTTGCAAAATCTGCCACTGCCGAAGTTTTAGCACAACACAAAGAAGAAGAACAAGAAAAAGCAAAAGCTTTGGCTGATGAAATTTCAGTACTAAAAGCGATGGCCCTCAAGCTGGACAAAGCAGAGATAATAATAACAAAAAAACTAGGTGACAACGGTCATCTTTTTGGATCTATAACAAAGGATGAGATAGCACATGCACTTTTTGAGCAACATTCGATTGAGATAGATAAAAAACATATTAACGAGAAACTCTCTATTAAAACTGTCGGTGAGCACGATTTAGACTTTAAACTCGGTCACGGCTTGCATGCGACTATTCATGTGGATGTTCAAGGCGAATAATGTTTGATGCGACAACTATACTTGCTTATAAGGGCATAAATAAAGCTGTTATCGGCGGTGATGGTCAGGTTACTTTCGGAGATTCTGTTCTTAAAGGCAATGCGACTAAGATTCGTACACTTTATAACGGAAAGGTTCTTGCTGGTTTTGCCGGAAGTACTGCAGATGCTTTTAATCTTTTTGATATGTTTGAAGAATTTTTGGAAGACAAAAAAGGTGATCTGCTAAAATCTGTTGTAGAGTTCTCAAAAGCATGGAGAAAAGACAAGGTGCTCCGTCGCCTAGAAGCCATGATGATCGTTTTAAACAATGAACATATTTTCATCCTTACAGGAAACGGTGACGTAGTTGAACCTGAAGACGGTCAAATCGCCTCGATTGGGAGTGGCGGAAACTATGCCATATCTGCCGCACGTGCTTTAAAGAAACACTCCTCTTTAGACGAAGAGACTCTTGTCAAAGAGAGTTTAAGCATTGCAGCAGATCTGTGTATATATACAAACCACACTATCAAAACTCTTACATTAGAGGAAAATCAATAATGAACTTGACTCCAAAAGAGATAGTTGAGTATTTAGACAAATATGTAATCTCACAAAAAAATGCGAAAAGAACCATTGCCTTGGCTCTTAGAACCCGATACAGAAGAATGCAGTTATCCGATGAGCTTCAAGATGAAATCATGCCTAAAAACATATTGATGATTGGCTCAACCGGTGTCGGCAAGACTGAAATATCACGAAGACTTGCAAAAATGATGAAAGTGCCTTTTATCAAGGTCGAAGCAAGTAAATATACGGAAGTAGGCTTTGTGGGGCGTGATGTTGAATCTATGATTCGGGACTTGGTTGTCAATTCCATAAGCATCGTAAAAGCTGAAAAAGAGGAAGAGAATAAAGAAAAGATTGAAAACTATATTATAAATAGAATAGTAGAAAAACTTCTCCCCCCTCTTCCTGCCCAAGCGACCCAGGAAAAAAAAGAAGACTATCAGAAACTTTTAAAATCTATGGAAGAAAAAGTCTTAAACGGTTCTATGGATGACAAGATTGTTAAAATCGAATTTGACAAAATACATATAGAGTTCAATGACACAAACCTTCCTCCGGAGATGGCAAAGGTCCAAGAATCTTTTTCCAAAATATTTTCTACTATGAATAAAGAAGACAATAAAAAAGATGTGACTGTCAAGGATGCAAAAATATTGCTTCGCCAAGAAGCAACTTTAAAACTTCTTGATATGACAAATATTAATACGGAAGCTCTCAAGAGGGCTGAAGATGGCGGAATAATCTTTTTGGATGAGATTGACAAAATTGCTATAAGCTCAAAGAGTCAAGGAAGAAATGATCCCAGCAAAGAGGGAGTCCAGAGAGATTTACTTCCTATAGTTGAGGGCAGCAGTGTTACAACCAAATATGGAGTCATCAACACCGACCATATTTTATTTATAGCAGCCGGTGCATTTCATCTTACCAAACCAAGCGATTTGATTCCGGAGCTCCAAGGCCGATTTCCGTTGAGAGTCGAACTTGAATCATTAACAGAGGAAACACTCTATATGATTCTTACCCAAACGAAAAACTCTTTGCTCAAACAATATGAAGCACTACTGAGTGTTGAAGGTGTAAAGCTGATTTTTGAGGATTCTGCTATCAGAGCTATTGCCAAACTTTCCCACCGTGCAAACGAGATAACCGAAGATATTGGAGCCAGAAGACTTCATACGGTTATTGAAAAAGTACTGGAAGATATAAGCTTTGATGCTGATGAGTATAAAGATAAAGAGTTTGTTGTAACAGACAAACTTGTACATGATAAGCTTGATTTAGTTGTTGCGAATGATGACTTATCTAGATATATCTTATAAATAACAAGGAAAACATATGAGTAAAGCTGGTTTCGTATCTCTAATTGGTCGTCCAAATGCAGGAAAAAGTACACTGATGAATTCACTTTTAGGTGAAAAAATAGCTATGGTTTCCCAAAAAGCAAATGCTACAAGAAAGCGTTCCAATGCGATAGTTATGCATGAAGATACCCAAATTATATTTGTAGACACTCCGGGACTGCATGAAAAAGAAAAGGTACTAAATCAGTTTATGCTCGATGAAGCTCTTAAAGCCATGGGAGATTGTGATCTAATCGTATACTTGGCTCCCGTGACAGACAGTTTAGAACATTATGAAAAATTTTTAAAGCTAAACGGTGCCAAGGTTAAACATATTATTGTTCTTAGCAAGATAGATCAGGTCTCACAAGAAAAACTTTTCAAAAAAATACATGAATATAACAAATTTTCAGATGATTTTGAAGCTCTGATTCCCGTAGCAATCCCAAAAAAAGTCGGGCATGTGGATTTACTTAGTACTATTTCAAAAAACCTTCCCGATTCACCTTTCTTGTTTGATCCGGAAGATTTGACCAGCGAGCTTGTAAGAGATATCTATGCCGGATTTATCAGAGAAGGTATTTTTGAAAATATCAGCGATGAGATACCTTATGAATCAGATGTGCTTATCGATAAGATTGTAGAGGAGGATACTATAGATAAAATCCATGCAACAATCATCATCGAAAAAGATTCCCAAAAAGGGATTATCATAGGAAAAGGCGGAGAATCTATAAAACGTATCGGAAAGTATGCCAGACAAAAAATAGAAACACTTAGCGGAAAAAAAGCCTACCTGGAGTTGCAGGTCAGCGTTAAAAAAGGTTGGAGCAAAGATAAGGCTTTCTTAGAAGAGATAGGATATAAAAATGGATAAAAAAACGACTGCTTTTATACTTAAAGCAACTTTTATGTTACTGATGGGGCTCTCTTTGCACGCCGGCGATATTTTTAATGATTACAGACTGTACGGGATTAAACATGTAGAAAAACAGATGGATATAGAGCTTACAAAAAAAGAATATTGGCTGCATTATCTAAAAGACAAAGATACGAAGTTCGGTTATATTGAATCGTATTCATCTATCCTTACATGCAATAAAGACAAATCCGTACTCAGTCTCTACAAATTAGATGACAACAAAACATTTGGATTTAAAAAAGACTATAGTGCTTTTACAGGAAAAATAAAAGGGGACAAATCCAAAGAAGGCGATTTAAGAACACCTGTAGGAGTCTACCATATTACCAAAAAAATGTATGATGTTGACTCATTTTACGGACCATTGGCGTTTGTTACGTCCTATCCGAATACATACGATGACTACAGAGGCAAAAACGGCTCTGGCATCTGGATACACGGTCTTCCAACCGAACAGGAAAGAGATGAGTTTACCAAAGGTTGTATTGCAATAAACAATGCACAAATAGAGTGTTTGGACAGAAGGATAGACATTGACAATACTTTATTGATCATCCATGAAAAAGCAAACACCAAAGAGATATCCAAAGAGATATTCGCTTCCATACTGTCCCAGCTTTTTTCATGGAGATACAGTTGGCTTTATAATGATATAAGCGGTTATTTGAATTTTTACTCCTCTGATTTTATCAGAAGCGATAAAATGGATTTTGAACAATTTAAAAAATACAAAACAAGAGTATTTAACAAAAATGAAGAAAAAAGTATTATCTTCACGAATATTGCCATTATTCCTTATCCGGGAATCAATGATGTCTATCAAATAACATTTAAAGAGCAATATTCCTCTGAAAGTTTTACATTTGTGGGTGATAAAACGCTGATGGTCAGACTAGATGATACTAGTGCTATGAATATATTTACAGAAAAATAAATGCACGGTGACACAAAATTGACAAATACTTATGATCAACTCTCAATCAAACTATCAGTTCTAAAGTTTCTTGTACTATTTATCCTTTCTTCTTTGTTGTTAGAAGCGAATATTCAACTCATAAAAAAAGAGAACAATGATTCAAACACAACTCTTTTGGTAATTGGAGGAATTCACGGGGATGAACCGGGCGGTTATTTTGCCGCCTCTATTCTAGCAACACACTATACCATTAAATCCAAGAACATATGGGTTATACCAAACCTAAACAAAGACAGTATTCAACACGACCACAGAGGTATTCACGGAGATATGAATCGAAAGTTTTCAACAATGAAAGATTCAGACAAAGATGCACAGATAATCAAGGAAGTAAAGGAGATAATTCTTTCAAAAAAAGTATCCCTTGTTCTCAATCTTCATGATGGCAACGGTTTTTACAGAAAGAAAAATCACGGTAATATTTTCAATCCGACGGCCTGGGGACAAACATGCGTAATAGACCAGTGCAAATTAAACCAAAATCAGCCCTTTGGCAATCTAAACACAATTGCGACAACGATAAAAGAAAATATAAATAAAAAACTTTTACAGGAGCATCACAGCTTTGATGTTAAAAACACAAATACAAAATTCTATGATGAGGCGATGAAACTCTCCCTTACGTATTTTGCCGTTACAAATAACAAACCCGCTTTTGCGATTGAAAGCAGCAAAAACTTGCCTTCCCTCTCCAAAAAAGTATTTTACCAGCTCCTAGCCATCGAAGAATTTATGAATATAATGCAAATCTCATTTTCAAGAAATTTTGATTTAAATGTCAAAGATATTGACAGAATTATCAAAGAGTATGGTACTTTGACAATAAATAATAATATTTTATTAAATTTGGGTGATATCAAAAAATCTTTAAGCTTCATTCCGATAAAATCAGAAGATAATGTATTTGATTTTTCTCACCCCTTGGGAAGTGTAAAAAAGGTAGGTGGGCGCTTTTTCGTTTATATAGGCAATGAAAAAATCACCGCATTAAAACCTCAATATTTTAAAATGGCTGATGGCTGTCCTGAAAAAATAAATATTTTTATTGATGCAAAAACAACTTCTGTTGATATTGCTTCAGATTTTTTTGTAAATGACGATTTTAGAGTAATTGACGATGGTGAGTTTCGTGTTAATGTCATTGGATACAAATCCAAAGACGGCGTGGAAAGTGGAGTTGACATTAGCCTTAAAGATATGGATAAAAGGTTCTCGGTCGATACGAACCAAAAAGTCTACAGGGTGGAGTTTTATAAAAAAGATGAATTTTGTTCCATGTCAATGGTTCACTTCAAATAGGATTATAGCTAATGAGTAAAAAAACAGAACGTTCTTTTTCAAGTGTAATTTCAGTAAATCCGTACAAAAATATATATCTTAGCGGTATTTCTAGTTTTCTGAGTGAAAACAGTTCTCCTGAATACGTAAAAGATCAGTTTGCTATTTCGTACCTCAATGCAAATGAATTTATTAACAGTCAGGTTTCAATTACAAAAAATATACCTGAAGAAGATTTATATGATGCAATAAGCAATAAAGTTTATGATGAGCTTGGTCTTGATCAGGCTGTTACTTATCAAATACAATTTATAGAAACATTTAATAATCTGGATAACGAAAATAGAACTTTTCATGTATTTATAGCCGACCCGCTAACAATTGCGCAAACCTATAAAAATGTTGTAGAGAGAATCAAATATATCGATGTAATCATACCGACTCCTTTATTGCTAAAATCTCTTTATTCAAAAGAGATAATCGAGACAAGCGGGGTACATTGTTTTATATACTTTCAAGAGAATGAAACATTTATTACTGTCTATAATGAAAAAGAGTTTGTCTATACAAAATCTATCAAATATTCTTTTTTACAAATGCATGAAAGATTTTGTGAGCTTTATGGTGAGAGAGTGGAATTTGAAGATTTTATGCGCTTTATATCCTCGCAAAACCTTAAGGAGACCAACAGCGATTATAAAGAATTCATTATTAAACTTTATAAAGAGATCTTTGCAAATATCAGTGACATTTTAACATATGTAAAAAGAGCTTTTGAATTAGACAAGATAGAACATATCTACATCGGTTCACAGATATCTACTGTCACAAAACTGGATGAAATGGCAGAAGTTGAGTTCAAAGTAAAGAGCAGTAATTTTGAATTTGATTATGGATTTGAGAGTGAGGGAGTCTATATTGACCAACTTCATGCTCTGATGCATATCTATACAACACTTCCGGAATCTGAAAAATACGATTGTAATTTTACCACTTATCACCGTCCTCCAAAATTCACACAACGCGAGAGCGGAAAGTTAATAATGCTTGTAGCAGCTTCTTTGATTGTTGCTTTTATTTATCCTGTGAGCTACTGGATACTCACCTATGCTCAGTCTCTGCAGCATGAACTTTTACAGCAGGAATACACTGAAGTACACAATATAAAAACAACAAGAGAAGCCACTATAAAAAACAGGGAAGCGGATAAAGTAAAAATATTAACCCTTCTGCAGCAGGAAGAAAAAGAATATACAGAGAAAAAAGGAACCTTGATAAAGATACACGATGTAAAAGTAAACTATCCGATGAAGGCAAAATTATTGGCCTTATTGACGAATAATCTTAACAGTTTTGGAGTTAGACTTGAATCTTTGTCTTACAAAGAAGATGAAACAAATCCAAAAGATAAAAGCTTCAGCTTAGGTGTCGTTTCTTCCAAAGACAAAAAAATAACACAGCTTTTGGAACATTTGACGAAAACCCACCCTGATACATTTCACTTTTCAATGGAAGATATATCCTTTGATAAAGAATCAAAACTTTATTTTGGTGATTTAAAGGTACAAATATTATGAAAATAAATACTGAAGATTACTTGCACAGGATAGATGCCGCTTTTAAGGATAAGAGTCAAAAAGATATCTATATGACTTATATCATGATATTCGCTCTTATTTTTGCATTTGCCTATTTGCTTTTTTGGGAAAGTTCTCTGGAAGACTTTAACCAAAAAAGAGCTCAGATAAGCGCCCTTGAATCCAAAATCAGTGCGGATAAAATGTACTTGCAATATAATCCCGAAGCTAAAATAGCCAAGCTGATAAATGAAATAAAAAAAGCAGAATCTGAACTTTTGGTGCAAAAGGACAACAATGCATATATAAAAAGCAAGATAGAGACTATCTCTTCACTTATATATGATGAAAGAAGTTGGGGTGAATATTTACATTCTATCTCAAAAAATGCACAACTGTATAATATTAAAATTACTAATTTGAGCAACAAGTACGCTTTAACCAATAATTCTTTCGGACATATTCTTGATATATCGATACAATGCAGCGGAAGCTATAAAAATACCTTAAAGTTTATAAACTCTCTAGAACAAAGCGACCTTGTTGTTGATATTCATGATCTAAGTATTAAGGCACAGGACAATTTGGATACAAGTCTCAAAATTTCAGTTTGGGGGATCACTTACTAATGAAAAAATATTTCTTTTCAAGCTTTTTGCTCTTGATAGTATCCAGTGTCGGCGCAAACGAACTTTCCTGGGTTGATGAGCAGGTCAAAGCGATAAAACCTGCAAGGAGCGGCATAGGCAGTTCCAATATTACTGTTTTGAAAGATCCTTTTATTTTTTTGGAAAAAAACAAATCTGTCAAAATTGAGGATAAAAAATCTTCAATTCAAACAGCTTCCAATAATACTGTATCCTCTTCTACGGCATCAGCAGATACTTTAAACTCTAAAAAGCTCAAAAAAGAAGCACAAAGCACTATTGCCCTCAATGCGATCATAAACAGTTCTGCTTTAATCAATAACAAATGGTATAAACTGCATGATAAGGTGCAAAGCTATACAATTACAAACATAAGCAGAAAATCCGTAGTTTTGACAAGGGGAAATAAAAATATCGTGTTATCAACAAATACAAAAAACTCAAATCTAAAATTTAAAAACGAATAGGACAAAGCAATGAAACTAATCAAATCATCTATTTATGGGGCATTTTTCACTCTTCTTTTATCAAGCGCTAGTTTTGCTGACTGTTCTTATGAACTTTTTAGTATCAGCTCTACAAAAGATACAAAAATCATCGACTTTATTGAACAGTTAAGCGATGAATGTGAATTTAGTATTATTGTCGGGGATCCTCACGCAGAAAAATTTCTCGATACGAAGCTAAACAAAACACATCTTAACAATCTGACTATAGATGAAGTTTTAAATATTGTTCTTGGAGAAAACAACCTGTCCTACACTTTAGAGAATAAGATATTAAAGATATCATATCTTACGACAAAAGTATTCAGTATAGACTATATCTTATCTCAGAGAAAAGGCAGCGGAAGCACAGATGTGACACTCACATCATCCACTGATGCCAAAACTATGGGCACAACAGGTATGTCAGCGACGGCAAACACTGCAAACGCAACGCAATCAGGAGGCGGAACCTCGAATTCAGAGTCTGGTATAAAGATAGAAACGAGCGATGAAGTGAAATTTTGGGAAGCTTTAGATCTTGAATTCCAAAGAGTTTTAAATAGACCGCAGGATAGTTATAAGGCAGAAGCACCTATTATAAATAAAAATGCGGGCCTTATCACAGTGAGCGCAACGCAAAAACAAATGAACAGATTTGAGTCTTATTTAGAACAGCTTCAAAAGAAAGTACAGCTTCAGGTGTTAATCGACGTTCAACTTTTATCGGTTACAATGTCTGACAGCAAAACCACAGGTATAGACTGGAAACAGTTATACGCACTTCAAAATGTTGAATTGAGTGTTCATAATTTAGATTCTGAGAATGTAAGCTCTTTTGATGGTGATTCAATCACTGCAGCTGCTTATGATGGAGTAAAGGGTGTCTCGAAACTTGTCAGCATAAAAGCAGGCGGGAGCCTCAAAGAAGTAGTGAAATTTTTACAGACACAGGGGGATGTGAGTTCTATATCCAATCCAAAAGTACTGACCCTTAACAACCAGCCAGCACTTATCACAGCAGGAACAGAATATTTTTATAAGATTCAACAATCTACCCAGGCACAGGGAACAAGCGGTGGTGTAGCATCTACAACTCAAAATGATTCAATAAAATCTGTTTTTGCCGGTGTCCTGCTTTCGATTACACCGGAAATATCTGATGATAAAACCATTACTTTAATCATAAATCCATCTTTGTCTGAGACAAATTCCGATATGACACAGACAACATCCACAGGCAGAGACATGCCTCCTGACCTTAACCGCCGCCAGTTATCATCGGTTGTTACGGTAAAAGACGGAAACAGGATTATTCTAGGCGGTCTCATTAATACACGACACACGCAAGAAACAAACAAGGTTCCTATTTTAGGTGATATTCCGGGGCTTAGCTACTTTTTCAGATATGAAGAAAAGATAAAAGAGATTCAAGAGCTTGTGATAGTTATAGAGCCTCATATAATACATAAAGAAAACAACAGTCTTTCATTGGCTGATCTGGGCTATGAAGGTCTGACGGACAACGTTTTGCGCATCAATAAGACTGACACAAACTCTTCTGAGGCGAAAGAGGAAGATGAAATCTAATATATTTCAAAATTCTAAAGACGTATTTTTAGACACGGTAAATGCAAAGGACTATGTACAGTTGGACAGGGTTTCTACTATTTACCAGGCGCTTAAGGACTCTGTAAAAAAACCTCTTAAGATGATACTTTTATATGGAAAGCCCGGTACCGGCAAAAGTATGTTTTTAATGAAACTTTATCATGACTTGTCAGCTTCTCAAAAGGTGTATATCTATCAGACACCCATACTTGATGAGAGTGAGTTTTATAAAACACTGGCTAAGGATTTATTTAACGTAAAGTACAAAGGTGAGCTCAATTTCACTCAGTTTATGCTTATCGTCGATGAAAACCTGATTGATGAAACACCCCTGGTGCTCCTTGATGAAGCACAGCTGTATTCCAATCCGCTTATGGAAAAAATCAGACTGCTGTCTGATACAAGAAAAGTGAAATTTTTGATTACCTTACATAAAACAGAAAAAGAAGACTTGATTGCGAAAGAGCATTTTCAGACGAGAATTTGGGAAAGTATTGAACTTGAAAATGCTTCAAGTGCCGAGCTTAAGATTTATATACAAAAAAAACTCATGAAAGCGAACTGTTTTGACAGTGCAAATATGTTTCAAAACAAATCGGTGAATCTTATCCATAAGCTGACAAAAGGAAACTACAGAGATACCAATAAGCTTCTGTATACACTTTTTGATATTTATTCATGGTATGATGAAAACAATCCTTCCAAAATCAATAAAAACACTATCTCAAATAAAATTATAGAGATGTCTGCTATACACACCGGGCTCATCAATGATTAATGTACATGAACTAGAAAGAAGATGGAACAGATATAAGATAAAATCTTATATTCCACATGCCACGATAGTTGTCAGTATCCTTGTTATTTTTACGCTTGTCTTTAGCTTGTTTACGTCCAAAGAAGATATTGTCATACCCCCTCAAGAGATACAAAAAGAGCTTGTGAGTGTTCAGGAAAGAACATCTCTAGCAAAAACAGGTCATGAAGAAAACCTATCTGTAAAGAGTGAAAAAACCGAAGCTGTTGCTCAAGAAAGCGTAGTAGAAAAAAAAGAGACCCAGCAGGTTGAACCTGCAAAAGTGTATGCTCAGGTAAAAGTTCCAAGCAAAGAAAAAATATATCTTACACCCTCGCTTAATTTTATGAAGAATATAAACAGCGAGGCATTTCCTTATTATGAAAATGACCCAAGTGCTGAGGAAGACACTTTAAGCGAATCTGAATCAAATTCAAATGAAAAAACAATAACGCCTGAGAAAAAAATTGTTGCAGAAGCAGAGCAGGAAAGACAGGTTCCTGAAATTAAAAAGACATCTATAAATATAAAAAGGCAAGATACGCAAGAAGATATACGCCATGTTATTAAAAGATTCAAAAAAAGTCATAATCCGGCCCTGAGTCTTTTTGTGGCAAAAAAATATTATGAACTTGGAGATTATCACAAATCCTATAACTATGCCTTAATGACCAATGAGATTAATAATAACATAGAGGCGAGTTGGATTATTTTTGCAAAATCACTGGTGAAGCTTAATGAAAAAGAGATGGCAATTAAAACTTTGACACAATATATAGATCATTCAAACTCACACCAAGCCAAATTACTCTTAGATGAGATCAGATCAGGAAAGTTTAAATGAAAATAATAATTGCCCTATTTTTAACAATAAGTTTGTATGCGGAGATCAAACAAGATATGTTTAATCTTTACCAAAATAAAAAATATGAAGAAGTGTGCAGTATAGGTTTTGATAATTTTAAAAGATTTAAAAAAGATGAGGAATATGTTTCATTATATGCTTTTGCATGTTTAAACTCTGATTATATAGACCGATTGTCCATACCGATTGCCATACTGAAGTTTTCAAAAGAATCCCGTGCAAATTCGGCCTATCTTTCTGTAATCTTAATGCAAAAGAAACTGCTTTACCATGCTTTGATAGACGATTATGACCTTTCTTCGCTCAATCTTCCCACTACCGACTATGTATTATCCAAAGTATTTGATTTATACTCAAAACTCGGTGCACATGAAAAAAGAGCTTTTTATCTGTTTGATGATGAGAACGATGAAAAGCTCACTTACAAGCTTTATTTGGCAACTGATGATAAATTAAGTAAGATTGTTATTGAAGAGTTTTATGATACAATTGCCATAAAACGACATGTATACTGGTAGGAAAAGTAATGGATAGAATAACAAGAGATTTACTTTCCGACGGTTATATCATGAAGGGTCAGGTTGATAGACTTTTAGCAAAAGGAATCAACACCAACCTTATACTCAGAGATATAACCCTGTCCGGTTTTATGACGATGGACAGACTTGTAAGATATATTGTCGAACGAATAAGAAACGGCGTCTATGAGCTGTCTATTATTGATGACTATGATTATATCAAAGAACAAACTGTCTTAGAAAAGCTTGCCGATGATTTGAATTTACTCTATATTGATTTAGATTCCATTGATATGGATTATAAATTGACGCAAAGAATTCCGCTTGCCCAGCTAAAAAAACACACAGCGCTTCCGGTGTCCGAAGATGAGATGAGCGTGACCATAGCTTTTAATGATCCGCTTGATATTGATGCCCAGGAATCGATACAAAGACTCTTTCCAAGAAAGATACTAAGAGTAGCCATAGCAACAAAAAAACAGATTAATGCCTATATCTTTAAAGTAGAATTAAAAGACAGCGTAAAAGGTTTAGTTACAAAGATCAGAGACGAACTCAACTCTATAAATAATATTGAAGACCAACAAGAAGCCTCTTCAATACTGTTACTCATCGATGTAATACTCAAAGCCTGTATTAATGGCCGGGCAAGTGACGTGCATATCGAGCCGACTGAAAAGAACTGTGTTGTACGTGCCAGAGTCGATGGAAAACTGGTTGAGATGTTTATATTTGAAAAAGATATCTATCCACCCTTGGCATCAAGACTCAAGCTTCTGGCAAACCTGGATATCGCGGAAAAAAGAAAGCCTCAGGATGGCCGTTTTTCCACAGCCGTCGGAACCAGAGAATACGATTTTCGTATTTCAACGCTCCCGATTCTCTATGGCGAATCCATAGTAATGCGTGTTCTTGACAAACAAAAAGCTCTTGTTAAACTTGAAGATGCCGGTATGGATACAGCCAGCTACAATAAGCTTCTCAAAGGATTAGAGGCTCCTTATGGCATTATCCTTGTAACAGGACCTACAGGGAGTGGTAAGACAACTACACTCTACGGTGCACTAAATGAGCTTCGAAATGTAGAGGACAAGGTTATTACGGTTGAAGATCCTGTTGAGTACAGGATGAACCTTATTCAGCAGGTACAGGTCAATCCCAAAGTAGGTTTAAGTTTTGCAGACGCGCTGCGTTCCATATTAAGACAGGATCCCGATAAAATCATGATTGGGGAGATACGCGATCAGGAAACTTTGGAGATAGCTATTAAAGCAGCTCTAACGGGTCACCTGGTTATTTCCACACTCCATACGAATGACTCTATAAGTGCTATTCCGCGTATGGTCGATATGGGGATTCAACACTATCTCATCAGTGGAGCCTTAGTTGCTATACAGGCACAAAGACTGGTAAGAAAAATTTGTACAAATTGTAAGGTAGAGGAGACGATTCCAGCTTCAATCTTAGAGGAGATAAGTGATTATATTCCCCAAAACGCTAAATTCTATACAGGCAAAGGATGTAAAGAGTGTAATGACTCCGGATATATGGGAAGGGAGATGATATGTGAAGTATTGAATATATCCGAAGAACTCTCTTCACTTATTGCAAAAGGTGCATCTAAAGATATAATGCTCGATCAAGCGCTCAAAGAAGGTTTTGTCGGAATTTTTGAAAATGGAATTCAAAAAGCCTTGGACGGGGTTACAAGCATTAAAGAGATTTTAAAGGTGGCAAAATAATGAAATATTTTGTAGCGACAGTACTCACAAAAGGTAAAAAAGAGCAATTTCCTCTTTATGCCAAGGACAGAAAAGAAGCAAATGATTATGCAAAGCTCAAAAATACCGGGATAATCATCAAAGTTGTCGAGTCTACAGAACCTATGGATGCCCGACTTAAAAGATTCAAAAGCAATTTTTTACAGAATATTAAAAAAAGAAAGATAAAACCGGATGCGCTGATAGCTTCTATCAGACAGCTGGCGGTCATGACAAATGCCGGTATCTCTATCCATGATTCACTCAACGAAATTGCTAAATCTACAGAAGATCATAGCCTCAAGTATGTTTTCTCTAAATTAGCAGACGATATCAACTCAGGACATTCATTGTCGGCTTCGATGGAAAATTTTCGTTTTGAATTAGGAAATCTTACTATTGCGATGGTTCAGCTTGGAGAAAAAACAGGTAACCTGGATGATGCTCTTTATTCTCTTGCGAATATGCTAGAAGAGATTCGCTCCAATGTGATTAAATTCAAAAAAGCTATGGCGTATCCCCGAAACGTAATGATTGCAATGGCTATTGCTTTTACGGTTTTAATATCGTATGTCGTACCGCAGTTCAAAGGCATCTTTGAAGAGTTAAATGCAGAACTGCCTTTACCTACACAGATATTACTCACGCTCGAAAATCTTTTTAACAACTACGGACCCTATGTTCTTGCCGCACTTTTTATATCATTTATGATCTTTAAATACCTCATAAGTCATTACAGACATATAAGATTTGGCTGGCACGAGACTCTGCTCAAAATATATCTTATAAATAACCTTATTAAATTTGCCACACTCAGCCGTTTTACCCTTGTATTTTCTGAACTTATAAAAGCCGGTATCCCGATTGCCGAAGCTTTGGACACTTCAATCTCAATGATTGACAGTCTGCCTCTTAAAAGTAAGCTTTCCTCTGTGAGAGTCACGGTTGAAAAGGGGGGAACGCTCAACAAAGGGCTCAAGGAAACAGGTCTCTTTGAAAACATGATTATTCAGATGATCCGCGCCGGAGAAGACAGTGGTACGCTCGATACAATGTCTGGAAAAGTTGCCGAATACTTTAAAATGCGCTTTGATGCTATTATAGACGGCTTATCAGAAGCTATAGAACCTATCATGCTTCTTATCATCGCCTCAATGGTTATTTTGCTCGCTCTTGGTATATTTTTGCCTATGTGGGATATGGGGAATGCGGTTCAAGGCAGATAAAAGGGCTTTCCCCCTACTCTGCCATATGCACCAATCTCTCCATTTTTTGCAAAAAGCGGTTCATATCGGATTCGCTTCCCTTTATTTTATACATTGTAGCAATATCAAATATTTTTTCAATGATCTCAATTCCACATGCCGAAGATTCATACTCCACAATTCTTATATTTGAGTATTCAAAAGATATTTTTTTTTCAATCTCCTCTTTATACTCGATGAGCCTGGCTTCTTCAAGAACCATGTTGCATGCATCGCTATAGGCTCGCACCAATCCTCCCGTACCAAGTTTTGTACCGCCGAAATATCTTACCGTAATGACACAGCTGTTTATCAACTCTGCACCTTGGAGCACAAATAATGTAGGCTTTCCCGATGTGCCTTTTGGTTCTCCGTCATCGCTTGAGTGTTCCACAATCTGGTTGAACTCATTTAGATATCTGTATGCGACAACAAAATGTCTGGCTTTTGGATTTTCTTTTTTCAGTGATTCAAGCGTTGTATCAAATTTTGAATAAGGTAGCAAATAGGAGATAAACTTGGATTGTTTCACCTCAAGGGTGGTAGTGCATATGTCGTTTACAAATTTCATATCTTAGAAACTATTTCCACATGTCTGGCATGTGGAAATTAAGCTATATTCGTGAAAACTTTTTGAACATCTTCATCATCTTCAAGTCTTTCTAAAATCTTATCTATATCTGCCTGGTCCGCTTCTGTGATTGTAATGGGGCTATTCGCCATTCTTTCGAGATTCGCTTTTGTAATCTCAATACCCATGTCTTCCAAAGCCGCTGTCAAGGTACCAAAACTTGTATAATCACCTGTTACCAAGACAACACCCTCTTCAGCTTCGATATCTTCAAGACCTGCATCAATAAGTTCTAGTTCCAGTTCTTCAAGATCCATAGAGTCTTTAAGTTCAAACTCTATCAGTGCTTTTCTGTCAAACATAAACTCCAAAGAACCGTTTGTAAGCAATTCTCCGCCATGCTTGGTAAGTATATTTTTTACATTTGCCACGGTTCTTGTATTGTTATCAGTCATACACTCTATAAAAATCAATACGCCATGTGGAGCTTTACCCTCAAAATTGACTTCAAGCATGCTCGCTGTATCTTTGGCGCTTGCTCTTTTAATTGCAGCTTCAATATTGTCTTTTGGCATATTCTCAGCTTTAGCATTCATAATAGCTGTTCTAAGCTTAGAATTCATATCAGGGTCACTACTCCCCTCTTTTGCAGCCATAGTGATAATCTTGCCCAGTTTAGGAAACAGTTTTGACATTGCTCCCCATCTTTTTAATTTTGACGCCTTTCTATATTCAAACGCTCTACCCATATAATTGTTCCTTTAAAATAATGCTTGAAATTATATCATTAACTCATTTGTGAGATACTTAGTGAACCATTTTCACTGTAGTCTACATGTATTTTGCTCAGTTCCTTATCTTTGCTCAGATTGAATGTCAATGTTCTTTGAGTCAAACTTTTGTTTTTTAAGAGCTCTATATTGTAGTTTTTTAAAGAACTGCTCAATGCGTCTACTATTTTCGAACTGAGTTTAAGCCAGTGTCTTTCATATGTCTCTTCTTGGTCCAAAAACAGGCCGCTTTCATCATATTCCAGCTCTGACACCTGATCTGCAACTCGGTTTAATTTATCAAAAAGTCTCTGCGAATCGATAAAGCTTGACTTCAATATTTCATAATCATCTGCAATTAACATTATTTTCACTTTGTTTAAAATTCAAAGATGTATAATACCACATAAGGAATGTAAATGAAGCTTAGTTTTATACTAAAAAATTATTTTTTAACTGCTTTTCGTGAACTTTTTGTTCATCATCACGGTTCGTTGGAGTTTCGTGCCAAGATATTCGCACTTGTCATTGCGGCAAACCAGGTTGTCAAGGTTGAAAACTATATCATTGTGAGAGAGATGGGATTAAAGATATATGACAATGATGAAGACAGGGTGAACTTGCTGATGCTTACGACAAAAGAACTCGTCAAAAAAGTGATGGAAGACAATGCCTTAAATATTGACACCTTGGTCTCACACATTCAAAAAGAGTTAAAGATTGTCCCAAGGTATGCAAAAAAAATAAATGTAGAATCATTGCGACCGCTACTTGATTTAGCCAATGACAAAGACACCTTCGCTTATCAGGAAAATATTTTGGAGTTTTTACAAAAACTAAAGGATGAGACCCTTCATAACAGAAAGTCTCAAATTGCTTTAGACGAAGAACAGTTAAAACTTAAAACTTAGAGAGAAAATTTCTCGGCATCAAAAAAGCTGTCCTGGGAGATATTTTTAAAGGCTGCATTGAGCGAGGTAAACAGGGAGGGAAACTCTTTTTCCATCTTTGAGAGCATCTCTTTTGTATGCGCTCTTGCATGTGGCATTTTTACATCAAATCTCATTGAGGGGCAGGCCTCATCACCTATAGTAGGCATTTCGTTGTCAAGTGCACATGCCAGAAGCTGTCTTTCTCTCATCTGTATAAGAGGACGGATTACGATAAGTCCGTTACCCGCTCTATATTTTGGTGCAAGAGAACGCATTTGACCGTTATAGATAAAATTCATAAAAAAACTCTCAGCCGCATCGTCCATATGATGTCCCAGAGCGACTTTGTTACAGCCGAATTTTTCTGCCGCACTGTAAAGTGAACCCCTTCTCATACGTGAAAAAAAGCTGCAAAAAGAGGAGTTTTTTCTTATTTTCTCCTCTGCCAGATCATAGATCTTCGTATCGTGTATGGCATGTGGAATGTCATGTTCTTTGCAGTGTGCTATCAAAGCATCGAAGTTTTCTTCCATTCCGTAGGAAACGGTTACCGCGATAAATTCAAACTTAAACGGAGCACGGCGTTGCTGTTCTTTCATTGCGTGCACCATAGTGAGAGAATCTTTTCCGCCGCTTAGTCCGACTAAAATTTTATCGCCCTCTTCTATGAGGTTGAACTCCGCATTTGTTTTGCCAAGCTTTGACATAATCTTTTTAGATAGTTTTATTGACAATCTTATCCACCATTTTCATTACAAATTCTGCACTTTCTACAGCACTTGTTTCAAGGAATTCATCAAATGAAAAACTTGCATCCATATCAGCCGCATCACTTATTGCACGAAGTATAAAAAACGGTACGTTTAAAGCATCGCAGACAACAGCGACACTTCCACCTTCCATCTCCAAGGCATCAGCATTAAAAGTGTTTCCTATCCAGTTTTTACGCTCTTCATTGGCCACAAACTGATCCCCCGTGGCGATAATCCCTTCTTTGACGTTTTTATCCATTTCCAGAGCCACTTCTTTACTTAATTCTATCAGCTTCATATCTGCTTGAACATACACGGCACCTTCTGGAACGTAACCAAAGGGATGTCCAAAAGCGGTTATATCCAAGTCATGCTGGGAAAGCTTGGACGCTACAACCAAATCACCTACTTTTAACTCAGGAGACACCGCACCTGCAACACCGGAGAACAATAATAACTCTGCACCGAAATGTTCTATCATGGTCGTAGCAGTCAGAGTCGAAAAAACTTTTCCGATCTTTGAGTACGCGATAACCAGTTCAATACCTCTGTAAGAAGCTTCATAATATTTATTTTTCGCAAATTCAGTAGTTTTATATGAACCGAGTTTTTCTAAAATCGGAGCTATCTCTTCGGGCATTGCTCCCATAATCGCTATTTTCATCTTATTTCCTCTATCTCATATGTTTTGATCATTATCTCATATGTTTTGATCATTGTTTCGTAACGAGGCAGTTTATGCAAAATATGAGCATTCTCATCCACTATACAACTACCGCCCCAAAAACCAAGCCCGTCTTCAAAACCTACACGATTCACAAAAATCAACTTGGCTCTGCACTCCCGGGCAACCGTTTTAATGATACTGTACCACTGTTTTTCTATCTCCAAACCATCATCACTAAAACCTCTCGCCGGCGAAGCGACCAAAGCTATTATTAAATCAGGATTTTCTTTCACCAAATCCTCGTGGACAGATTTATGCCATAAGTCTTCACACACAAGCATTGATATTTTTCTGCGCGATGGAGTGTAAAAACTCTCAAAAACATCACCCTTGGTAAAATATCTGGCTTCTTCAAACATCCCGTAATTTGGAAGATGCACTTTATTATGCTGACTTAAAAGCTTTCCGTGTGAAAAGTACAAAGCTGCGTTTCGGAATACGCCTTTATCTTTAATAGCGCCGCCAATCACAATATCCACATGCCGACTCAACGCACAAAGTTCGTCAAGCTCATCCAGATTCCATGCATCCTCATAAAGTTTATCTTGCAGCAGATATCCGTTTAGAGCCAGTTCAGGAAATACTATTAAATCACTTTTATCCGTGAGTTCTTTGATTGTTTCACAAACATCCGACAGATTTGTTCTGTTAAGCTTAGGTGCACTCTGAACTAGGGTTACTCTCATCTTAGTTGGAAATTTCCTCGCTGACTTTTGCCAATGAATCCATATCTGAAACATTTAAAGTGGTTAAATCTTTTGCAATTCTGCGGTTAAGCCCTTTGAGAACCACGCCATTTCCAAACTCAATAGCCATATCCACGTCATTTGCGATAGCTTCTATAGATTGCTTATATTTTACAGGTTTGACAAGCTGTTCTTTTAGCAAAGATACTGCCTCAGCTTTTGTACTGTAGGGCTTGGTAGTTACATTTGAGATTACAGGCGCGCTAAATTCTTCTTGGATCATTGTAGACATCAATTCTGCCAATGGCTCCTGTGCAGATCTCAAAAGATCGCAATGGCTTGCAACAGACATATTTAAAAGCAGTGCTCTTTTAGCCCCCGCATCTTTAAAAGTTTGCTCCAATGAAACCAAATCAGCTTTCATACCCGCTACAACCAATTGTCCATCCTGATTATAGTTGGCAGGCCAAACTTTTTTACCCTCTGCCTGAGCCTTGGCACACACATCTTCGACCGCTGCATCATCAAGTCCCACTATAGCCATCATCCCCGCTTCGATAGTGTCGCATGCTTCTTGCATAAATGCGCCGCGTTTATGTACAAGCTCGACAGCATCAATATAATCAATAGCACCGCTCGCACATAAGGCAGAAAACTCACCAAGAGAGTGACCTAAAAATAACGTAGCTTTTACATCCGGATTAGCCTCTTTGAAGAGACGGTAAGCCACCATTTGAACTAGCAAAATTGCAGGCTGAGTGTATGCAGTCTGAGCAAGTTTTTCATTTTCTTCAAATATCAATTCTTTGAAGTCTACACCTATTCTCTCTCCTGCTTTATCAAACATCTCTTTGGCAAGATCAGAATTTTCATAAAAATCTTTACCCATTCCAAGTGCTTGGCTGCCTTGACCTGAAAAGATCATCGCTATTTTTTTTGACATAAATTTCCCCTATAAAAATTGTTTATTATCTGATATTTTTTTTCGTAATGTATTTCTGTTTAAACCTAATTTGTCAGAGAGCTGAAGCTGTGATTTAAATTTTGTAAGTCCTGCCCTTATAAGCGGAACCTCATATAAATATAAAAAATTTCTGTAATCACTGTTGGAACCGAGCCTGTTAAGCAGATAGTTTTGCGTAATGTCCATGAGTTCTGTATCTTTTATATCTTGAAGTAAAAAATTTATCATAACTTGTCGTCTTAATGAATTTGAATTGTGACTCAAATCAGGTTTAAAGTTTTTGATATGAAATTCTTCTGAAGCACCAAAGAGCAAGGAGGCTTCTTGAATAAATTTTTTAATTAACAGTTCAACATCTTCCAGCCTTTGAGAAAGCGGCGGAATATTGAATTTAACACTGAACAAATCATCAATATTGTCATGGGTAAACGAACTGTTTGCAGTTGCTACTATACGAATATTGTTTGCATTTAGGATATCAATGACTCTTTTTATATTTGGAGAGTCCTGCAGATTTGTTATGATCACTTCTCTGAAACTATCAAGAGTAGTTAGTATTTCATCAAATTTAGATGCATCCAAGACTGGAGCATCAGGAAGTATATAACGCGCTAAACTCTTTTTACCTACGCCAACTTCCCCTGTAATAAGGGAATTGACTGTCAGTGTTTTTAAAAGAGTCGCTGTTTTAAATGCTTCTTTAGAAGCATATGAAGCAGTTATAAAATTAGTGACATCCACAGCCGCTGCCGCCACCTGTACCACAACATCCATCATCTGCTTGTTTATTCTCAGCAGGAATTCCAGTCATTGCTTCTTCAGCAGATGCGTCTCTTACATTATTAACTGTAACAGTAAACATTAAATCTTTACCTGCCAATGGATGATTGAAATCTATAAATACATTCTCTTCACCAATCTCTTTAACAGTAACCTGAACAGTTCCGCCATCTTCGCCCTGACCGTACAAAGTCATCCCTACTTCTAGATCGATTCCCGCGAACTGGTCTTTTGGTACTTCTTGTTTGGCTTCATCATTGTACGTTCCATAAGCATCTTCAGCTTTTACAAGAACATCACCTTTTTCACCGATTGCCATGTTGACAATACCATTTTCTAAACCAGAGATAATCTGACCTTTACCAAACATAAATACCAACGGCGCACCGCCAACATTACTGTCTACAACTTTGTCACCGTCACGTACTTCATACTCTATTGATACAATTTGATTTGTTTCTATTGCCATGTTTATCAACCTTCATTTATTTTGTTCTAAAAATTTAATTCCTAGAATTTTGCTTTGGATTTTATCATAATAAGCTATATGTTTACTGAAATAAAACAACTCATTACTTCATTAAGCCTATATATTTCTTTGCTTCACTTGCCTGCTGACTCTCGGGATACTTCGAGATTAGACCATTGTAAAATATTTCAGCATTATTTTTATCCCCTGATTTTTCCATAGAAACAGCGGTATGAAGCATTAAAGTAGGCATATAAGATGCTTTTGAATATAAAGAAGCACTCTTTTTAAAATACGCTATAGCCTCAGCATAGTTTTTACGATAATATTTCATTTCACCAATCATATAATGCGCTCGTGCAGGCTTATAGTTTTTCTCAATCAAATAGCTGTAATGCTCTATTGCGTCATTGTAATATTTTTTATTATAAAAAGCCTTGGCTTTTTTTGCAATTTCTGCACTCGAAATACCATCAAATTTTGATGAATTGGACGCCGAAGAACTATTTTTAAGTTCCTTGGCAACCAATTCTTTAAAACTGTTTACATCATTTACCAGCCCGTTAAACTCATCTTTTGTGACATAGGATACATTTATGGTATCGATTAATAATGACAATTCAGATATAACAATTTTAATCTTCTCAATACTTTGAGAGTTATTACTGCTTACTTCGCTTAATCTTTTTTCATACTCATTAGAACTTTTCAGCTCTTCTTTATTTTTATTATCCAGATTTTGAAGGTTGACTCTATTTTCATGTGATTTTTTACTTAAACCTTCAATGATACTTTGCAGCCCATCAATCCTTTCTCTGAGAGAATCAACTTCATTTGCCTGATTATTGCTTTTAACAACAACTTTTTGAAGATTTTTTTTGTTTTCCAGAAGAACCTCTTCTGATGAAGTCAAGCCGTAAGGTTTGGGATTATTTAAATTGCCGGCTCCAAACGCAGAAGGTTCGGAACCGATGAGGCTAAAAGGCAGAAGAGCTACCAAAAGAGTAACTAGTTTACTGCGATTCATAGATTATGGAAGAAGTTTGAAGTCTACACGACGATTTTGAGACCAACATTCTTTTGTTTTGTCAGTACATACAGGATTGCTTTCACCGTAACTTACCATTGTAACACGGCTAGCATCAACACCTTCTGCAACCAAAGCTTTTTTAACTGCATTAGCTCTTTTTAGTCCAAGCGCGAAGTTATATTCATCACTTCCCCACTCATCACAGTTACCTTGAAGTTTAATAGTAAAAGCACTCGCAGCACCTTTTGCCAACTTGGCATCATTAGACACTTTTTCTTGCATGTCTGAACGGATGTCAAATTTATCAAAGTCAAAATATACAGTCTGCATATCTTTTTCAAGGTTTGCCATATTCATTTCATTGCTGTCAGAATCAATCATGCCGTTCTCACCTAAAACTTCCGTATTTGCATCAGACACTGTTTCAGTTTTTACAGCCGCTACCTCTTGAACAGGAGCTTTCACTGCTTCTTCAACCGGTGCATCAACTACAGGCTCCTTAGAACTACATCCACTTAAAACTAGTAGTGCTGTTACAACACTAGAAATCACTATTTTATTCATATCGACAACCTTTTAGTATTAAAATTATGGAATTGTATCTAAAAAATACTAATATCATGCAAATAAAAACAATTATTTAAATAATTGTTTTTTCTACCAATCCAGTGCCTGAATTTTCCCATGTTTAAGTGGAAAGAGGTAATTTTTATTGTGGTTCAACCTTATAATCCCCAATGAGCTTTGGGATTTGTAATTTTTAATAAACAGTATGGCATCACCGTCTTTTGAAAATCGTGGAAATTCATTTACTCCAGTAGCTGTCAGTCTTCTGATAAAATCAGTTTTGGTTGAAATCAGATGCAGGTTAAAAGTATTATTTGAAAAGGCGTTTGAGCTTTCTCTGGCCTTATATACAATATACTCTCCATGTGCGCTGCATGCGGCATTGCTTTGGCCGTAATACACCATCTGGTCTACCGTACTACTGCCTATTTTTTTAGAAAAAACATTTGGATAGCCTAGTCTGTCTGAAATAAATACAATCGTATCCTTATTCATAAATTGGGCATTTACATCAATGCCTCCGTATGAAGTGATTTTTTTGTATTTTTTACTGTCTATATCAAATAAATAGATATCCGGCTGTCCATTAGGAGACATTGTTAAAAGCAAACTCTTTGAATCATCACTAACATCGGAGCAGATCATCATACCGTCTGAGGCGATTATGCTCTTGCTCGTTCCCTCATTTAATGCAACATATTTCAAAGTCGGCTTTTCATCATCAAGAGATGTATAATAAAATGCGTCTTGTTGTTTGTTTGCCCACTTTGGAAATACGTTAAATCCTCCGCTCACTGCAACATGCTGGTATGACAGCGTGTAGTCTGCAATAATGAGTTCACTCTTTTTAGATTCAACAATTCTCGAAAAAATCACTTTTCTCTTTATCCATTCAATTGAAGGAGCACCCATAAATTCGTTAATATCATACGCTATTGCATGAGAAACAAACATATAAACATCTTGTTTTGCAATTCTATAGCTTTTGACCAAAACATCTGCATTATCTTTGATAAGTTTTAATTCGACATTCAATGCACCGTTGTCATCTTCATACATCTTATATCTCAAAACATAATTCATATCTTTGTTTTCAACCAACACGTCTGTATCATTAAAATGTGTCTGAAGATAATGTCTGTCAACATTAAACAAGGATAAAACGTTTAAATCAGCAATGAGTGATTTAAAAAATTTCATCTTAAAAGTGTCATCATAACTGATAGATGAATCTTCTACAGCTATTGTGGGCAAGGACTCAACTTTTTTTATAACTTCAATAGTTGCATCACTTGCAAACGACATAGAGATAACCAGCATCAATGCAAACAATATTTTCAAAATCACTCCTTGGATGTTAATAGGATTATATAATTACCAGATTTATTTTGTGGATTTCTCGGAAAGACTACACTTGCTAATCTAGCCTTTATTTTATCAGCTTCCGTATTGAGCGCAACATTTGCAGAATAGTTAAGAATTCTAAAATCCATAACCTTTCCTATCGGGCTCAGTTTTATTACTGCTTTGACTGTATGTCCCTGTGAATTCTGGGGCACACTGAAGTTCTGATATACTAAAGCATGAATTTTAGCTAAATATTCATTAACTTCGCTAGATGTGGATTCCTGTTTATTCTCTTCATCACTCTTTATACTGTCCAGATTATTGATCTTTTCTGAGAGAGTATTTACTTCATTCTTTTTTGTTGTTTTTATTCTTTTTTGAATCTCTTGTATTCTTTTATTATCTTGTTTTGGTTTCGTTATTTTACTTTTTTTTATATCTTTGGTCCACACATCACTAAACAAATCTTCAATGTCGACTTCTTTCGTCTCAGAAACAGATATTTCTTTTGTCAAAGGAGCCTCTACACTTTTTTTAGTCGTTTTTTGAACTATTTCAGGTACTTCCAAAGAGATAGATATATACTCATCTTTTTTAAAAGCATACATATCTATCGTATTGGAGGAGAACATCATGTACATAAAAAGAAATAAAAAAAATGTAAAAAGCAGTATAGAAATAAAACCACTTATAAAAAAGAGAGTATTATTTTTAACCATTTGTAGCTAGAGAAACCTCTGAAAAGCCGGATTGTTTGACAGCAGCCAGAATAGACATTACAATTCCGTAATCTAAACTTTTATCTGCACTGATAAGTACAGTAGCTTTTAAATCCAACTTTCTTGAATATTTATAAAAATTATCTTCAAAAGAGTTCAAGTCAAAATAATCTTTATTCACCTTGAGTTTCAAATCCTTGTCAATAGTTATGTGTACTGGTGGTATCTTTGATATCTGTTGGCTAATAGAGCCTTGGGGGAGTTTAATTTTTTCTTCGTATATTATATTTGGTGCTATAACCATCAATATGGCCAAAAGAACCAACATAACGTCTACTAATGGAGTAATATTCAACTCCGGTTTATCTTCCCAGTCGTAAATCAAAATTAAACTCTTCGAGCTAAGATTGCTTCACTTTGCATTTGAATAAAACCAATAAGTTCAAATGATTTTCGCTTAAGTATTTGATGGTATGTATATGCAAAAATCGCAACAAATATACCAGAAGCTGTAGCAACAAGTGCATCTGAAACACCACTCGATATTATAGACATACTGCCACTGCTCTGTCCAATATGCGTAAAAGTGTCCAATATGGAAACAACTGTTCCAAATAAGCCTATAAAAGGTGTAGTAGAAGCAAATATAGAGAGTATTGACAAGCCTTTTGTAGCCTCTTTGGTTGCAGCAAGCATGCCTAAATCCAAGATCTCTTTAGTTATTTTTGAACTTGTTTTAAGAAAATGGTTTAAAAAAGAAAATTCGCTTACAGTTGAAGCCCCTAAAAGCAATGCTTCTAGTGAACTACTCTCTTTTGAGAGCCAACCATTAAGAGAAAAATAGCGGTAAAAGAACACCCAGTTAAGTATTATGAAGTATAGTGACAACAGTGCCAATACACCTAAAGTAACCGGATGACTTTTTAAATAAAAATCTATTAAATCGTTAGTCATTATTTATATAAGTTTTCTAGCTGCTGATTCAATTCTTGCAGAAACCGATGCTATTGCCGGACCTGAGTCAGCAATATCATTAATAAGTTTCTTAGCATCTTCAAGAGCTTTTGCTACGGCACTTTCACTATCACCACGGATAGCAACAGCACCTTCAACTAAAACGATAACTTTTTCTTCATTAACGTGGGCAACACCCCAATTAATTAGAATTGATTCGACTGACTTATCTTCTTTTTCGATGTCAATAACACCGGCTTCAAGTAATGTAGACAAAGAAGCGTGATGTGCTAATACACCGAACTCTCCCTCTTCACCGGGAAGAGTTACACTAACAGCGTCACCATTAAAGATCTCGCCGTTAGGAGTTAGGATTTCAAGTTTTAACTTATCCATTTCAGTCCTTTAGTTTTTATGAATTACTTAGCTTTAGCTTTTAGCTTCTCAGCTTTTTCTATAGCTTCATCCATACCACCAACCATATAGAAGGCCATCTCTGGCATATGATCGTAATCACCATTTAAGATTCCTTTGAAACCTTGAATAGTATCTTCTAAAGAAACGTATTTACCAGGTGCTCCTGTAAATACTTCTGCTACGAAGAATGGTTGAGATAAGAACTTCTCGATTTTACGAGCACGTTCTACAACATTTTTATCATCTTCTGAAAGTTCATCCATACCAAGAATCGCGATGATATCTTGAAGATCTTTATACTTTTGAAGTGTTTGCTGAACACCGCGAGCAACACTATAATGCTCTTCACCCAAAATTTGCGGATCAAGCAATCTTGAAGTTGAATCCAATGGATCCACTGCAGGATAGATACCTTTTTCAGCAATTTTACGGTTAAGTACTGTAGTTGCATCCAAGTGAGCAAAAACAGAAGCAGGAGCCGGATCAGTCAAGTCATCCGCCGGTACGTAAACTGCCTGAACTGATGTAATAGAACCATTGTTCGTTGATGTAATACGATCTTGTAAAGCACCCATTTCACGAGCCAAAGTCGGTTGGTAACCAACAGCTGAAGGGATACGTCCAAGAAGTGCAGACATCTCTGAACCTGATTGTGCAAAACGGAAGATATTATCAATAAACATCAATACATCTAGTTTCTTTTCATCTCTAAAATACTCAGCCATTGTAAGACCAGTAAGAGCGATACGGTTACGTGCTCCCGGTGGCTCACTCATTTGACCGTAGCACAGTGCAACTTTGTCAAGTACGTTTGATTCTTTCATCTCATAGTAAAGGTCATTCCCTTCACGAGTTCTCTCACCAACACCTGCAAAAACAGATAGACCGTCGTGGCCATGCGCAACGTTGTGAATAAGTTCCATGATGATAACTGTTTTACCAACACCCGCACCACCGAATAGTCCAACTTTACCACCTTTTGCATATGGTGCTAAAAGGTCAACAACTTTGATACCTGTTTCGAACATCTCTGTTGTAGTCGACTGATCAACTAATGGCGGCGGATTACGGTGAATAGACCAAGTAGGAGCATCAGTAACTTGCTCACCACCGTCAATTGTCTCACCAATAACATTAAAGATACGACCTAGTACTTTGTCACCAACTGGAACTTTTATCGGTGCCCCAGTAGCTTTTGCATCCATACCACGTACTAAACCTTCACTCATGTCCATTGCAATCGTTCTAACACGACCGTCACCTAAGTGAGCTGCAACTTCAAGTACTAAACGAGTTTCAATACCTTCAACACTTACATTTACTTCAATTGCTTCGTTAATTACTGGAAGATAACCATCAAAATCAACATCAACAACTGGTCCCATAACCTGGCTAATTTTACCAATCATTTCTTTCTCCATTATTTCATAGACTCCACACCACTTATTATCTCGATAAGCTCTGTAGTAATAGCAGCTTGTCTAGCCTTATTAAACTTAACATTAAGTGACTTCACCATCTCTTTTGCATTATTAGTTGCAGTATCCATAGCTTGCATTCTAGCACTATGCTCAGCCGCAACAGAATCAATTAAAGAGTAGTACATATTATATTGAACATATCTATTCACTAAAGATTCCAACATATGTTCTTCATCTTGAGCTTCAATTTCTAAAATCGAACTTTGAACTTCTTCACATTCAAATTGATCAGCATCAACTGGTAATACTTTGTTTACATGTAATTCTTGAGTAATAATATTTTTATACCCGTTGTATACTAAATGAACAGCATCAATTTTTCCATCTTTAAAGTCTTCAATAGATGCGATAATAAAATCATCAGATTTAACTTTGTCCGGTTTTGAACTTAAGCCAACAACCGAATCAAAAAGTTCTACTTCGTTATATTTAAAAAACTCAATACCTTTTTTACCGATTCCGCGTAAACGCACTTTTACATTTTTTTCTTTATATTCTGATATAAGTTTTTTCGTCGCTTTAATAGTTTGAATATTAAAACCACCACATAAACCCTTATCAGCAGTTACAAAAATAATATCAACAACTTTTGGATTCTCAATCTTCTCGAAACAACGATTGTCAATTCCTCCAACTTTGTTACATTTAATGCGTCCAGCTATTTCGGCAATAACCTGATTCATTTTTGCAGCATAAAGACGAGAGCGCTTTGCTAACTCTTCAGCACGACGAAGCTTGGCAGTAGATACCAATTTCATCGCACGTGTTGTCTTTTGAGTGTTAGAAACACTTTTTATCTGTCTTTGAATATCTTTCAAGTTTGCCATAAAGTCTTCCTTACGCTGCTATGAAAGTAGATTTAAACTCTTCAAGTGCTTTTTTCATTAATACCAAAGTGTCATCATCAACTTTTGAAGTACTTCTGATATTCTCAAAAATTTGAGGATATGATGCTTCAACAAATGGATATAACTCTGCTTCAAAACGAACTACGTTTGATGGATTCATATCATCCAAGAAACCTTCATTACCGGCAAAAATAATCATAACTTGCTTCTCAGCCGAAAGAGGTGAAAATGGTGGTTGTTTAAGAACTTCTACCATTCTCTGTCCACGCTCAAGCTGGTTACGGGAAACTTCATCCAAATCAGATGCAAATTGAGCAAATGCCTGAAGTTCACGGTACTGAGCAAGATCAAGTCTTAAAGTACCTGCAACTTGTTTAGTAGCTTTGATCTGAGCAGCACCACCAACACGAGATACAGAAAGACCAACATTGATTGCCGGACGAATACCTGAGTTGAACAGGTCTGTTTCTAGGAAGATTTGACCATCTGTGATTGAAATAACGTTAGTTGGGATATAAGCCGCAACGTCACCTGCTTGAGTTTCAATAATTGGAAGAGCAGTAAGTGAACCTGCACCCTCTTCATCACTCATCTTAGCAGCTCTCTCAAGTAAACGAGAGTGGATATAAAAAACATCACCAGGGTAAGCTTCACGGCCCGGAGGACGACGAAGAATTAGTGACATTTCACGGTATGCTACTGCATGTTTAGATAAATCATCATATACGATTAGTCCATGTCTTGCGTTATCACGGAAATATTCACCCATAGTAACACCAGTATATGGAGCCAAGAATTGAAGTGCCGCAGCTTCAGCTGCAGTAGCAGAAACAATAATAGTATATTCTAATGCGCCATGCTCTTCCAAACGACGAATAATCTGAGCAACAGTTGACTCTTTTTGACCAACAGCAACATATACACAAACAACACCGTTACCTTTCTGATTGATAATTGCATCCAGTGCAACAGTAGTCTTACCTGTTTGTCTGTCACCGATAATAAGCTCACGTTGACCACGTCCGATTGGAACGAGTGCATCAATAGCTTTAATACCGGTAGCCAATGGCTCATGAACAGATTTTCTATTCATAATTCCAGGTGCTTTTTCTTCAACGAAACGAGTTTCTGATGTTTCAATAGGACCTTTACCGTCAATCGGCTCACCAAGTGCATTTACAACACGACCCAGTAGTGCATCACCAACCGGTACACGAAGCAGTTTTCCTAAACGTTTAACTGACATACCCTCACGAAGTGCATTACCGCCGCCAAGAATAACAACACCTACGCTGCTTTCTTCAAGGTTCATAACTAAACCTCTAGTTCCATCTTCGAACTCTACCATTTCACCAGCCATAACATTGCTAAGTCCGTAAACCTGTGCAACACCGTCTGCGTAAGAAACAATTTTACCTGTTTCGTTAATATCAACACTTAGTTCAAAGTTGTCGATACGCTCTTTAATTATTGAGCTGATTTCATCAGCTTGAATTTTTGCTACCACTATTGTTCTCCTCTCAATGAAGTTAAATTGCTTTTACTATATGTTTTATAATTTGACTATTTATTCTTGTTTTAGAAAAATTGATTTCTATCCCAAGATCTTCTACATCAACTTTAATTCCATCAAAATCATTTTTAACAAACTCTAATGATATATTTGAATCAAACTTCTTGCTTAAACCGGCACTTAGATCCTGCAATACATTAACATCAATATTACTATCGCTGTATACAATTCCATAATAAGTTTTAGTTGTATCTGCCACATCTTTTCTCATACTTTCTGCAATTGCAGGTATGATATTGATACGGTTATTTTCAACTAACAATTTAATCAAGTTATCAATCTCTTTGGAGTCGGCGCTTTTCGTCGCTTCCAATAAGATTTCTGATTTTTGACTTTTACTTACACTTGGATTGCCGATTACCTGAACAAAACCTGCATCTTTAAACGACTCAGCCAAAGCAGAAAAAACAGCAGTCATCTTTTTCATTGACTCAATATCTGTACCATGTTTAATAGCTTTGATATATCTTTTTGCAATTAATTCTTCCATATTATGCCACCTTCTTTAAGATAACATTTGCCATAGCTTCTTTATCGAAACTATCAGCGCTTTGACGTAATACTTCATCAAGTACGTTCTCAACAACATTACGAACCATTTTACGTTGCTCAAAAGCTGTCAATGAAGCACTTTGCTTAACCATTGTCTCTAAATCAGATTCGCACTGAGCCATAATATTATCATTGATAATCTTATTCTCTTTCTTTGAAATTACAGCTAAGTCTTCTGCATACTTCTCAGCATCAGAAATTTTAACTAAAGCTTCTTTTTTAAGAGAAATTGACTCATTTAACTTATCCTGAACCTTTTGCAACTCATCAGCAATTGCTTGACTTCTTGAAGCAAAATAACCCTTGACAGGCTCAGCGATAAGATACCAGATAAGTCCAGCAAATATTAAAAAGTTAACTGTTCTCTGAACAATATCTGTACCTGCATTTTCTGCACCACCAGATGCAAATGCATAAGTTGATATCAATAGCATAAATACTAAAATTCTACTCACATTACATCCTTATATTTGACTAAATTTAGCTTTTACAGCTTCTTTAAACAATGGAACTTGAGACATTAAGTCGTCAGTCAACTGCTCTTTAGACTTAGCAAGTGATTGCTCAAATTCTAAATATTCACTAGCTAATTCAGCACGCTTTGCTTCCAACTTACTATCTGCCAATTCTTTAGCATCCGCAATAACTTTTTCTCTCAGGGCCGCAGCTTCCAGTTTAGCGTTCATAACTATTGATTCTGCTTTTAAAATTAACTCTTGAATTTCATCGTCATTAGAGCCTACTTTTTGCAAGTCTTTTTTGATGTCTTCATCGCGCTTATTCATATATGCAAACAATGGATTATAAAGCCAACTGTTCAGAACGGCGATAAGTG
>JAHJEG010000043.1 GCA_018825665.1 bacterium | reverse complement strand
TATTTATTTATTTATATAATTTTAGTACGTAGTAGTAGGGTGAAGTGAATAAGTGAATATCACTCTTTCGTCCCTTTGTCAGGAGTCTTATCGATGTTTATAACACAGCAGACTCTTTTCACATCTGTTCACATTGATGATTATATCTTTTTTTTACTTTTTTTTTACACTATTTAGGAGGTAGAAGTTATTTTATTTGTCAACTCATCTATTTTTACTTTGAAATCTTCGTCATGTTCTATAAGTTCATTTATTTTTTTCAGTGTATGACTAATTGCCGTATGATCTTTCATGCCAAAATATTGTGCTAGCTGAGGCATTGTATTTTGGGTGAGTTCACGAGAAATATAAATAGCAATTCTTCTTGCGTAAACAAGATTTTTACTTCTTCCTTTAGAGCGAATCTCACTCGGCTTGATATTCAAATCCTTCGATACACTCTGGGTGATAGTGTCAAGCGTCAGGTTCGCACGGTTTTCCTGAAGCTGGTCTTTTAATACGTTTTTTGTAAAGGCTAAATCGATATCAACATGCATGAGCTGCGAATAAGCGTGCAGTTTAGAGAGAATACCCTCTATCTCACGGACATTGCTGTCTATAACGGTAGCGATATAGTTAATGATATCTTTTGTAAGTTTTACTTTGTTAATCTCACATTTTTTTTCTATGATGGCTATTTTGGTCTCAAGTTCAGGAGGCTGAATATCTGCGACCAATCCCCATTCAAAACGGCTTTGCAGTCTTTCTTCAAGTCCGCCGATTTTTTTTGGATGTTTGTCGGCAGTAAGTATTATCTGTTTTCCTGCACCCTTTAGAGCTTCAAAAGTGTGAAAGAACTCTTCCTGAATAGAATCTTTATTGCTCAAAAATTGAATATCGTCAATAAGAAGAACATCACACTTACGATATTTTTCTTGAAAACGCTCCATTGTCTTATTTCTCAAATGTCTGATAAAATCATTCAAAAACTGCTCAACTGTGGTATAAATAACACTTTTGCCCTGATTTTGAAAAACATTTCCGGCTGCTTGCATAAGGTGTGTTTTTCCAAGCCCTACTCCGCCATATATAAACAGCGGATTGTAAACTATACCGGGCTTTTCACTAACGCTTTTAACAGCTGCATAAGCGAATTGGTTAGAACCTCCAACCATAAAATTGTCAAAGGTATGAGACGGGTTTAAAAGTGAATGCTGCACTTTTTGTTCAACATTTTGTTTTGGTTTTTCCAAATCAGTCTGATTTTTCAGAGCTATTTTAATACTGACTTTGGATCCGTTTTTTATTTCAAACAGATGAGCAATCTTCTCTGTATATTTACTTTTTATCCAGTTTGCCACCAAGGCGTTTGGAGCATAAAACACGGCAAGATCAGTCGAAGACTTTTTTGGATCATATGTCAATTGCTTTATGTATCTTTTATACTCTATTTCCGTAATTTCCTCTTTTAACAATGACAATACTTCTTGTCCGATATTCATTAAAAACCTTATCTACTAAAAATCTATTTCTATGTGAATAATATCTTTTTTTCCCATAAGTTAGAGTTAAAAATATGTGAATAACTTAAATGTGAGTATGTGAATATAATATTTATTTGTATATAATCCAATAGAAAATGAAGAATTAGGATTTGAATGATAATACTTGGAATAGATCCCGGAACCAGAAATATGGGCTATGCCCTTATCTCGTTGGAAAATGGGAAAATATCGCTTGTCGAAGCCGGTCTTATTAAGATGAAAGCGGATGATCTGCAGTTTCAAATCCCTCAGATGGTTGAAGCTATAGGTCATATTTTTAAAAACCATAGTATCGATGAAGTTGCAATGGAAGATATATTTTATGCACACAATCCGGCTACGACCATAAAACTTGCACAGTTTCGCGGAGCGATAATGCTAAAACTTCTTCAGGAGTTCGGACAGTTTCACGAATATACCGCATTGCAGGTCAAAAAAGCACTTACAGGAAAAGCAAAAGCGGGAAAAGAACAGGTAGCCTTTATGGTAAAAAAACTCTTAAACATAAAAAAGGAGATAAAGCCTCTTGATATTTCAGATGCAATGGCAGTAGCCATAACGCATTCGCAAAGGATTAGATTTAAAAAGAATCCATAAGGCCAATATAGATTTTATGAAGCTAATTGAGATATAATTTCAGCAAAAAAGGTGTGAATAGTGGAAAATTTTAAAAATGTAAATGTAGTAAAACAAGCAAATATTTATTATGAGGGAAAAGTAACGAGCAGAACTGTTGCGTTTGAAGACGGTTCGATTAAATCATTGGGAATTATGCTGCCGGGTGAATATACTTTTGGAACCAATGATGCAGAAATCATGGAAATATTAAGCGGTGATCTGGATATCAAACTTCCTAATGAAGAGTGGAAAACTTTAAACACACCGGAGACTTTTAACGTTCCCGCAAACTCCTCTTTTGATTTAAAGATCAAAAGTGTCACCGATTACTGCTGCTCATATATTAAGTAACTAAAGATTCCACATGCCATGGCATGTGGAACAATCATACAAACTGTGAGACAAGTTTGCTCAAACTGCTCTCATCCAATGCACCCGAGACTCTATGAACTTCTTTACCGGCTTTAAATATCATCAAGGTCGGAATACTTCTGATTCCGAATCTGGCTCCAAGGTTTTGTTCATTTTCAGTATTTACTTTTACAAAAAGTACTTTTAAAGGAAATTTTGCAGCACTTTTCTCAAAGTTTGGTCCCATCATTTTACACGGACCGCACCAAGGCGCCCAAAAATCTACTATTACCGGAATATCACTGTTTACTATAACTTCATCAAAAGTACTGTTTGTTAGTTCTATGGGTTTTGTATTTAAGAGGGAATTTTTGCATTTCCCGCAGTTGGCTTTTTTGTAAGATTCTCTTTGTGGAACATTATTCACACTTAAACACGAAGGACAAACTATTCTCATAACTGACTCCTTATATATTTAAAATAGACCCTCTTTATATTTCAGGCTTGAAGATGTTATCTGGCATGTGGAACTCTTTATACTGTTGAGGCTACTGCACTCTCCTATGCCAAAATAAAAATTTTTATCTTGGAAGAGTATGCTTATTCCTTCATTCATATCTACATGTGAAAGCTTGGAGTTATCAAGAAGTCTTGCATCGCTAACACCGCTAAACTCCAGATCAATACTGACCCAGTCAAACGCTCTTGCCTTGTCCTGCGCTGACAAAGTAATAAGTATGGAAGTTGCAGAGTTTATGTCGATGGAGCGGAATTCTCCATCTTTAAAATAATCAAATCTTTCTAAAAAGTTATCTAACTCTTTTGCTAAAAGAGGTTTCATCCTATTGACAACCTACACATTCCATAGATCTGTCTTCTACATCGCTTGCCATTTCCGGCGATTGTGAACGCAGGTAGTAAGTAGATTTAAGACCAAGCTTCCATGCCAGCATATATATGTCATTTAAGTACTTTCCGCTGGCTTTATCAAGCGTAACAAAGATATTTAGACTCTGACCCTGATCCAGCCATTTTTGACGTATAGCGGCTGCTCTGATAAGCACTCTCTGGTCTAAGTCATAGGCAGGTGTATAGTAAGCCCAGGTATCAGGTGATAGATTTGGCACAACCACAGGAATAAGCCCTGAAAGGTTTTCTTCAAACCATTTACGTTTGAATACGGGTTCGATGGCCTGTGTTGTTCCTGTTAGGATTGAGATAGAACTAGTTGGCGCTACGGCCATCAGATACCCGTTTCTCATTCCCTGTTTTTTAACCTTGGCTCTTAAATCATCCCATTCGTAGGTAGAAGCAAAAAGTCCGCCACGGTCAACCAAATTTCTAACTTCAGCATTTGCATGGTCTTGAGGCATGATTCCTCTGCTCCATTTTGAACCTTCAAATTCCGGATAGCTTCCTTTTTCAAGAGCTATATCAGAGGAAGAATTGATAGCGTTATAACTAACAGCTTCCATAATTTCATCTACTTTATCAAAGTGTTCCTGTGTCCCCCATGCTATGCCAGATTCAGCAAGCATCTGAGCTTCGCCCATAACACCAAGACCGATTGAACGGCTTCTCATATTTGTGCGTTTTACCTTTTCAATAGGATAAAAATTCAAATCTATAACGTTATCAAGAGCACGTATGGCAATCGGGACGATTCTGTCTATATCTTCTTTGGTGTTGATGCGCGACAGATTTACCGATGCAAGATTACATACGGCAGTTGCTCCGTCAACCTTTTCCTTTTCAACCACATAAATATTTCTGCCGTTAATCGAATCAAGTGCAGTTACTTTTTTTGCAGGTTTGGTTAGTCCGCTGTCAACAGTTATAAGCTCTTCTTCTTCATAACTAAGGCTGTCGCCCTCTTCAAAAACAAACTTGGTTTTATAATGGTTAGGCTCTGTATTTTGAAAAATTTCGGTACACAGATTTGAGCTTCGTATAACACCGTAATGGTCGTTTGGATTAGCTCTGTTAGCATTATCTTTAAAACATAAGAATGGACTTCCCGTCTCAAAGTAGGATGTTAGAATCTTTTTCCATAGATCTTTCGCTTTTACTCTTTCTTTTATAAGAGACTCATCCTGTTCAAGTTCCATATATTTTTTATTGAACTCTTCACCGTGTAGTTTTGCAAGATAGCCGCAGTCGTAAGGATCAAACAATGTCCAAATGCCGTCTTCTTGAACTCTTTGCATAAACAGGTCATTAAGCCATAGAGACGGAAATAGATCATGGGCACGACGACGCTCTTCTCCCGAGTTTTTCTTCAGGTCTAAAAAGTCGTTTATATCTATATGCCAAGGCTCAAGATAAACAGCGATAGCACCTTTTCTTGTACCAAGCTGATCAACAGCGATTGCGATGTCGTTCGTGATTTTTAAAAATGGAACCGTACCGCCGGCTGCATTTTTATGTCCGTCTATATATGAGCCCATTGAACGAACCTGCGTCCAGTCCCAGCCGATTCCGCCGCCAAACTTGGAGAGCATAGCCATCTCCTGATATGCATCAAAAATACCTTCAATGTTGTCAGGTGTAGAACCTATATAGCATGAACTTAGCTGGTGTCTGGTTGTTCTGGCGTTTGACAGAGTAGGCGTTGCAAGCATAACTTCAAACTGAGATATCATGTCATAAAATTTAATAGCCCATTCTTCACGGTTTTCTTCTCTTTGAGCCAAAAACATTGCTATAGCCATAAACATATGCTGAGGGAGTTCTATAGGGTCCGAGTTTCTGTCTTTTATCAGATATCTGTCATATAGAGTTTTAACACCCAGATAATTAAACAGTAAATCTCTTTCTGGTTTGATATGCTTTTCCAGCTTATCCAGATCATACATCTCTTTTAAACCATAAAGAATTCGTCCCTCTTTTTCACCGCGTTCAAAATACTTCTTCAAAGAGCAGTAACCTGTAAAACCGTTTACCTGATGGTAGAGGTTGTATAAGAATAAACGAGATGCTACGAAGGTCCAGTTCGGTGCATCTATGTCTATTTTGTCAACAGCCGTTTTAATTAAAGTCTGCTGTATCTCTTTGGATGTTATGCCATCACGAAAGTGGATTTGTGCATCGACTTCGAGTTCACTTTGAGATACATTGCTCAAACCTTCAACTGCCGCTGAAGTATATTTTTGAATCTTACCGATGTCTAGCGGTTCCGTTCTTCCGTTTCTTTTTATAACTGTTATCATGGTTAGTCCTTATTTATCAAAAACTCTTGCAAAAATTTTATCTACATTTTTTGTATAATAATCATAGTTAAAACATTCACGGATTGCTTCTTCGCTGAGTGAACTTCTTAATTCTTCATCTGCCAATAAATGGTTCAGATATAAGCTTTCGCCTTTTTCATTTGTAGTAGGTTTTCCTTGCTGAATCTCTTCCCAAACTTTCATCGCATTTCTTTGAACTATCTTGTAGGCATCCTCTCTGCTCACACCTTTTAAAGGAAGCTCAAGCAATACTCTTTGTGAAAAAACAAGTCCGCCTGTAAGGTTTAGGTTTTTCATCATATTCTCAGGGTATACAGTCAGATTCGCTATAACGTTATTCATTCTGTGAAGCATGAAGTCGGTTGTGATAAATGCATCAGGCAACCAGAATCTTTCAGTTGAGGAGTGAGAGATATCTCTTTCATGCCATAGAGCTACATTTTCCATAGCAGGCATAGCGTAAGCTCTAATCATCCTAGCCAAACCTGTTATGTTTTCAGTCAGGATCGGGTTACGTTTATGAGGCATTGCAGATGAGCCTTTTTGCCCTTTTGCAAAATACTCTTCACACTCATATACTTCTGTTCTTTGCCAGTGGCGAACCTGAACGGCAAATTTTTCAATAGAGCTTGCCATCAGGGCCAGAGCAGTCGCGAGCCTTGCATATCTGTCACGCTGTATAACCTGGTTGGATGCAGGTGCAGCTTTTAAACCCAGTTCTTCGCATGTCAGTTCTTCGAGTTCCAGCGGTGCGTGGGCAAAGTTACCCATTGCGCCGCTAACCTGACCTACAGATATAACATCAAGTGTTTGTTCCAGATTTTCCAAATGTCTTGCCATCTCATCATACCAAACAGCTAACACGAGACCGAATGTTATCGGCTCACCATGGATACCGTGAGAACGGCCAACCATAAGAGTCATCTTGTGTTCCATCGCTCTTGTTTTGATGGAGTCCATAATCATCTTGACATCTTTTATAACTAATTCCAAAGAAGATTTCATCTGAAGAGCCACCGCGGTATCTACCGTGTCCGAACTGGTCATACCGTAGTGAAACCATCTGCTCTCTTCCCCTAGAGTTTCTGATACGCTCGTAGTAAAGGCAATCAAGTCGTGACGCGTAACCGCTTCAATCTCATCAATCCTTTGGATATTAAAACCGGCATTTTTAACAATCTTGTCCGCATCGTCCTGAGGGATTTTTCCTAATTTCGCCCATGCTTTTACAACTGCTTTTTCAACATCCAGCCAGGCCTGATATTTTGCTTGCATAGTCCATTTTGAACTCATCTCTTCTCTAGAATATCTTTCTATCATATAATTAACCCTTATGAATATTATCTTCGTTTTTTGTGTTAAAATTCGCACATATTAAAGTTTTTTATTCTACACAATCTATTGTAAAAGCATGATTAAATAAGGATTATAATTTGCCATTTCTAATGAAAAAAATGTTCGCTCCTAAAAAGCAAAAAGCTTTTCTTTATCTGATTCAGGAGTTGGACTATACACAAAAAGAAGCACAACGGTTAATAGCCAAAGGGAGACTATTTGTAGAGGGTGTGCCTATGACCAGAACGGCTGGTGAAATAGAAGGTGAATTTGAATTTATATATTTTGAGCCAATGACAAAAGGTTTGGTTCCACATGCCGTCTTTGATCAGTTTGTTTTATTTGATAAGCCCAGCGGAGTCTTGATTCATCCCCAAAACAGAAATACGCCCTACTCTTTAATAGATGAATTGAAGTATCAGTTTGGAAGAGATGCCAACATAGCACACAGGATAGACCAGGAGACAAGCGGACTGGTTCTTTGTGCAAGAAACAAAGAGAGCGAGAGAGAGATTAAGATGATGTTTCAAGAGAGGGATATGAAAAAAAAATATCTTGCTATGGTTCACGGAGAGTTTAAAAACTCTATGAGTGTAGAAGCTCCTCTGCTTCGTGCCGAAGACGAGAGTGCTATCGTTCGCATGGTTGTAAAGGTTCATGAAACAGGAAAAGCATCAAAGACTGATTTTGTACCGATAAAGTATTTTCCACATGCCGATATGACCCTGGTCGAGTGTTCTCCATATACTGGACGACAACATCAGATAAGAGTTCATTTGTTTCATGTGAAACATCCGATTGTGGGTGATCCCATTTACGGACAAAGTGAAGAAAATATCGTAAGGTTTCTAGACAAAGAATTAAGTGATACTCAAAGAGTAGAATTAAGCGGTGCGACAAGATTATTGCTTCACGCAAATGAGCTGGAGTTTGAACTCTATGAAAAAAGTTATCATTTTAAAAGTAGAGTTGATTTTGAAAAAATTTGTTTTGAAAGTATTCGTGTTTAGTTTGTAAGCTGAATCACCTCCTCCGTAATCCCCTGCTGAGAGCTGCTGTTGTATTTTAAATTTATTTCTTGATGTTTCATGTGAAACATCAAAGCAGCAGCACACAAAATCAAAATAAATATTTGTAAAAATTGTGCTGTATATGCGAAACACGAAAAGATATTCTACTTTTGAGAAACTTCTGTGAATAACTTTTATGCAGATGTGATAGATATCGATATCACGAAAACAACAATAACTAATATAAGCCACAAAAGCCCTATTTTATGGGCTTTAAGATATATAAAAGAATTCTTCTTTCAGGATAGATTTATATAAAATAGTTCTTAAAAAAAGAAAAAATTTACAAATTTAGCTTCACTAAAGCTATAGCTATTCACACTTTAGAGCAATGTGTGAATAGTACACATATTAAAGGAATTTCAGAAAAAAAATGAATGTTATATTTTTTTTAAGAGAAAGTAGAAAGTTTTTTTGGATTATATTTATATAAGAAAAATAGGGTATTATTACATCTATAGACGACCTCCCTGGTGTGTTGGTCGTTTACCCTCTTGAGAATAAATCCAGTTGATGTTTTATGTAAATCAGGGCTTAGTGAAAATAAAAGCCTGTTGATGCGTTTGGTGAGTGCGCAGAATCACTCGAAGTTTTAAACTGCGTTGTATCGTTTAATAATCTTTTTAACACGATTTCTAAGTTTTCTGAGTGCATCCGTACTTGTAGGACCATCAGCAGTCAAATTTTCAAAACCATCATCAAACTGTGCCTTTGCAATCCAGCCAATCTTTTTATGATACTTGATACCAACGAAACGGATATCTCCAAAATGACTTTTACAAAGTTTGTATATCTCTTTTATTCTGTCTGTGTCTGTCTTTTCAGCCATATTTTTAACCTTTAAATAGAATTAATGGTAAACCATCGCCGTATGGTAACATTTTTTAGTTTTAAAATTATTACGGAATATTTAAAAATAATTCCTTGGCAGCTTTTATGGATTGGTTAAGGTTTTGTTGCGGCTTTTATGAAACCGATTAAACCTACGGCAAAAACAACTATTAAAAAAACTATCTGAAATATCTCTATACCGCTCATTTTACACCGCCTGTTAAATCGTTTTCCGTCTTTTCTTTTAACTGTCCGCATGCCGCACTGATATCAATACCTTTGGAGTCACGTATGGTACATAATAAGCCGTGTTTTACAAGGTATTCCTGAAAAGCCACCATATCTTCTCTTGTCGGTCTATCGTAGCTGCTCCCCGGATACGGATTGAAATAGATCAGATTGACTTTAGCCTTAATGCCGTGAAGCAGTTTTACAAGCTTCTTTGCAGAGCCCAGATCATCATTCTTGTTTTTTATGACAAGGTATTCAAACATAACCCGCTTTCTAGCATCGATAGGAAAGCGTTTTACGGCTTCTATGATGGAGTTTATATTGTGGGCTTTATTCATGGGAATCAGCTCAGTTCTTAATTCATCGTCTACGGCATGAAGAGAGATGGCAATATGTACGCCCAGGTCCATCTCTCCAAGTCTGTCAATTTTTGAGCTTAGACCGCTGGTAGAAACAGTCTGGCGTTTTCCCGATATTGCCAAGCCCTCTTCTTCTTGAAATATCTCAATCGCTTTGGCAAGATTATTCAAATTATCAAGAGGCTCGCCCATCCCCATATATACTATATTTATTTTTCTGTTGTGCTTATGATTGTTGTCACGTTTTAGATTGACGACCTGGGCAACAATCTCACCTGGAGTCAAATCTCTTGTGAAGCCGCCTTTTGCGGTCAAACAAAAAGAACATCCTACCTTGCATCCGACCTGCGTAGATACACAGATGGTATATTTGGCTTCTTGGGTAATGGTGCCCTCTTCGTCTCTCAGCTCATCCTTCATCTTCAGCCAGACAGCTTCAACGGTCTTGCCGTCTTGAAGTTCAAACAGGTATTTTATGGTTCCATCACTTGAGATCTCTTTTTTTACTATTTTCAGAGGATTGACAATATACTTTTGCGCAAGTTCTTCTTTTAGAGCTTTTGGGATATTTTTCATCTCTTCATAGCTTTGTGCATACTGATGGTAAAGCCAGCCGAAAATCTGTTTCACTCTGAAGCTTGGTTTGATCTGCGAAAGAAGCTCTTTTTGTGTAAAATCCAGGAGAGAGGGTTTGAGTTCACTCATTTGGCGGTAAGCTCCTTGATTCTGTTTTGCACATGCCGAGTCAAAAGTTCTTTGGCTTTTTCATGGTTTTTTAAAAAATCCTCGTGCGCGTTTTCATCGGTATAGTTTGTTATACAAAAAACTCCGCCTGCGGGGATGTTGAATTCCTGAGCTATTTTTAAAACTGCAAAAAATTCCATATTCTCGATACCAACGCCAAAGTTCAAAAACTTACTTGAAAGTTCCCGGCATGTGGAAATGTAGTTTGATGAGTTAACGATAAGGTCCTGCTTGTCGGTGGTGTTGGTCGAAACTACATTATCCAAAGGAGTATATGCATCACCGCTTAAAAATGAGAGTTCAATATTTGAGGCAGTTTTTGATTCGATTATGTCAAATATTTCAGCCTTGCCGTAACTTCCGGCACTTCCCACAAAAAGTAAAAACTCAGGTTTGTCAAAAAGACAGAGTCTGGTTACATTCATGGCAGTCTCTATCAGCCCTACTCCCGTAGATAAGGCAAAAGGAAATGTTTCGTTGTTCCCGGCGCAGATAATCATTTACAGCCTTACCGGTATATTGTTCTCATGAAGATAGTGCTTCAAATCCATAATATCAATCTCTTTATAGTGAAAGATGCTTGCCGCAAGTGCCGCATCAGCTCCATGCAGAAATGCTTCTTTGATGTGTTCCATAGTTCCTGCTCCGCCGCTTGCAATAACAGGCACGTTCACGGCACGGGAAATCTGTTCTGTGATGTTGAGCTCAAAACCCGCTTTTGTTCCGTCTGCATCCATGGAAGTTAAAAGTATCTCTCCGCATCCGCGATCCACAACCTCTTTGGCCCACTCTACCGCATCAAGCCCCGTATCCACACGCCCGCCGTTTAAAAACACATGGTATTTGTCTGCGGTTCTTTTTACATCTATCGCGGTCACAATACACTGGGAACCGAATCTTTTGGCTCCCTCATCTATGAGTTCGGGTCTTTTTATGGCCGCAGAGTTTACACTCACTTTGTCGCAGCCCACATTTAAAAGTTTGTAGATATCATCCAGTTTTCTGATTCCGCCGCCCACCGTCAAGGGTATGAAAATCTCACGCGCCACCTGAGCGACAATATCCACTATAGTATCGCGATTATCGCTTGAAGCTGTAATATCTAAAAATGTAAGCTCATCGGCACCCTCTTCATTGTAGCGCTTAGCCACCTCTACGGGGTCACCTGCATCCTTGAGTCCAACAAAATTAACACCTTTTACAACTCTCCCGTCTTTAACATCCAGACAGGGGATAATTCTTTTTGCGAAATAGTTCATAGTGTATGCAAACCTTTTGTAATATTTTGAAATTATACAACTTTTGTCTTATGTATAGGTTTATCAGCTAATATCTTTATTTGATAAGATAAGATATAATACGATTTATAATATTAAATATAAGAGAGAGAAATGTTTGAAATTGGATTTTTAGGTACGAATGCACCTTTGTACATGGATATCGTGACTGTTTATTTTGGATTATTGCCTTTATTATTAGGTTCTGCAATTTATATGGCAGTTAAGAAAAAGTATGACCTTCATTACAAGATGCAATTAGGAATTTTCGCACTTACACTTTTGGTGGTAGTTATATTTGAAATCGGTGTCAGAGTTTCCGGCGGCTTCAATGAGTTTATGAAAGGGAGTAACGCAGATTATATTTGGATGGTTATCTTTATGATAATACATATATTAATCGCGCTTGCAAGTGTTATTTTGTGGGCATTGTTAATCTACAGCGCCGTTAAAGAATACAGATTAAATGCAACGCCTTTTGTAAAATCGCATAAAAAACTAGGAAAGCTTGTCTATGCCGGCATGAGCATCACCTCGCTCATGGGAATCCTCGTTTATTACTTTTTATTTATGTATTAAGTATAGTAATAGTAGAGACTTAAAATAAAATGCTATTTTTTATTCCAATGTTACCTTTATGTAAGAAATAATAGTATACACTCACGTTTATGAATAAAAATAGCATTGTAGCTAAGAAGAAATTCGGACAGAATTTCCTAAAAGATGAAACAGTTTTAAGAAAGATCGTCGAAGCGATGCCCAAAAACGATAATAAAATCGTAGAGATTGGGCCTGGCTTAGGTGATTTAACTAAATATTTAGTTGATGTCAAAAGTGTAGAAGCTTTTGAGGTAGATACCGATTTATGTAAACTGTTACAAAGTACATTTGAAGAAGAGATTGCCACCAAGCGACTCCACATACACTGTGGGGATGTTTTACAAGCTTGGCAGAGTAGCCTGATAGACGAACCGTATGATTTAGTGGCAAACCTGCCCTATTATATAGCGACGAATATCATATTAAAAGCACTCGCAGATCCAATGTGTAAAAATATACTTGTAATGGTACAACTTGAAGTGGCAGAAAAATTTTGTGCTCAAGCGGGTGAGAAAGTGTTTGGTTCTTTGAGCGTTATAGCTCAAAGTATAGGGGAAGCGCATATAGCTATAAAAGTCCCTCCAACTGCCTTTGACCCGCAGCCGAAAATTGATTCAGCTGTTTTTCTTATACAGAAGAGCGCAGATAGAAGTGATGAGAGCTTTGAGGGTATGCTAAGAGTTGCATTTAAGCAGCCCCGCAAAACTCTTATGAAAAACCTATCTGCATCTTATGACAAAACAGAACTTCAAGAAGCCTTTGAGGGGCTTGGCCTTACATTAACTATCCGTCCTCATCAAGTGACTACCGCTGACTATCACCAACTCTATAATAGAATACAAGGGAGTTTGGATGACAGAAGAGAACCAAGGGAATAACGAAGTTACCCCTCAAACAGATCGTAAACCAAATCAAAAAAGATATAACAATAATCGTAACGCAAATCGTACAGGAAATTCTCAGAATAATCCTCAAAACAAAGAGAAAAGTGCTGCAAAGCCGAATCCTCAAAACAGAAATAAAAACAGTAACCGCAATCGTCGTCGTCAATCAACGCCTGTTGATGAAAACCTAAAATCTTTCGTTATTAAGAATCAAGAAGCGCATAAACAGAGATTGAATCCCCATTTTAAATTGGACCTAAACTCTAATGCAAAAATCCGTATCACTCCGCTTGGCGGACTTGGCGAGATTGGTGGGAATATTACTGTCTTTGAGACTGAAAAAGAGGCGATACTTGTAGATGTCGGGATGAGCTTTCCTGATGAAGATATGCATGGTGTGGATATTCTTATCCCGGATTTTACCTACCTTAGAGAGATTAAGCATAAGATTGTAGCAGTTATAATCACTCACGCTCACGAGGACCATATTGGCGCTATGCCGTATCTTTACAAAGAGATGCAATTTCCTATTTTCGGTACGCCGCTTCCATTGGCTATGATCGGTAATAAGTTTGACGAGCATCATATAAAAGAATTTAGAAAATATTTCAATCCGATTGAAAAAAGAGAAATTTATAAAATCGGTAATGATTTTGAAATAGAATGGATGCATATGACGCACTCTATCATCGATTCATCATCACTTGCGATTACGACAGAAGCCGGTACGGTTATTCATACGGGTGACTTTAAAATCGACCATACTCCGGTAGACGGCTATACGGCAGATTTACACAGACTTGCTTATTACGGAGATAAGGGGGTGCTTTGTCTTTTGAGTGACTCGACCAACTCCTATAATACGCTTCCAACACCTTCAGAACTCAGCGTAGCCCCTGCACTTGACCGTGTGTTTGCAAAAGCTGAAGGGCGTGTCATATTATCGACGTTTAGTTCAAATATACACCGCGTTCAGCAGGCTATACAGTATGGTGTCAAATACGGACGCAAGGTGTGCGTAATCGGCCGTTCTATGGAGAGAAACATAGAGATAGCTATGCAGTATGACTATGTGAAGTTTCCAAAAAATATTTTTGTGGATGCTGATGATGTTTCAAGCTTGAGCGATAAAGATATTCTTATTGTAACGACGGGTTCACAAGGGGAGCCTAGTTCCGCATTGTTTAGAATGTCAATCGGTGAGCACAGACATATTAAAATCAAGCCTACGGATTTAATCGTTCTTTCATCGCGTGCTATCCCAGGAAACGAGGGTTCAATCTCCGGAATGTTAAACCATCTCCAGCGTGCCGGTGCCAAAGTGGCATCCGAAAAAGATATTCACGTCTCAGGACATGCTTCGATAGAAGAACAAAAACTTATGCTTCGTCTTACAAATCCTAAGTTTTTCCTACCTGTCCACGGTGAATACAACCATGTTATGAAGCACAAAGAAACAGGTATGATGTGTGGCGTTCCTGAGCGAAACATCCTTCTTATGACGGATGGTGAGCAGATAGAAGTGGCACCAAAATATATGAGAAAAGTTAAAACCGTAAAAACAGGCAAGACATATATAGACAACCAGAATAATCATCAGATTGAAGACGATATCGTTCTTGATCGCCAAAAACTGGCATCAGACGGTATTGTGATGATTGTTGCTCAGGTAGATGGACAACACTCAAAAATGCTTGCTAAACCTAGAGTGACAACATTCGGTATTGTCGCTGATAAACAAGACAAGTATTTTGCCAAAGAGATGGAAGATATCCTAGAGCATTTCTTGCTTCATATAAAAGACGGTCTGATAGAAAATCCGAGAGCTTTGGAAAATGATCTTCGTCAGATTGTGCGAAAGCATATATACAGAAAAATGAAAAAATATCCACTTATCGTTCCTCACGTATTTATTCAGTAATTTTTTAATTTCCTCAGGTTGGCATGTGGATATTCCACATGCCAATATAAACTTCTCAGCAATTTAGTGCTACCCTATCATTATCAAAACTTCCAAGGCGTATACTTTGAATAAAGAACAAGAGACAGAGTTTCAAAAAGCGGTAAAAACCATGATGCTTCATGTTGGAGAGAATCCCGACAGAGAAGGGCTTTTGGAAACTCCAAAGAGGGTTGAAAAAGCGTATGAGTTCATATATGGCGGATATAAAGAAAATCCAAAAGAGATCTTGGAAAAGGCGCTCTTTACATCTTCAAATGATGAGATGGTGCTTATAAAAGATATAGAATTCTATTCAACGTGTGAGCATCATCTTTTACCTATTATCGGGCGTGTTCATGTGGCTTATATCCCGGATGGGAAGGTGGTGGGGCTTTCTAAAATCCCTAGAGTTGTAAATGTTTTTGCAAGACGCATGCAGATTCAGGAGCAGCTTACAGAGCAGATTGCAGACTCTATTATGGATACTATCCAGCCAAAGGGTGTAGCGGTCGTTATTCAGGCACGTCATATGTGCATGGAGATGAGAGGAGTTGAAAAGATAAATTCTACTACAACATCTTCAGCTCTCAGGGGATTATTTAAAAAAGATGAAAAGACGAGAAGTGAATTTTTCTCTCTTATAAACTCTCCTACAGGCACTAGGTATTAGTAGAAATCCACATGCCCTTTAAATCCCTAAAAGAAAAAATATCAGCTAAAAACCATTCTGTAGCTTTTGGCGAGGTAGTTAAGATAAATGCTACCGTCATCACGGCTACGGGGCTAAAAGTAAGTATTAGCGATATGGTAAAAATCATCTCCAATGATACGGCACAAGAGACTATCGGAATGGTTACAGAGATAGACGGCGGCACTTTTTTTATAACCCCCTTTAGTTTTGTAGAAGGGTTTTGTTCCGGGGACAAAGTCTTTTTGGATCAGACGGGGATGAATATTCCCGTGGGGGAAGCTCTTCTTGGTCGGGTAGTAGACCCCTTTATGCGGCCGATAGACGGCAAAGGTGCTATTAGCAGTTCCAAACTCTCACCCATAATAAAAGCTCCGATCGCAGCAATGAAAAGAGGCATGATAGATGAAGTCTTCAGTGTCGGTGTTAAGAGCCTGGACGGATTATTAACATGCGGAAAAGGGCAAAAGCTGGGTATATTCGCAGGGAGCGGGGTCGGAAAATCAACACTTATGGGCATGATTGTACGAGGTGCGGATGCCCCGATAAAAGTAGTGGCATTAATCGGAGAGAGGGGCAGGGAAGTTCCTGAATTTATAGAAAAAAATCTCGGCGGCAACCTTGAAAATACGGTTATAATAGTAGCTACTTCAGATGATTCTCCTCTTATGAGAAAATACGGAGCATTTGCAGCTATGAGCGTTGCCGAGCATTTTAAAGAGAAAGGTTTGGATGTACTTTTTATTATGGATTCTGTTACAAGGTTTGCTATGGCGCAGCGGGAAATCGGCCTGGCTCTTGGTGAACCTCCGACATCAAAAGGGTATCCGCCATCCTCATTGACCCTTCTTCCTCAGCTTATGGAGCGTGCAGGAAAAGAGGAGGGTAAAGGCAGCATTACCGCTTTTTTTACTGTTTTGATAGAGGGGGATGATATGAGTGATCCTATCGCAGACCAGTCCCGTTCCATTTTGGATGGACATATTGTCCTCTCGCGAGAGCTTACGGATTTTGGGATCTATCCGCCTGTAAATATACTCAATTCAGCCTCAAGGGTGATGAATGACATCATATCCGAGGAACATTTTAAATCGGTTCTTAAATTTAGAAGACTCTACACCATACTAAAAGAAAACGAGATGTTGATTCGCATAGGTGCCTATGTAAAAGGCACAGACCCGGAGCTTGATGAGGCTATGAATAAAAAAGAGCCGATGGAGCAGTTTTTATCCCAAAATGCCAACACCCAGATCTCCTACGAGGAGAGCAGAGAGGAACTGCTAAGACTGATGAACGAAAAGTCAGCCCACGATAAGCTTTGAGTGTATCCAGTCATCTCTTTGGCGTTTTGAGCTAGCATCTTGTGTGATGGCAAGTTTCACGGAGGTATTTAACTCAAAGATATGCATAATCTTCATAATATCAGTATCTAAACCAAAGATATCAATATAGGAATAGATAATATTTTCTGCACTTTTAAAGTTCTTTTTTGCAAGCAGCAATTTTATTTTGACATGAAAACTGACCCTGAGAAGATCTCCCGTCTTTTCAAGTCTGCTTGGCAGGCATAGAAGATCTCCGAGTGCTGTTTTAATATCTTTGATATTAGCTTTTAGCGCGTAGCTTTCGCATTTTTTTATCAGTTTTATCCAATGGTTTTGCAGTAAACCGCCAAGCTGTGTAGAGCTAAGAGAGATATGAGAATCTAAAAGAGTGTAGCAGGTATAAAAATCATTCTCCGCATAAGCGGTTTGAAGATGCAGAACATAGTCACACTCCGCATGTAACTCCTTTACTTTTTTGTCCAAGGTATCAATATTTTCAATTTTTGATAAATACTGCTTCGCCAAAGTGATTTCACCTTTGTTTATACACTCCGCAATCTCTTTGATGGAGCGTTCGATTTCGTTTTGCAGTGCGAGATAGCTTGGAATTTGGGTAAAGATGTTATGTTTTTTTGATATGTCATGCACTTTTTTGTACTCTTTGTCACCAACGGCTTTTAAAAACTCTATAAAAAGCTTGTTGTTTTTGAGTATAAGCTGGATAATCTCTCGTTTTGAGCTGACTGCTGCATAATCCTTTAGCAGGGAGCGGGCATCGTCCTCTCTTTGGAGCAGTATATGTCTTTGGGCATTTTTAAAGGTCTCTCTCCAGATGTTTTCCATCTGTATATACTGATGCGTCTGTTGCAAAGGCGGGAACTTCGTGCTCATAGCATAGGCAAGCGCATATTTTTTTTCAAGGAAGAGGGTTTTGAATCTCGGATAATGTTCAAAAGCACTAAAGAGCTGTTTTATCTCATCTTTTTTACAGGCGACTGTTTTAAACATATCGGTCAGTTGTATCGCCAGGCTTTTATTTTGGTTTTTGAGGGCATCCAAAGCTCGCAGGTAAATCTTTTGATAGCTCTCTTCGAGTTCCTGCAATGCTTCAGAATTTTTGAACATAGGCTCACTGTTAACAAGTTCAAATGCTTCATCAAGAGAGTTGTGGACAATGAGTGATTTTAATCTTGCGGTATTGAGCAATTCATAGCCGAGTACTCTATTGTTTTTCAGTGCAAGAAATAAACGGGAGCTGGAAGCAAGAGCAACCGTTTGTATCTCATCTTGGAGTTGTATATATCTAGACTGAATAATTTTACGCTTTTTTATATCTACCAGCGCAAGAGAATCCGTTTGTGTATTTATAAGTATAAAATCCGGATTCGGCATAAGAATAATCTGAGAAATGTTCTCAAACGGTGTATTTATTTGGATTGTTTCATCCGCGTGTTTAAAAGTACTTACGTATATATTTCCGTCTGTATTTGCGCTTATGAGGGTATATTCATCTAAAAAGCACAAGGCGCTGATGTAAGAATTACCGTTCTTTAAAACTATTTTATTCGATTTGGAGTAGATATTGATTAGATATATACTGCCAAAATCTCCTCCACATGCCAGGAGCTTATCGTAAAATGCAAATGCACCGATAGGGTTGTGAGCGCTTTTTTTATTTGAAAACGAGCAAAGTCTCGCAAGCAAGGAGCTTTCCGTATGCATGTATTGAAATACTCTGCCGCTTTTAGTGCCTGCAATGATATACGTGGAAGAGGAATCAAACTCCAAGATTGTTATCTCTTCATCTTGTATCCGGATTGTTCTTAGAAGCTCTGCGCTTGGCATGTGGAGTATGTGTATCGTGTTATCGGAGCTAAAACAGAGGAGTTTTCCATCAGGGCTGAATGAAAGAGCGGTAGTCTGTGCGTTTATATACTTATTTTTTATGCTGTACTTTGTTTTGCAGTCCTGTGCCGATAGCACTTTTATACCATGATACCTGGTGCCCAATGCTAAAAGATTATTCTCGAGTGCAAGGAACTTTGTTATTTCAGAGCGTGTATTAAAGCACTCAAAACTTGCTGTCATCTTCAGCCCAGACAAATTCTTTGAGTATATATGTACCGTTTTTGTTTTTTGTGAATATTATTTTTATATTTTCAAAGCCTTTATTTTTGCAAACAATCTCATCTGCTGTCTTGCATTTGGAAAATGCATTTGCATCAAGGGTATCACCTATGCTCAGGTTAAACGGATTTTGCACCAAATCGCTTGTAATTGTTATGCTCTTTATATAACTGCTGGAAAAATCTTCTGTCTTGGTCGGTGTTATTATCATCGCTTCTTGAGTGTTATAACGAACACGCATTATATTTACGGGCTTACCCGATTCAAAGGCCGTAAAGTGGTCTATATCATAGCCTAAAAGATTTGGCAAGATGCTATTTGCAAGATAAGGTGTCTGTGCATTTAATGCGTTAACGCCCTTGTTTGTCAGTTTTGGCAAGTTGAGAGGTTTCGTCTTTTCACTCGAGCAGGCTGCAAAAAATAAAATAATAAAAGCAAAGAAGGGTAGAGTAAAGTATTTCATGGGAGGATTATAAATTAAAAAAGTAGTAAAAAGGCTGAATATTTAAAAAATGTAGAAGATTGAGTCACGAATGTGACTCAAAATGTATTTAGCAAGAAGGAACGTTTCCGCTGTCGCTTCCGTATTCTTTGAAGAAATCATAGTAATCTTCAATATATTTATCTTTGATAGCTCCGTCATTCACAGAAGGACAAAGTTTTTTGATTTCATCAGCAAGACCGCCGTCCTCAAAAATCTCTTCCCACTCACCCTGAGTGTGCTTACCAGCCATAGCGGCACCAGACATACCACATGGAGCTTTTAATTTTTTAGTGAAAAGTTTTTGACCTTTTGCAACATCTGCGCTGGCAGTTGTAGCGCTCATACCTAAAACGATAGCCGCACCAAGTGCGATTTTAATAATTTTATTCATTGTTTCTCCTTCTGAATTTACACATTTTATCTTAGAAAAAATAAAAATAATATTTATTATACAACTAGTAAAT
>JAHJEG010000042.1 GCA_018825665.1 bacterium | reverse complement strand
TGTAAATAATAAAAAGTTATATTATAATACTTCCATATAAATTATCACAAAGTAATTATATTTTTTTGATTAAAAGGTTTTTATTTATGAGTGAGCAGACTATTATAATTGTGGAAGATGATGAAATCACAGCTTTAAACCTGAATATGTCTCTGCAGAAACAGGGGTATAAGGTCTTAGCAATGTGTGATAATTCCGCTGACGCGAAAAATAAGATCAATGCTTATAAACCGAATATTGTCATTATTGATATATCTCTGCAAGAGAGCAATGACGGGATTGAGTTGGCAAAAATTGTTAGAAAAAAATACAATATCCCTTTTATCTTTTTAACCTCCTACAGTGATGATGAGATTATCTCTCAGGCAAAACTTACCGAGCCCTACGGATACATAGTCAAGCCCTTCGATCCAAATTCACTGCATGCAACCATACAGATGGCACTTTTTAAATATCAGGTGGAAAATGAAAGAAAAGACGACATTGACAACCTTAAAGTCGATAAATTAAATCTTGAAAAACTTCTGTATTCAAAAAGAGCAGAAGATAAGCCTATCGTTCCCTTTGGAGGCAAATATCACCTTGATATAAGTATTTGCGAGACATTTTACAATGGAAAGAAAATAAAACTTACAAAAAAAGAGAACGCTTTTTTAAGACTTCTTGTAGCCCAGCTGGGTCTTGTCGTCAGTTTTGAGCAGGCGATGAACTATGTTTGGGATGAAAACGGCGCTACGGAGAACAGTGTAAGAACCCTGGTTTGGAGACTAAGAAACAAACTAGAGACAGACATCATAAAAAATGCTTCGGGTATAGGCTATTACATAGAGGAATAGCCCCGGGCACCTAAGAGATACTTATCTCTTGCACTCTGTGCTTAATCTTTTCAAACATCCCTTCATAATCGTATTGGGTATTTTCATTTTTTGCCATATTTTCCATTTCACTTGCACTCTCTTGCAAAACCTTTATCCTGAAATTTCCGCTTGAACCTTTTATCGAATGGGCTATGAGAGCTATTTTTTTGTACTCTTTTTTAGTGATTGCATCTTCGAGTTCAACTAAATTATTTGCCGCTTTTTTTATAAAAAGTGTGAGAAGCATTAAAAGCTCCTCTTCATTGAGCATAAGCTCAAGACATAGCTTTTTTGCATCAAGTCCGTTTACAGTGCGACTTTGCGGGTTGCTTTTGTTTTGGACTACGGGCTCAAAAGTGCCCTCTTTGAGATAATTCTCAAATACTCTTTCGAGCTCCTTTAATATAATAGGTTTTCCCAAAAATGAATCAAATCCGCTTGAGAGCCCTCTTTCTCTGGCTCCTTTAATGACGTTTGCAGTCAAAGCGGATACGGGAGTGTGCTCCAAGTTATTTTCTTTCTCATATTCCAGGATTCTCTGAACGGCTTCGTTTCCATCCATAACAGGCATCTGCTCATCCATAAGAATCAAATCATATATGTTCTTTTCGTATAAACGGCAGGCTTCCTCACCGTTTTTTGCCAAATCAAAAGTAAGCCCGTATTTACTCAGTATGATTTTTATCAGTTCCTGATTCGGTTCGTTATCCTCAGCAACCAGAATATGCCCTTCAAACTGCTTGTTTACCTTATGAAGATGCGGAGAATTGTTATGCGGATATAACAGCTCCAGAAATGTTGTTTTGATCTTGGAGCAGTACAATGGAAAGCACATAGGCAGTATATGATTTTGTTTCTCATATCTGTCGTACAGTTTGCTCATCAGCGCAATATATTTCTTATCAGAATTGCTTATTGCTTCTATAAACTGATTGTCTACATTTTCATGTACAAAAATCGCAATATCATAATGGATATCCAAACTATCTACTATCTCTATATCCATGCCGAATATTTTTGAATATTTCAAAAGCGAATCGTGTTGAAATGCCTTATCTTTGTTCTTGGAATACAACACTATTTTCAGAGATTTAAACTCCTCGATATCTTCAAGCATCTGGCACTCAACACTATGCACCTCTATGGGAATCTCCAGCCAGAACTTGCTCCCTTTTCCAATACTTGACTCCACATTGACGCTACCGCCCATATGCTCAGCCAACTGCTGACATATAGAAAGTCCAAGTCCCGTTCCGTCGCTTTTGTTGAGTTCACTCTCCTGAGCCTGGGCAAAGGCTGAGAATATTTTTTTGATATCATTATCGGAGATGCCTATTCCCGTATCTGTAATACTGATATTGAGAACCTTATCTTTACATTTGGCTTCGACGGCGATTACTCCCCCCGCAGGAGTGAATTTTATAGCATTGCTTATCAGGTTTGACAGTATCTGCTTGATTCTCAGGGCATCTGCAAAAAGCTCTTTTGGTATTCTCGGGTCAATAAATGAGGTAATCGTTATATTTTTAGTATTTGCGCTTGCAACAAAAAGCTCCATAGTGTGACTTATCTCGTCGTGAAGCGTAAATATTTTCGGCTCAATGGTAAACTCGCCGCTGCGAAGTTTTGAAAAATCCAAAATAGCATTGATAATACTTAAAAGATTTTCACCGCTATTGAGGATTATTCCCAAATAATTTCTATGTTTTTTGGAAATATCCTCCTCTATCAGAAGGTTTACAAAACCCAAGACAGCATTAAGCGGTGTTCTGATCTCATGTGACATATTTGATAAAAAATACTCTTTTGCCTGAGAGGCCTGCAGTGCCTCATGTCTGGCATCAATCAGCCTCTGAAACAAAGTATCCGTATAAAACTTCAAAATCCCCTTAAAGTTTTTGTCAAAGATATATGAGATCTCATCAAAAGATTCTTTTGAGTTTATATTTGCATCATAGGTAAAGTCGATCATGGAGCGTCTAAAATGGCTGCACAACTCAAATAGTTCATCCGCACTTATCTCTCTGTCTTTTAGATACGCCAAAAGACTCTGCATGACAGGGCAGCTTCCAATCTCCACATCTCCGGATATCACTCCCATGAAATAATCAAAAACACCTCCGGCGTAATCCCTTATGAATTTTTCCGGCTCTATTTTATGCTCTGATAAGATTATTTTAGGAGCGCTGTAAGACACCCAGTCTAAAATTATCTTGTCCTTTGATGCTATGAAAACATCTTGCGTCTTGGTCAGACTAGGGAGTAGTTTATTCATATCTTCTCTTATAGTATAAAGTAAGAGACTATCATAATCAATGTAAGTTTAATAAGAGATATAACGACCGTACCAATAAGATTACCGATTTGGCAACTCGTGCATGTGCTGTATTTTTTTCCCTCATATTGTCCATAGAAAAAATATCCTATATTGAGGATAAGTACGCCAAAAGAGAGATACACCTGATATTTCCACATGCCCAAGAGCGTATTCTCGTCTGAAATAAACAAAGAGGACACAAGCAAAAGCAGCATTGCTATCATGGCTGCATTGGCAACTTTAGAGAAATAATCTCTTTTAAAAGTTGTAGGACAAGATTCGGAGATAGCTATATCCATACCAAATTCAAGCTTTTTCTCAAATTTTTTTCTCTCCTCTTTTGAGAGTTTGCTCAAAAAATTTGCGCCAAAAGTATAATCTAGTTTTCTCTGAATCAAAACCGCAAAAGCACCGTTTGCCCGTAGGGACATATTTTTGCCCTCTCTGTCTTGATAGACTATGCTTATATTGTCATATCTGCTTATCTCAGCACTCAGACCCGGGAAATAGGCCGTTTTTTCTGTTGTGGTTATTTTTCCTTCTGTACTGATAAGTCTTGGGTTTATCAGCTCCAAAAAACTGCCATCTTCTTTTTTAATCACGACAACATTGAAGTATCCGCCTATTTGAAAAGCCGCAAGACCCTCCAAATCCTTATCTATGATAGTGTCTTTTAAATCATCTATTAAAACGAATAAAGCTTCATCAAACACTCGTACGTCTGTTCCGTACTGCACGCTTGGAGGAGTGGGATAGGTGATTATCTCTCTAATCATTTTTATGCCTTGTTAAAAAATTGGGTGGGATTTTTGAGTGGAAGCACCCCGGACAAGCCGAGATACTTTGCAGGATTAGTGGCTTTTACTTACCACTACCAGCATTTTAAGGTTTATTACTATAAATCTGATTATTTGAAATAAAACACATGTTCTCATTTTTTTAGCAAACGGACCAGGTGTCATTGTCGTAAAATTTTGACTATACGCTTTGATATTTGCTTCTTCTTTTTTTCCAGCCATTGTAGATTCCTTTTTATTAATTTTAAACACATAAAACAAGCGAAGCCCGCTTTATGAATGCTAGCCTTTATGGCACTTAAGGACTATAATCCAATGCCAAAAATCACGGAATGATTCTCAGCGAAAACTTGTCTCCCAGGAGACGGCATAGATTTTGTATTACTATTCCGGGATCATTGTCCAGCCGGTTTTTAGCTTGGCTTTCCAAATAAACAAGTGATGTAATATATGTTTGATCCAGTGACCTGCAAGACCAATCTCACCAAATGTATAGTCCGTATCACGACCCGTACCAGGATATTTCTCAAAGTCAGGTACAACAGGATAAATCGTCATCGCAGCCGCAGTTCCGTCAAAGAGCCCTTTACCGGCAGATGCAACACAAGCAGCACCCATATGAGCCATAGACGCTTCATGCAACGGAGCTTCCTCGCCTTTTAGGATTCTGTCACAAACACTGTGAGCGACAGTTTTACCCATGATTCCTGATGGCATACCTGTTCTTGGAGGCGTAGGGTTGATTGGGGTTCCGTTTGGTGAACTCATCGGCTTTGAGATTGGATGCGGCGGTGCAAATGCGATACCGCATGCAAACATATTTCCGTATGTAGGGTTTTGATACGTTTTAGGCCAGTCACTTGCTTTCCAGTTTTCATAAGCACCTGCAGCATAGTTTGCATCCACTTTCATGAATCCGTTTGGAGCAAAAACAGTAGCAGTGATATCCTCACCTGCTTTGTTATACGCTTTTAAGCCGACACCTGCAAACGGAGGGATAAGCATTGAAAAATCAAACTCTTCTTCACCCATTGTTCCGTCTAGAAGTTCGTAATGTGCTTTACCTGCTTCTACTTTGTTTACGTGTGCACCGATAATCCAATCAACGCCACGCTCTGTAAACAGAGACTCTGCAAAGATTTTCGAGCTTACCGCGTAACCCATAGTTTTCATATGAAGTCCGCCAACACCGAAGTCACCTAAGAAAGACTCATTGGAGATCCATTTGATATCAGCCATGTCACGGACACCGGCTTTATTTAGCTCATGTTCAATATTGAAAATGTACTCAAATGCAGCACCCTGACACGTACACATACCGTGACCTGTTCCGATTAAGAACTTTTGACGCTCTCCTGCTTTCATCTTATCGATACATTTTTTAAACTCATGGTTTGCATGCTCAGCGTGATCTGCCGTACATACCGAAACAGTATGCTCGCCAAGTCCGTTTGCATCGCCAAGGCCTGGAGTAGCAGCAAAATTCAGCTTCGGTCCGGTAGCGTTGATAAGATAATCATACTCTATATTCTCGCTCGTTCCTTCTTTTCCCGCTTCCGTAAATTCAATACTCACAAAAGGCTTGTCTACAGCTTCACTGCCTTCTGGATTTATAGATACGGCTTTTGCCTGCTTGTATGTAATACCCGCTTTTGCGTAAACAGGCGCCAAATCAAAAGTAACGTCCTCTTTGCTCATCTCTCCTACACCGACCCAAATATTCGACGGAATCCAGTTCCATTTTGAATTTGGAGTCACTACGACTACCTCATGTTTTGACCCTAACCATTTTGCTGCAAATGTCGCAGCTGTGTGTCCTGAAACACCACCACCTAGAACAACTAATCTTGCCATATAATCTTCCTCATATTAAAAAGTTCTAGAAAAACTCTATCAAAAATGTATCACATTAGTATCACAAAGTATTATTAGATTATA
>JAHJEG010000041.1 GCA_018825665.1 bacterium | reverse complement strand
TTGGCTGCGGCTGCGGCTGCATCGGCGGCTGTGGCTGCTTCATTGGCTGCGTCTGTAAGATCGGCTACATTGCCTACCATGGAAGCGATCTCTGTATCTGTCACAGATTCTAATATCTCATCTACACTTCCTTCAACACGACGCGATTCTTCACTTTCATCTACCTTATGTGTATCAATATTTTCTTCACTTGTAAATGCACTACCGCCTACATTTGCATTTACGTCAGCACTTGCATCATTAGATTCGGCAAAATTGGCATGAATACCATCTGTTGATTCTGCTCCGCCTGTTTCTTCACCGGCAGCAGTTTGTAAATCTTCGATATTATCACTATCTATATCACCGTTTTTTTCCAACATTGACTGTATTGAACTAGTTTCAGTTACTGTTTCGTTTTCTGCAAATTCTTCTTGGGTAAGAGATGCATCAAGAGCCTGTGTTTGAGTTCCAAGAACTATAATGTCATTTCCATCATTCATGGAAACTATAATGCTATTAATAGCACTATTTCCATCATCACCAACAATAATTTCACCTTCGTAAAGCTTATCTCCAATAGATAATTCACGAAGCGAACCGTCAGCGCTTTTTGCGTAAAATGTGCCATCTAAACTATCAATTTTTCCTATATATGATGCCATAACAGACTCCTGAAAATTTTAGTATTGACAAATAATAGAATAATTAATATATATTGTATATTGTACCTGAGGACATTTTGTAGATAGAAGTTTAAAGGGGGGGGGGGAATTTTATAAATATCTATTTTAAACTTATACAATTTCAAATAGAAATCGTTAAGTATTAAAATAGGATGTAAGTTTTACTTACTGTGCAGTTACGTTCTCAGCTTGAGGACCTTTTTGTCCCTCACCAATTTCGTATGTTACTTTTTGACCTTCTGATAAAGAAACACGACCAGGTCCAGTGCTGTTTACTTGACGAAAATGTACAAATAAATCACCACCGCCATCATTTTGCTGGATAAATCCATAACCTTTTTCTTCGTTGAACCATTTAACAGTTCCATTTAGCAATTGCGCCATAATAATACCTCTAATAGGAAAATACACTTCTTTAGTGGAAGCGGAATCAAAATTTTGGGAGAGTTGTTCGGTCTAGCAGAATATTTAATTATTGCACTAAAGATGAACTCGAACCTCATCTTTCATCGATGAAATTATATCTGTTTTTAAAAATGTTTGCAAGTGATTTATAATTTATGAGAATATGAATATGCTTCAGTGGTGGACAAGGAGGGGTTCGAACCCTCGGTACAGTTACCCGTACGCATCCTTAGCAGGGATGTGGTTTCAGCCGCTCACCCACTTGTCCTTTTGAAGAGGGAAATTATAGTCAGATGTTTATAACATATAGCTTAAGTATATGAAATTATTCTTTACAATTTATGGGATACTATACAACATAAATTTTAAATATAATTGCTTTATAATCTTTTTAATATTATAATCATCAGAAATAAATTTTTATTCAGAGGAATGGAACCATAAAAGCGATATTTATATTTACTTTTTCCCTTGCATTGTACGCTTCATCCTATCCTCATTTTACAGAAGGGGAAATAGATAAAATTTCCCTGCATTCCGGAAAAATAGCAAAAAACAGAATAGTTGACTATTTTGATACGATAAATTCTTATAAAAATGACACAAAAGACAAGCAGCTTTTAAAAGTGAATTTTTATCTGAACCAGCTCTTGCCTCAGGTTGACAAATTGAATCAGAATCAGGAAGATTATTGGGAAACTCCAAAAGAATTTTTGACTTTGGGATATGGAGATTGTGAAGATTATGCAATTATAAAATATTTCACTCTCTTAAAACTTGGATTCGAACAAGAGAAGCTGTTTATTACAACTGTATATGAAAAATTTAGCGGAAGGTACCATATGGTGCTTAGTTATTTTGAAAATCAGGATGAGTCACCGCTGATATTGGATAACCTTAGTTTTAGAGTCCTCAACCTGAGAACCAGAGAGGACTTAAAACCTCAAATTTTCGTTAATTCTACCGGTACATACAAAATTGATGAGAATAATAAACTTATCAAGATTGCGTACACTTCCAAAAAATTTCAAGAATTAATAAAGCGGGTAGAAAAAGAAAGTTAGAAATATATCTTTATAGTTTTTCTAAAATCTTTTGCACTACTTGATCCGGATTTTCAGCCTTATAAATAGGACGTCCTACAACTATAAAATCAACCTTTTCAGAATGGGCAAAACCGATATCTGCAACTCTCTGCTGGTCTCCCGCATCTTCTCCAAAAGGACGAATACCCGGAGTTAAAGTCAAAAATCCATTAGCTGTGATATTTTTGATAGATCTGCTCTCAAACGCTGAACATACAACGCCGTCAAGTCCGCTGTCATACGCATCTTTTGCGAACTGGTCCGCTTTGTCTGCAATACTTTTTTCATAAACATCACCAAACTCTTCTTCATTAAAAGAGGTAAGAGCGGTAACTGCCAAGACTATCGGTCTTTTTTCATAAGAGCTCAGTCGGTCCATCACCTCTTTCATAGCTCTTTTACCCGCACTTGCATGAACATTGAACATATCAACACCCAGACCCATTATCGATTCAGCGGCATCAGCCATTGTATTTGGTATGTCATAAAGCTTCAAATCCAAAAATATTTTGAAATCAGGATTAATTTTTTTTATATCTTTTAAAAACTGTTCTCCGTCTCTTATATAGGAGCGCAGACCAACCTTCAGCCACACATCATACTCTTTTAGCTTTTGTACCAAGGCAAGATTATCTTCTTTTGTTGGTAAATCAAGGGCGACACAAAGTTCCATTATTTCTCTTTTTGTTTTAATTATGCAATTGTACCATTTTTACGAATTGTATCCATAGGGAAGAATGTAAAATTTTATCGCGAGCAGATGGATTTTTATAAAATAAGGGGGCGGAAGCTTGGGCATGTGGAAAAGTAGGAAAACCTACTTTACCATTGCCTCGATTTTTTCAACTACACTTGGATCTTCAAGAGTGGAGATGTCCTGAGTGATTTTTTCGCCTTTGGCAATTGAGCGGAGAATTCTTCTCATAATCTTGCCCGAACGAGTTTTCGGCAGTCCCGGAGCAAACACCATATCATCACATAAAGCGATATTTCCTATCTCTTTTTTAATAATATTGTTGATTGCTTTGACCTCTTCAACTTCATCGGCTACACCATCATCAGACTTTAAAACGATATAAGCAAAAATACCCTCACCTTTTAAAGGGTGTGGTTTTCCAACAACTGCAACTTCAGCTACATTTGCATGCTTTTTAATGGCAGCTTCAACTTCGGCTGTGCCCATTCTGTGACCTGAAACATTGATAACATCATCTGTACGGCCTGTAATCGTGATATATCCTTCATCATCATAAACGGCACCGTCTCCTGTAAAATAAACAGGCTTACCATCTTTTTTTACATCTCCGAAGTAAGATTTAACAAATCTTTCCTCATCTCCCCAAACACCGCGAATCATAGATGGCCAAGGACGGGTAACACACATATATCCGCTCTCGCCTGCTTCTACTTTTTCACCGGTTTTAGGATCTAAAATCTCTGCCATGATTCCAGGAAGCGGAAATGTTGCACATGCCGGCTTAATAGGCGTAGCACCAGGAAGAGGTGATACGATATGACCGCCTGTCTCAGTCTGCCAATATGTATCAACGATAGCACATTTACTTGAACCGACTGCTTCATAGTACCACTTCCACGCCGGTGGGTCGATAGGCTCACCAACAGTTCCAAGAACTTTTAAACTTGAAAGGTCGTATTTGCCCGGCTCGTCCTCACCCATTTTATGTAAAACACGAATGGCTGTAGGCGCTGTATAAAATTGGTTGATTTTATACTCTTCCACCATTTTCCAAGGACGACCTGCATCCGGATATGTAGGCACACCTTCGAACATAACTGTTGTCGCTCCCATTGCAAGAGGTCCGTAAACTATATACGTATGTCCCGTAATCCAGCCCACATCGGCTGTACACCAGTATGTGTCATTTTCTTTAACGTCAAATACCCATTCCATTGTCATTTGAGCCCAAAGGATGTACCCTGCAGAGTTATGTTGCACCCCTTTTGGTTTTCCTGTTGAACCTGAGGTGTAGAGTAAGAAAAGCGGGTCTTCACTGTCCATAACTTCCGGTTCACATTTCGTGTCCTGATGTTTAATCAGCTCATTGTATGAGTAGTCACGTCCTGCCACCCATGTAACATCTTCGCCGTTTCTCTCAACAACCAAAACTTTTTGTACAGGAGTTGCACCGCTTAGTGCTTCATCTACAACCGGCTTGAGCATATACGGCTTATCTTTTCTGTATGCTCCGTCTGCCGTGATCACAACCTTCGCATCTGCATCTTCGATTCTGTCTTTAAGTGCTTCTGCAGAGAACCCGCCAAATACGATAGAGTGGATTGCTCCGATTCTTGCACATGCCAGCATTGCATACGCTGCTTCTGGAATCATCGGCATATAGATTACGACACGATCACCTTTTTTTACGCCAAACTCACTTTTTAACAGATTCGCAAATCTGTTCACATTATAGTAAAGTTCAAGATATGTGATGATCTGCTTATCCCCTCTGTCGCCTTCAAAGATAATAGCCGCTTTATTTTTACGAGAATCCAGATGACGATCAATACACTGGGATGAAACATTCAGCTTTCCGCCCTCAAACCATTTAACAAAAGGGAAATTGCTCTCGTTCATTGTATTCGTAAAAGGCTCTATCCAATCGAGTTTCTCTTTTGCATAATTTCCCCAAAAACCTTCATAATCCTCAGTCGCCGCTTCCTGCAAAGCTTGGTATTCACACATATTTTTTATTCTAGCATTTTTGCTAAACTCTTTATTTGGCTTAAAAACTGGCTTTATCTGTATTTCTGACATTTATTTCTCCATTGTTAATTTTAAGTATATCATCGCTGTCATGATAGCATCATTGACGGCATTGTGCACTCCCATATTGGGAATATCATAATTTTTCAAGATTGTATCGAAGCGTAAATCAATATTTCCTTGAGGTATTAATGTAATTCTCTTTTCAAAATATATCTCAGAAACTTCAATCATCCTGTTGGGCAACGTTATTCCAAGCATAGGTTTTATATACTTGTTTATCATTGCAACATCAAACTCTAAATAATAACCTATTAAAGGGTGCGAACCTATAAATCTTAAAAACTCCCTGATACCGTCTTGTGCATTTGTAGCATTTTGCAAATCGCATGGTCTGATACCGTGAATCTCGATACTTTTAAAGTTTATCTCCCTGGAGGGTTTCAAATAGATCTCAAAAGTCTGCGACGTCAGGATTTTGTTATCCTTTATCTTGACGGCTCCGATTGAAAGAATTTCATCCTCTTTGGGATTTAAACCCGTTGTTTCCGTATCAAAAACAACATACTCTCCCGATTCGCATTCATCAAACAAAAAACTGAAGTTTTGATCTTTTAACCTTGATAAATTTTTCTTTCTTTTAAAATTATCAAAAAAATTAAAAAACATCAGCTTACCATCTGTAAATGAAAATGAAAGCTCATAAATTTTTTGAATTTATTTATGATTTTGAAACTGTCTTTTAATAAATCTCTTTGTATCTTTTCAAGTTTTTTAGGATTTATATAATTGCTTTCATCCAAATCCTTTGACTCTAACATCGCTTTTAAACGTATAGAAGACAAAGTGTCAAAACTCTCTATCAACTCAGTTGCAAAGTTTTTATCAATAATCCCTTTGTTGTTCAACTGTTTGATTCTTTCAATCGTGTTGGTCTCACTTATTTTACATTCCAAAGACAAGACTCTTACACCGTGAACAAGTGCAAAAATACCACCTTTTTTCAAATCAAGTTTATTGTTATGTTCTTTCTCCAAAACAAAACTTGAAAACATGGATAAGGGCGTTTCAAAATTCAAAACAGCCTTTGCCATATGCGCCAAAACATCATCACGGGAATAAAAAGTATTTTGCAAATACTGAACAAGCTCATCCAAGAGAGCTGAATTTCCCGATACGCATTTTGCATCCAGAAAAATGCTGAGATTTTGCAGGTTCTGCTCATTTAGACTATGTGTCCAGGTATCTATAGTGTTTTTATACCCTTGAACATCCTTTCTCCACAGTGAATTACTTACCATCACATCGCCGCTGCACTTTGGATATCCAAGTTCTAGCAGGTAGGAGTTCAATTTCATCATAGGCTCATAGAACAGTTCCACATCTACGCCGTCTTCAATTATCAGTGCATTGTCCTGGTCTGTTTTTATACTCTGCTCGCCGCGCCCCTCAGAGCCCATAACAATTAATGCGCATTTGTCCCGAAGAGACTTATCAACACACATCCCGAAGACTTTTGCGTACATTTTTTCATTTAAAGTTGAGACGAGCTTTGTGATGTATCTTACTTTTACCCCTTTTGAGTGAAGTGAAAGTATAAGGTTCTTTAAATCTTTTTGTATGTCCTGAAGCTCTTCTTTTGTTTTTGCTTTGTCAATCTGCGTTGCAATCAAATGGGAGTGATTTGCAAAATAGCTCAGCAGGTCCAGCTGTTCCAAGACACCTTTGATCTCGCCGTTTTGCATGACAACGACTCTTTTTATCGAATTGTGTGTCATAAGCAAAAGAGCATTGAATAAAAAGTCATTGATATCTATACTGATGATGCGGGCCGTTGCAAGACGCTCGATTTTATCACTAATCAGGACATCTCCAAGCAAAACTTTGTCAATGAGATTCGTATCTGTAACAATGAGATACTTCGCATCATCCTTAACAATTATAACTCTGGCTTGGAGTTCTCGCATTTTTTTCAAAGAGTCATAAATCGTTTCCTCTTTTTGAACGACACAGGCTTGATGAAGATACATGTCTGAAACCCGAGACATTAAAAACGGCGTCAAATCACCCTGAGCATCATAATCTTTCAAATGCTGATGGCGGCTTACGAAATCTTGTAAAAAATAAGCCTGTACACGTTTATCCTGCATCAAATCCAAGAAGTCTTCTTTTTTAATCTCATAGCAGATCAGATCTTCTGCAACAAGAAATTTGGCTTCGGTTTTATTATAGATAAGGGCATCGGCATCAAAACTGTCACCAGAAGCGTAGACATTGTGAATCTCTTCATCTATGTATTCTGTTACGGAACCTTTGATAATTATATAAAATGCTATGGATGGAAGATTTTTTGATATTAGAAGTGTGTCTTTAGGATAGTAGGCTATGTCAATCTTTCGCATCAGATTGTCAAGCGCAGTAGAACTTAACAATTCAAAGGGATGAATAGATTCAATAAGTTTTCTTTGATCTAATATACTCACTTCATTTTACTCCAAAAGTTCGGCATGTGGAAAGTTCCACATGCGAGAGTGCTTTCTTTGCATGCGCAAAAAAAGCACATGCAAAGAAAAGTTTTATTCTAGTGCTCTGAAGCACCTTCTGCGCCTATACCAGTCTGACTTCTGATAAACTGAGCTTCAAATGCTTCTCTTTCTTCTTCTGCATTATGAGAGCTGTCTGTGATCGAAAAGAACCAGATTCCGACAAATGCCACAGTCACTGAAAATAGTGCCGGATACTTGTAAGGGAAAATTGCTTCTGCATTTCCTAAGATCTGCACCCAAACAATCGGGCCGAGGATTACAAGAAGGATTGCTGTAGCAAGACCTAAAGAACCACCGATTACAGCACCGCGAGTCGTTAATTTTTTCCAGTACATAGAAAGGAATAAAATCGGGAAGTTAGCAGATGCCGCGATAGCAAAAGCAAGACCTACAACGAATGCGATATTTTGTTTTTCAAACATAATACCCATAATGATAGCAACGATACCAAGAACGACTGTCGCTATTTTAGATACTTTCATCTCTTTTAGTGAATCCACGTTACCTTTTTTGATAACAGATGCATATAAGTCATGAGATATAGCAGATGCACCGGCTAGTGTCAGACCTGAGACAACAGCTAAGATAGTTGCAAATGCAACAGCTGAGATAAAGCCCAGGAAGAAGTCACCGCCAACAGCATGGGATAAGTGAATCGCCGCCATATTGTTTCCGCCTAAAATAGGAGAACCGCCGTCAATAGCTTGTTTTGCAAGATCCAAATACTGTGGATTTTGAAATACCATAACAATCGCACCAAAACCGATGATGAAAGTCAAAATATAGAAATAACCGATAAAACCTGTCGCATAGAAAACTGATTTACGTGCTTCTTTTGCATCACTTACCGTAAAAAATCTCATTAGAATGTGTGGCAGACCAGCTGTACCGAACATAAGTGCAACTGCCAGAGATATTGCAGAAATAGGATCTGAAACCAATCCGCCCGGACTCATTATTTCTATCCCTTTAAGCTCTGTTGCATGTGAGAAAAGCGCCCCGAAGTTGAAATCGTAATGCGCCATAACAGCGACCGCCATAAAAGTAGCACCCGATAGCAGCAAGAAAGCCTTGATAATCTGAACCCAGGTAGTTGCAAGCATACCGCCAAATGTCACATATAGAATCATAAGAACACCGACAAGTATTACAGCGATCTCATATTCAAGACCGAATAAAAGCTGGATAAGTTTACCCGAACCAACCATTTGAGCTATAAGATAAAGAATAACAGTTGCAATCGAACCAGATGCCGCAAGTGTACGTATAGGTGTTTGGCGAAGTCTGTAAGAAGCAACATCGGCAAACGTATATTTACCCAGGTTTCTCAAAGGCTCAGCAATCATGAAAAGAATAATAGGCCAACCAACAAGAAAACCGATTGAGTAGATAAGACCATCGTATCCTTTTAGGTATACAAGACCGGAAATTCCAAGGAATGATGCAGCCGACATATAGTCACCCGCGATTGCCATACCGTTTTGAAAACCGGTAATCCCACCGCCGGCAGTATAAAAATCTTTTGCACTTTTCGTACGTTTGGCAGCCCAGTACGTGATACCCAATGTACCGCCGACAAAGATTAAAAACATCACAATGGCAGACATATTAAGATCCTGCTTTGCAATCTCGCCCTCTATTGCGCCTGCAGCAAAAAGCACAACACAAGAAAGTATTAAAAATGTAAATATTCTATTCATTAATTATCCTTTATAGAATTTTTGATTTTATTATTCAAATCGTCAAATTCGCTATTTGCTCTTTTCGTATAAATACCCGTCAGGATAAATGCAAAAATAATTACAGCTATCCCGATCGGAATACCTATCGTAGTAACCGAATCTGCTGAAATAGGAGTACCCAATGCAGACGGGTTAAAGGCTATCGTTAAAATGAAAGTAAAATAAACCACCAACATAGCGATTGAAAGCTTTACCGCAAAACCGTTTCTTTTAGAAACAAGTTCTTGATAGTTAGGATCGTTTTTGATCTTTTCAACAAGTTCTTTGTTCATATCTTTTTCCTTTTATTACTTTAGTATCAGAAATTATAGTTTGCTATAAATCTGTATTCGTTCCAGCCTGTGTCACCTGCTGCACTTTCAGCAAACTTGCTTGGGAAATTCCCACGAAAGCGAAGTTGTAATTTTTTAACCATTTCAGGATTATAGATTATATCAAAACCTGGTTCGGTTGCAACTCTTGTAACACCATAGCCGCTGTTTGCATCCATATCAAAAGAAGCATAGTATACGGTAGTAGAAAGGTCGGCACCCAAATCTTTGAAATTGTAAGATGCTGCTATTTTACTAGCTTTTGTACCTGCTAGGAATTGGTGTCTTGTTACCATCCCCTGAGTAAACGCAGGCATACCGCCCCATGGAGTTATGATAGCATTTTCCGTTGCGGCATCTGTTGCTTCGTTTGCAGTAGTCTGAGAATACGCGATATATGCCGTGAAGTTTTCAATTTTAGCACCAAACTTGGCACCAACATATAAACCGTCGGTTCTTCCGGCAAGCTTGTCTCCAACTTCATTTTCTTTGATAAGCTGTGCACCCGCAAAAGGTTTTACCTTGTCACTCAATAAACATTTCCAAGAGTAATCAACCTGCCCGTAAAGTGCATTTAAAATATTATGCGCATAATAATCCCAGACCTGGATTTTCAAGTTTTCAATTCCGGTGTAAGTAGCAGAGACTACAGATACGCCGCTTGTTTCTTGATTGATTGCATATGTACCCATATTTACAAAATCGCCAACCTGATTCGAAGCATCCCATGCGGAATAACCAGAAGTCACGCTCACAAGTCCGCCGGCACCGTATGCACGTCCAAATGTACCTTGTGCGAACCTAGTCACATGTCCTGCGATTAAAGTTGTATCAGGCAAGTCGGTATTGATTAGAAGATACGCTTCAAAAAGGTTGGGAACCATTCTGGCATCATCGCTTCCGGCTAAAGGAGTGTCCAGCTTTTGACGACCGCCTTTAAAAGTGGTATTGCCGCGTTTGTATTGAAGATACGCTTCACCTAAAATAGAATAACCATTGTTATCTATGCCGTATAAAGTCGGATCGACCGTCGGGCTGGATGCTATTTTATTTGTTGTATAAAATGCAGTTCCCAAACTTAAACCCTCATAAGCAGCAGTCTCAAATTTAAGGTTACCGCCAAGAGCAGTGCCGTTTCTGTGTGTCGTATTTCCGGCAGTGCCGTTATATGTTCTGTCTATAGAGAACATACGAATCTGTCCGCTCGTTTTCCCCTCAGAAAACATTGTACTTAAATCTTCAGCCGCATATACATTTACAGAACTTAAGAGTCCTGCAGTTATTGCGCTTAATGCCATGAATTTTTTCATTTTATCTCCCCGTGTAAAGTTAACATTCTAATACTAAAAGAGAAAAATAGCATGAACATAGCAAAGGAGATATTTATTGCTTAAAGTGTGGTGTATTTCAATATTGTGAAGATATGTAACAGGCAAATTATGTGATTCTTGAGCATTTGTGTATTAAAAACACAAAATAATATCTATGGCTTGTCTATCATATTATGTGGAAAATAAGAGATAGCAAGTAAAAAGGCTTGTTTTTGGTAGTTGTAATAGCCAATCTATAAACACTTAAGCTCATTATTTTGCTATTTTCTTATTATACAACGGTACAAAAACGGTACAAAATAGCACACCTATAACAAGACAAATATGAAATAGTGCAAACCACAAACTTGTTCGATACTCCATAAGCCAGTATTAAGTCTATTTTTTTCTTTTAATACCATATCTTGCATAGTCAGCATTCTCCATATATTTAATATATTCTATCGTAAATCAATTAAATATAATTCAAGTAATTGCTTAATTATAAAAATGAACTTGACAATTAATATTCATTAAGATACCATTTCTAATACCAATATAGGTATCATTATAAAAGGAGTCCAAAATGGATAAGAACAAAATCATAAAATCGGTCAAACGACAAGAAGAGGAAAAGGTAGCTGTTAGTTTAAAACTTCCTGCAAGCTTAAAAGAACAATTACAAAAGCTAGGTGAGAAAGAATCAATTTCGATGAATTCTTTAATTGTTGCCACTTTACATTCATTAATAGATGATGATTGCGGAAAAGAATTAAGAGAGGCTAAAAGTTTATTATTGGAATTCTATAGTCGTATTGTGCATGATATAGAAGGAATTGAAAAGCATGGGCTTGATGCAGATAACATTGTATATTATACAAAAGCTGTAGATATGAAAAAGCAAATCGAAGCATTAAGAGGAGTATAAAATGAATGTAGAAATTTCAGGTATGTTCCTAAATGGATTTGGTAAAGAGTTTAAAGATAAAACTAGTGGCGAATCAGTTCAAGGTGACTATGTTGTTCAGATACAGCAAAAAAAAATCTTACCAAACGGTGCCGTTCAAATGGAATATTATGATATCCCAGTAGATAGAAGTTTAGAAAAGCAATATGCTGATAAAAAAGTCGGTGATACTGTAAAAGTATTATGTAATGTGTATGGAGAAAACTTTGCTCAAATAAAGATTGGTAAAGCAAAATAGTTATTAAACAATAAGCGTCAGAGAAGCAATCTTGGCGGAGGGCTTCCCTGACTGTAATTCCTCGGAGGGAAAAACAAATGAATTGTAGCAAAAACAAAGATAAAAAGCACGCTGCATGTAATAATTTTTCAGACGCTACGTCGTCTAAAAATTTTACTTGTAGTAGTGCCGTAGGTAAAGCTCATAGTTTCGGCTCGGCACGCCTGAGTGAGAGAGAAACTGTGTGCTGTGCCGTAGGCACCTTGACTAATTATAAAGAAGTTGTGGACAAAGATACCAAAGAGTGTAAAAAAGTCCATTATGGTCTCTCAGAATTTGACTTGTATGTCGCAGAGAAAAAACTAGAATTGCAAAAGAGCTTTTTAGATTTCAGCTTTTTATATGACCGCATCAACCAAACATCAATCCCACTAGCTGATATTATCATTTCAGCCAATCACTCACCAAACAGATACTATGCTGAGATTCAGAATAGGGTGAATACTTTGCAGACAGTTGCAAAGCAAAGAGGATTAAAACCCCTCTTTATGACACTCACTCTGCCGAGCGAGTATCATAGGTTTAAAACAACCAAACAAGGCAAGCTTGTCTCTAATCCAAAGCACAACAACATAGAGCCAAGAGATGCAGTCAAAGCACTTACAAAAATGTTTGCAAGGCTTCGCCAAGATAGAGCGTTAAAAGAACTTTCCAAAGAGAACCGTATTTACTTTCGAGTAAATGAGCCTCACAAAGATGGAACTCCGCATACGCACATCTTAATGTTTCTTCCTACGGAGCAAATTGAGAGAGTAAAAAAAGCCTTTGTTAGACTGTTTGATTCCAAAGCCAATGACATTCAAGACAATATCAGAGGCGGTGCTGCATATATTATGAAGTACATAAACAAGACACTTCCACTTTCTAAAAAAGAAAATCTTAGTGTTAAAGACAGATATATGAACGCTTGGTACTTTAAAAACAGAGTGACACGCTTTAACAGTTCACGAACTTTGGCACCACTTGGCATATATAGACTGCTTCACAGAAGATACTCTCTGTTCGCTCTGACAAAATTAATAGATGAGAATCACTTTAGAATCTATGTCACACTTGACACAAACAAAGTCATGGAGATTATAGATGAGTTCGGAGATACAGTCTATTCACGCAGTAGTAACTTTGATGTCTGTACGAGAGGGAGTAATTTTAATTACTCGCAAACAAACGAGAGTGCGTTAGGGGTGGTGGCATGAATGTAAATTTTGAAAATCTAGAACTGATACCTGCTTTAGTTGAGCAAAACAGAATACTGCTAGAGAAGTTAAACAAGTTACTTCCTCCTATCACGACAAAAAAAGAGGTTGCAAATTTTCTAGGAAAATCTCAGAGCACTGTAAACAGATACATACAGCTCAGATACTTGATTGAGGGCAAACATTTTTATAGAAAAAATGGTAAAATTTTGGTGTTTATAGAGGACGCTATTACCGAATTTAGGAACCAACTAAATAAAGGTTTAGTATGAAAAAGTTAAGGTTTAAAAATCGAAATGGTGTACTGTATTTTGGTTTTGGAGATAAATTTATATCCTCAAAAATGAAAGATACAAAAGTAAATCGAAATATCATTATTGGTAAATTTAAAAATGGTGCTTTAGATGAAAATCTAGGGTTTGGTTCGGAACAAACAGCACCAACAATAAATGATTATTTAGACAAAGTTATACTCGATAAAAGAAAAAATGTAAGGCATAACACTTTTAAAGCTTACGAAAGTTCATTTCGTAGAATATCTTCATTTTTTGGAGATAAAAAAATAACAGATGTAAAACCAATTAACCTTAAAAACTTTTATCAAAGTATAGCTGATGAGGGCTTTTCAAGAACTCTTATTAATCGTGTTAAGTTTATTTTAAAAGAGGTCTTTGATTTATCAATTTTAAATGAGGATATTGTATCTAATCCCGTTAGCGTTGTAAAGCTTCCAAAAATAAATCAAGTTCCAAAAGAGCAAAAACCTTTTACACTTGATGAAATAGATTTAATTTTATCATCTGCAAAAGGTCAGTTTAAAAACTTTTTAGGAATTTCTTTTTTTACTGGGGCAAGAAGCGGAGAGATACTAGCTTTAAAATGGTCTGATATAGATTTGGAAGTAGAAACAATTTCCATAAGCAAAACGCTTTCTAAAGGCATTATAAACGAGCCTAAAACATCATCTAGCAAAAGAGTTGTAGAGATGTTACCAATGGCTAAAAAGTATTTTGAGGCTCAAAGATTAGAAACTGGTTTGCTAAATGGATTTGTATTTACAAAATCCGATAAAGTCTCTCATTATGCAAATAACTCTTTGTTTTATAATACTTACAGAGAGATTTTAGATAAAGTTGGTCTTGAAAGAAGAAGTTTGCACAATACAAGACATACATTTGCAAGTATGATGCTTAACAACCAAATTGACCCTATGTGGGTATCGGCAATATTGGGGCATAAAAACTTAGATATTACTCTAAAAGTTTATACTCACTATATTCCAAAAAAAGAAAAAATGGTGATAGACTTTTTAGAAAAACGGTACAAAAACGGTACAAGCCATATTTAACCCCCATAAATAAGAGCTTATGGCTTGTCTATCATATAACCCATTCCCCTGATATTATTGATGATATCTTCATGCAAAAATTTTTTAAGTCTGTTTACTTCAGCCCGGATTGTCGCATTGTCTACTATCTGCTCATCCCATACATATATTTGAAATTGTTCAAAATCAACCACCCTGCCTCTGTTTCTGGCAAGCAGATCTATTATCTGGGCTTGTTTTCTGGTAAGTGTTTGCGGTTTTGAATTAAAAAGCAGGGTTGAGTGTTCCTGATCATAGCTATAGTTTTTTGAAAGTCTCAGATGAACTCTCGGTGTTTCATTAGACAATACTATCCTGTCTAGGCGAAGTGCCAGCTCTTTTAAGTGAAAAGGTTTTTTCAGATAATCAAAACACCCCAGATTATATGCTCTTGAGATATCTTCTATATCTACCAATGCGCTTATGTATATCGTCGGCACATGTATTTTTAAATCATGCAGTTTTTCCAAAAAGCTCAGCCCGTCCATCCCCGGCACATTAATATCCAGAATGAGTAAGTCATAGGCACTTTCTTTGATAGCCTCGTATGCTTCAAGTCCGTCAAAAAAAGTCTCCACCTTATGACCCTGCACCTCCAAATATTCCTGTATAGACTCATTGAGCATCACTTCATCTTCTAAAAGCAGTATTTTCATCAATCACCCATCATTTTAAATCTATATGAAAAAGTAGTTTTTTCATCATCTGAATCAAGAGAGATCAAAATATTCTCCTCATCACAGATAGTTCGGACAAGTCTTAGACCTATTCCAAAGCCTTCACGCTTTTGTTCTTCCCTGTAATACGCATCAAAAATCTTATCCGTGTCTTTAATCACTTTTGATTTGCTAGACACGGAGACATCTATAAAGATACCGTTTGTACTCAGCGTTACGAATATAGGCTCATTCGCCAAGGTATATTTTATAGCATTGGTTATCGTATTGTCTATAACACGCTGCAGTTTTGTCTCATTCATATACACATAAGTATTCTTCGCATCTGCCCTGTAGTTGAAACTCACCTTTGACATTTGTGCCACTTCTGAGAAGAAATCGATTCTGCTGTTTAAAAACTGTTCCAGTTCTATGGATATTTTTGGATACTGCACCTGGTCCTTTTTGACGAGATAACTCAAATCATCATAAATGTTAAAAATATTTTTTGCAGCCGCTTCTATCTTAGAGAGTTGTCTGTCTTTTCCGTTTTTCATCACAAACAGTTCTATACTTGTGAGCATAACACTCAAAGGCGTATTTGTCTCATGTACCGTATATCTCAAAAACTCTTTTTGGGCATTTAAGATATCCTCGGAGAATTTTTTTTCTATTTCAAGATTTTTGTTGGTCTCTTGCAGGTTTGCGGTTTTTTTTCTGATCTTCTCTTCCAGTCCTTGGTTCAATTCCTGAAGTGTACGTTTTTGTTCGCTGATGGTTTCTACCATATTATTTGCATAACCCACCATAACCTTAAAGTCCTTGAAAAAAATCGCATTGGGATTGAGCACCTGTTCATTATGCGCCGCATCTGCAAAAAAATCCAAAAAGGCCTGCGTATCCCTTTGTAGAATAGTATTGAATACTTTGTTGAGCCCCAGTACTATTGCGAATAAGATAAAGGCCAGGGTCGCGATAGCAATAGTGTTCTTAATCAAAAGTGTTTTTAAAGTTTTTTTGACTTTTTCTTTATAATCTGCAGATTGCACTTCAATATTTTTGGTTGTCATATCATGATGCAGTGTTCTTTCATAATCACGATAATTTTCTTTGATAAGTAAAAAAGCAAAAATCGCGGTAAAGGCAAGGATAAACAATGTAGTGTAAAAGTTTGCTTGTTTAATAGTAATAGTATTTACTTTTAACAGTAAATACTCACGTATTTTACTCACATAGTCTTCCATAAGAGATATAATCCATAGTAAATTTTAGATACAAAAAAAGATTATATCTATAATATTTAGAAAACTTAACTATAATTCCAAAACTATAACTATAAAAAGGAACAATATGTTTGGAAGAAAAGAATTAAAATCTTATGATTTGACAAAAGATGAGCTTAGCAAACTTCAATGGGCTAAAGTATCAACTGCAAAAGGTGATATCTGGATAAAACTTTATCCTGATGAAACTCCAAACACAGTTGCAAACTTCGCACATTTGGCTGAAACAGGTTTTTACGATGACTTGAATTTTCACCGTGTAATCCCTGGATTTATGGCTCAAGGCGGTTGTCCGCACGGAACAGGCACAGGCGGACCGGACTGGGCTATTCCGTGTGAGACTGCATTGAACACTTCTCGTCACCGTCGCGGAACTTTATCCATGGCACATGCCGGACCAAACACCGGAGGAAGCCAGTTTTTCATCTGTTTTGCAAACACTCCGCACTTAGACGGCGTACATACTGTCTTTGGCGGGATTGAAGAAGATGATGCTGAGAGCTTTAAAGTTCTTGACTCCATCAAAGGCAATGACGCAATCAACTCTATAACGATCTCAGAAACTAAATAATCTCTATCACTTCCACATGCCAAGAGTATTGTCCTGGCATGTGGAAACTTTTTTGAACCACCCTTTTATTCCTTCTATATTCCTAATATAAAAATGCATTTATATTCCATTAGCTTTGCTTGAATAAACTTGTATGACCAAAAGGAGATTGCACATGAGTAAAAAGATAATCATTATTTCCGTTTTTGTGAGCAACATCGTATTTGCTTCGGTTTTACCCGTAAACATAGCACACGGCAGTGCCAACAGCAACAGGCTCAATACCTTGTCAAATCTTGCCGGTCTGCATCTTTATCAAAGAGGTCTGGATAAAAAAACAGCACAGCAAAAGATTTCCAAATCTTTACAGGGCGATGAATATGTCAATGACCTTATGGCACAAAATATAATAGAGAATTTTACAAAAATTACAAAAGAAGATATCGTCGCCTACATCAGCAACTCTGCTTTATACGAAAAGAGTGTTGATCTGAGCTCTTACGCGAACATTATCTCCCTTGTTCAAAAAAGCCGTACATTCGTACTGGACAAAGCAGATTTGGAAAAAATACAAAAAATAAGTTTAGAAAATACAAAAATAAAATCATTATATAAAGTTTAAAAAGGAATTCCCATTTTAGTACATATCTGCTGCAGTGTCGATTCACACTTTTTTTTAGAAAAACTTCAAGCCGATTATCCAGAGGAAAAACTTACGGGGTTTTTTTATGACCCCAATATTCACCCCTATTCAGAATACACTTTACGCTACCTTGATGTTCAGCGCTCTTGCAAAAAACTCGGGATTGACCTGATTGAGGGAGACTATGATTTCCAAGCCTGGATGGAGGCTGTCAGAGGTCTGGAAAACGAGCCGGAAAAAGGTGCCAGATGTGAGGTCTGTTTTGACAGACGTTTTGATGTGAGTGCGCATAAAGCCTTAGAGCTCGGTGAAAAAAAGATGACCACGACTCTTCTTGTGAGCCCGCTCAAATCTCAGGAGCAGCTAAAAAGAACGGGTGATATTTTTTATAAAAAGCACGGGGTTGAATTTATAGCAGTGGATTACCGTTCAGGCGGAGGCACACAGGAACAGAGCCGCGTGACAAAAGAGGAACAGCTCTATCGTCAGGACTACTGCGGGTGTATTTACGGACTCACGATGCAAAGACAACAGCAAGAGCGTCTGATGGACGAGATGTTTTCCCCGGTCTCAGGGCAGATTCTTCCGGCTTCTATTGAAGAGAGACTTCAAATGTACAGACACAGAATGGAGCTTGAAGAAAAAAATATAAACTATAAGATAGTAAAAGAGAAGTTCCTAAACTATCGCCAGTTTTCTCTTACAGTCCTGGAGGGGAAAAATACGAATATTGCCGCTTATGCCCTCTCCTATTCAACCGTTCCCAGAAAAAAAGCTCAGGGACGTATAGAGTTCAGCGCTTCAAATATTCATTACTTTAACCGAGAAGAGATCAGGTTTATCACCTTAGAGACATTTAATGCGGCATGCGCGGGTGCGTATCAAAATATAAAAGAGCTCATATTCAATCCCCCCTCCTATGAGGATGAACTCAGACTCAGAACTGTTCTGGCATGTGGAAACTATGATTTGAGCGCGCTTATCGTTGTGCAAACCATACCCGATGGAAAACTGACTATAGAACTTGATGCAAAAACTTACGAAGACGTACGAGAAAAGCTAATCATAATCTAATAATATTTTGGATAAAATAGCCGAAATTATTCTTATAAAGGCTCCCACTCATGATTATGGATGTTATGGAAATACAAAAAATTATACCTCACCGTTACCCTTTTCTACTTTTAGACCGTGTTACGGATATCGTTAAAAATGAAACTTTAGTCGGCTTTAAAAACGTAACTATCGGTGATAACGTATTTCAAGGACATTTTCCGGGTCACCCTATTTATCCGGGTGTTATGATATTAGAAGGTATGGCTCAGGCCGGCGGTATTTTGGCATTCAAAAGCATGGATGATATGACTGAAGAGGAAGCGGCGAACAAAGTTGTATATTTTATGAGCATAGACAAGGCAAAATTCCGCTCTCCTGTAAGACCGGGAGACAGACTTGAATACCGCATCAGTGTTATAAAAAGAAAAGGCTCGATCTGGTTGCTTCAGGGTAAGGCGTATGTAGACGGTGCTCTGGTTTCAGAAGCAGAATTAAAAGCTATGATCGTTGATAAATAAAAAGGCTGAACATTGAGTAAAATTTCTCCTCTGGCTATCATAGAAGATGGTTCGGTAATTGGCGATAATGTTGAGATAGGACCGTATTGTTTTGTATCATCACAGGCTACCATAGGTGATGGGACTACGATAGCTCAGGGCAGTTGTATCTACGGTAAAACGACCATCGGCAAAAATAACAGAATATTTTCACATGCCGTAATCGGCTCCATCCCTCAGGACCTGAAATTTGACGGTGAGGATGTTGAACTTATCATCGGTGACAACAATACAATCCGAGAGTTTACACTTTTCAATCCCGGGACAAAAGGCGGCGGCGGAAAAACGATTATCGGCTCCCACAACCTTTTTATGGGGTATGTTCATCTGGGTCACGATGTTATTATAGGCAATCACTGTATTTTGGCAAATGCCGCTACTTTGGCCGGGCATGTGGAAATGGGAGATTATGCTGTCATAGGAGGAATGACTCCCGTGCACCAGTTTGTCCATATCGGCGATTATGCCATGGTAGGCGGAGCCAGTGCTCTTGCCCAGGATGTTCCTCCCTTTTGTATGGCGGAAGGAAACCGTGCATCTCTTAGAGGTTTAAATCTCACAGGCTTAAGAAGAAAACTCAAAAGAGAAGATATCGATGAATTAAAATCAGCCTACAGAGAGCTTTTTGAAACAGGTAAACCCCTAAAAGAAAATGCCGCAAATATACTGGAAAATACACAAAACCATTATGTACATGATCTTTGCGATTTTGTATTAAAGACAAAAAGAGGAATTCCATTTGAAAGGAAAAACATATGATACACAGACACTGTAGTTTTTGTGAAGCAAGTGAGAGTGAAGAAAATCCTCTCATAGCCGGAAACGGTGTATATATCTGTAGAAACTGCGTTACATCTGCATATAAAATAATGTTTGGCGACGAAAAAGAAAGCGCAGGCTCTCATGCTCTTGTAGAAGCCGTAAATGAGCTTATGACTCCCAAAGAACTCGACAAGTTTTTAGGCGATTACATCATCGGTCAGGAAAGAGCCAGAAAACTTTTAAGTGTAGCCGTATACAACCATTATAAAAGAATTTTCAAGGTGCATGATATAGCCGATGATGATACTGAAATAGCAAAATCGAATGTACTCCTGATAGGACCTACGGGAAGCGGAAAGACACTTATGGCCCAGACCATAGCAAGAGTGCTCAACGTGCCTATTGCCATAGCCGATGCTACAAGTCTTACCGAAGCGGGATATGTTGGAGAGGATGTTGAAAATATCTTGACAAAACTTCTTCAGGCAGCCGATGGGGATATCCAAAGAGCACAGCAGGGAATCGTTTTTATTGATGAAGTGGACAAGATCTCGCGTATGAGCGAAAACCGTTCTATCACCAGAGATGTCTCAGGAGAAGGTGTGCAGCAGGCTCTTTTAAAAATAATTGAAGGTGCTTCTGTAAACATCCCGCCAAAGGGTGGAAGAAAACATCCAAACCAGGACTTTACGGCGATTGACACTACAAATATTTTATTTATATGCGGTGGCGCCTTTGACGGATTAAAAGATATTTTAAAGAAAAAGAGCGGTGAAAACATTTTAGGTTTCGGTCATGAGAAAAAAACCAAACAGGAGCAGGAGACGACATTTGATATGGTTGAACCCGACGACTTGGTTGGTTACGGACTTATTCCGGAACTTGTTGGCCGTCTTCCTATTATCGCTTCTTTGAATGAGATTACCGAAGAAGATATGGTGCGTATCCTTACCGAACCGAAAAATTCTCTTATCAAACAGTATAAAAAACTTTTCTCTATCGATAAAGTTGAACTGAACTTTGAAAAAGACGCGCTGCTTGCCATTGCAAAAAAAGCGATAAAACGAAAAACAGGTGCTCGCGGACTCCGTGCAATACTAGAAGAGAATATGATTGATATTATGTACGAACTCCCGGAATACAGCGGTTATGAAGTAATAATCACCAAAGAAGTCATAGAAGATGGCGAAAAACCGGTCTATATCAAAAAATCAACAAAAAAAACAGCATAAGGCACAGACATGATATTTAATAAATTAATTGGACTTTTTTCAAACGACCTCTCTATCGACCTTGGAACCGCCAATACCATTGTTATTGCAAAAGGCAGAGGTATCATTATCAACGAGCCTTCTGTCGTTGCGGTAAAAACTGAAAAATTCGGGCATCAGAGAGTTCTTGCAGTCGGGCATGAGGCAAAAGATATGGTCGGTAAGACACCTGGGAATATCAAAGCTATCCGTCCTATGCGTGACGGCGTTATAGCCGACTTTGATATGACTGAAAAGATGATAAGAAAATTTATTGAAAAAGCGCACGGAAGAAGCTCTTTGATCAGTCCTAGAATTATTATATGTGTACCCTACGGACTTACTCAGGTTGAGAGAAAAGCAGTTAGAGAATCTGCCTTAAGCGCAGGGGCGAGAGAAGTTTTTCTTATCGAAGAGCCTATGGCTGCAGCCATTGGTGCAGGAATCGATATCCGGGAGCCGCAGGGGAACCTTGTTGTAGATATCGGCGGCGGTACGACTGAGATCGGTGTGGTCTCTTTAGGCGGTCTTGTACTCTCAAAATCAATCAGAACAGCCGGAGACAAACTGGACAAAGCTATAGTAGATTATGTTAAAAGAAAATATAATCTCCTTATCGGTGAGAGAACGGCTGAAGAGATAAAAATAGCCGTAGGAACTGCCGTTCCTCTTGATGAAGAACTGACGATGGTAGTAAACGGACGGGATCAGGTAGAGGGGCTTTTAAGCTCTGTTGAACTGACAAGCGAAGATGCAAGAGAAGCGATGAAGGAACCTCTCAAAGAGATTGCAGAAGCTCTAAGAGACGTGCTAGAGCGAATGCCGCCTGACTTAGCCGGAGACATTGTAAACCACGGTATTATTTTGACCGGGGGCGGAGCTCTGATACGTCAGCTTGACAAGTTCCTTTCAGACATTGTAAAAATACCTGTTTTTGTTGCGGACGAACCTCTTTTGGCTGTTGCACGCGGGACAGGAAGAGCACTGGAAGAGATAGACCTGCTACAAGAACTTTTTGAAAATGAATAAAGGGCTCTTTGGCTTTTTAACAATTTTCATTGCACTCTTTGTGGGTGCACTATATTACACGGATACTATTCAGGGTCCTTTTATCTCGGCCTTGAACAAGATCAAATCAAGCTACCGCAATTCAACAGAATTTATAGAAAACTCCATAGACAAATATTTTTTTCAAGCACGAAAAATAGATGAACTCAAAAATAAACTCAAACAATATGAAAAAAACCACCTCCTCATGCAGCAGTTGGCTTCACAGATGAACGATCTGGTAAAAGAAAACAATTCTACTCTAAAAACAAATCCCGATGCCGAACTCGTCAGAACGATATCATATGCCAAATTCGGCGATACAAACAGGATTTGGCTTGAGACAAAAGAGCTGGACAAGTCAAAAGTTTACGGACTCGTATATAAAGAGCAAGTCGCAGGCATAGTAGTCTGCGAAAATTCAAAATCCCTGGGTCTTTTAAATAAAGATATTCAAAGTTCCTATGCCGTTTATATAGGAGAAGAGCTTGCTCCAGGCATTGCACACGGGAACAATTCCAAAAACCTGGTCGTAAAATTTATTCCCGCATGGTTTAAAATAAAAGCAGGGGATGAAGTGATAAGCTCCGGACTGGATGAGATATTCTTCAAGGGTCTAAGGGTTGGAAAAGTGATCTCTGTTTCAAAAGCACAAGGCTATCAGACAGCCATAGTAGAGCCCTATTATGAAGCAAACGACCCAAGCTATTTTCATATGATCAGGAGAGTAAAATGAGATATTTGTTCATCTTTATATTGTTTTTTTTCAACTTGCATGCAGAGCAGACAAAGCAAAAACTAACTCTTGGTCTTGGAGCGTATGTACAGACACAGCCCTATAAAGATGTGGAGAGTATTGTGCTTCCCTCCCCTGTGATTTTTTTCGATAACGGCATCCTTTATGTCAGATGGACAAGAGCCGGTGTTTATTTTTTGGGTGATGTGCAAGATGAGTATTCCTGGGGATTCTCTTTGACTGCACAGCCCAGAGTGTACGGTTACGGTGATTCTGACATCCAGGGTATGAATGAGCGAAAAAATTCCTGGGAAGGGGGTATCGCTTTTAGCGCAAAAGCGGATAAAGCATATCTTGAGATAATCGCACTGACAGATATTTTAAATAAACATGATTTATGGATACTCAATACAGAGCTCGGATATGATTTTAAACTTGGAAACTTCTCGTTTTATCCCAGCCTTGTACTTAGCTACCAGTCATCAAAATTTCTGGATTACTACTACGGTGTCACTCCAAGCGAAGAGCTTCCCCTAAGAGGTGAATATACTCCTCAAGAGGGCCTGCAGCTAGGCATTCAGACCTATATAAACTATCCCCTTACAGACAAATTATCCGTATTTGCGAATATAAAAATTGATAAGCTCTCACAAGAAGCAACGAATAGTCCTCTTGTTGATGATGCTTATATATATTCGGGATTATGCTCTCTTATTTACACTTTTGAATATTGAGAAAACTTCTTTAAAACTCATCAAATATTAAGTGCCTTTTGTCTATAATAAACAAATTTTTTTGTATACATATCTAAAAGGTTAAAAATGCCAAAACGCACCGACATTAATACTATTTTACTCATTGGGTCAGGTCCAATTATCATTGGTCAAGCATGTGAATTTGACTATTCCGGAACACAGGCAGTTAAGACGCTTAAAGAGCTTGGATACCGTGTAATCCTGATAAATTCAAATCCTGCAACAATTATGACAGACCCTGAGTTCGCAGACAGAACCTACATTGAACCGATAAAAGAAGAGATAATCGCCAAGATTATCAAAGAAGAGCGTGTTGACGCCGTGCTTCCTACCATGGGCGGACAGACTGCACTTAATGTTGCTACTAGCATGTATGAAAAAGGGATGCTTGATGGAGTGGAATTTCTAGGTGCATCTCCAGAAGCGATTCACAAGGGTGAAGACCGTTCAGCTTTTAAAGAAGCGATGATCAAACTTGGAATGGATTTGCCATTTTCAATGTACGCATATAACATGGATGATGCCCTCAAGGCTGCCAACGAGATTGGTTTTCCTATCATCATTCGTGCTTCATTCACACTGGCAGGCGGCGGCAGCGGTGTGGCATATAATATGGACGAGTTTAAAAAACTTGCGGCCAGAGGTCTGGATGAGTCTCCTGTTACGGAAATCCTTATTGAAGAGTCTCTGCTTGGCTGGAAAGAGTACGAGATGGAAGTTATCCGGGACAAGGCTGACAACTGTATCATCGTATGTTCAATCGAAAACTTTGATCCGATGGGTGTTCATACGGGAGACAGTATCACCGTAGCACCTGCACTTACTCTCACGGATAAAGAGTACCAGAGAATGCGTGATGCCTCTTTTGATATCTTAAGAGAGATCGGCGTGGATACAGGGGGATCAAATGTCCAGTTCTCCATCGATCCTAAATCGGGACGTATGATTGTAATCGAGATGAATCCTCGTGTATCCCGTTCATCTGCACTTGCAAGTAAGGCGACGGGTTATCCGATCGCAAAAGTGGCAACACTTTTGGCAGTTGGTTTTACTCTGGATGAGATCACAAATGATATCACCGGGACTCCTGCATCATTCGAGCCTGTAATAGATTATGTCGTTACAAAAATCCCCCGTTTTACATTCGAAAAATTTCCAGAAGCTGAAAATACTTTAAGCACAAGCATGAAGTCTGTCGGTGAAGTTATGGCTATCGGTCGTACTTTTAAAGAATCGGTGCAAAAAGCTCTTTGTTCACTTGAAACAGGACTTTGCGGTTTTGACGAACTGGATGCCGATGACGATTTTGTAAAGCATGAGATACGCCGTCCAAATGCCGACCGCATTCTTTATGTGGCTGAGGGATTCCGTCGCGGGATGAATGTTGAAGAGATGTTCGATACCTGTCAGATCGATCCTTGGTTCCTTTATCAGCTAGAAGAGATACTGCAAACGGAAAGCAAAATAACCGATGCCATCTTAAAAGATGCCGTTTTTATGAGAACTGTAAAAGCTGATGGTTTTTCAGACAAAAGAATCTCGCAACTCATCTATAAAAACTCCGGCTTAAAAATAAAAGAAAATGATGTCTACAATGCTAGAAAAGAGCTGGATGTAAATTTGGAATACAACGAAGTGGATACCTGTGCAGCTGAATTTGAAGCGCTGACTCCTTATCTGTACTCTACGACAAACATAAGCAAACTTCCAAATGTTGCGACAAGAAAAAGTGACAAGAAAAAAGTTCTTATCCTTGGCGGCGGACCAAACAGAATCGGACAGGGTATTGAGTTTGACTACTGCTGTGTTCATGCCGCTTTTGCATTAAAAGAGATGGATATAGAGACTATCATGTATAACTGTAATCCTGAAACTGTTTCAACCGATTATGATACTTCGGACGTACTTTATTTTGAGCCTATAGACTTTGAACATGTTCGCTCCGTTGTGGATAATGAAAAACCCGACGGAATCATAGTCCACTTTGGAGGACAGACTCCGCTAAAGCTTGCCAATGCGCTTACGGATATCGGTGCAAATATCGCCGGAACACCTGCTAGAGTGATTGATTTGGCAGAAGACAGAGAAAAATTTTCTGACTTTGTTATCAAACACGGACTCAAACAGCCCGAAAACGGCCTGGCACGAACAAAAGAGGAATCTTATGTGATAGCCGAGAGACTTGGCTATCCTGTTTTAGTGCGCCCTTCTTATGTACTTGGCGGACGCGGAATGCGCATAGTGTACTCCGAGAATGAATTAAAACAGTACATGGACGTAGCCGTATCTGTCAGTAATGATGCTCCCGTTTTGATAGACAAGTTTTTGGACCAGGCGATTGAGCTTGATGTCGATGCTATCTGTGACGGAGTGGATGTCTATATAGGCTCTGTAATGCAGCATATCGAAGAAGCCGGTATTCACTCAGGTGACAGCGCCTGTTCCCTTCCTCCTGTAAACCTTTCAAAAGAACTGATTGCAAAAGTTGAACAGCAGACCAAAACTATAGCTCTGGGACTTGGTGTTGTGGGTCTTATGAATGTCCAGTACGCCATCTACCAAAATGAGATATATCTTATCGAAGTAAATCCAAGAGCTTCCCGTACAGTTCCGTTTGTAAGCAAGGCAACAGGTATGCCTCTTGCAAAAGTCGCTACACGTGTCATGGTCGGAGAGACGCTTAGAAGTTCACTTGAATATTACGACAGATACAAGATTGTTACAGAAGAAAACGGTCTTTTAAAACCAATACTAAAAGATCACATATCTGTAAAAGAAGCTGTATTCCCGTTCCATAAACTTTACGGTGCAGACTTGGTTCTTTCTCCTGAGATGAAATCAACAGGAGAGGTTATGGGTATCAGTTCAAACTTCGGTATCAGTTTTGCAAAAGCTCAACTCGCAGCCGGAAACAAGATTCCAAAAAGCGGGACCTGTTTTTTATCTTTTGTAGATACAGACAAAGTACATGCACCTGAAATCGCAAGTGGTCTTCATAAGCACGGCTTTAAACTTCTTGCTACAAAAGGGACCCAAAAAATCATAGAAGAAGCCGGTATACCTTGTGAGCTTGTTCTTAAGATTTCAGAGGGGCGTCCAAATATAGAAGACAGTATGAAAAATGACGAAATTCACATGGCAATCAACACATCCGATAACAATACATCCAAAAAAGATGCCATAGTGATTCGCCAGGAAGTACTCAAAAGAAATATACCTTACTTCACAACTTTGAGTGCAGCCAGAGCGACGATTCTTGCACTTGATGAAATGGGTAATGATTTATGGTCCTCACCTCAAGCGCTTCAAGACTTTTTAGCCTAAAAGCAGTGCCTGTCATACTTATGCAAACCGACACTACCGTCGGTTTCTTATCCCAGGATGAGCAAAGACTTTACGAGATAAAATCTCGTGAAACCACAAAACCCTTTATAAAGGTATTTAGCGATTTTAAAACATTCGCAGCACCCAAGGACAAGAGCTCACTTCATTCAGCCCTCTCTTGCAACAGAATTCCACATGCCATGAAAAATTTTGTAAGACGTTCTAGAAAAACAACGTTTATTATAAAAAATATGGCTTTTAGAGTTGCTAAAACTTCTCTTCATTCCCAATTATTAAGAAATGAATCATGGCATTTTTCTACTTCGGCAAATCAGTCCGGTAAAAATTTTGACAGAAAGTTTTGTGAAGATAAAGCTGATATAATAATAGAGAATATAAACGGTTTGAGTGAGAGACAGTCATCCAAACTCTATAAGATCAACAATATCAAAAAAAAGAGGATAAGATGAGCAAGTTTGTACAAGCATTTCTGAGCGGTCTGTTTTTTACCTTTATCTTGGATTTTTTTATATTTTTGGGCATAAAACTTCATTATGTAGACTTATACGAGATTGATGTTTATTATAATATTTTATTTGCAGACCATCAGAATATCTATGTCTATATGTTTTTTACGGCCGTTTTGGGCTATATGTTTACCTATCTTGAAAATACAAAATTTATAGCTGTGACCTATGCGACACTTTTTTTACTTGTGTCCTTAACACTCTTTGAGAGTGTCGGGAATAAGGTCGGCAAGATGTTGCTTATGAAAGAAAACATAACTTTAAAAAGTAAAAAGCATACTTTTAGGGGTGATATTTACTATGATGGCCGAAAAAAAATCACATTTTATGATTATGAACTTAAAAAAATTATTTTATTAAATAAAAAGGATTTAGAATTATGATAAAAACTAAATACAAAGAAGTTCCACATGGCGGGTAACAGACATATATCCTCTTTGGCAGGCGGAGTTGCACTTGGCGGTGCCGGTCTTATAATGATGAGCGTGCTTAGCGGATGTGAGTCCCAAAAGCCAGAGCCCGCAAACAGATTCCTGATCATAGAGCAGCAGACAAACGGAAAATATATCGTCGTAGAAGAGGTTCCGACGGAGGGGCCAAGCCGTTCTATTATTCGGGAGAAGGATGAAAACGGCAATACCGTTGAAAGATTTATGGACGAAGCCGAGATGAAAGCCCTGGCAGAGCAGGAATATCAAAAAGTACAAGACGGAACATCAGAAACAGTTCAAAGTACAGACTCCAGTGCAGGGATGGGACTTGCCGGAACTATTTTGGCCGTTGCGGCAGGATCATTGCTCGGAAATATGATAGGAAACGCCCTAATGAACAACAAAAACTTTGCAAGAAACTCTGCAAATACGAACAAAAGTGCCTACAGCCGTTCAGCTGCTGCAAAAGCCTCAAAAAGCGGTTCTGCCAAAAAAAGCTTTTTTGGCGGTTCATCGAGCAGTTCTGCAACAAGCTCAAAAACGTACGGCAGTTGAATATCCTATACTGAAATAGAAATTATACAAGGTTAGATAAAATGGTAACACTACAAAAAGTAAGTCCGCTTGATGACATTGATTTGGAAGAGTTGGGATTTACATGGCATACGGATAGTGACGGCACGAAATACGTAAGTGATGAACTCGTAGAGATAAGTGAGGCTGAGGCTGAAGCATACTACGAGGCATGCAATGAGATCTATGACATGTATGTCGAAGCAGCCCAGTACGTGATAGAAAACGAACTTTTTTTTGAGCTTGGAATCCCTTTTAATCTTATCGATGCAATTAAAAAAAGCTTGGAAAACGATGTTCACTGGCATCTTTACGGTCGCTTTGACCTGGCAGGCGGAATCGACGATCAACCGATAAAACTTATAGAGTTCAATGCGGACACCCCGACAGGATTGTTTGAAACCGCCCTGCTTCAGTGGGCGCTTTTAAAACAAAACAATATGGATGAAGAGAAGCAGTTCAACAATGTTTATGAAGCTATATCCGAAAATTTCAAAAGACTTATAACCCTTTTTGATGACACCTCGAATTTCAATGAGAGATACGACGGATGGAAAATACTTTTCTCAAGCATAGACACAAATGAGGAAGAGATCGCCACAACGAGATTATTGCAGCAAATGGCTACGGATGCAGGATTTAATACGGGATTTGAATACCTTTTTAATGTAGGCTTTGACGAAAACGGCATCTCTGATGCACATGGGAATGAATATGAGTACTGGTTTAAATTGTATCCGTGGGAAGATATAGCCCATGATGAGCCCGAACTTGCAACCACTCTTTCAAATATTATGCAAAATCAAAAGGCGATTATCTTAAACCCCGCATACACCTTGTTGTTTCAGTCAAAGGGCATGATGAAAATCTTATGCGATCTGTTTCCAGATTCCCCTTACCTGCTAAGAACCTCTTTTGAGCCCTTAAAAGGTATCAAGCATGTTGAAAAAACTGTTTTTGGCAGAGAGGGTGCCAACACCAGAATCATCGGTGCAGATTCTGCTGTTTTGGAACAAACAGACGGTCCCTACGGCAACTATAAAAAAGTGTATCAGGAGTATGTGGAGTTTCCAAAAGATGCAAAAGGTACCAAATATCAGGCCGGAGTGTTTTTCGCCTATGAGGCATGTGGAATGAGCTTTAGAAAAGGCTCGGAGATAATGGACAACATGAGTAAATTCGTAGGGCATGTCATCGTTTGACACACCCCTGTTTTCTCTTTATATTTTCAGCTTATACACCTTGACCAGAGGTGTTAAGAGCGTAGGTTCAAATAAATTCTTATCATAGTTTTCAAAAACAAAGAGTTGAAAATAGAGTGAATTATACACCGTATCATCAATAACCAAAAACTGATTATAATTGCTCATAAATACAACATTTAGATTTGAATTAGGGTTCAAGACCTGTACATTCGTATGTAATTTCCCGCCTTTGTCATAAAAAGTTTTTACAAAGTTTTTGACCGGAGTTTTTTGCATGCCGACTTCAATACTTCCCGATGCTTTATGAAGCTTCACCCCTCTTCCAAAATCAAGATACTCTTTTGATTCCTGCACACTGTTGGATACATAAAAAAACGGCTGCTTCCCTTTTGCCCCAGTCATAAGATCAAGATTGGAAAAAAGTGTGACCGTTGGATATATACTCATCATCCTGTTTGGAAGATAGAGGTATATGTCTCTTGTTTTGGCAGGGAGTTTCATATCTAACTGCAGGGATGTTATAAAATCGTTTGTGTCACGAAAGCCGTAGTCAAGCGTCATGTTCGCTATATTAGTACGTTTATGACGGCTGTCGTTTGTATCCATGGCAAATTTTGCTTCTGTATACTCAACATCAAGTCGAAGCATTTTTGCTGCCTGTATTTGCGGCTGCGTAAGGATAAAACTTGTAGGGAAATTAACACTGCCTTCGTGTTTTCCCCCATCGCTTAGAGTCTTTACATCGGCGTAGTATCTGATAGGATATCCGTAGTCCCACCAGCCGACCACGTAATCCTCTCTGTCGGCTATCCCTTTTAATCTATCCAGAACCTCAACCTCTTGTTTGTTAAAAACGGTAGGCACTTTATATTCTATGATATGACTGATATTTGGAGCTAAGATCAAAAGGGTAAAGACGCCCATAAAAGCATACTTCTTTAGATTTGTATTTGCATAACTGCTTAGCTCCGATATCAAGAATGCTATGCCCAAGGCCAAGACAGGAACGGCATAGATGGTAAAGCGCAGACCGCTGCTATACGCCAAAAAGCCAAGCCCTATAAGAGGCAGGCCAAGGAGCATCACTCTATGTTTATAGGAGAGCCAAACATAGCCTGCAAGAGATAAAAGGAAGGTAAGGGTATGTCCGCTTATGCGATTTGCAAAAGTTTCAAAAGGAATTTGTCCAGCTTCACGGACAGTCTGCATAACACTGAAATAATGAAGTTTCAAATCCTCACCCATAACAAGTATGGAGTCTTTAAACACATAGCCTTTGAGTTGTGCCCATATAGGATCAAATCCGCCGCTTAGAAAAAACATCAAAAGCGATGCAGCTACAATATAGTACGTATATTTATAGACCAGCCCTTTTTTGAGAGCCAAGAACAAAACAACTACGATTGTAAATCTTATCCAGCCATCCAGCCCCATCATCGCAAACATCATAAAACTAAGAAGCGTAAGGTTATAGTCAATGTCATGTTTTTTTATATACTGGTAGAGTACATAAACCAGAATGAGCCCGAAAAAGGCAAATTCAAGAGAATAACTTTGCGGATACCACCATCTGTAGGCGATAATCTCCATAGCCGTGAACAAAAGGTACTTCTCCTCTTTTGTTTGTATAGCCCATATCAGCGACCATAGCAAAAAAGTGGGGAAGACTATGTTTAACAAATCGGTGTCATAGTACCCTACCATAGTGCGGTTGTAGTAGCTCCACGCTATGCCGGCAAGAAGTGCGGCGATAAAACCTGCTTCAAGTTTGCCGATACTTCGACCGATTAGAATTATGGGAATCACCAAAAGAGAAGACAAAAAAGCCGGCATATAGAATATAACCACCTCAAATGAAAACGGAAGTATCTTCGCAATGGCTGCGGTTATTATCGAAGTGGCACTGCTGATGGGAGACAAATCATTCTCCTGAGATACCCCGGATAAAATATCTCTCGCACCCTCTGCATAAAAATAACCGTCGTTCGTATTGATCATAAACTGGCCGTTAAATTTAAACTGCTCCATATCGCTAAACTGATACACCCATATGAGCCTCACAACTACGCTAAAAGTAAAGGCGATTAAAATCAGGAGCAGTGTCTGTTTGTTTCTTGTAAGTGTCATTTTTATTTTCCGTTATTAATATTTGTGCTGATGCATGTGATTAGGATGCTATTTTATCCAAATGCAGCTTTGATGTAAAAGCAGCTCCCAAACAATGAGGAGCTGCGATTTTGTCTGGAGTGCTCGGATGCATCTAGTTCAACTGATGGGTGAATTCGGGTACTATTTCCTGAAGTTTTTGTATCTTGTTTGCACATGCCAGCAAATCTTCTATATCTTTGTTTAGTTTTTCTATATCATAGTGGGTCTTGCCTGCTACGGTGATCGATTCGTAGTCGGTTGTAGCATCACTCTCATCAATAAGCAGTTCCTCATACAGTTTTTCCCCCGGACGGAGCCCTGTAAATTCAATCTTTACATCCTCTTTGGCGCTTAGTTCTATCATTTTTTGGGCCAAGTCCACTATCTTTACGGGTTCCCCCATATCCAGGATAAATATCTCCCCGCCCATGCCGATTGCGCCGGCTTGGAGCACAAGCTCACAGGCCTCGGAGATAAGCATAAAATAGCGTGTGATATCCGGATGGGTGACTGTAATATTTTTCCCGGCATCTATTTGAGATTTAAATTTTGGTATCACGCTTCCGCTGCTTCCAAGAACATTTCCAAATCGTACGGACACTATCTCAGTCACACAGTTTTGAGTGCTGCACGAAACTGCATTTTGGGCATACAGTTCACAGATACGCTTGGTTGTTCCCATAACATTGGTCGGTCGCACGGCTTTATCGGTGGAGATAAGTACAAATTTTTCAACACAATACTTTATAGAAAGATCAATCACGTTCTTTGTACCTATTACATTGTTGATGATGGCTTCTGTAATATTGTCCTCAACCAAAGGCACATGTTTATATGCGGCGGCATGTATCACGATATCCGGCATGTGGAATCTAAATGTATTTTCCAAAAGCTCCTTGTCCACCACGCTTTGCATGACCGAAACCGTTGGAACGTTTTTTAATTCTTCGGTAACCGTATAAAGATTATATTCGCTGTTATCCAAAAGTATCAGTTTTTTTGCACCAAACTTTTCACATTGGTGACATATCTCTTTGCCTATACTTCCTCCTGCTCCACTCACCAACACCACTTTGTCTTTTATGAAATCCCGGATTTTATTCTTATCAAGATCTTTGGGATTTCGGGCCAAAAGATCTTCAATCGTCAGATTTTTCAAGGTTTTTTCTTTGTTTGCCAAAGAAACAAGTTTGATATCAAAAATACCGAATGCTTTGAGTTCTTCATATATTTTATTTAATGTTTCAATCTCAAATGGCTTGGCTATGATTACGGATTGGATATTCTCCCCCTCGATTATCTCAGCAAGCGCATCCATACTTTTTATTTTCATATTGGAAAAATATGTTCCGATAATATTCTTATCATCATCGACAACACAGGCTACATAGTGGTTGATTTTATCTTTTATAATACTTTGAGAAAATGAATTGGCGCCTATGACAAGAGTTTTGGTCAGATTCTTATTTGTATCATTCTCGACTATAAGGCGCTTTAAGACTCTAAAAAATCCTAAAAACATGATAGACAAGAAGAAATCGATAATCAAAACACTTCTTGGAAAGGGTGTAAAAAAATCCGGCACGGTATAATAGACTATCATCACAAGCGGATATGCGATCATATGCGCATAGGCCATCTTCTTCAGCTCATTGAGCGAAAAAAACTTCCAGGAAACTTCATAGATATTAAAAAATGCAATCAAACCGATTTTAAAGACCATCAGTACAAAAAACACCAACATGAAATGTTCCAAATAGCTGTCGTCTATACTGAAATTGAACCTTAGATTATAGGCTAAAAAGAGAGTTCCCAAAGAGATGATAATATCAAAAAAGATAAAAAACAAAGCTCTTTTGAGCGGTGTCGGCTGTATGTTCATTCAAACGCCTTTTTAGAGTCTATATATCTTATTATTGAATATAAAAAGATTATTGAGATTAGCAATGCGGCTAATACACTTGAGACATTATAGATTAAAAAGAATAAAATACAATTGACGAAGATGGAATACACGACAACCTTCTGATGGCTCCATCCGGCCTGAGTCAGCCTTTGATACGCATGTTTTTTATGAGCGACTGAGAGGTTTTCCCCATTTTTATACCTTCTAAAAAGTGTCAAGGTGGCATCAAAGACAAAGACGCCAAAAAGTATCATCCAAATCCAGATATTCTGGCTCTCATAGTTTGCATAATATATCGTAAGCACGGCTATGTTGTACCCAAGCAGAGTGCTTCCCACATCCCCCATAAATATCTTCGCCTTGTCCCAGTTCCATACCAAAAAACCAAGAGCAGAAGCCGCCAAGACCAAAAAGTGTTCCCCGCCAAAGAGCAAAAACCCTGCAAGAGCCAAAAATACAGCCTCACTTGCGGCATATCCGTCTATCCCGTCTAAAAAATTATACAAATTGATAAACCATACAATCAAGAAAAATCCGATACTGTTGCTTAGTATCTGATTATCGATACTGAAAATAAGGAGATCAAGTGTTTGGAGTCCTCCTAAAAAATATAAGCCGAGGATACTGACGAATGCCTGTGTGAGCAGTCTTATTCTCGCACTGAGTTCAAATAAATCGTCCATATAAGAAACGATACTAAGGAGCAGACCGCACATCAGAGCATAATACAAAGAACTGTCGATATCAGACATGTAAAACAGATAGCTGATACCCAAAAACCAGCTGAAGGCCAAAGCGATTCCGCCGCCGTGAGGTGTTGGGGATGTATGCGAACTTCTGTCCGTCACCTTTGCCACAAGCGATTTTTTGAGAGCATACTTTTTTATAAGATATGTCAATATAAAAGAGAGCAGGAACAAACCAAGATATATCAACTTTTTTCTCCGTAAATCATATACTGTATCCCCTCGTCCACGCTGTATGGATTCTTCAGATCCAATCTTTTTCTTGTAAGCTGATTGTCTACTTCCAAACTGCCGTAGAGCCTCTTGTGGTACGAAGGTTTCAGCACTTTGAGCAAGGATTTAAATAAGGGGATCTTTACAAGAGTTGTCTTCTTGTCCAAATGTTTGGATATCAGTTCAATAAGCCTGCTTGTACTGCATACTTCATCATCGCCTGCCAAAAAGATTCCACTTTTTCCCTGCCCTATCACCTCATCGACCAGATGGCAGAGATTTCCGATATAGACCATACTTCGTTTATTATCAATCTCTCCAAAGGGAAGGATTGAGACTTTTTGTACCAGATTTACAAGACTTTTTATATTTGCTTTGACCCCGTATCCGTACACTATAGGCGTTCGTATAACAGAAACTTTAAAATTTTTATCTTCCATCTTCAGAAGTTCTTTCTCGGCCCTAAGTTTACTCTTGCCATACGCATCCTGCGGTTTGCATTGCGTGTTCTCCGTGTAGGCGATATCCGTTTCCTCGCCGTATACTTTCACCGTACTCATAAACACAAAATGCTTCACACCGCTTACTTTTGCTTTTTTCGCCAGTTCCAGAGTTTGGTTGAGATTGACTTTTTCGTACTCTTTTGCACTTGCCCCGTCCATCTGATGCACAAGAGCGGAGAGATGAATGACCCCATCGATGCCGCTGCAATCCAAACTATGAAAATCATCCTCTAAAAAAGAAAATCTGCGGATATTGTATTTCTCTGCATATTTCTTAATAAAATAACTTCCTATAAATCCGCTTGAACCGGTCAATAATATATTCATCACACTACCTCATCATCAATTCAAGTAAAGAATCAATTATTTTATCTTTGTTAAACGTTGTAGCTGTCAAATCTTCACAATTTTTTGTAAACTCTTTTGTCTCATTTACATCAGCATCGATACATCTCATAAAAGTATTTTTTATCTCTGAGATATCATCAGGCTTCGAGGTATATCCTAAAGCGTTATCTCTTATAATATCCGCAGCGTCACCGTTTATAACCGCCATTATAGGCTTATTCGCAGCAATATATGTCTGCACTTTTGCAGGAACGGTTAAGGAAAATATCGGTTCATCCACCAAAGAGACGATTAAAAAATCACTTCCGCTGAAGTATTTATACATCTCTTGCCTTGGCTTTCTCCCCCAGAATATAACATTGGCAATACTCTTTTTATCCACCAGGTCGTGCAAATTTTGCAAGTGGGAGCCGTCTCCGATGATATTTAACTGTGATTTTTGGATATATGCCTCAGGCAGACTGCCGAATGCTTTTATAATATTGTCAAGATTTTGCACCTTGCCGACATTGCCCGCAAAAGTAAATTGTACTTTTGCATCTTCACTGAATTCAAAGGGGGTCAACTCTTTGTTAAACGTATCTGCCCAATTGGGGAGATACACTATATCTTGGCCCTTATCGATATAGGGATTGATTTTTTTCACAAAGCCTTTTCCCGATACGGCAAAATTGGAACTGTGTCTGTAAACAAAGCTCACAAAACCATCCAGCAGGAAACCTAATACTTTCGTTTTCTTAAATCCATACGCATACACACTGTCGGGCCAAACATCCTGCACCCATAAAGTGACTCTCTTCTTATAAAACTTTTTCAAAAGTACGGCCGGAACCATCCCTGTCAATGCCCCAACATCAAAACCGAAAATATAATCATATCTTTTACCGATTTTAAGACTTACGATACTCCCTAAAATCATAAAGGTAAAATATTTGAGCAGTTTTTTAAAAAGGCTTTCTCTGTAGCCGGTCACCGCTTTTACGCGATAGATGTTCATCCCTTTATACACATCCTTGCTGTACCAGGTGTTGGAATAATCTTCAAAAGTTTTACCTAAAGGATAGGTAGGATTTTGGGTTAATATATCCACCTCATACCCTTTTTCTTTCCATGCCGAGGCGATTTCATTAATCTTAAACTCTTCAGGATAAAAATATTCCGTAACGATAAGTATTTTTTTATTCATATTTTCATCTAAAAGATTTATTTTGATAACAATCTTCTTTCATAACATGGCTGTACATATTTTTGAGCATGACTTTCCACTCTGCAGACTGATATCCCGTAGCACTTTTAAACTTCTCGCAACTCAGTGATCTGTCTAAGACAAAATCATCATAAGGCTTGATAATAATCTCTTTTTTATAGACTTCCTTCATAATATTAAGCAGGTCATATTTGGAGATTGCCTCACTTGAAACATGATAAAGTCCGCTTAACTCTTTATTGGGTATCACATAATTTGAGATGATATTCACCATCTCTATCGTTGTAAAACCACTGTATATAGCCTTTGTAAAGCCATTTATCTCTTTTTCCTGACTCAAAAACCAGTCTATGAGGCTCAATTCTGTTTTAAGCTCATGACCGATGATGGAAGTTCTCAGCGTAACACAATGGGGATAATCAACCTCACCCAAAAACTTCGTACGTCCGTACAGATCTTCCGCATCGGACTGATCTTCTTCATTATAATTGCCTTTTTTGCCGTTAAACACACAATCCGTACTAATATGGATAAATCTCGCATTTGCACTTCGTGCCACCAGAGAGATCCTATGCGGAAGCTGGGCATTCACCGTAATAGCGGTAAGCGGGTCTTTGGCGATTGGAAGCTGCTTTATGATACCGATACAGTTAATGATAATGCTTGGCTGAACAGAGGCAATCGCTCTAATCACCGTGTCAAAATTATCGGCATCAACGCCGCCGCGGATATGGTTCATCTCCTCTGGCGTAAAATAGTGCTCTAAACTGCTCTTGCTTCTTGTCGTGCCATAGACATGAAAGGATTCATTTTTAGACATCTCTTTAAAGAGTGTATGTCCAAGCATCCCGGTCACACCCAATATTAATATTTTTTGCTTTTGCATATTTGTATCCATCAGTATTTTTTCCAAACGGTTCTGTTTATATACTCGATATAGCTTACTATGATTCTTACAACTTTTTGTGAGACGTTATCTACATCATAGTCTTTTACTATCTTCATAGGTTTGGCAAGTGTCTGCTGGGTAACAATCTCTATCGCATTGACAATAGCATCGCCTTTAAGCCCTGACATTATGAGCGTGCCCTCGTCCATCCCCTCCGGTCGCTCATGCGCCTGTCGTATCGTGATAGCCGGAAATCCCAATATGGATGATTCTTCTGTGATAGTGCCGCTGTCGGATATCGCACAAAATGATTTTTGCTGTAATGCGATATAGTCAAAAAAACCAAGCGGCTTCATAAATTCTATCAAGGGATTAAAATCCTGTTTATCCAGAGACTCCAGTTTTTTTCTCGTTCGGGGATGCGTGGAGACAATCACCCTTTTCTTGTATTTTTGGGCAATAACATTCAAGGATTCGAGGAAATCGCCGAAATTTTCTGCGCTGTCAATATTTTCCTCTCTGTGCGCACTTACGATAAAAAAGCCTTTCTCTTCGAGTCCAAGCGTCTGTAAAACTTTTGAGTTTTCTATATCTTTTGCATGATAGTGTAAGACTTCCAACATTGAAGAACCCGTTTTTATCACCGTCTCGGGTCTGATTCCCTCAGAAATAAGATACCGTCTTGCATGTTCCGTGAGCGTCATGTTAATATCACTCAACTGGTCCACAATCTTTCTGTTTATCTCCTCAGGCACTCTTTGGTCAAAACATCTGTTGCCGGCTTCCATATGAAAAATCGGTATCTTTCTTCTTTTTGCCGATATCACGGATAAACAGCTGTTCGTATCCCCATAAAGCAAAACGGCATCAGGCCTTAGCTCAGCAAAAAGCTTGTCCGATGTACTGATCACATTTGCAATGGTTTCAGCAGCGTTCTCAGCGGCAGCATTTAAAAAATAATCTGGTTTTTTAATCCCCATCTCATTAAAAAAGACTTCATTAAGCTCATAGTCATAATTCTGTCCGCTATGAACGAGTATATGCTGCGTATACTTTTCAAGTTCTGCAATGACTCTGCTGAGTTTTATAATCTCAGGGCGCGTTCCAACGATAGTCATAACTTTTTTCATACGATAACTCCAAACTCTTTCAAATCTGCATGAATCTCTCTCAAAGACAGGAGCATCTCTTTAAGCTCCTCTTCGTTTAATCTATGTGTGTTGTGGGAATGATAATCGGCTGCTTCGGTTATCACTTCACCCTCTTCAAAATACTTTCCATAGTTGAGATCCCTGTTGTCCGCAGGTACGCGAAAATAGGCATCCATATCCTCGGCATGCACCATCTCTTCTCTGGTGAGCAGTGTTTCGTAGAGCTTCTCTCCGTGTCTTGTTCCGATTATTTTGATGACCTGCTCTTTTTTATTTAGAATATTTTTCAAGGTGTTAGCAAGAAGTTCAATAGTGGCTGCCGGCGACTTTTGCACGAAGATATCCCCGTTTGTCCCATTTTTAAAGGCGAACATCACCAAATCTACCGCATCATCAAGACTCATCATAAATCTTGTCATATTCGGATCGGTGATGGTAATCTCTTCGTTTTTTCTTATTTGCTCTATAAAAAGCGGTATGACAGAGCCCCTGCTTGCCATTACGTTTCCGTATCTCGTGCAGCAGATAACAGTTTCATCTTCTCTGACATTTCTTGATTTTGCCACAGCCACCTTTTCCATCATCGCCTTGCTTATACCCATGGCGTTTATAGGATACACAGCCTTGTCGGTACTAAGGACTATGACTTTTTTCACCCTGTATTTTATTGCCGTGTTGAGCACATTTTCAGTACCTATCACATTTGTCTGAACAGCCTGCATAGGATAGAATTCACAAGAGGGCACCTGCTTCAAAGCTGCCGCGTGAAAAATAAAATCAACACCCTTGATCGCATCATCCAAAGAGTTGATATCGCGAACATCCCCAAGATAGAACTTCAGTTTTTCATGGCTGTACTCTTTTCTCATATCATCCTGTTTTTTTTCATCACGGGAGAATATTCTTATCTCTTTTATATCCGTATCTAAAAAATTTCTAAGAACGGCATTTCCAAAAGAGCCTGTTCCCCCCGTAATCAGCAGTATTTTATTTTTGAACATATTCTTCCTTTAAAACTTTATCAAAGAGATGCGTTATAGTTTTGTACTTGGTATTTTCATTGTCGATTAAATATTTTTGGTTTCGCGATATTGTATCTTTTATCTCATTATGGGCAAGTAAAATCATATCATTTATTGTTGCAACCAGTGAGTTGCTATCAAAAAGTTCATATGTAAAAAGATCTTCCCCGTATACGTTTTTAGCATAATACTCATTCGGGGATATTGCCAGTATCGCGTTTTGTATCGCCTCTACGACATGCAACCCCAGAGTCTCTATCACCGACGTGGAGATTAAAACAGTATTCTCTGTAAAAAGGTTCTTGACCGTATCCACATATCCCAAGAAGTTTGTTTGTTTGTCCAGGCCTTTATCCCAAAGTTTGGAATTATGTAGCTGTTCTTTTGTAAGTGTTATCACTATCTCAAAATCCATATTCTGCTTCTGTAAGATTTGCATGGCATGTGTAAAATCTGTAAAATTTTTATGCAGATATTCAAAATGCGGACCAACGATATATAAGAATTTTATCCTCTTTGTAAAATCATACTCTTTTGGTTTTGAAAACGATTCATTTTGTATGTCAATATCACTTTTAATGAAAAAGACCTTGCTTTGAGTATCTATAAAATCAGATATATACTTTTGTACATGTGCGGATTGTATCTCCACATATCTGGTCTGTCTTAACATCGAATGAAAGACGACTCTTTTTAAAAAAATCTGCTTCAACCACAGAAGATACTCTTTTTTTTGAAAATAAACGGCATCCGTCTTTTTGGAATAAAAAAGAAGATTATGCACTTTTGTAATCTGCGGTATCTTCAAAAAGAACTGCGCCGAACCTGAAAAATTATAAATCAAACGGATTCTCTTTTCTTGGATGATTTTTCTAAAAACTATATTTTCATAATATATTCTGTGTAAAAAACCTCTGTTTTTCAAAACTCTAAAGTCAAATATTTCTATATTTTTATACTTTTGCACAAGTGTGTTCATATGAAGATTGTCATTGCAAACGATAAGGTATCTTTTATTTGCATCCGATTTAAGCTCCTGAAGCAGTTTTTCAAGAACGGTTATCCCGCCGGAATCCTGAATTCCCAGAGAATTAATGAGTATCATTTTTTTTGCAGCCAAAGGGACAGACTTCCAATAGTCTATCCAAATCTATCTCTATACTATACTCTGAAAAACTCTCCATGATTTGAGGTATTGTAGTGGTTTGTGTTACCATAAAAGGTGTTGTATCCTTTCTCCCCACGGATAAAAAATAATCATAAAACTTGAACCCCTCCCCCTTTACCTTATCTGAAAATTCCAACCAAAGGGACGGGATACGATATGCATCCGCCGTGATTATCCCATGCAGGGAACTCGACGCAATTCTTTGACAAGCTAATAACTCCCGAATAAAATCAAGGGGATCTTCCGCCTGTATATCTATGATTTTGATTTCATCACCCAGATCAAGATGATGCAGCCATGGCGTACTTTTATCCGCATAGTGGGGGATGATTCCCAATTTATACTTTTTTTCTATCTTTGGATGATATATTCTCGGTAATAATAATGCGGGATCACCGTAGATTTCCGGGCACTCGATTCCAAGTTCCAAAAGTTTTTTTCTTGTTTTAGGGCCGCGAACAGCATATACCTTTTGAGGACTTTCAATCGGTACGCTGTCTTCACTGATCAATCCGGAACCCCAGACGATTGTGTGTTTTGTAGCTCTGTCCAAAATGGAACCTATAACGAAATAGTGTTCATACGGATAATACTGGGACTTGTCTATCCTTTGAAACTTTGCATCGCTTATATTTTCAAGTATATACGGGGTTATGATATCGCCAAAATTATTGAATTTTGCGTCCCAAGAAAGCTTATACGTATTCTTGTTACAAAAGGGGCGCATCACCCTGTAGTACAATCCAAAGATAAGAAACTCAAGAAAATGTTTGATTTTTTTGATATAGAAGAACATCTGTCACCTTGCACTTTTCATAGTATTTTTTAAATTATACAAAAAACTCTTAAGTTTGATTAAAAAATAAGATTGTGAAATTATTTTGTCATGTAGTATAAATCTCAAAAATTCCATCCAACTGTACTCATGTAAAGAATATGCCTCTCTTCTGCATCTGTCTTTATATAAAGTCAACTCCTTCACCACATCTTTGTCGGTAAAGCTGTTTGTTATATTTGTTTCATGCCTTCTGTAGAGGGCTCTTGTTTTTGTCGTATATTTTATTTTTCCATGCTTTAGCTCATTGATGTAAAAAAGCCACTCTCCATAATTTTTATAATCCTCGGACCAGCCCTTGAGCTTTTTGAACACTTCAGTCCTGTGCATCATTCCGCAACTGCTTATAAAATTATCAATAGAGAGTTCATAGAGACACCTCTTTGTCTTATGCATCTGCTTTTCATCATTGCAGGCCAGTCGGATCTCCTTTGAATCGCCGTCAATGATGATACTGTTACAATGGACGCCGACAGTTTCATCATCAAATTCGCCTAGCATACTCTCTACATGTTTTTTGGGCAAAATATCGTCATGACCCAGAAAGATAAAATAATCACTCTCCAAAGAGAGCGTCACAGAGTTTAGATTCCTGACCATTCCCTGATTTGTTTGATTGGCATTCAAGCTGATTTTATTTTCATACGACTTTAATATCTCAAGCGTTTGGTCCGTGGAACAGTCATCCACAACTATTATCTCAATATTTTCATATGTTTGATTCAAGCAGGAATCAATCGTCTCCTGAATATACTTTTGGGCATTATAGCTTGGTATGATTATTGATACTTTCTTAGACATGGTACCCCTTAGTTGATTTTGTATTTGTATATATAGTACATTGCAAAAAAATGGATGAGACTATTAAGGGCATAGGCGTATGTCACACCGACCAAGCCGTATAAAGCTGTAAAATAGACGCTTAAGCCTATAAACGTCAATGCAAATAATATCTCGGTAAACACTGTATATTTTATCATTGCCCTGGCGACCAATACATAGCCGAACATCCATCCGCATACCTTAATCACATTTCCTGTCATTTGCCATAAAAACAATTCGTTCATAGGCAAAAAATCTTCTGTATACAGAAGGAGAATTATAAAATCTCTTAAAACATAGAGTGTCAAAGAGATTAAAAATGCTAGAGGGACAATAATTTTTATTGCACTTTTGAGCTCTTTTGAGATATCGTGTTTGTTTTTCAATGCAGATAATGTAGGTAAAAAATATGTAGCCAGTGATGTCGTGATAAGCGTCAGTGATATTTGAGACAAACCCCATATCCCCTGCCAGTGTCCGGCACTCTCCATCGAAATAGTTTCAGAAATAAAATCTCTGATATAGATTAAAGAGCCGTTTGAAGAGAGGACCGCAGCAAGTGTTATCATGGCAAAGCCCAGAAGCTTTTTCATATCCTCTTTATTTGTTTGATAGAAAAAATGTTCCAGCTTAAACCAGTATTCATCCTTTACAAAAACAAGCGTGACAAAAAACACTACAGACTGGTTGATAACGTAGGCGATAAGCGCTCCGTTTAATCCGTAATACACACTTAGCACTACTACCAGAGCCAGGGATATAAGACTTAAGACAATATTTAAGATTATATATTTTTTTATCTGCTTATGCCCGTTTAAAATAGCCAACAACATTGTGTTGAGTACAAAAAACGGGATACTAAAAGCCAGCACTTTCAATACATAGCCATATTGGGTATCTTTTAACAAATACGCTGAAATTACCTCGGAAAAAAAGAATAAACAAAAAAATCCAAAAAGGTTTAAAAAGAATATGATTTTTACAGAGGAGGACCATAATTGATATTTTCTCTCATTCTCGGCTGTATACTCCGCTGTATATTTTGTGGTGGCAGTTTTTAAAAAATCTCCACAAAACATAAGCACGATATTAATAAAATTCTGTAACTGCCCTATCATCGCCAAACCTGCGGGTCCTACATATACGGCAATCACTTTGGTTATTATAAATCCGCTTATGATTTTTATGACAGTGGCAATAGCCGATAGTATGGAGGTCTTGATTAATGTCATATTTTTCGAATCACAACAGCCGGGTTTCCTGCTGCTACGGTATTTTTGGGAATACTCTTGGTGAGGACGGAGTGGTTCCCTATAACACTGTTCTCACCGACTACAACACCCTTTAAGATAGTCACGTCGTTTCCTATGAACACATTGTCTTCAATGATGACATCTTTTTTAATAATATTTTTTCCGCCAAACCTATTCTCAGGATTCAAGTCGTGAAAATCCGAATCGATGGCTTGGAAATTTGTGCCTATGAGACAATTTTTGCCTATGATTATTTTTTTCCCATCTGAGATTATGGCGGCATTATTGTTTATCCAGCAGTTATCCCCTATCTCTATATAACTTTGCTCTCTTCTGGCATTTAAATAGCAATACCTGCTATAGTAATCCGGAGCGTAGGAGACACCAAAACTTACATTTTTGCCTATTTTGATCGTCCCCTCCCCGTTTGAGAGCACGGGCTGATATTTTTTTGCCTTTAGGGGAATATTGGACAACAGAGAATAAAAAAGCACCCTGCTTTTTTGTATAAGTATTTCTACCGCCCTTTCTCTGATTTTAAACAACAGCTTATTCAAAGTCATTTATTACATCAACTATAGTTTTGGTGTCTTGTATACTCTGAATACCGCTTATAGGCAAACTCAGCACTTCATTGTGGATTTGTTCGCTAAGGGGATACTCTTTGTGATTCCACTCTTTATATGCAACTTGTCTATGTGGAGCCAGGGGATAATGGATGAGCGTTTGAATATCATTCTCAAGTAAATATTTTTGCAATCCGTCTCTGTTTTTTGTTCTTATTACGAACAGATGCCATACATGGCTCTCTTCGTCTGCAAGATTTGGCAAGATGATGTTTTCATTTTTTATATTTTGCAGGTAGTAGCCTGCAATTGCTCTTCTTCTGCTTGTCTCTTCATCTAAATATCTTAGTTTTACTCTCAGTATTGCGGCCTGTATCTCATCAAGTCTGCTGTTTACGCCTTTATAAAGATTCTCATATTTTTTATGGCTTCCGTAGTTGGCCAAAGCACGTATAGAATTTGCCAGCTCTTCATCATTCGTAGTGACGGCTCCGCCATCACCCAAGGCACCGAGGTTTTTTCCAGGATAAAAGCTAAACCCGCTTGCATCTCCCAAGTTTCCGCTTCGTTTATCTCCAAAATATGCACCGTGAGATTGTGCTGAATCTTCTATCACCTTTAGATTATATTTTTCTGCTATCTTATTAATCTTATCCATCTGGCACGTTTGTCCATAAAGGTGTACCGGTAAGATAGCTTTTGTTTTGGAAGTTATTTTTTCTTCTATTTTAGCCGGGTCCAAGAGATATGTATTTATATCCGGTTCCACTAAAACGGGCACAAGATTATTCTCACTGATAGCTAATATTGAAGCTATATAGGTATTTGAAGGCACGATGATCTCATCACCCTCCTTCATGACACCCAGTTCTTTATACGCTCTTAAGATCAGGATAAGTGCGTCCAGTCCGTTTGCCACACCAATTGCGTATTTTGTGCCGCAATATCCGGCAAACTCTTTTTCAAACTCTTTATATTCACTTCCCTGGATATACCAGCCGCTGTCTATAACTTTTGTACAGGCTTGTATAAGTTCTTCTCTGTATTGGGCGTTTATCCCTTTTAAATCTAAAAATGAAATCACTGTATCTTTCCTTTACAATCCCTGCACAAAAGCGAATCATCGCACTTTTGTCCGCATCTGCAAACATAGCCTTTATGTTTTGCAGGGTTGCCGTACCAAAGCTCTTGCGTCCCTACATTCTTGGTAAGGACACTCCCCGCACCTATCATGGCATACGCACCTATATTTATTCCGCCTATTATCGTGCAGTTTGCACCAAGAGAAGCCCCTGTACTTATATTCGTTTTCAAAAACTCTTTTGGATATTGCTTGCTTCTGGGTGTAAAATCATTTGTAAAAGTCACATTGGGACCTATAAAAACATTATCTTCCAAAGCGATTCCGTCCCAAATCTGTACACCGCTCTTGATGGTCACATTGTCCCCTATCACAACATCATTTTCAATAAATACACCTGCATTGATATTGCAGTTCTTTCCTATTTTGGCACCCTTCAAAACTACGCAAAATTGCCAAATATTCGTATTTTCACCGATATCGCCTGTCTGAACATCAGAGAGTCCATGTATCATCGATTAACTTCTTGCAAAAATTCATCATACGTTCGTATATAATCCTTGTCATCATAATAATCATTCGCCAGTACCATTAAAACGCAATCAGGGCTGAAGTCGTGCATACTTCCCCAGATTAGAGCATCTTGAAAAAGACCCAGGTTCGGTCTATCCAAATCATATACCTCTTTGTCCACTCCATCATCCAAAGTTACTTTGCAGCTGCCGTGTACCGCGACTAAAAACTGTTTGGTTTTGTAGTGGGAATGGTTCCCTCTTGATATCTCCGGCTGTGTCCCGTAAATATAAAAGACCCTCTTAACTTCAAAGGGGATTTGTCTATTTGCCTCAAGAGCCACTAACTGACCGCGATGGTCTCCGAGTATTTTAAATTCTTTTACTTCACTTATCATTATACTTCTCCAAATACCAATCAACAGTCTTAACTATCCCGCTCTCAAAGTTCTCATCCGCTCTCCAGCCGAGTTCGTTCTCCAGTTTTGTTGCATCTATGGCGTATCTTCTGTCATGTCCTGCTCTGTCTTCTACAAAGGTGATGAGTTCTTTGTAGCTTTTGTCGGCATGTGGA
>JAHJEG010000040.1 GCA_018825665.1 bacterium | reverse complement strand
TCTACTATTTAAATTATTAAATTACAAATCACAATCATCATCTCCAAATAGAAATCCTAGTCCTATCATCGCAAATATAAATGCTAATGGATTACGAATTGCTGCACTTCCAATTGTAAAGACAGACCAAACTAAAATACCTATGATGATAAAACCAAGTAGTTCCATTTCTAAATCCTTTTAAATTATTCTATAATACTTCTTAGACAACACTATGTCCGTTTAGGAGAAATTATGGCTGCACTTCATGATTATGACAAAATACTTACAAGATTAACTATTATATTGCAGCGTCTATACGAGGGAGAGAGTTTATCGGTTAGTGATTTATCAGAAGAATTTAATGTCTCTTCTAAAACTATACAGAGAGATTTTAACGAACGGCTTATAAGATTTCCCATAGAGAAAGACGGACGTAAATGGCGTATGCAAAAAGGCTACAACATAACCAAAGAGCGTACACCAGAAGAGATGTTAGTTATAGAGATGCTTGAAAATATAGCACAAAGTATCGGTGCTGGTTTTGGTTCAAAAGCAAAACACCTTTTCTCAAAACTTCAAAACCATTCCAATAATCCCATCTACTCTAAAACAATAATTGAAGATATATCCGAGAGTTTAGAACTGTTTAACAAAATAGAAAAGGCTATAGCAGAGAACTTAATAGTGATATTTAACTACAACAAGAAAGTACGCCATGTACGACCTTATAAGATAGTCTCTTTTGAAGGATACTGGTATCTGTACGGTGAAGAGATTTTAACAAACAGTTTAAAAACATTTTATTTTAAAGATATCACTCATTTAGAAGTTACAGATGAAGTATATAGTCCAGATGAAAAAGCATACACAATTTTGGAACGCTCTATTAACGCTTGGTTTGAGCCAAATAGTGAGTATTTTGAAGTGATACTAAATGCATCTGCTGATATTGCTAAGTACTTTGAGAGAAGACCAATAGCTACTACACAGCGTATTGTTAAAATATACGATGATGGAAGTATGGATATCGCCTTACTCACTACATCTGATAGAGAAATACTTCATGAAGTTAAAAAATGGATGCCAGATTTAATCATAGTCTCTCCAAAGGCACTTGCACTCAAAGCTAAAGACAATGCCGATAGATTTTTATCAAGACAGATAGGACATTTAGTACAATAACGGACATAATACTGTTTATAGCCTCTTCTATACTTTTAAATCAGCATATTAATGTATTAATATTAAGCTTTTTTATATATTACAGTCACTGTGTTTTTTATTTTATTTTTTCCTATCTCATAATCAGGATTAAATGTAGCTAAATTATGTGCAGCTGTGCCAACCATTGCTGCCAACCCACCAAATATAGTTACTGGCGTAGGAATTGCTACAGCTCCCATAGCTGCACTACGAAATTCAGAATATACACGACAACTTAAATCTTGTTTTTCTATAGCACCCTCAATTTTATTAACCATAAATCCAATATCTTTAACTGCTACTACTTTAAATGATTTTCTATTATCTACTAAATTGCTCAATTTTTCACTCGTCAAATCATCTGATGTATAGTTTTCTATATCTACTTTAGCCATTATTCAATCCATTTTTTAATATAACGATATATATATCGTTGATAGATGTTAACTAAAATCCTATTATAAGTCAAATTATATGGAGAAATATTCTTGGATAACAATGACTTAGAAAAGTATAGTGAAACCGTACTAGATACTATCTCTAAAAATGTCATAAAGTATCGTACTGAAAAAGGATATAGCCAAATGAAGTTAGCTTTAGAGATTGGCATGAGTGGTGGAGCTTATCTTGGTAGAGCGGAGTTAAGAAAAGATAACCACCATTTTAATATCAAACACCTTTCTAAGATATCCAAAGTACTTGATGTTGATATATGTGAGTTTTTTAAAAACATCGATTAAGTTTTGCTTACTACTATTTCAGGCTAGACTTTTAATCGTTCTTCAATCAACCTAGCAATTTTCTTTGAACATTTCGCGCACTTACCACTAAGTAGTAAATCATCTCTATCAGTTGTAGCTGTAAATTCAACAATCTTGACTGTATCTTTACAGTTTGAACAATACACATTAGAAAGTATCTTAGCTTTCATATCATCTGGAATCTGATTGAACTTTTGCATAGCTTTTTTGTCAAACTTTGTCATAATCAATTCCTTAAAATGTATTACGGTGCATTTGAACTAAGTTGGAATAATCTCCGTTATCCGCTGCTTTTAGTGCTTGTATATACTCATCTCTGTGAGGATTTTCTTTACTTAGCATATCTTCTTGCCATTTAACAGGCATAGAACCGTTTTGTCTAAGGTATATATTTGCTAACATTCTCGACCAGCGACCATTTCCATTTTGAAACGGATGAATCTGTACAGCTTTGTGATGAATACGTGTAGCTGTTTCATATACATCAAAAGTTTTATGCTTATCCCAAAACTCTATATCATCTGCTAGCTCTTTTAGTGCGATTGGTACTTGATAAGCTTTTATACCAATAGAGAGTTCTACTTGTCTAAACTTACCTCCCCAATCCCATACATTGCCAAACATCTCTTTATGAAGTTCTGACAACCATTCATAAGAAAACGGTGCTACTTTTTTAGATGGTGGTGCGGATAAGTATTTGATAGTTGCTTGTGCAATATTATTTGCTTCTGCTACATAGATCTCTTTTAGAGAGTACACTTTATCACTTGGTAGTTTTAGTCCGGATATATCATCAAGTGGTGTAGCATCGTCTATAGGCTTTGTAGAGTGTATCATATTAAGCTACCCAAAGAGTGTTCTTATACTCTCCATCTAAAAACTCTTTCTCATAAGTTGTGATGATTGCATTTAAACTATCATCTTCTAAGCCTTGCATCTCTAACGCTGATGTACCTTGAACGATAGAAGCTAAAAACAGAGCTTTTTCATGTGCTCTTTGTTTCTTTAGTTCATTAACAGGTATTTGCTCATTACCAGCAAAGTCTAAACCTAGGAAGTTTGTTACATGCTCAATAGTGCTTAGCTTAACATCTTCATTTTTTAGTAGTCTGTTGATAGTTCTAACACCTACCCCGCTAAGTTTAGCTAAGTTCTCTACAGTGATACCAAGTTGCTCTTTTCTAGCAGTGATTTGATTAATTAAGTCTATGCGTTTCATAACAACTCCTTTAAAAGCATTATGCCATAAGTGGCATTAATTTATAATTATACTTCATTGTAAGTAAAAAATAAAATTTATTTAGTGTAGTTGCTATTATATGATAGCTATATGTTATATATAATATTAAACATATAACTATTAGTTTTTGATTACTTTAATGGGTTCACACTACGTAACACTTTGTTATAGCTTGCTTTATACTTTTGTACATACTTACTTAATCGACTATACTTATACCAACCAGCACTGATAAGCTTTTTATCAGGGGAAGGAGAAGGCAGGAGAGAAAAGGACGATGAACGAAGTGAAGAGACTAAGTATGCACAAAAGGTAATGTAAGTTAGTAGAAGAAAGAAAAGACCTATATAGGAGGGGCGAAGCCCCTCCTATATCTTTAATATAATAATACTCACTAAATAGTAACTTTTAAAAAGTTATATCCAGTTTATGTATCTGTATCTATGAGAAGATAGAGTTCATAACATAAAGGTAACAGCATCTCTAGCACTACCAGAACAAAGACCACCATCTATCATATTGCTATAGATGAGTTCTCCATCTTCATCTCTTGCATCACTAGAATATACATTGATCGCATAGCCACCTTCAGATGACTCAAATACTTGGTAGTATAATTCATCATGTTTAAACTCAACACTACTTTTATTTTTAAGTATTCTTACCAATGAGTTGATTTTATTTCTAGCAAGTGCTGTCATGTTCACTCTTTTTGATAGTACTGAATTTTGTAGGTTTAAATGACAAATCACGCTCGATAGCGAGTCCTAAGGGACCGTGTATTGATTCCAACTCTTCAAGAGTAAAGTAACCAAGTTCACTGTCTAAGCCTACAACGTATCCATAGCATATGTTCAAATCACTCTTTGACAGCTCTATCACATACCATGTAAAACAGCTATCTGGCGTAAATAGCTTGACTTTTAAAATTGGATCAAGTTGACCCTCAGTTTCATACAAGTCAGGTATATCACTTAGTAAAGTATGTGGAATTAGTTTACTCATATATACCACCTCCTATAGTTCTAAATGACGTATAAAATCGCCAATGTATTCTAGTGCTATCACTTCTTTAAACGAAAACCCTAAGAGATAAGATTGATTATCTTTGAAGTCCTTGAAAGCTTCTAGTATCTCATCTCCATTCCCAGTACCCAATATCTGCATGTTAGGTATCTCTTTGTGGTTAGGATCTTGTGCATAACCCTCATCTGTGAAGAATATAAAACTTTTCATCATGCGACCTGTTGTTCTATCGGCTTAAACCACATTTTAGAAGCTCCATCCCAACGGAAACCACATGCTTTAATGCTGTCTTTTTTACTAAATATGTCATCTCCAAGAACGACAAGGTTTTGTCCTTGTTCCATAATTGTTAAACCAATGTTATATAGAGATGAATAGTCTAATGGTGTGTTGTTTTGCATTTGTTGTGATGGTGGCTGTTGATACTGCTGTTGTGGTTGCTGTAATTGTACCGGTTGTTGATAGCTTTGTGGTGCATTACTCTGTTGTTGGATTTTCCCATAAAGTGAGTTACCAAATTGATTCCCAAAACTGCGAAAACTACGCTTGATTGCGTCCGTAATTGCTTCTTTAGCACCTCCCTCGTGAGCATCAGCTAATATTTTTGCTATTCCAGTACCAAAGCCAACATCTTCACGACTTATTTGCTTAGAGTGTTGCATATCGAATATGGTTACTATAACGGTTGCTTTATAGCAGACAATTGTATTTTGGTTACTGTTACTTTCTTGTGAAACCTGCTCCAAAGAAGAGATTTTAGAAGACCAATTTCCGTATCCAAAAATACGATTAGCCGCTTCTAAAATATCATGTCCCTCAAGGTAAGATAGCGTAATGTTACCCTTAGAACGGCTCTTTACTCTACTGTTGTCTAGCTCATAAGCTAGAACTTGATTCTGTTTATCATTGAACATCTCATCTCCTTTACGCTGCTTCTTGTGCATCTACTAAATTCAGTAGTTCTGTGGCTTGATTGTTTGTACTGCTACGACGAGAGTTTACTTTGATACTAGCCGGCACTTCTTCATTTACTACACCAACCTCTACAAATTCATCTATCTCGTTCATCCCCTCAATTGTTAGCATGGCATCCTTAACTGCTTTTTCATCCACAATTACAGTGTAAAATCCTAACTTTATAAGCGCATCTGCATTGGTAATTCTGAAAGTCTCTTTCAGCTTCGTCTTGTGTGGCGTGATTGTAATAGAGCTTATACTTGTTCCATCCAAACGGTCAATTCCATACTCTGCTAATACTGTGGCTGTAGCTTCAAGTGCAGTTGTTTTAGCTTGTGTAAGAGACTTTTTAAGTGCTGTCATCTCGTTTATATCATTAGCGAGGTAATCAATTTTGTTCTGAATCTCTTGGATGGATAGACCTAGGTAATCGGCTTTGGCATGATACGGTTTGTTGCTCTCTAGTACTTGTCGTACATAATCCTTATACCATTCTTGGTTTTCTGGTTGGATTCTCTCCATCTCTGTCTGGAGGCGGTAATTTGTCATCTTCATGATGTTTCCTTTGTTCGGTGTCTAGCAGAAGTGTTGATTTCTGCACTTGTTTTAAAATCATCTATATGAGATATAAGATGATTAAGACTATGTAGTGAATGGTTTATATGGGATTCAACTTCTATTAGAGAAGTTCTAGGAGATTTGTGTTTCTTAGTACATCTTTTGGCTAAATAGAGTTGTAGTTGAATCAATTTCATCTCTGATAAGATGTTCTCTAGTGTATTGTGGTTGTTGAGCATTAAGCAGCTAATGCCATCTCTGGCACTTTGATAGAAGCTATTCGCTCCGCAATGTCCCATAAACCTTGATTGATATCTTTATCTTTAGCAATTGAAGTGATCTCACGAGATGTAAATCTACGACCAGTCTCTTTGTTAACACCAGATATATTTCCAGATAGTAAGTTCTCTTGAATTACGTTAAGTGTAGTATAGAGGTCATCTCTCTTATCTTCATCACGCTGTGGTGTCAATAAGTCGTTGATATTATCAAGCTCTAGATGTTTTGGAAATCTGAGTGATAAAGAAGACTTAGCAAACGCTTCTTTCTCTCCATCTGACAGATTGATAGCCTCAAGTGTATTGATTTTATACTCAAGCTGTGGCTTAAAAGATGTAATCTTATCTATCGCTGTGTGGATATCATTTGTTCTATCTCCGATGTGTTTTATCTTGTACGACTCAAATACACTATCTGCAATGACTAAGCCGTTTGAACATACAAATCTAAAAATTCCAGCAGATATACTAAAAGCTGTTGAACGGTCATGAGAGTTAAATAACAGTAGTTCTACTGCATTCTCTTTTGGGCTAAGAAGATCATCGAAATGACGGAAGCGTACAACGTGACGCTGGTAACCCTCTTTATCCTCGTCTTTTACCGAAGAGATTTGTACCGACACCGGGTGCCAATTATGGGACTTTATTTCATTTATCACTTGAATGGATGAAACGAAGTGATACTTCTCACTCGTTTGAAAGTGTGGTTCCTCTGTAAAGAGTACTGGTGCTTGTTGTTTTAACTGTTCTACTGTTAATGGTAATTGTGACATGGTTTATATCCTTTATTTTTATGTTTATATTGTTGAAAGTCTTTCAGACTAAAACTTGTTCTCTTTATTACAATCTATTGCTTTAGCTGCAATAACACAGGCGGTTACAATAATAGTTATCAGTTGCGGTATTGGTAACATTCAGGCTCCTTGAAGCGGGTAATAATATGGGTTGTTTACAGGAGTATGAATATCACTATCCATACCCTGCAACATTTGAATAAGTATCTCTTTTGATATAGTGGCTACAGTGACTAATTGAAGTGTTTTTAGCAATTGCTCTCCTTAGAATTTACTAAGGCTATAATATGTGGTTATATTTTTTTTAAAATTAAATTAGATATAATAGTTTATTTAAAACTAGTTAAAACTGGTTAATTATACATAAGAGCAGAGAATTGACGTACTTAGACATAGAAACTAAAATCAAAACTATCAATAATTGGTTTAACAATTTAAGAGAAAATGTAATAAATGAAGAGGTTTTAATACTATGTATCAAGGGAAGAATTGATGACAGATACAAGAAGAAACTAGAACAAAATATTAAAGATATTTTACTTAAAAATGAGGACAAGGAATATGACTTTAATATATTTAGTATTCAATACTGGTTGAAAGAAAAACGTAATTCTCTCAAAAATCAAAATACAATATTACTAGCTAATAATCATAATGTTTTACTATCACAAATAAGACAAATACAAAGTAAGACATTGCTTTTTAGTTTTCCTTCTGAATACTACGAGAATATCGAAATGTTACTAGCTAACACTCAAAATGCTAAAATTGATACTTCAAAGGAAGAGTTCTATTCATTTTATACTGAAATAAAAGACCCTCAAGAAGTGATTAATCAAAGTCAATCCACTTTACGACAATTTTTAGATAATACAATCTGTATAAAAGATGCCTCCTCAGTGACTAACTTCTTAAAAAATACTAACTTGTTAACATATGCTGACGATCTAATTGATGCTACAGCTAAAGCATATAAAAAGCTATCTACCAATAATAGTTTACAAGAAGAGTATATTTTTAGAGATATCGTTATATTAAAAGAAATGAATATTTTGACTTCTAGACTTTCAATTGCTATTTATAGAAAAGCCAATCTTGATACAAATATTAGTATTACAGAAGTTGGTAGATATTTTAGTAGCAAGTATAACAAAAGTAAAGTTATTGATTTAAAAAAGATTTCTAAGAACTCCTCTATAGACTATGATGGTTTATCCAAAACTAAAGTGAAGGCATATAACTTAGATATTAAAGCCAAAAGTGAAAAAGAGTTCAGAAAAGAGATTGAGATAGAGATAAAAGAGCATATAGCAAAAAAACTTCTTTACTTTACAGATATCGATATAGATACTATACAAAGAATTGTGGAACTCCCAAAAAGTACTCTTAAAGGTTATAGGTAACTATCATGCAAAATAAAAATATTACTTTTGAAAGCAAAGATTTTTCAGAATATGAGTTTAATAACTGGAAAAAAGTTGATAATAATGATGTGCTGAATAGAATTGATGCACGTAAAGCTTCTTTATGGCTGGATAGGACTGGAGCGTTATGTTATCGTTTCTCAGACACTGGTCCTGTGACAACAGTAAAAAATTATAAACAAGCTAATGTTGTATTTACTAATTTTATTAATACGGATGTATTATTTATAAATAAAAAGAATAAAGACACTCCAGCAAATGTACTTGAACAAGATCTAAAAATGGTTTTGGACGATGACTTCAACCCTTTTATTCTAGAAGAGTTTTTTGAAAAAGACAACTTGTGTTATAGAAACATATTCAAGCCATCAAAATATCTACAGTTACAACCTGATGAGGAATATAAAGAAATAGATACAGTAAATAGTAAAACGCCTTTTGAAGCAATAAAGAAGTTGATGATGCATTTAGTAAACTATGATCTATATCGATTTAATTATGTAATCAATTGGTTGGCTTATTTTTTTCAAAGTTTAAAAAAGTCTCAAGTAGCACTTGTGCTAAGAGGGAATCAGGGAGCTGGTAAGGGAATCTTATTTAACGAAATAATTAAGCCACTTTTTGGAGAGGACTACTGTACAACAGTAAACGATAAAAGTTTACGTTCAGCATACTTAGGTGGTATCGTTGAAAATGAGATATTTTTTAATCTTGATGAAATATCCCATCAAAAAGCAGAAAGTACTAATATAAAAAACTTTCTTAAAGCACTTGTAACAAACGATACAATTACAGCAGAGAAAAAATTTGTCACGCTTGAAAAAGGTACTAAAATTTACGGTCAAGTTCTAATTACATCAAATGAACCATATGTATTAGATATTGAGCAAAGTGATAGAAGATATACAATATTTACTACAGCAGATAATTTAACATTAACAAACTTTCTTGGATACGATAAATATGATAAATTATCTAAAAAAATAGAAGAAGAGTTAGAAGAATTCGCAAAATTTCTAAAATCATATGAAGCAGATGTTAAATTGGCTAATCAAGCGCTTAACACACCGGAAAAAGAAGAACTTCAACAAATAAATATGCATAAAGAACTTGAAAAGCAGCAAAGATTACAAAAGAGTATGCAAGTAAGTCAGCCGTTTAAAGTTCCAGAAGCTATAATGAAATTTGCATATTTTATAAGAACTAAATATTCGCCTGATTTTATAGATTTAAAGTTTGAGAATGAGGAACTGTACAATGAAATAAAAGATGACTTTGAAAAAAATATTTTTAAAATAAAAAATCTTTTGCCATGTTTTCAACTGTTATATGGTGATGAGATGAGGGTAAAGTATGTTTCGATACTTTTAAAAGAGTTACGAAGATATGATCCTTTTCAGTTTAACGATACAAACTATAAAGAATACAAAGAAGAAGATGAAAGAGTAGACTATATTTCTATAGTTCCATACATCTATCAAGTAGTATAGTTGGTGTATTAACCAACTACACTTCTTTATTTCAACATTGATATCAACTTAAGAAAAAGGTGATATATTTGTATCATGCTCTGGCTTGTCACCAAAATAACTAAATGCATCATCGTAACATGTATCGAATATATCTTCGAAATTTTCGTCATTAATAGACAAGCAGTTCTCTCGAAAATGATTATCATAAACATGTATTAATTCATACTTAATTTTAAAATCATTTAGAAAACTGCATATATGAAGAAAATAAGCACTTTCTTGAGATTCAATTTGTACTTTATCTCCAAAATCAATGATTCTCAATCTCTCTTTACTTTTATAGACAATGTGATCGTCATCTATTCTGTCAACCTCCATACCGGTTAATCCAAAATCATAACAGGATATATTATGTGGTAAGAGTCTTAAAACTCTTTGTTTTTCTTGACCTTCTTTTGGGTATGCTACTAATACTAATCTTTTCATTTTTATTCATTTATATATAATTATGCATCGAAAATGATGCTGTTGTGTAGATAATGAAGAAAACTCCATCACCAAGACCTTTAAACTTATTGAACAATTGCTTTTTCAATTTCTTCAAGTGGATTTTTAATCCCCATTTCATTTGCGAAATTAACAAAGCCTTGATATGCGGGAGAATTAAAGTTTCTCTTTAAATACCACTCTATGCCATATGCTCTAATTCTGATTTGTTCCGCCCATTCATCTGGATCATATTTTCCATAACTACATTCCTCTACAGAAACAGCACACTTTTCAATTTCCTCAACCGTTTTTGCTTTTTTAATAGCTATTTTAAATGCTATAGTCAATAGTTTTTCATAGGCTTCATAATCGTTATCTAAGCCTAGAGATTCTTTCCATGATTCGCCATTTAAAATCTCTTGAATAACCTCTACATAATTTAATACATGTTGTGCCTCATCCATGTTTCTCATTGCTTTTACTAGATTTATTTTTTCCATTTTGTTATCCTTTGTTTTTTGATATATACATAGCCTTTACATTTAGATTACGAATCTAAAAATAAAGAAATCTCTCTAACAGTGAAAAAAATCCCACCGCCAACTTTTTTGGACTTTATTTCTCCAGATTTTCTCATCCTGTCCAATGTCGCCTGAGATATATTAAGTTCTCTTGCTGTTTCTTTTTTACTTAACAATGATTTTTTATATCTTTGCTGTAGATTGTCTATAGTTGACATGATTTACTCCTTTTTTCATCAAATCTAAGAGAATTGTATAAACCGATAAAGAGTGTGATACTAATTTTTTTTATAAAATTTTAGTACGATAAAAAAGGTCTTCGAAATGCCTAATATAGGGAAATTAGTAGTATTAAATTAAAGAAGTGCTATATGAATAGCTATAATTATATTGTAGTAAAAAAGCTACCTATTGCCTATCAGCAGGTGCTTGTAGTAACCTTTTTCTATGAATGGTGCAAGTTTTGTATAATAATTGTATGCGGAGTTTGAGTTTATTTTAGATAGTTTAAACCTGTTTTCTTTAAAAACATAATTTTTAGATTGCTTGTTGGTAGTTGGTAGTTCTCTAATTTTTTCAGTTGAAAGTTCAATTTCAATTTCAAGTTGAATATGTCGAATCTGTTCATTTAAAACATATAAGCCTTCTATATTTGTGTACATTTTTAAAAATTCTTTCTTTTCATTCTCCAGTGATTTAAGTTCATCTAACTTCTCTTGTAAAGTAGAATTATTTTCATTTTCTTCTTTTACTTTTTCCCTTTCTTCTTTATTAAAACTCTCTACATATTCTTTTTTGCTCTTATAGTAATCATAACAAAAAAATGCATCTGCAAGGCTTTTTCTCATTATCTTTGGAAGTTCCAAACTCTCATCATTCTGTTCATCACTAATAATATCTAAAACATTTTTTGCGATTGCACTATTTTTGTCATATTCATCTTTTATTTTTTCAATAAACGCTGTTAATTCTTTTTTTGGTAAATCTAAATTTATCTCAAGTTCAAATATTCTTGATTCATCAAACCGTAACTGCGGTCTTTTAAACATAGGATAAAATTTAATATTTTTATTTTTTGGGATCTTGTCAGCAATAGTCTCTACAAATCTTTTTTCCAAGTTTACAATATAAAGATGTGTACTCAATTGACATTTATCTTGATGCAAGTTATTATGATTTGGATTACAAGGTACATAATAATTGTCTAAATTTTTCAATATGCTATTTAAAGTTGCTTTATTAGCAAATTTATATTCATTAACCATTGTATTAGGAAATATAGGATGCTTATGTTGTTTTTTTACTACATACACTTCTTGTTTTTCCAAGTAATATTTTATAAGTGTTTTTAGTCCTTCTTCAACATCTTGTATAGTAATAAATGTAGTGTCTTGTTGGAAAGGGGAACTAAATGGTAGTCCTTTAAAAAGTCCTATAGGATGTGGTGAATTTTTTATTGATATGGCTACTGTTGGATCTAAGCCAAGTTCTTGAATACTTTTTTCCCAATTTTCATCAATCTCATCATCAGGAATACTCATTAACCTTTTATATTCTTCTGTACGTATTAGCATTTCAAAAGCAATACAATAAGTAAATTCATAATCTTCTATAAAGTTAATATTTATATATTTTGCTTCGTCTCTCTTAGGTAAATATTTTGGATAATTATTTGGATATGACCAAAAAGCATCAAAATCTACTTGATACAAATCACTTATAGTTTGTATGTCTTGATCATTTTTATTCATGCTTCAACGATCTTCCAATACTTTCCAGTATCCACGAGTTCCACCAACTCTTTCTAAAATTCCTTGTTCTTTCAACTTTGACAAGTTCTCTTCAATCTTACGTTTTGAGATGCCCACAACATCTGCTAGTTTAGAAGCCGATATTTTATTATTCAATTTAATCTGTTCAATTATCATTTTTTGATTATCTGTAAGATTACCGACTTTATTACCGACTTTATTACCGACCTTGTCTATAGCTTCTAAAATTGACTGAAGTGCGAACTCTATAAATAATGTACTCTCACCATTACTGCCACATTCTTCAAGAACTTTATAATACTCTTGCTGCTTGTCCCTGATTATACTCTCAATAGGGATGACACTAAAGTAGTTATTCCAATTATAAAGGATCAGACTCTGCCAAAATCTTCCCATCCTTCCATTACCATCTATAAAAGGATGAATAAATTCAAACTCATAATGAAAAACACTGCTAACTATCAATGGATGTTCATCTGTTGTATTTAACCACTCAAACAGATTACCCATTAATTTTTGTATTTGTCCACTTGGAGGGGCTACATGAACAACACCATCTTTACCACCTACTCCAACATCACTTGTTCTGTATGTACCAGCCATTTTTAAAAGCTCATCCATTAAAATTTTATGTGACTTTAGAAGCTCTCTTTCATCCTTATAGTTAAGTTCTTCAAGATGTTTATAAAGTGCAATTGCACCATTTGCTTCTGCTATTTCATCAACTTTTCCAAGAACTCTTTTCCCTTCTATAAGAGCAGTAATCCTCTCTTCATCAAGGGTATTTCCCTCTATTTGAAGTGTACCAGTAATAGTTCTTATTTGGTTTACTTTTCTAAGCATTGGAAGAGTAGATGTCGAATCTATCGCTTCAAGTTTTCCAATATGCAAACTGATTTTACTAATTAAATCAATAATTTTAGTTGTAATTTTAAATGGCGGTATATAGTTCATTTATTACTCTTTTTAATCTAAGTTCTGATTGTATCATAATTGAGAATTTATAGCCCATAATCTATTAATTCAATATCATCATCAATGTTAAGATATTTCATAGTTGTATCGATTTCTGTATGGTTCAAAAAACGCTTTGCATGTACGATACCGAACTTCTTATACACTTTGGTTGCTGCTGTTCTTCTCATGGTATACACCGTTACTCTGTAAGCACTGTCATAAGGTCCGATATTCTGATTAAAATGTTTATCGAAAATAGCTCTAAAGTGTTCAGCATAGCCTTGATACCTTGTATGTGTATTTTTTATCTCTCTTTTTTCAACTTCTGTTATAGCTCGTTTATACAATTGTGTAGGGTAAAATATATAGTTATCATGCACCAAACTATGCTCTCTAATCCACTCTTTGAACATATCTAATAATTCAACACTAACTCTTGCATTATATGGTTTCCCTTGCTTCATAGCTCTGATATGCACTGTTTTATTTTCAAAGTTAATGTGCTTTACTTGTATTGTCATGACTGCTGCAGGTCTTGCTCCAGTATAATAACACGCTTTCAAAAACAGTAACAATCTAGGTTTGACTTGAAATTCATCTAAACTCCACAGCTTTTCAAGCTCCTCATCTGATAATACACGACCAGCCTCATTTCTGTCAGTCTTGATAATCTCACTCACTATTACAGGATTTTTATCTACATACCCCTCTTTTATAGCCCAATTAAATAAAGCTCTTAAATTAGAAATAACCTTTTTTACTGTTCTTGGATTTAAAGTTTCAGCATCTGCTTTTGCTTTTTGCTGTGCACCTCTTATAGCTGGAGTTTCTTTCAAAGTCTCACTTAGTATTTTAATATCATCAGTTTTAATCTTTGCTATCTTCATTTTTCCCAAAGTGGGCTTTACATGTCTGTTAAATGCCGATTCAATCATTTTTGTGGTTTTTGCTGTTTTGGTAGGAAAATATATTTTTGCGACATCTTCAAGACTTAAGTTGTTGTTCATTACTTTACGACTTAAAAGAGATTTATCTTTTTCTATCTCTGCTCTGTCTTTTGTGAGTTCTGCCCTTTTGTCATTAAGTATCTTTAATGCTTCTTCTTTTGTCTTAGCATCACATTTTATTTTTTTGATTTTATTATCAATGTCTCGATATGAAATATAATAAGCAATAGTCCTTTTATCTTTGTCACTATCTTTAAAGTATTCATAGATACCAGTATATTTTTTAGCTCGTAATTTTCTAAACCCCAAATTAAACCTTGTTCATATATAATACAACCGAAGATATTTCTATAATATAAATTATATGTATATTATCGTAAAAATTTTACAACAAAATTTTACAACAATTTGTTGTAAAATAGCAAAAAATTGGAAAAATATGAAAAAAATGAAAATTTCAAGAAGCTTTAGAAAGCCCATATTTAAAGGGATTTGAGTGATATTTTCAAGGATAGAAAAACATAGCAATGGAGTCTTTTGTGGGCTTATTGGATTAGTGAGTTCTTTCCTTATAGCCCTATTTTAAATGTTTCAAAGAAACTCAAGTTCCAGCCTACCGTAGAAATTTGTTTGAGATTTATCCCCAGCCAGATTAGAAACTTTCTATTGTATCTACTAAGTAATTCTATTTGGCTATCAATATCTATTTTGCAGTCTTCAAGAGTATCAACATCCAGTTCAAGCTCTCTAGCTTTTTCTTCAAATGTTTTTGCGACTTTTATACACTCATCTATTATTTTTGCAGCCATTGCAGGCTTGATAGATTGAGCTTTTACAATTTTGAAGATATCCTCTCTTGTAATATTTAAATCTTTTCCCACAACTGTTGTAGTGTGTGATTTCATACCTATACACTGATTAGCTCATGTATCTTATCAATCTTCCTGATGTATAAGATCCTCAGGTTGTCCAAAATAGTATCCCTGGTACTCATCTATGCCGTACTCTTTTAAGAGTTCGAATATCTCTTTATTTTTCACATATTCCGCGATTGTGGTCACGTTTAGATCTTTGGCAAAAGAGATGATGCTTTTTACCAAGATTTGGGACTCTTTATTCGTGAGGATATCTTCTATCAGCGAACCGTCAATTTTTATATAGTCGGGCTTAAGCTTGAGTATATGCGCATAGTTCGCGTATCCGCTTCCAAAATCATCGATTGCGATTAAGACACCAAAATCTCTCAGCATCCTGATAAGCCTGGTAAGCCTCTCAAAATCCATGATACCCTCTTGCTCTGTTATCTCCACCACTATTCTTTTTGGAGAATCGAATTTTTTGATATGTTCCAACAGAGTATCAACGATAAAAGGGTTAAACAGATCCGTCGGGTAAAGATTGATAGAGATTTTTTCATTGCGTTTACTAAACAAAGAAAGACTTTGCTGAATCATCCTTTTTGCGATTTCAACATAAAGGGCATTGTGTTTTGAGACCTCCAAAAATGCATTGGGACTGAGAACCGTTTTTTTTCCGTTTTCAAATTCCAGGATTCTAATCAATGCTTCATACTTGACTATTTTGCCCTCTACATCAGTTATCTGTTGGAAAAACGGTATGACGTTTTGATGTTCAAGCGCATGCTTGATGATACGTTTTGTATTGACTATTTCTTCTGATTTTTCTTTTGTATCGATTTGTTGGGAATACGCCAGATAAGGCAAAGAACCCTGTTTGGCATTTTTCAATGCCATATGTGCTTCTTCGAGAGAGTGTTCATACCCCAATGCAACTCCGGAATGTATATCAATGTTAATCGGATCTTTGATGTTATCCACATAAATATCAAGTAGTTTTATCTGGTTATGCAGCTCCTCCAGAATGTCGTTATATTCCTGTGTTTCAAAAATAGTTTCTTCTCTTAGAAGCACATATTCATCCGATGAAACACGAAAAGCTTTAAGGTTGTGCTTGCGTGCAAACTCTTTAAAAGCCTTCGCCACCTGAATCAGCACTTCGTTTCCGGCTTCTACGCCGTAGATCTCATTTATAATACTAAACTCTTTGATATCGCTCAAAATAAGGGCATGGCTTGTTTTTGAAAAGAGCTGAGCATTTAATGCCGCACGGTTTTTAAGGCCTGTAAGCTCGTCTGTATACAACTGCTTTGTAAAATGTACCAGCATTTTCTCAAAGCCCTTATGCAGAACATAGCCCAGAATAATCATCATCAAAGCCATAAGGATGAAAAATTTCTTTACAAAAGATTTATCATTTTTGACTATTTCGGATGTATCAAATCCAACGACCAAGTAAGCTATTTTTTCTAAGAGGTGATTATAGAGCGGTATTTCCATCTTTACTTTAAAGGGGTCTCCCAGCTCAAAATAAGCTTCCTTCAAATCCATATGTTTGGCAAAATGATAGTTGAGAGTTTCGCTGTTGCTAAAAAGCATATAGTTCTTATATGAAGGTGCTTTGCCGGTATCTAACATAATATCAGTCAGAGCTTTATCTACCGCAACCCCCGAGTGGATGTTAAAAACCTCATTTAAATCATTTATGAAATGGGTGGGAGATAAACCCACCTCAACATTTCCGACATATTCATCTTTATAAAAAATGGGTTCAACCACTCTGTAGGTTGCTTCTAGTTTGCCTACCTCAAATCCGCTCTGGCTTTTTTGCAGCTTTGCCGTATCTGTGATAAGCTTTCTTTTTTCGCTCAGCGTATCACCGTAAAACTCCGGTTTGTGTGCCCGAAGAATCGTGATATTGTCTTTTGAGCGAAAAGTCAGGATTTTCATCTCCTCATTGAAACTCTTCAGGCTCGCATAGTATTTTGATACGGCCAAGAGCAGTTTATCATGATTATTTGCGGCTACGGCTTCGGACACTCCCTCAAGGGCGATGATTTTTTCCAATTCCAAGGCGTATTTTTGTCTTTCTCTTTCGATATTTATCTCAAAGAGCTTGCGTACACTCTCATATCTGTCTTGAAATTGTTGGTTGATGGAGAGTTTGAGCTGAACTTCTAAAAAAAGATATCCGACACTTAATGACAAGACCATAAAAACAAGGGTCAATGCCAAGGTGATGCGCTTCGTCTTTTTCGGATAATTCATGTAATCTCAATTTTGTAATTTTGTGTTTTTATCATTCTATCCAATAATTTTGTATATTCAACTTATCTATGAAAGATTATTTAAAAATTATTTTAACCTGCTTGGAATACTCTGCGGGCTGTTTTGGTTCCTTCGATTTTTTCTCCTCCAATAAAAGCTGTTTTTGTTTCAAAGTATCATCTTCAGGAAATGCGATTCTTGCTCTTTTTATTGCATAAAGTGCTTTGTCGAGGTCCAAATCTTTTCTGGAAAAAAGAGTGTGCAGTATCTCCAAGGGTTCACCCAGAATAATCCCGTACCAGTTGTTTTTATAAAAAAGCTGAAGCATCACACCATCATCACGCGTATAATTGTCAAAATTTATATAGTACGCCTCACTCTCATCTTTGGCTTTTTCGCTAAACTCCGTAATCGTATAATTGCTCTGAGGTATTGTTATTGTGGCCAGTCTAAAGTTTAGGTGACGGTGATTAAATGCTATCTCTTTTCCCATAGCATGCAGTTCGTCATTTCCACGGCTGATATGAGGCAGGGTGTCAAAGAGCGCAAAATCTATCTTTCCGCTCTCAAACGTACCCATTTTCACTTTTTTATCGCCGTTTACAATAAAAAAATCAGCGTGAAGCATCATACATAAAGATACGAATAAAAATAAAATCTTCATCAGTCTATCTCTATTGTCACATCGGCGATCTGTATCGTGTCACCCGGATAGATCTTGGCTCTTTTTCTTAATTCAACCTCTGCATTTCTGCTGACATATCCCTCTGCGATTAGCATTTTTGCCTGGGCACCGCTGTCTACCAAGTCTAAAACTTTTAAAAGTTTATAAAGCTCTATATAATCATCTTTTAGTTCATAATTCATTTTCTTTCCTTATTAAAGTCGCAATCATAGCAAAAATATTAACATATTTATAAAAGTAATCTTTAAAATCAGTAGTGATATAATCCAGGATTATGCAAACAGGTCTCAATGCTCTCTATACCATCGGTTCCAATTACTCCATCAGGCTCAATGAGAAGGAGTTGCTTGTCTATGAAGACGACACCACGGGAGAGAGCAAAAAATCTCAACAGACACAAAAGAACGATGAGAGAGAAAAAGCAAAAGAAAAAAGCAAAACATCTTCACAGAGTGAACTGAGTCAGGACGAAGAACGTCTGCTCAAAGAGCTTCAGTCAAGAGATTCCCAGGTCAGAGCGCATGAAGCCGCACATAAATCCGGAGGAGCGTCTACCGGCGCTGCCTCCTACACATACCAAAAAGGTCCGGATGGCAGGATGTATGCCATCGGCGGAGAGGTCAGCGTAAGCATGAAAAGCGGCTCAACCCCGCAGGAGACCATCTCCAACGCACAGGCAGTGATAGCCTCTGCCATGGCTCCCGCAAATCCGAGTCCTCAGGATTATGCCGTTGCTTCATCTGCGAGAGTCATGATGATGAAAGCCCAGCAACAGGCAAGAAAAGAGCTTCAGGATGAGATGAGCGGCAAAGAGATCTACAAAAATGAAGTTGATAAAAATTCAAATGAGATGTCTAAAAAAGAGGATGCGAGTATAAAAGGCTCAAGCGGAGTGGATATCCCCGCTTAAACTTCTTTGTTGAGTATTGAAAAACCCAGATCGTTCATAGCCATATCTATCATCTCTATCGTTTTGGCCATTGTCGTTTGACTTATCTCAGGGAGTTTTCCGCCCCATATCTCCTCAGCCATTTTAAAGCCCTGAAGTACGCCTTCGCGGCCTGCGCGGAGCAAGTCTTCATCGCCTCCCGCGCCGTTAATAACAAAATCTGCGATTCTCTGAGAGGTTTTATTGATTCCAAAAAAACCATCTTCGCTCACAAGCTCCGCCGCCTCATCCTGTGAGAGTTGGGCAATCGGCTTGCCCTCGTAACCGACATCTTGTAAAAAACTCTGAAAATCCCGGTAACTTTGCGCAAACTGATCATCCGCATTGAGTGTACCGCTTTGTAAAGCCGTAGAGTTAAAAGTAAAGGCGGCGGTATTCTTGGCGATTTCAGCTCTTAAGCCTTCTGCTTCATCTTTTGTAAGCTTTTGCGTATACAGATGTTTTATATTTGATACACTCTCCCCGCTGCCCACCTTTTCAGGTTTGAGGACAGGATTGAGTGCACCGATACTCTCCGATACATTCATACTATCTCCTTCTTGAAATATAGATACATTAAGAATCAAATCGTCTAATGATGTAAAATACTTAAACTCTCTCTTGCTATATAAAGCTCTTCATCCGTTTTTATCACCAAGAGTTTGACACTGCTGTTTTTGGCAGATATCAAAGTTTCATTTTCCCTGTTTTTTTCTTTGTCTATTACAATTCCACATGCCATCTCTTCTAGGGCCATGGCTCTGACATCTCTCGCGTTCTCCCCTATTCCGCCCGTAAAGACTATGGCATCCACATGCCCCAGCAGCGCCATATAGGCACCAATATATTTTTTAATTCTTCTTGCCATCATAGTGAGTGCCAGCTTCGCCTTTTCGTCCTCTGTCTCAAGTATGCTTCTGACATCATTTTTACCGCAAATACCGATTAAACCCGATTTTTTATTTAAAATCGTATCCACTTCATCTACGCTAAGTCCAAGCTCTTTTTGCATATAAAATATTATGGACGGATCGATATCCCCGCTTCTTGTCCCCATCATAAGACCCTCCAAAGGGGTAAATCCCATAGAGGTATCTATGCTGATACCATTTTTTATGGCACAGGCACTCGACCCGTTTCCAAGGTGCAGAGTTATAATATTGAGCGCACTCGCATCTTTTTTTAAATACTTGGATGTCTCTTCTAAAACATAAGCATGGGAACTCCCGTGAAAACCGTAACGTCTTATATTGTTTTTTTCATAGAGCTCATAATCGATTGCGTACAGATATGCTTCTTTGGGCATGTGGAAATGAAAAGCCGTATCAAAGACCGCGACCTGAGGAACCAGCGGTGCTTTTTTTCTAGATACCAAGATACCCTCCAGATTGGCAGGATTATGAAGAGGTGCCAGGGGTATCAGCTCTTGTATCTTTTGAATGACGTGTTCGTTTATCAGTGTGGCGGAATGAAACTCCTCTCCCCCGTGAACCACTCTGTGACCGATGGCATCCAGGGAGGCAAAATCTTTTACGATACCGTATTCGTTTAAAAGCGAGATTATCTTTTCGAGTCCCTCATGATGGTCTTTGACAACTGAAGTAACGGTGAGTTTTTTGTCCTGATATTTAAAAGTCGTATCAGATATGAATTCCCCTATCTTCTCTATAAGGACATAAGCCAGAACCTCCCCCCTGGGCATCTCAAACAGCTGAAATTTTATGGAGGAGCTTCCGGAGTTTATGACTGCGATTTTCATGAGTTTTGTCCTGCCTGAATCGCTGTAATAGCTATGGTATTGACAATGTCACTCACAAGACATCCTCTGCTTAAATCGTTGATAGGTTTGTTCAGCCCCTGAAGGATAGGACCTATGGCTATCGCATCGCTTGAACGCTGAACCGCCTTGTAGGTATTGTTTCCGGTATTAAGGTCGGGGAAAATAAACACGCTTGCCTCACCCGCCACTTTTGAATTTGGGAGCTTGGTCATTGCCACGCTCTTGTCAATCGCGGCATCATACTGTATGGGACCCTCTATCGGCAAATCGGGATTTCTTTCTTTTACGATTCGTGTCGCTTCTCTTACCTTGTCCACATCGACTCCGCTTCCGCTTTCACCGGTGGAGTAAGAGAGCATTGCCACTTTTGGCACAATTGAGAAAGCCAGGGCGGTTTTTGCGGAGGCTATTGCTATGTCAGCCAGCGTCTGTGCGTCAGGGTCTTGATTTACGGCGCAGTCCCCATACACCAAGACCTTATTTTTAAGACACATGAAAAAGACACTTGAGACGACACTCACCTCGGGAGTCGTTTTGATAATCTGAAGTGCGGGGCGGATAGTATCTCCCGTGGAGTGGATAGCGCCGCTTACCATCCCATCGGCATAGCCAAGATGAACCATCATAGTCGCAAAATAGTTTTCTTTGGACATCGTATCTTCGGCAGCCTGATAACTCAAACCTTTTGCTTTTCTCATCTCATAAAATGTATCCACAAACTCCCTGCTCAGTTCTGAATTGTTATGGTCTATACATGTGGCTCGGCTAAGATCAAGCCCCAGTCTTAAGTAGTTCGCACGAAGTTCTTCCTCTCTGCCCAGCAAAATAATATCTGCTACACCGCGGCGCAAGACAATCTCGGCAGCTCTTAGAATCCTCTCATCGGAACTCTCGGGGAGAATGATTTTCTTTTTATTGGAGCGTGCCATCTCAAAGAGTTTGTACTCAAACATCATCGGGGTCATAACCGTGCTTACCGTATTGGCAATTTTTTGCTCAATCGCTTTTATATCTACGCTTGAGTTAAACAGTCCAAGAGAGAGCGCTATTTTTCTCTCACTCCCTACTCTGAGTCTCGCGCGTACTTTTACAAGGTTTCTAGCAGTTCTGTATGTGTCCGTTTCTACAGACAAAACCGGTACCTTGAATCCGTCAAGGCCCAGAACAAGTTTTTGGATATTGGGATGTGCCTGCATATTAAAAGGAAACACTATGCCGCTGATATTGGGATACGCATTGGAGTACAAGGCTCCAAGCATCCCCAGGATTATATCCGACCTGTCCGCGGGGACAATAACCAAATCATCTTCTTCGATATGGTCCAAAAAATTATCAAGGGTCAAGGCTCCGACCTTTACCTGTCTGATAACCCGAGTATGGTCCTCGTCTCCCAAGATAAGCGGTTTTGCACCCAAACCTTCCATAATATCCTCAATCGTAGGCATATTTAATTCAGCGATCTCTTTGAGCAGGTATACGCTCAGCCCGTATCCTTGAAGCTTTTTTTGAAGCTCCTCATACTTAGCATCATCCAGCCTGTTTACAAAGGTCGCGAAATGGGTACACCCCTGGCATGTGGAATTTTCATTTTCTATGAGGATATTGTCGTAGATCTCCTGCACGTTTATCTCTTTTGCATTGATGATGTTTATATAGGCAGAACCCAGATTTTGCGCTATTAGAATATTGAGGTCAAACCCTAGAGTATGCGGTAAGAAGGAGCGTCTGATACCTTCACATAAGACAAAGTCATATTTGTCTTCGAGTCTTTTGAATTTGGTTATGAGCTGGTTGATAAGCTCATCTGTACGTTTTAAAGCTATCATATCCTCTACATATTGTATATCAAAACCGTAGGTGTCCTCATATTCCATATCCAGATTATATCTCTCAAGTATAAAGCTGATATCTCCGTCTCTTTGGTCTGTCTTGTAAATAATTGGACGGAAAAAGGCAACCCTGTGAAGATTTCTTTTGAGTATCTCCATCATCCCCATAGATATAAACAGGGCACCGGCATTTTTTTCCTGAGCAGATACAAAAAGAGATTTGATTTTCATTTTAACTCCAAAAAAAATATAAATTTGTTTAAAAACACTATAATACCAAAATAAATATACGCAGATGGTACAATTACTCTTATGAAACTACAATTCGCCGCAATAATGATTTTTTCACTCTTACCCTGTATACCCCTCTTTGCGCAGAGTTTTGATGCACAGGGCAGTGACCTGCTTATGGGTGTCGGAGCTAAAAATATAGCCGTGGCAGGAGCAAAGAGTGCCGGTACAAATGACATCTATGCCGTGTTTTACAACCCTGCTGGATTGAGCGAACTCAGCTCCCATCAACTTGCGGTATCCTCACAGGCGGATGCGAAACTTGGCCATCTCAACTTTTTGGGTTTTGCATATGTCAATGAATTCGAATCCTTAGACCTGAAGATGGTTCTTGCCTTTACCTTCAATCCAAGACTCTACATGAAGGCTTCCGGAGAGTTTAGAGAAAAGGATTTTGAGAGCATCTTCCTCAGATATACCCTTCCGGGACTCTCTGCAAATTTTGACGGCGCGATAGACTCAAAAACTGACGACTACCGCATCGCCATGGCAATCTCACCCTTATACAATCCGCTCTGGAGTTTTGGTGTCTCTATAGGGTACGTAAACTGCGCCACGACCTTTGGAGGGGTCAGCCTGGAAGACCCGAGCAATTTTACCTCCATGTCCACGGTGGCTACGACTGTCTCTCTTGGTCTTGGAGCCAAGTATTATGCAAGTGATGCCCTGACCTTTGGTATCAATCTGAAAAACCTTGACAGCAAACTTACGGTAAAAGTGGAGAAGATCGACAGCAATGGTGAAACGCACAGAGATTATGAGGTTGACGTTCCTTATGATTTTTCAGCCGGACTGCATTTTGTATATGATGAAGATATAGACCTCGCAGCGGATTATCAGCAGATTTTTGGAAGCTACGGCAGCTATACTTTGGATTTTAAACTTCTCAGATTTGGAGCAAGCATACATGATGGCGCTTTGGATTACCATCTGGGCTTTATCGCCCCCATTACGCTCCAAAGTGATAAGATAGAGAGCTTTGAACTCCCCTTTCCAATCTCTCCGACTGCCGGCATCGGTTGGCATAATAACAACATTGATATAAGTCTGGCTTTGTACATTCATCCCGTTATGAGTCTGAATCTGGGCAAACCCTCACCTTCGCTTGATCTCTCGGCAAGCTATAATTTTTAAAATAAGGAAGCACTATGAAATGTATCTGCGGAAACGAAAAAGATTACGAAGCGTGTTGCGGAGTGATTATTAGCGGCATAAAAGCGGCTGTGACACCTGAAGAACTGATGAGAAGCCGCTATAGCGCCTATGTTCAGGGGGATGGCAGATATCTGGTTCTTAGTGCCATAAAAGAGAACCGCCATGATGAGGACGTGGAACTTATACAGGAGTTTTCAAACTCTGTACAATGGCTGAAACTTGACGTATTGAATGCAAAAGACGACACTGTGGAATTTAAAGCATACTACCGTGAAAAAGAGGGCATAAAAGTACTGCATGAAAAAAGCAGATTTATTCAAGACGGGGGTGTCTGGTATTATGCAGACGGAGAACTTTACAACTCTAAAGTTGAGAGAAATGAGAGCTGTCCATGTGCAAGCGGAAAAAAATTCAAGAAGTGCTGCGGATAAACAATTTGGGCGGTATCACAGGTGCAAATAAAGAAAATCTCCCTTTCCGGCATGATTTGAGGTAAGCAGGATAGCAAACATCAGGGCCGCATACCAAAGAGCAATAAGCAGCTTCGCCCAAGACGGTCTTACAAACTTCAATAAAAACGGGTACATCTATCGCTCCTAAAAACCAAAAAAATGAAGTATGAAACTTCGTATCTCAAAACTCATCATCACAAAATTGATGGTTAAAAACCAAGAAAACAAGACAAATATTTTCATATCAAAAAGGATTTGAAGCCGTCTGTTATGCCGCTTTATATTTTGAAACTGATGCCATACGGTGATTCCAAGGGCATGATATATTCCAAAAAGTATGTAGTTTATGGACAGCTCATGCCACAGACCAAATGCAATCATGGCAATAAACAGAGATAAAAAACGGTTGCGTGTCGATGCGGCCAATGGCGCATAAATATAATCTTTTATCCAGCTTGAGAGTGAAATATGCCATCTTAACCAAAAAGCGGAAATATTTACAGCCAAAAACGGATAGTGAAAATTCTCCATTATCTTAAATCCCATAAGAGCGGAAAAGCCGATGGCGATATCCGCGTATCCGCTAAACTGAAAGTAAAGATTAAGCCAGTACTGCACGGAATGAAGATAGCTATAAAGCCATGGACTGCTTTGTTCTATCTCCAAAAGATAGAGTGAAAGTTTGTGCGAGATGAGATAGTTGCCAAGAACAATTATTTTGGTGTAACCGTATAATATTCTCTCGAAAGAGTAGGAGAGGTTCACCTCTGCAAAAGAGCGTATCTCGATGTCCCTTTTAAACTGCATAAAGCGGTTTATAGGTCCTACGATCAGAGTCGGAAGAAAAAATAAATATGCCAAAACATCCAAAAAAGTGTGTTGCGGAAGTTTTTCTTTATAACCCTCGATAAGATAGTGTATTACACGAAAACTGTAAAAAGAAAGTCCCAGAGGTATCATAAACTCCGCATCATAAGTATTGCCCAATTTAAAGCCTGTAAAGACCAAAACTATAATCATAATACACAAAAAAAGAATATTTAACTTAAGAGAAAAAGTTTTGGGCAAAAAGTAAGCCAGCCATGCAAATGAGATGAGGATGAGTGCTGATAAAAAATCAAAATAGGCCAAAAAGGCAACTGTTGAAACGATGCCGCTTGGTATCTGCCATTTTTTAGGCAGAATCCAGCTCAGCAGTACGGTTGCTAAGAGCCAGGATATCACTACAAGAGAATCTATATTCATTGTGACATCCCTTGTATTTGACTTATCAGCCATGTGGAAAGGCTGGTGCGCCCTTTTGCATTTACATGGACCAAATCTCCAAAATATGTTTCGTTTAGTTTCTCCTCAAAAGATATATATCTGACATTATATTTTTCTTTATACTGCTTCAATATCTCTTCTTCATATACTTTGAGCTCCGGGGGATAAAGCAGTTCCACTTCCTGGGCGAAGGGAAGACCCACCAAAGCAACCGTGACATTGTTTTGTTTTGCATACAATAAAAATTCATCTAATTTTTTCGTCGGTTTAAACTCCCTTTTATAGCGCTTACTTCTTGCAATCTCAAGATAGTCTTTTTTCTTTTTTTCTACGCCGAACCTTTTAAACCCCTCTTGTACTCTTGTTTCATCATCGAGGGCAGGGACTTTAAAAGGACTTTTGATGACATTTACAACCGTATTTCGAACCTTGTTCAAAGGGATAAATCCATCACCGTTTGAATAATAGAGCAGCTTTGCTTCTATGAGTACGAGATTTATCTCAGAGGACTTGAGTCTTTCAAAAAGCGCATCAAATATCTCCAAATCACGCCCGGGATTCCAAAAACGAAAAAATTCAATTTTTTTCCCTTCTCTCTTTGCGTATTCCTCCTGCATTTTTTTATCCGGATAAAATCCGTATCCGCTGAGGGACGTGCCCACTGCGGCAACTCTGAAGTGTTTTTGGATTTTTGGATTTAGCTCGAGTCTCTCAAGCGCAAGAGAGACTTTTTTATCTGAAGGAAAAAGTACAGCCAAACCGATTATAAAGAGCAGAATAAGAAGCGCATAGACCCAGCTTATAAGAGGAGCTGATTTTATCAAGTTTTAGACTCCAGGATATCAATCACATCCTGTATGGTATCGATTCTTAAAATCTCTACCGTTTTAAATTTGAGCGCAAACGCGTTCTCAAGTGATGTTATAAAATCAAGATGCCCTATAGAATCCCATGATTCTATGCTTTGGCTTGAGCTTTCTCTTTGCACTTCATCTAAAGAAACCATAAAACATTCAGAAGCAACCTCTTGAATTTTCATAAACAGTGTAGAGTCTTCATTGTTTTTAGAAGCAATACTTTGCTGCAACTCTTTCATCCGGACCTTGCCTGATTGTCCTCTTGGCAGACTCTCTAAGATTACAATAGTGCGGGGTATCTTATAGGCTTCGAGTCTGCTCTGGCAATAAAGTTTTAATTCATTTTCACTGCTCCTTTTGCCCTCTGCCAAAACCACCGCAGAGATGATGCTCTCACCCCAAATCTCATTCTCCTCACCAAAGGCGGCCGATTCCAAAACAGCTTCATGGCTGTTTAAGACCTCTGTAATCTCCTCGGGATAGATAGTATATCCCCCGTAGATGACAACATTCTTTTTTCTTCCGACAATGGAATACACTTCATCTTTTCTTGATGCTATATCCCCGGTAGAGAACCACCCCTCATTTAAGACAAGGCTTGTTGCAAGCGGGTCATTGAAATACCCGTTCATAATATGTTCCCCTTTTAAAAGAAGCTCACCCGAACCGTCACCACACACCTCTTTGCCCTGCAAATCAATAATTTTGGCACTGCAGTCTACTGGCACGCCGATTGTTCCTGCCTGTAAAAAATCATCATAACGAGTAAATAGACTGCCCGCTACCGTCTCCGTCAAACCGTAGACGTTTATAATATTGGTTTTAAAATTATTTACAAAATCAAGGTAGAGGGTGCCTTCTAGCTGGGCTGCCACTGAGACAACGGTATGAAACTCCCTGTAAGCGAAGATGCTTTCTTTGTTTTTGATATATTTATTCATCAGAGACAGAACCATAGGCGGCGCAAAAAAATGGGTGATCTTTCGTTTTTTAAGCAAGTTTGCCAAAATGTCCATATTTTGTATTTTAAATTTAAAAGGTCTGTGAAGCGTCGTATTCGTATAAAAAGACAAAAGTGTGCCTTGGAGCAGTCCATCAGCGTGAGACAAGGGCATGAGATTGAGAATCTGCATCTCCTGCGAGTATTTATAAACTTTTTGCAAAGTATCAAGATGGGAAAATATATTGCTAAAACTGAGTTCCACCCCTTTTGGCCTGGATGTCGTTCCCGACGTAAAAAGGACAAGTGCCGTTTTGTGTTTTGATGCAACATCAAATGTAGGAGAAACAGGCTTTGCCTTGTGCAGTAAGCCAAAGTAGCCGCTATTGTCTTTATCTTTTTTAGCAAAGAGCGTGAATATTTTTGTAAACTTTTTTTCAATATAAAGCATCGGATACTCGGATAAAGAGAGATGCAGAGCTTTTGCCTTCTCTGCATCAATAAATATTTTTACAGGTCTATAGGATTTTACAATCGCCTTAAAGCGCTCCTCTTTGATGTCATGGTCCAAGACACTAAAGGTGATTCCGTTTAACAAAGATGCTAAAAAAATAAAACTGACTTCCTCATCATTGTCGCTCAAAACAGATATCGCATCCCCCGATTTGATACCCAACTCCTGAAACAGTCTGCTCAGCTTTTGTATTCTTTTTATCGTGTACGCATAAGTGATATTTTTGTCCAAAACAAGAAAAGACTTTCTCTTATTCAGTAATGCTCTGTCATAGCTATCGGATAGGGTCTGTTTCATATTTATTCCGTAAAAAACTGTTTTTTTAATTCTTGTCGCTTTATCTTGCCGCTGAGTGTCATCGGAAATTCTTCTATAATCCTATAAAAAGAGGGGGTCTTTTGTCTCCCTAAAAGAGTGATACAGCTCTGTCTCAACTCTTTGAATAAGCCCAGTTCATCTTCTTTATCTATATTACTGCCAATAATAGCGGCAATCCTTGTTTCACTAAAACTGCCTTCATAGGCAAAAACGGCACACTCTTTTACAAGAGGATGTCTCCTGAGCAGATTTTCAATCTCAGAAGGATACACAAGTTCTTCATTGATATTTTTAAAAACATCGCCTTTCCTTGCATAAATACTAACTGCTCCGTTTGGATGTATGGATGCTATGTCCGAAGTATAAAGCCAATTGTCTCGAATCGCAGCCTGTGTCAGCATCGTATCTTCCAAGTATCCAAGCATAAAAGGGACCCTGCTTTTTATAATAAGCTCCCCTTTGATGCCATGTGGAACTTCCCTTTCATTTTCGTCTATGATTTTCATTTCACACTCAAGAGGAAAGCCTTCATAACTCTTTTGGACATCTTCATCAGGCAAGACACAGGTACATAATCCTCCCGTCTCGGACAGCCCGTAATATGCCAAAAGTTTTTTATTGTATAGCTCCATGAAGCGCACTTTCTCATCCATTGTCAAGGTATTTCCGGGCACACCGATAAAACGAAGCGACTCCAGGCTGTTTTTGTCAACTTCATCAAAAAAACGGATAAATTGCCTGATGAGTGTGGGAACAAAACTTGTAAGAGTACATCTGTATTGATAAATTAGGTTTGCTATGTCTGTAAATAATTTTTTGTTTTTCTCATCCAACACAACACTGTTTCCGATGAAAAGCGGAGCGATACAGCCGTTTCTTAAGCGGTCGATTGAGTGAATCTCCCCCAAACTAAGCAGAATGTCGGATTCGTTCCATTCATACTTTTGTGTAAATAATTCTGCTTTTTTATAAAGAGTTTCATGAGAGAGGAGCACCCCTTTTGAAATCCCTGTCGTACCGGACGTAAACAACACCGTGGAGGCATCTTCTTTGAGAATCAGGGGGAGAGTATGAATGAAGTCGTCATCCATCTCTGTCTTTTCCAGGATAGTGTTGAACTCTGAAAAATCAAGCTCATAATGCTCTTTATGAAACTCATATTTGCCTATATACATCTTGGGCTGTGTCTTTTGGATTATTTCTTCACACGCGGCATAGGAACTGTCATAATTTAAAGGGACAAAAACGACACCTAATAATTGTGTCGCATAAAACACAAGAATAGAGTCCATGGTAGTTGCATGATGAAGGAGCAGATAATCTCCCTTCTTCAGCCCCTTCAGGCTTAAAAAATAAGAGATTTTCAACGCCCTGTTTAAAACTTCTTTGTAAGAGATACTCCCCGTAGCGTGGATAAAAAATGTCCCCTCACCGTACTTGGCCATCTGATGGGTGATTAAATTTTGAAGATGCATACTCAAGCCGTTCACTCTTTCTCTGTTATTTTCACACATATCTTATCTCTATTGTTCTTAAAGCATATCAAACACTTCTTACAAACAGATGTTGCTTTTTGGCACATCCGTTTTTAACGCAAAACTCCCCGATATCATGTTCTGAGATATCAGATGCAAACACCATATTTTCACACATAGCTATTTTTGCGTAATCATGAAGATATTCAAACATCATCTGCGAGTAGTTTTTTGTTTTATATCTTGTATCCGTAATCAGGTCATAAATATGGAGATGTCTTTTATGAGAAAGGTTTGTCTGCACTGCGACACCTGCATAGGTGATGAGTTGTGCACCTTCAAAAATTCCCAACATCTTATATTCCATATGCTTCATATCGTATATCAAATCTTCAAACTCATTGTATGATAGTTCCGGACGAAGCTGAACCAGAACATCATACGCTGTGAACAACTCCCTTAAGTCCAATTCACGAATCTGCATACCAAACCTTTTGTTTTTAGTAAAAATTTTATAAAAAAAAGTAAAGCCGTCCACTTTAGTTCAATTCTTTATCTTTTACCAAATAATATACCACTATAATATTTAAAATTTGATTTTTACATCGGAGCAAAGAGATGAAAGATACGATAAGCATAACAGACAACAGAACGGGAAAATCATTTGAATTTAACATATTAGATGCAACAAGGGGTCCCAATGTGGTAGATATTTCAACTTTTTATGCCCAGACAGGCATGTTTACCTACGATAACGGCTACACCTCTACTGCAAGCTGTAAATCATATATCACTTTTATCGACGGGGCAAAGGGGGAGCTCAGATACAGGGGAATACCGATAGAAGAACTCGCACAAAAGCACAGCTTTTTGGATGTGTGCTACCTGCTTTTAAACTCAAAGCTTCCAGGCAAAGAGGAGTCGGATGATTTTGATCTGGAGATAAGACACCGCTCTTTTATCCATGAGGGCTTAAGAAACCTCTTCCATGCTTTTCCATCAGATGCCCATCCTATGGCGACGCTCTCATCCACCACGTCCGCTTTGTCCTCTTTTTATTTTGATCATTTGAACATATCGGATGAAAAGGAGTATCAGGAGATGGCAAGAAGAATTATCGCCAAAATGCCGACGATTGCAGCCTTTGCTTACAGACATTCTATCGGAGCACCTTTTATCCAGCCCGACATAGACAGAAGCTTCAGTGAAAATTTCTTATATATGCTTAGAGCCTACCCCGGCGGGAAGATGCATAGAGGTATCCATAAAAACGATGAGATAAAAGAGATAGAGATCAAAGCTCTCGATACTATTTTTACACTCCATGCCGACCATGAACAAAACGCTTCCACCACCACCGTAAGAAGTGTCGCATCCACCGGAGCACACCCTTATGTCGCCATCAGTTCGGGTATTTCCGCACTTTGGGGAAGAGCCCACGGAGGAGCGAACGAATCTGTCATCGCCCAACTTGAGATGATAGGAAGCGTCGAGAATGTCGACAAGTTTATAGCCCGCGCAAAAGACCCAAACGACAGTTTCAGACTTATGGGCTTTGGGCATAGGGTATATAAGAACTTCGATCCAAGAGCAAAGATTCTAAAAGGTCTTCAGGACCAGCTCAAAGACGAGCTGGAGCTTGATTCAAATCTTATGCAAATCGCAAACAAGATTGAAGAGATCGCATTAAATGATGAGTATTTTGTAAGCAGAAAACTTTATCCCAATATTGATTTTTATTCCGGCGTGATTTTAACAGCCTTGAAAATACCAAAAAATATGTTTACCCCCGTTTTTGTTATTGGCCGAACCGTGGGATGGATAACCCAGTGGATAGAGTTCAAAAAAGACAAAACAATGAAAATTGCAAGACCTAGACAACTTTATTTGGGCAACTAGCAGTAATCGTCTTTTAAACAAGCATTGGATACAATTCGCAAAAATAATGGGCTGTTCCTATCCGATGCCTAAAATAAGAGTGAATAATGGTAACTGTACAAAACTTAACAATGAGATACGGAAACAGAGTGCTGTTTCAAGATATCAACTTAAAATTGGACCGTCATAAAAGATATGGCCTTATCGGTGCAAACGGTGCCGGTAAAACAACTTTTTTAAAAATACTATCCGGACAGATTAATGAGTTTGAGGGTGAGGTAATCATCCCAAAAGCGAACAAAGTCGGTGTCTTGGGTCAAAATCAATATGCTTATGAAAACTATACGATCATGGACGCCGTTCTTTATGGGAATAAAAGACTCTATGATGCTATAAAAGAAAAAGAAGAGCTTTATATGAGCGGTGATTTTGAAGATGATGCCGTAAATAACCGTCTTGCCGACTTGGAAGTTATCTGTGTTGAAGAAGACCCTACGTATGAGTATGACGTAAATATCGCCAAGATACTTGAAAATGTAGGTATCCCTGCCGATCAGCACAACGACTTGATGTCAAGCCTTGACAGTGCTGATAAATTCAAGGTTCTGCTTGCCCAGGTTTTATACCCTAAACCTGATGTACTATTCCTGGATGAGCCTACGAACAACCTTGATATTGAAACAATCAGCTGGCTGGAAAACGAGCTTCAGCGCCATGAAGGGACTATGGTTGTGATTTCACACGATAGACACTTTTTAAATGCCGTTGTTACGAATATTCTGGATGTAGATTATCAAAAAATCCGTGAGTTTACAGGTAACTTTGATGACTGGTATATCGCTGCAAACGTTATCGCAAAACAAAACGAACTTGACAATGCAAAGAAAGAGAAAGAGAAAGAACAGCTTGAAGCCTTCGTTCGCAGATTTAGTGCAAATGCATCAAAAGCAAAACAGGCGACATCAAGACAAAAACAACTTGAAAAACTTGTAATCGAAGATATTAAACCATCATCACGCCGTGATCCGAGCATCGTTTTCAAAGCAAAAAGAACTATGGGTGATGAAGCGCTGGAAGTGAAGAACATCTCTCACTCCTACGGCGACAATGAGGTGTTAAAAGATATCTCCCTCAAATTTATTCCGGATGAAAAAGTTGCACTTATAGGACCAAACGGTGCCGGTAAGACAACGCTTCTAAAGATAATCATGGAAGAGATGAAGCCTTCTGCAGGTGAAATTCACTGGGGTGCTACAATTGAGAACTCCTATTTTCCTCAGGATACGGCAGACATCATCAAAGGCGAAGGAACTCTTTACGACTGGCTGAGAGGCTTTGATCCAAAAAGAGATATAGCAGAGATTAGAAACTGTCTGGGTCGTATGCTCTTTAACGGAGAACAGCAGGAAAAATCGGTTGTAAGTATCTCAGGTGGTGAAAAACACAGAATGATGCTTAGCAAGATGATGCTTGAGGGCGGAAACTTTTTGGTTCTTGATGAACCTTCAAACCACCTTGACCTTGAGGCGATCGTAGCGCTTGGAGAAGCTCTTTACAATTTCAAAGGGAATGTTATCTGTGTGTCTCATGACCGTGAACTTCTTGATGCTTTTGCGAACCGTATTATTGAACTTCATGACGATGGAAGCTATACAGACTTTAAAGGAACCTACGAAGAGTTTGCAGAGGCAAAAGCAAATGGCGAAATATAAAAAATTCCTAGGGCTTGGAATTGCGGGAAACTTCGCTCTTCATTTAGCTCAGGCCGGTGAACTTGAAGATTTCAAGGATATCATTACGGCTGATGAAGCAGCCCCAAAAGGGATGTTTCCTTTTTATCTTCCAAAACCTGTCAATCCCGTGGACCAGGCAGCTCTGCATGCAAAAGAGATCTTAAGCACCTACCCCCTCTCAAGCTCTTATATCAGACTTCCAAAAGAGGATGTGAATGTACAGGCGGAACCTGAAATCGGATTGATCTGTGACTTAGAGTACACGGCAGGAAGATTATCAAAAATCACTCCAAGCTATTTTGGCGCATACAACGACTGTTCACTGCGCGTGAGCGGAGCAGATAAGATCAGTGACAAAAAAAACTGGGGAGAAGACACTAAAGGCTTTAGCAACACCCTCATTAAAATCGACAAATTTGAACTTGGCGGAGTTATGGATGCATACTCCATCTGCAGTTTTCTCAGACGAGACGGAGAGGTTCATGCTTATGGAGAAGACGTAGAGCTGAGCGGCTACAGTTATTTTTATGAAAAACTTCTCGACTGGATGCTCAACCAAATAAATACACAAGAAGACTTTGGCCCGCTGGAGCCGATTGAAGAGTATATCATGGCATGTGCAAATCCTAAAGAAGCCATTATCAGTATCGGTGCTACACGATACACAAAATACGGCGAACACACTTTTTTAAAATCCGGTGATGAAGTTGTAATCATCGTCTATAACGCCAAGGAACTCTCAAAAGATGCTGTTCTTGAGAGCGTGAAGAACAGCTCTTATAGCATAGAAAGCATGAGTGTGTTGGCACAAAAAGTCATCTAGTATGAAAACGGGTATTTATGAACATTACAAAGGGATGCGTTACGAGGTCATAGATACGCTCAGACACAGCGAGACAGAGGAGCTGATGGTTCTTTACAGAGCTTTATATGCGGATGAGGGATTATGGGCAAGACCGTATGCCATGTTCTTTGAAGAGATTGAAGTTGATGGCAGAGCCACTCCCCGTTTTAAATATATAGGCAAAGAAAATGAGTAGAGGCAAAAAACTCGATATTTTTATCGGTGCAGAGATAGAGGATGGCTGGGCTGAAGTTCAGACTCCAAGAAAAAGCCATATCTCAGATGAGATTTTGGAGCCTTCAAAACATTTTCTGGTCTTTAAAAAAGAAAAAAGACGGGGGAAAACGGTTACTCTTGTTGGGCAGTTCCACATGCCGGGAGATACTACAACCGCACTGCTTACACGCTTGAAAAAAAAGCTGGGATGCGGCGGAAGTTTTAAAGAGGGATGGATGGAATTTCAAGGAGAGCTCAAAGAAAAGCTCAAAGAACTTCTGCTCCTTGAAGGCTTTAGATTTAAAAAATAGGCTTCTATTTTTTGATAACGGTGCCCACTCCGCTGCTTGTGAAGACCTCAAGTATCAAAGCGTGTTCTACTCTTCCGTCAATAATATGCGCTTTTTTGACTCCTCCGTCTATGGCTTCAAGACAAGCATCGACTTTTGGTATCATCCCTCCAAAAATCACACCCTCCTCTTTAAGTTTTTGTATCTCTTCTTCCCTTAGAGTATCAAATAGATTTTTTTCATTATCCAACACGCCAGGTGTATCCGTCATAAATATGATTTTTTCGGCACCTATACTCGCTGCAATCTTGCTTGCCGCCAAATCTGCGTTGATATTGTAGCCTGGATGCCCGACACTCTCCCCCGAAGCGATAGGTGCGATTACAGGTATAAATTTTTCGGCTATGAGATTTTTAACAACACTGTTGTCTATTGCCGTAATATCCCCGACTAAACCGTATTTTCCGTTATCCATGGCTTTTGCTTTTAACAACATCGCATCCTTGCCGCTGATGCCAAGAGCCTTTACTCCATGCGCATTCAGCAAAGAGCTTATTTCTTTGTTTATACTTCCAGAGAGCACCATCTCAACCACTTCCATACTCTTTTCGTCCGTAACCCTCAGACCATCTATAAACTCACTCTTGAGCTGCAGTCTATCGAGCATCGCACTTATTTTATTGCCTCCGCCGTGAACGATTACTATCTTGATCCCCACCAGATACATCAGGACGATATCCTGAGCAAACTTCTCCTGCAGCTTCGGATTTATCTGTGCCGAACCGCCGTATTTTATGACAAAAGTTTTATTTGTATACGTCTTAATGTAAGGCAAAGCTTCTAAAAGTGTTTGTACCTGTTCTATGTTTCTTTTCAAATTTCCACCTCTTTAAAATTTATTTTATGCGTGAGTCACTTACATTTGTTGTTATGCAGTATCTGTCTCTTCCTCTGTCTTTTGCCTGATAGAGCATTTTATCCGCCTTTGAAATCAGCATATCCTCATCAAGGGCATCATCGGCTATACAGCACACTACGCCGATAGACACGGTCAGATACTTGTTTATCTTGCTTGCTGTATGTTTGATCTCTCTTTCTCTTACCGAATCACAAATGTACTGGGCAAGCTTTGAACTGTTCGTGTCATCTGTCTGGGTGAGTAAAATTCCAAATTCTTCTCCCCCTAACCTAAAGACAAAATCACTCGGTCTTTTAAGAACATCCTGCAAAACCTTTGCAACAGATTTAAGGGCATAATCGCCCTCTATATGTCCGTATGTGTCATTGTACTGTTTAAAAAAGTCTATATCCAACATCATAAATGTTATATAACTATGTGTTCTTTTGGCCCGTTTGAGTTCCTGATCATACACAAGATTAAAATAGCGTCTGTTATGCAAGGAGGTAAGCGTATCCGTATAGGAAACATTTTCCAGTTTTTTGTTTACCCTTTTTAGCTTTTTTGTCGTTATCTCCAGCTTTGTATGATCCATCTGGATGCTTTTAAAAACATAATACATTATGACTACAACACCGATGATTATGAGAGTCAGGACAATAGTGAGTTCGGCAATGGCGGAGCTGTATTTCTTTAGAAACTTTTCTCTTTCGTATTTTGCTACATCGACCTCATATTTCACCAGCTTTTGTATCACTGAATTTACATGTGCTATGTTCTTTTCCAAAGTATGCAGAGATATATTTTTTAAGTTTTTTTCGTCCATATTCATCTGCAGAATCTTTTGAAAATATTCGTTGACAGAGTTTATTTCAAGAGAGACGTATTCCACATAGTCAAGTTCCGTATCTCTTTTAAAATGGGAATCATAACTTTTCCACAATCCCTGTATCTTGGCTATGGAGTTTTGTATCTGTGCATTCGTTTGACTCGGACTTATTTCAGCAGTTTTTGCTTTATATATAGTGCCGGCAAGCCCGTTATGATACATCTGAATTATCTCATTGAGTTCTGTTACGGGTATAAGTGAGCCAAAATAAAGCGAATCCACATTTTTCTTCGTGGATTCTATATTTATGGCACCCATAATCCCTATGGCAAAAAGCCCTATGGTTATTAATATAAATAGAAAAAAAAGTTTGCCCCTGAGTTTCAAGGCTTCTATAAACTGCATATTATTCCCTAATGAATCTTGTTAAAAATAGCAAAAATCATACCAAGACACCGATTGATGAAACTTCTGAATCTGCAATGTGTAATATATTTTATGATAAAATGCAAATCACACTTAAAAACCTGTCAAATTGCAAACTAATGAAAGGTCTTATTTATGGCAAAAAGAGAATTTAAAAACAAACGTTTGAAAGAGATTATAAAAAACATAGCTGACGATTTTCGCTATTCTAACGAGATGGGGGAGTATGCACTTTTGTTTTATAAGGCTGATTCAAGCGGAGCGATCAACGGTACGGAGATAGAGCAGATGCTTGAATACGTAACAACAGGGTTGGACGAATTAAGCAAAAATATACAGTGGCGTGAAGAATTTTTGAATGAGAATGCAGGTGTTGATGAGATGAAAATGCTTCAAAACATGAAAACGATAGAAGAAGAATACTTAGAGTTGCAAAACTTTTTGAAGAAATAGATGACAGCAAAACTAGCATATATTAAAGAACTGAAGTTCTTTGAATCCTTAAATGATGAACAGTTGGAAACAGTAGGCAGCTTTTCTAATATCATCAAATATCCGAAGAACTCTATACTTTATTATGAAAATGAGACTTTCAATAAAATATTTTTTCTCGTACACGGACTTTTGAAGGTATACAAAATAGATAAATATGATAATGAGATCTTTTTATATCATATCCATGCCAACTCTCTCATATCAGAATTAACGACACTTGACAACAATCATATCCACTGCTTTTCAAATGCGGAGTTTATGGAAGACAGTACGATTTTGGAAGTTGATTTTTGTGAACTTAAAAAGCATTTTTTATCAAAGAATCTCTTGAATAATGAATTTATAAACGAAATACTTTTAAAAACATCTCAGCTACACTGTGTTGTAAACAGGGAGCTGGTCTTTGATGCAACAGCCAAAGTCGCTTTTATGCTGAGTGATGATTTAAAAATGTTTAACTCCTTAAAAAGGCAGGAGGTCTCTTTTATGCTGCATATTCAGCCCGAAACACTTTCTCGGGTATTGAAAAAGCTCAAAAGAAGTAATATTATAGAGATAGACAATACAGATATCTCCGTGCTTGACACAAAAGCACTCGAAGCAATATATAAAGGTGAATAAATACTATGAAAATAAATAAAATCAGTACAAAGATAAAAGTGCTCGGTTTATTGCTTATATTTTTAATGCTTAGCGTAATAAGCACGACTATATATCTAAACCAGCAAAATGCAAAAGATGCATTGATTATCAACATGGTGGGCAAACAAAGAATGCTTACGCAGAAAATGGCCAAAAATATTTTTTATATCTACTACAGTTCAAATAAAGATTTTTATGAATTAAATTCTGCAATTGACGAATTTATAGCTACATTGAATATTTTAAAGCATGGCGACAAAGAAAAACAAATAGCATCGGTCCCTACACAAAAAATAGCCGACCAGCTCAGTGAGGTCAATGTACTGTGGGAAAAATTCTATGAAGACATCCAAAACTATAAACTTTATGCGACAACCCATGAAATCAACAGCACAAACGAATTGAAAAGAATAGTCGACTCTATCTATAAAAACAACACGATTCTCCTGGATAACGTGGATAAACTCGTCACTCTCTATACCAACAACAGTGAGACAAAAACAGACTATATAAGAACATTCCAGTATTCTTCCGCTGCAATCTTGTTTATAATATTTCTATACTCTTTATTCCAACTCAGGGTCATAGAGTCTCATGTAGACGAATTTATGCAGTATTCAAAAAAACTGGCGAATGACAATGAGAATACAGACAAACTAAAACCCATACAGATTGAAGCTGAGAGTGAGCTTTTAGAAGTGAGCGATACCATCAACTGTTTTATCAAGAAAATAAATTCCGCAATGGACTACTCCAATGAGGCATTGCTTCAATCTCAGCAGGCGGCACAAAAACTTGAAGAACTGACAGATGAATTCGATAATATCTTAGATGAACTTAAAGATAAACAATTAACTCATAAACATCTAAACAACAGTGAAGACATAGTAATAGAGTCTACAGAAGAGTTAATCAATTCAACAAAAAAACTGCAAAATCTTAAGAACGAACTTGAAAAACTGACAAGGAGCTGTCAAGAGGCTAAATTGTAGCCTTTTTGATATAAAAAAAAGATAATATAAAAATTATCTTAAAAAATAATTCTAGATTCTTGACTCAGGTCAAAGATTTCATTTTCCCAAAGTGATAGTATTGAAGTGTTAGTTAAAACCTTAACAAGTTGGAGTTAGTAATTTTTTATAAATTACTTTATTTTCAAAATTATCAAATAGGAGAAATTATGTCACTTTCTAGAAGAGAATTTCTTAAAAGTTCAGCAGCAGCGTCTGCCGCGGCAGCGATTGGTATGACAATACCGAGCGAAGTTCAAGCGCAGGCTGACGATGTTGAGAATAGTTGGAGATGGGACAAGGCGGCTTGTCGTTTTTGCGGTACTGGCTGTGGAATTATGATGGCTACTAAAAACGGTAAGATCGTAGCCGTTAAAGGTGACCCGGCGGCTCCGGTTAATCGTGGTCTAAACTGTATTAAAGGGTACTTTAATGCTAAGATTATGTATGGTGCAGATAGACTTACTCAACCTCTTTTGAGAGTTGATGCTAATGGAAACTTTGACAAACAGGGTAAATTTGCTCCTATATCATGGGAAAGAGCCTTTGACGAGATGGAATTAAACATCAAAAAAGCTCTAAAAGCAAGCGGTCCTGAGGGTGTGGGGGTATTTGCATCCGGACAATACACTGTTATGGAAGGGTATGCAGCACAAAAGATGATGAAAGGCGGATTCAGATCCAATGCGATCGATCCAAATGCCCGTCACTGTATGGCATCTGCCGTTGTGGGCTTCTATCAAACTTTTGGTATTGATGAACCTTCTGGTTGTTATGATGATATTGAGCTAACTGATACTATCGTGTCGTGGGGTTCAAATATGGCAGAGATGCACCCTATTCTTTGGTCCCGTGTAACAGATAGAAAACTTTCAGATCCAGATCGTGTAAAAGTTATCAATATGTCAACATATAGACATAGAACTTCAGATTTGGCTGATATTGAGATTATTTTCTCACCAAATACAGACCTTGCTTTATGGAACTATATAGCAAGAGAAATTGTATACAACAACCCTGAATCTATTGATTGGGATTTCGTAAAAAAACACATAGTATTTGCTGCCTCGCCTGTAAATCTTGGTTATGGCTTGAGAAAAGAGGGGGAAAAATCTTTAACTCCTGTAAATCCTGACGGTAGTGCCGGTAACTACACTGCACTTGAGATGGAAATTATAAACAAAGAGATGAAAAAAGTAGTCTCTGCAAAAGAAGCGCCTGCACTTAAACCTTACGGTTACAAAGAGGGTGATGTGATGGTGAACAAAGACGCCGGTCTTGCCCACTGGGAAATCTCATTTGATGAGTATAAAAAATTCTTGGAGCCGTACACACTTGATTATGTTGCAACTATCTCAAAAGGAAATCCGGATGAAGATATCAACGAGTTCAAGAAAAAACTTCAGACTCTAGCAGACCTTTACATTGAAAAGGGAAGAAAAGTTGTTTCCTTCTGGACAATGGGTATGAATCAACATACTCGCGGTACCTGGGTAAATACTCTTTCATACAATGTTCACTTTTTGCTAAATAAACAAGCTATTCCGGGCTCCGGTGCGTTCTCGTTAACAGGACAGCCTTCGGCATGTGGAACTGCAAGAGAAGTTGGAACATTCTGTCACCGTTTACCTGCGGATATGATGGTAGCCAACCCTAAACACAGAGAGATTACGGAAAACAGATGGAAGGTTCCAGCAGGAACACTTAACCATATCGGTAATCAGCACATCATGAAAATTCATAGAGATATCGAAGACGGTGTGATTAAATTTGCATGGGTAAATGTTTGTAACCCGTATCAAGACACTGCAAGTGCTTCTCACTGGATCAAAGCAGCACGTGAGATGGATAATTTTATCGTTACTTCTGATGGATACCCTGGTATTTCCGCAAAAGTTTCAGACCTTATCCTTCCGTCTGCTATGATCTATGAAAAGTGGGGAGCTTACGGAAACGCTGAACGTCGTACACAACTTTGGAGACAACAGGTTCTTCCTGTAGGTGATGCGATGAGTGATACCTGGCAATGGGTTGAGCTTTCAAAAAGATTTACAGTCAAAGATGTTTGGGGTGCACAACCGCTTCGCGGAAAAGATGCAAACGGCAAACCGAATTCTTTACCGAGTGTAATTGACCAGGCTAAAGCCATGGGATATACCGAAGATACAACGATGTATGAGATTCTTTTTGCAAATAAAGAAGCAAAATCGTATAAAATTGACTTAAACAGCTTTCCTCAACAGGGGTATGATAACTCCGAATGTAACGGAGACAGCAGAAATGTTGTGGGTTCAGACGGAAAAGTATTCAAAGGGTACGGATTTATGATTCATGAATACCTGTTTGAAGAATACGCAAGTTTTGGTAGAGGACACGGGCATGACCTTGCTCCGTTTACTACATACCATAAGGTTCGTGGACTTAAATGGCCGGTTGTTGACGGAAAAGAAACACAGTGGAGATTTAACTCCAAATATGACCCATATGCTGCAAAAGAAACAAAAGAAAGCGGAAATTCCCACGCATTCTACGGAACACTTGCAAAAGCACTTCCGTACGGCGATTTAATGGGAGTTAAAAAAGCAGAAAAAACCGGTCTTGCAAACAAGGCCAAAATATTTGCCCGTCCGTACATGGATCCACCGGAAATGCCAGATGAAAGATACCCTGTATGGTTAAGTACCGGTCGTGTTTTAGAGCACTGGCACTCAGGAACTATGACTATGCGTGTACCTGAACTTTATCGTGCGGTTCCAGAAGCACTTTGTTATATGCACCCTGAAGATGCGAAAACTTATGATGTTAAACAGGGTGAGCTTTGCTGGGTTGAATCTCGCCGTGGCAAAGTAAAAGCCAGAGTTGAAACACGTGGTAGAAACAGACCTTCTCGCGGACTTGTGTTTGTTCCTTGGTTTGATGAAAAAGTATTTATCAACAAAGTTTGTTTAGATGCGACATGTCCACAGTCAAAACAGACAGACTTTAAAAAATGTGCAGTAAAAATTTATAAAGCATAGATTGAAAAATGAAGAAAGAACCGTTAAGCGATAGAAGAAAATTTATCTTAAATATGGCAAGAGGTGTCGGACTTGCCACTCTTGGTGGGTTTGTGTGGAGTGCGTATGTGGATGAAGTTACCGCTTCATCTTTACTTCTGCGTCCGCCTGGAGCTATTAAAGAGAGTGATTTTCTTCGTACCTGTATCAAATGTGGATTATGTGTTGAGGCGTGCCCCTTTGATACTTTGGTTCTCGCTAAACCGGGGGATAACAAACCCTTGGGAACGCCATATTTTGTTCCTCGCGACATACCTTGTTATATGTGCCCGGAGATTCCTTGTGTTCCGGTCTGTCCGACTGGAGCATTGGATGAATCAAGTGTAACAAGAGATGGCATACTAGACATTAATGTGGCTGACATGGGTGTTGCTGTCATCGATGATGAGAGTTGCATTGCTTTTTGGGGAATTCAATGTGATGCCTGCTATAGAGCCTGTCCCCTTTTAGGAAAGGCTATAACTATAGAGTATCAAAAGAACGAAAGAACAGGAAAGCATGCTTTTATGAAGCCTATCGTTCACTCCGATGCTTGTACCGGTTGTGGACTTTGTGAAAAAGCTTGTGTAACCGAAAAAGCTGCTATTTTTGTACTTCCAAGAGAAGTTGCAAAAGGCAGAGCCGGCGATTACTATATCAAAGGTTGGGATAAAGAGGATGAGAAGCGTTTAGAAAATGCTACTTCGCAAACAACAACGACTGAGATAAGCAAGGAATCTGCAATAGATTCTTTAAATGAAGGTCTGGAGGATTTATACTGATGAGCAATCTTTGGAATAATTACCGCTACCTGATTTTGAGAAGAGTTACACAGGTGGGTTTGCTGTTTTTGTATTTTGGTGCGAATGCATGGGGATGGAGCGTTCTCATGGGGAATTTGAGCTCATCTAAGATCTTAGGTGTAATTCCAATGAGTGATCCCTACGCTGCATTGCAAATGCTCGCAGCAGGTGCACTTTTAGCGACTGACTTGCTAATAGGTGTCGGTGTAGCTGCCGCTTTTTATTTCATAATAGGCGGTCGCGCATTTTGTAGTTGGGTCTGCCCTGTAAATATGGTTACGGATGCAGCTAATTTTTTAAGAAGAAAGCTTCAGATAGACAAGATACAAAGCAGACAACCGGCATCTAGAAATATGAGATACTGGATTTTGGCTTTAAGCTTGGTCATATCTGCATTAATGGGTGTCACGGCCTTTGAATTTATATCTCCGATATCTATGCTTCATAGGGGGATTATCTTTGGTTTAGGTTTTGGCTGGGCGGCAATGCTTGTAATCTTTCTTTTTGATTTGTTTGTACTAAAAAACGGATGGTGTGGGCATATATGTCCACTAGGTGGATTTTACTCGCTTTTAGGAAGATTTAGTCTCATAAAAGTACATCACAATGAAGCAAATTGTACTTTGTGTATGAAATGTAAAAATGTATGTCCTGAGCATCAAGTGTTATACATGGTTGGTAAAGAGAGTTTACCTGTACTTTCAGGCGAATGTACGAACTGTGCTAGATGTATAGAAGTTTGTGATGATGATGCTTTAGAGTTTTCGATTAGAAAACTTGCACAGAATAAAAAAACAGGAGAATAATATGAAAACAATAAGTAAATTAACAATTGGTTTAGCTGTAGCGGCAATATTGTTTATTGGCTGTAATGATAGCGCGGTGCCTGCAAAAGAGGTTCAAAAGCCGACTCCAACTATCAGTGAAGAATCACTTGGTTTGAGAAAGACGGATCTTTATAGCGAAAAAGGGACAACTGCCGAAAAGACTAACTATTCAAGCAGTTATGCAGGAAGTGGAAATAAGTTCAAAAGAGCATTCCAGGATGCTCCTCCGATGATTCCACATGATACGGACGGGATGCTGCCGATTACGATCAATGATAATCAATGTATCGGATGCCACATGCCGGATGTAGCTGAGGGTGTCGGTGCAACTCCGATTCCATCATCTCACTTTTTGGATATGAGACCTCACCATCAGTTTGACGGAAAGACATTTAGCAAAGCTGTCGATAACATGAAAAATGAGACTTCAATCAAAAGTACCGGAGACAAACTCGCAGGTGCCAGATTTAACTGTTCTCAGTGTCACGCTCCACAAAGCAGCGGACAGCTTGTTAAAAATAACTTTGAAGCTGACTTTACAGACAAAGACGGTGCTAGCAAATCTAGTTGGAAGGGTTCTAAGCTTATGGAAGGCTTGGATACTATAAACCAAAAATAATAAGATGGATAGAAGAGAGCTTTTTGGCTTTCTCTCTTCATCCCTTAAAGAAGAGAGAAAAGAACAAAACAGGGTGTTAAGACCCCCTTACTTTAAAGATATAAATGCATTTGACACAGAGTGCCAGCAGTGCGACGGCAAATGTGCCACTTTGTGCCAAGAGCAGATTATAATCATAACAGAAGACAAAACTCCCAGACTTGATTTTTCAAGGAACGGGTGTACCTACTGTGATGAATGTGCCACTGCATGTGAGTTTGATGTTTTGAATATAGAAGATAAACAACTCATAGATGCTACAATAAGCATTAATCAATCAACTTGCATAAGTTGGGACGGGGTGATGTGCTTTTCGTGCAAAGATCCCTGTTTGGAAGATGCTATTGAGTTTAGAGCGATGTTCATGCCTGTAATTGATGATTCCAAATGCACGGCATGTGGATTCTGTATCAGCAGATGTCCGACTTATGCGATAGAAGTAAAGGCAAAGGTATGAAGTTTTTTTTATTACTGGTTTTGTTGTCAAGTCTGCTTTTTTCTGCAAAGATACAAGAACCTGCAGCACAGTTTAAATCCAGCGGCGGCGTAGTTGATATCGTTTATCGGGATAACAAGCTTTACAGTGCAACAAATGCCGGCTGTGTCGATATCTTTGACCTTGGCACCCAAACCTTAGTCAAACAAATCAAGGTAGATAAGATCACTGACTTTATCGGTGATAAGATTGATTCCAAGGTCTATTCCGTAGATGTGATAGAAGACAAAACACTTATACTCTCACAAGCGGCCAAAGGGTTTACAAGAGTTCATATCCATAGCAACGATACAACAGAACTTCTTATACCCGATTCTCAAAAACTGTCTATTTCCAAAGCAAGGTTTTTGGATGAGAATACAATACTTTTGGCACTCTTAAGCAATGAAATAATCTCTTATGATATTTCAAAGAAAAAGCAAAATTATAGAGTTCAAATTTCTCAGTCCAAGTTCTCCAATTTTGTCTTAAATGAAAAAAAAGATGAAGTTGTAATAGCCGATGAGAGTGGGGATCTAAAAATACATAAAACAAAAGACGGCTCTTTTATAAAAGCTCTCAGAGGACAAAATCTCGACAATGTTTTTCAGGTTGATTATAAAAATTCTGTTATCGCAACCGCGGGACAAGATAGAAGAGTGGTCATCTATGAGATGAAATACGGCTCCGCCTATTATAAAACAGCTTCTTTTCTAATCTACAGCGTAGGATTGTCTCCAAGCGGAAAAATAGTTGCATACTCCAGTGACGAGAATAACAATATCACCCTCTTTAATACAAGCACACAAAGCAATATAGGAGTGTTTGGAGGGAACAATATGACACTCACAAATATTTTATTTTTAAACGAAAATGAGTTTTTAGCTTCAAGTGATGATAATATCATCAACTTATACAAGATTAAATAGAGGTGTACAATGGAATACAATGAAAGCGAATTTTTAATAGAAACTATTGTTCCAGAACATGAACTTATCATTTCAAGAACTGATTTAAATGGAATAATTACCTACGTCAATGAAACATTTTGTGAGATCAGCGGGTACAAGCCCGAAGAGCTGATCGGTAAACCGCATAATGTTGTCAGGCATCCTGATATGCCGGCTGTTGTATTTCAAGATTTGTGGGAGACGATACAATCTGAAAAACAATGGAGCGGTACTGTTAAAAACCTTCGTAAAGACAAAGGTTTTTACTGGGTTCATGCCATTGTCTCGGGAGTGTATAAAGATGGAATTTTAGTAGAATACAAATCTTTAAGAACTCCCGTAAGTTTTGAAACCAAACAAAAGTATCAAAAACTATACGATAAAATGCGTCTTGAAAATGGCGAAAAAATCAGAAAAATTATCTATCAATAAAAGGAATTAAAAATGAATATCTCAAGTATTGTAGTTCAAACCGTACCAAAATATCTGGATGAAGTTGTAAAAAGCCTCAAAGAGTGTGAAGTGTGTGACTATCATTTCAATGATGAAAAAGGCAGAATAATTGTTACTATTGAAGGCGAAAGCGTATCTGAAGAGCTTACAAAGCTTAGAGTAATAGAGGAATTACCCCATGTCATCGCCGCAGATATGCAAATGGCATACAGCGAAGATGAGCTCGATGCACATATGGAAGTTATCAACAATGCCGACGTAGTGCCAAAAATGTTAAACGATGATACTCTTGATCCAAAAGACATAGTGTATAATGGTGACTTGAAAAAGAAAGACCTTGAAGGTTTTGCCAAAACATTTGATGACAAAGGGAAGTAATGAGCGTTATATTTGAAGCACAGATTAGGATTAATGATAATTCTGAATGGTTTATTGAACTTAGGGATACGGTTGTAGACAGAGTTGCAAGTTGCCAGGATTTAGACGAATTCTCTACCAAAGTGGAAGATTTTGGCGCTGATTATGGAGGTCACATCGATGAAGTGCAATGGAAAAAGGACGAAAACGTCCCTCCCCATATCATGGATGAGATTAGACTTGAAATGGCAAGACATCAAGAGGATATAGAAAAAAATAAGGAAAAATAACATTATATGCAAGCTCAAGCGATAAAAACAGAAAAATATTTAAGTACAGTTGAGATACAAAAACATCTGGAAAATGTGGAATATATAATTATGGCAGCTCCTGCTCCTGAGCATTTTTCAGACACTCCGATACACTTTACTCTCTTTTTAAATACATCTGACGACCTTCCCCAAGATATCCAAAAAGCAATTTTGGATAAATTTTTAGATGACAACCAAATACAAAAGCCGGCGGAACTTATGAGTCAGTTAATGCCTGTAGGTTTTGGTTCAGGTACGCAGGACACTCATATGCCGATGCTTCTTGTAAAACCCCAGGACCAATCCACTATTCCCTATACAGTGATGTTTGTGATGGACTTTTTAGCAGATTCTGAGAATTTCAGTGAAGCAAAAGATGACAATTTAAGCGGATGGAGCTACAGCTACACTAATTAGTCCTCATTAAGGTATAATTTCTCTATATTGTCATAAGGAGTGAGTATGCACGATAGAGGAATAGGCAAGATACATTATATAGCGTACGCTGTCTTAGGCGTTGGCTTGTTGGTCTCTCTTTTTTTTAACTTATCCGATGAAAAAAGAGAGACCCCTGCCACGCAACAAACCCCGCAAACCGAAAAGTTTGAAAACCTGCCAAACATCAACAAAAAAAACTATACTCTTAAAAATGAAGAAGAAAATCTTTCCACTGCTCTGAGCACTCTGTCTGATGAAAAACAAGAAATTGACCGGACGATCAATGAGATTCAAGGCGAAGATACCCCAATTACCAGCAAAGAAACGGCAGTCTCAAAAGATTTTGCAAAATGTTATGACATGGAGATAGGAAGTTATATCATCAGCAATAGCTGCAAAAAGGATATCATCGCTTATGTTGATAAGCATAAGGATGCAAAGTTCTTTGAGATTACGGGTATTGTAGACACTACAGACTTCAAGCTCTTTAAAAACCTTCAAAGCGATACATCTCTATATGAGCGTTTGGATACGAGTAAAGGCAAGATTGAGCTTATGAGGATGTTTAGCGAAACAGGGCTTGCCAAGCGCAGAACCATTGAGGCAAGCTGGATTATACAAGCCCATACCAAACAAAAAGCACGCACATATAATACAAACTACAAACTGACATCAACGCATGGGCTAAGAGGCGTAATCGTAAAAGCCTACAAATAATATTCAAATATCAAGCTAAAGAGACTCTATTTTGTTTCTTCCCTTCTCTTTGGCCTGATAGAGTGCCTCATCAACCCTTTTGAGTATACTTTCAATCGTCTCTTCGGGTCTTAATTGTGTTACTCCGAAACTTGCAGTCACTTTTGGAATATTTTCAAAAGCGTAGGTCTCAATTTGGAATCTTAATTTTTCTGCCAGCTTACAACTGTTTTCAACATTGGTTTCTGGGCATAAAATCAAAAATTCCTCCCCTCCCCATCTGGCAAATATATCATGACTTCTGATTTCACTTTTACTAAGCGTACTTATATCTCTTAGTACTTTGTCGCCCACGTCATGTCCATACGAATCGTTTATCATTTTAAAATGATCAATATCAAACATGATAAGAGAAAGAGGTCGATTGTATCTCTTTGTGCGGGCAAGCTCATCCATAAAAAGCTCTTCAAAACGGTGTCGGTTGTATGCGCCGGTCAATCTGTCCGTCGTAGCCATCAGTTGTAATTTTTGAGACATCTCAATTGAATCCGTAATATCTTTTCCTGTTGACACAAAATAAATTATTTTATTATCTTCATCTTTTACCGGAGTTATTGTTTTTTGCTCATAGTATATCTCACCGTCTTTTTTGCGGTTTATCACCTGATTTCTATAGACTTCCCCACTTAGGATTACACTCCACATTTTTTTATAAAAGCTTTTATCGTGTTTGCCTGATTTTAAAACACTCGCGTTTTTGCCTATAATCTCCTCTTTTTCATACCCTGTATGTACGCTGAACGAGCGGTTGACATAGCTTATAGTTCCCGCGCGATTCGTGATAGCGACAGTGTCGTCAATTTGCTCCAAAGCTTGTGAAAGCTTTATGATCTCTGTTTGATCTTTTTTCTTTTCCGAAATATCTATAATGATACCGCTCAAGCGATTATGATGCAGACTTGCAGAGAGTGAAAGGGTCTTTATATGATGTTTTTTTGTAATGACCTCAATCTCATAATTGTTTACTTGATTATTCGCTCTTAATTCTGACATCAACATATTATACTCTTGTGGATTCTTGTAAAAAAATACACTTTTATGTCTAAGCAACTCTTCTTGATTTTCATACTCCATTAAATCTGTCAAATATTGGTTGACATAAAAGATACCGCCTGCGATATCAGTTTCAAAAACACCGACCGAGGTATTTTCAACCAGTCTTTTATAAAGTTTTTCAGAGGCGATAAGTGCTTCGGATGCCCTTTTTCTCTCGCTTATATCCCGTGCGATACTGATAAATAAGTCTTTTTTATCTATAGTAATACGTCTCGACATAATTTCGACAGGCATATAGCCCTTATTTTTTATTCTGTGCTCCACTTCAAAAACAGCATACCCGGATTCATCAAGTTGTTTTTTAATATTTTGAATACGTTTATTCTGAGATTCGGGTCTTGTATGATAAGGAGAATCAAGTTCTGAGACACCCATATTCATCAGTTCATCTCTCGTAAATCCGCGGCTTTTATATGCTCTATCGTTTACATAGATAAACTTGCCCCCCAGCTCATGTACAAATACGGAATCTGAGAGTGATTTAAGGATTTCGGATTGCAGCAGGAGTTCGGTTTTGTTTTTCTCAGCCTCTGTCACATCATGAACAGTGCCGACCATGCGAACAGCGATATTGTTGCTGTCTTTTTCAATCCCGCCCCGTTCTTTTACAATTTTTTGACTTCCGTCGGGCAGAATGATACGATGTAAAACAGCATACTTTTCACCTGTCTCAAGAGTATGCTGCACAGCATCCTGAAGCATTGCACGATCATCCTTGTGCACCATATTTAAAAAGGCAGCGAAGGTAGCTGCGAAGGCTTGTGGTTTGAGTCCAAAAATACGGTATATCTCATCAGACCATAGAATCTTGTCGTTTTTGATATCCCACTCCCAGCTGCCCAGATGTGTAAGCTCCTGTGCTTCGTTAAATATTTTGTTAATATGTTCCAGCTTGGCTGTTCTTTGCCGTACAATGCTATCGAGTTCCGTATTTAGCTTAAGTACCTCTTTGTATTTGCTTATGAAACTGTTTCTTAGGAGCGAAAACTCCCGAATCTTAAACTCAGGTATCTGCATAGGATTTAAATCGATATTTTCATTTATTGCTCTCAAAGGACGCAGTATCGTTATATAGAACACGCTAAGAAGCACTATCATAAGAGCTACAAAGAATAAAACAATTATCTGAATACGTTCAAGCTGCTTATTTTCAATCTGTCTGAGAAAAATATTATCAAGGTCTGCTTTTAGGATAAAAGTGCGTTTTTCACTTCCTGTAAAATAGGAGAAGCTATGTTCTACCAAAACATCATCATGCAAAGCATCGCCGTTGAGCTTATCCATATGTAAACTTTTTTTCTTCAGCAAGAGCGGTAGATCCTTGGACGTTGAGACAATCTGCTCTTTGCTTTGAAGCGTAAGGGACGCATATGTCTTATGCGTGACGACACTTCTGTACAAAATATTCAAGCTGCTTGAAAACTCATCCTGCTCAAGAACTTTTGAGAGGGTATATCCCAACTCAAGCAAATCCCCTTTGATGCTGAGCGCCAAATCGTCCTGATAATCAATTTTTGTATGGCTGTAGAAGAAATAAAAGGCATAACTGACGGTCAAAGAAATAATAATCAATATATATACTTGGATTTGTCTTAAAGAAACCACTACTTCACCTTGGCGTCTATAAGCCAGTCGATCATTTGTCCACTTTTTATAAACTCTTCTTTACTTTGTCCTTCAAAATGCTTTTTTACGCTTCCGTAGTACTCATCTGGATCGTCTTTAAAAACTGTATAGGCTTGAATAATAAGCAGTTTTAATCTCTCAAGTCTGTTTTTATCGCTGTCGTATATTTTTTTATTCAAATAGAGGGCATCTAAAATGAGGGTATCGGAATCTTTTGCGGAACTGATCTGATCAAATCCCTTATGTCGCAGTAAAGAGGCATAGGGTTCGTAGCTTACTACGAGCATTGTCTTTGCATCATCAGACTTTAAGTTTTTCAGCGTAATCTGTTCTTTATTATATACAGTATATTTTGAAATATTGATATCATATTTTTTTACGAACGCATCAAACAGATGTTTGTTTACACTTTCCAGCTCAAGATACACAGAGACGGTATCATCAAGAAGAAGCGCATCCAGGCTTTTGTTGGAAAGTATGACATCTGCGTCATATGAACGGTCCAGCGGCATAAAAAGAAGCAGTTCCTCACGCTTTAAGGGAGCGACATCAAATTGTGTCGAAGTAAATCCGTCGACTAATCCTGCCTGATGAAAATGTATTGTTTCATGGAGCGATGTGGAGAAGACTAGTTTTATATTTTCTTTTTCAAGCCACCCTTTTTCAAAGGCATAAATAAGAGGCGAATAACCAATCCATGGGCTAGTAGCAATGCGGATCTCTTTTTGTCCGGAGATATCACTACACGCACTTTGGAATACGATTATTATTAAAAAAATAAAAACACTTCCAATCCGCCCAAGATGCATACAACTCTCTTTTTATAATTATTTGTTCAAAATTATAACAAAAATGTGATTAAAAAAATCGAGTATTCTATTTTCCTATATAAAATAAAATACTAACCACACAAAAAGTAACAAGGCATAAGCTATGCAAGAGTAAAAAAGATTGCTTACTATCTTGAGCCTAGCGCTTCAATCTCTCTGACCGTCTTGGCAATTTTTGCCGACAAATTTTTGCATCCGTTTTTTGTGACAAGAATATCATCTTCTATACGTATTCCTATCCCTCTGTATTTTTTTGGAACAGTCTTGTCATTTTTATCTATATATATCCCAGGCTCTATTGTTAAGACCATCCCTTTTTTAAGAGCTATCTCTTTTCCTATTTTATCTTTGTACGGTGCTTGGTCATGAACGTCGATTCCCATCCAGTGCCCTATTCCGTGCGGATAGTATTTTTTATGTTCTTGTTTTTTTATAAGTTTTTTCAACTTGCCCTTTAAAATCCCAAGTCGTATCATCCCCTCACACAGTAATTCTTCAGACCTTTTTTGCAGCTGGCTTCGCTTGGCATGCGGTTTTATCATCCTCAGTATCTCATACTGAACATCCAGAACCATGTTGTAGAGTTCTTTTTGGGCCTCGCTGAACCTGCCTGTTACGGGTATCGTCCTGGTTATATCGCTCGCATAATATTCATACTCGCACCCGGCATCGATCAGAATAAGCGCATTCTCTACAAGCGGTTTGTTATTCTGTACGTAGTGCAGGGTATTTGCAGAGTTTCCACATGCCACGATAGAAGTGTAGGCATCGCTGTAAGCTCCGCTGCTTTTAAAGATATACTCTATTTTCGCCTGAAGCTCATACTCTTTTTTGCCTGTTTTTTTAAAGCTCATAGCCTTATGGTGCGCTTCTTGGGTAATGTCTATGGCTTTTTGTATAAGCTTTATCTCCGAGTTTGATTTTATCAGTCTCATTCTTTGCACTATGGCAGAGATACTCTCATGCGTTCTAAATCCTTTGGAAAGTTTTTTAAGGCTCTTTGCCCTCGCATCTTCTGAATCCAAATCAAAATAAACTTTTTTCTTATCTTTTAAAAACTCTTTTAGTTTTTCTTCAAACAGATCGCTGCTGAATACCTCATCGACAAGGATTCTTTTTTTTGCTTTAATCTCTCCGAGTCGCTTTCCGTTCCAGAGTTCAAGTTTTTTATCCTTTTTTTGGACAAACAAGAGTACTCGAACCTTCTTTTTTTTCTTTACAAAGACCAAGGCTGCCTTGTCTTCTTTAAAACCTGTCAAATAATAAAAATCACTATTTTGTCTGTAAGGATATTCCGTATCGTTTGATCGAATCTTCTGCTCGCCGCTTAGCACTACACTTACGGAGTTCTTAGACAACTTTTTTGCAAGTTTGTTTCTGCGCTCTACGTATTCCGCTCTGTTTATCATCTGCAAACCTCCCTCAACCACTCCGCACTTTGGGAGAGGACATTAAAAAGTGCTTCATTCAAGGCCTTTACTCCGCCTTGTGCATTTAAACTTTCGGTCTGCACTCTTGAACTGAAAGTCTTTGTAGCTATTACCTGGCTCGTCATAGAATCTATAATACTCAGAGTCATCACCACATTCGCATAGGAGCTTGTGGCATCTTTATTGAAATATTGCATAAAGTCTTCTATATTCGTCTCCAAAAGCCACTTGTTTTTACTGATAGACTTTGAAGTCTGTATCGTTTTAAACAAATGAAGCTCCCTTAGGAGTTTGACTACTTCAGAGCTTATCGCACGGTTTGGTGATTCCGACCATTGTGCCTGAGTGTACGAATACTGCTTGTGCGCGCCCTGCGCATAGTTCATATTTTGCGACATGATTGAATTGGAGCTAAAGGCACTCTGCACTTTTAATGATATCTCCGAACAGCTGTTGGATTCCACCTCTATACTCGGAATCTTGCTCTGTATGCGATAATCCGTTATAGGAGGGATGCTCGTTGTACATCCCAAAAACATAAAAACCACAAATCCCAAATAGACTAACCTCATACCTACTCCTCACCTGGACCTTTTTTGATCTGTTCTTGCTTAAAGAGCACATCACCCGGACTTCTCTCATACCTATTAAGCATTCCCTCTATCTTTATCATCAGCTGTTGCATCTCTATGAGACTGTTGTTTATCGTAGGGACGACCTCTGCTGAAATCTCTTTGAGATTAAAATCTCCGTTTAACACGGCCTTCTTGAACTCATCCATCGTGCCTCTTATCCCCAGATAACTGTTCATGATTGAACTGAAGGTCGTAGAGATCTTATCTTCCCACTCCCTGCTGTTATCCACAAACAACTCTATTTTCGGCATCATTTTATCCAGTTTCAGGGAGGAAGAATTAAGATTTTTGGCAGTCCCCTGGAAATTTTTTATAGTCTCATCATCCAGAAGTTTTTCCATTCTGCCCATAAAGCCCGCTGTTCTCTCCAGTAAAAGCGCTATTTGCTGCTGATTTTTTTCATTTAACAGATCTTCGGTTTTTGCAAGCGTGGTCGTGAGTCTGCTTGATACATTGTCAAGTGATTTTTCAAATGCGATAAAAAATGAAGGTTCTGTCCGAATCACGGGGTATTGCTCCCCTTTTTTTATTTGAAGTTCGGGAGCACCGTTATCCCCGAGGCTGAGATTGATATAACTGAGTCCCGTAATGCCTTGGGATGTCAGCTTTGCGACTGTCGTAGATTTTATGGGTGTCGTTTTTAAAATCGTGATTAACACTTCAACCTGTTCTGAGTTGTTTGGATTGATTCTAAGTCTGGAGACCTTGCCGACACTTATCCCTCTGTACTTTACAGGAGCATCGAGATTCAAACCCAGCACCGATTCATCGAAATGGATTATATATTTTCTTGTTTCTTCCTCTGCAGAGGGTTTTAAAAGCCAGTAGGTAAACCCCATCATCAACACAAAGCCGAATAATACCAAAAGGCCTACAGCCGCATAATTCACCTTATTATTCATTCTTGTTCCTAAAAAATGTTTCTATAAATTCACTTTGTTCATATTTCATATTTTCCAGACTTCCTTCATAGACTATTTTTTTATTATCTATGATTGCTACCCTGTCAAGTGTATCATAAATAGATTTTAAATCGTGTGAAACCATCACGACGCTCAATCCCAGAAGTGAACGCAGTTTAAGAATCAAACTGTCAAATTCTCTCGCAGATATTGGGTCTAATCCACTTGTCGGCTCATCCAAAAACAAAAGTTTCGGATCCATTGCAAGTGCTCTTGCCAAAGCTGCTTTTTTTTTCATACCCCCACTTATCTGAGAAGGATAGAGCAAGGCGTCTCTTGACTTTAAGCCGACTATACTTATTTTGAAACGGACAATCTCATCTATCATCTTCTCATTCAAGTCCGTATATTCTTTAAGAGGAAGTGCAATATTCTCCGCAATACTCAAAGATGAAAAAAGCGCACCTCCCTGAAACAGTACGCCCCAGCTGCGTCTGAGCTCCTGTGCTACTTTGTGTGTGATAGTATTTATATTATGTCCCAAAACCTCTATTTCGCCGCTGCTAAACCTTTGCAGCATGACCATCTCTTTAAGCAGGGTCGTCTTGCCGCATCCGCTTGGCCCCAGGAGTCCATATATCTCACCCTCTCTTATGCTCAGGGTCAGTCCTTCATGGATCACCTTGTCATCGAATATTGTTCTTACATCTCTTACATTTATGATATTTTTCATTATATACCCAAATTTGTAAAGGCTATTGAAAAGACGGCATCGCATACGATTACGGCAAAAATTGACTCGACCACACTTTTTGTAGTATTCAATCCTATGCTTTGCGTATCATTCTTTACCATCAAGCCTCTGTATATTCCGATAGAAGCGATTAAAAATGCGAAAAAAGGGCCCTTTACTATCCCGACAAAAAAATGTTTGGCATCGATAACATTGTTAAAGCGTTCTAAAAAAAGTTCGGGCGTGATATCAAGATTAATCTGTGCTACAAGTATACCCCCCGATATCGCCATCATATCTGAGACAAAAATCAGAACCGGCATCGCAATCATCAAGGCTATTATCCTCGGCAGAACCAAAAACAGATAGGGGTCAAAACCCATAGTCCTCATCGCATCAAGCTCTTCGGTTATCTTCATCGCACCTATCTGAGCCGTAAAAGCCGAACCGCTTCTTCCTGCAATGACTATAGCCGTAATCAGCGGTGAGAGTTCTCTTAATATAGAGAGTCCGAGCATATCCACTATAAATATATTGGCACCGTATATTTTCAACTGATATGCCGATTGGTATGCGACGACCAAACCTATCAAAAAACTGGTCAATGCGATAATTCCCAAAGCTTTTATCGCACTCTCATTCATCTCAAACGCTATCTCTTTGAATCTGATGTTTTTTATAGACTTCAGATAGTGCAGCTTCACCGCAAAGAGCTCACCGATAAATGCCATGAACAATAAAAAGCCTGTATAGTTTGAATATGCCTGTTCTCCTATACTGTATATGAAACTTTTTTGCCTGGCATGTGGAAGCGGACTCGATTTTTCTATTTGCTCTTTGACTAGTTTTAGTGTTCCCAAAATATCTTTGTTTGAGCAAAGTATTTCCGTATGTATATTTTGTTTGGATAAAGTACTTATAAGATTGTTTATCCATATCGCTGTTGCGGTATCCAAAAACAACAAGGCATCAAGATCGATATGGAGATATTTGATATTGGTGAAATCTATTTTTTCTATCTGCTGCTGATATTTTGAAATGATGTATAAGTTAAACTCCCCTTTTAATTTTAAAGAGAGTTTATTGTCAGAGTAGCTTATAAGTAATGAGTGATTCTCCATACTGTTTGATTACTAAAAATCTCTCTCTAGCAATTTGTTTACCTTGAGTATTGTCAGTATCCTGTCAGCCTGTTTTCCAACACCCTCGATAAGGCTTTCATCTCCGGCCATTGTGTCCGGGGCAGGACCGATATCTGTTTTTTTAATCCTAAGTGCCATGGTGAGTCTGTCTATCACAAAACCTGCCACGTCGTCACCCTGTTTTAAAACAAAAAAACGTGTTTCTTCATTGTGTTTTTTGGATTTCAGACCAAATTTTAAACGCAGATCAATCAAAGGGATAACGGCACCGCGAAGATTAAAAACACCCAACACATATCCGGGAGTCTGCGGAACTCTGGTCCATTCTATGGGCTTTATAATCTCTTGGATACTTAAAATAGGCACGGCGTATTCCTCTTCGCCGATAATAAATCCAACCAACTGAACTACATCATCAGTATGGCTAATCCCCAATTCCTGCTGTCTATTTTGATTGTTAATAACCTGTTGTAATTTATCACTCATTATTAAAACTCCGATTTAAAGTTAATATTTCTTTGAACTACACTCGCCAAATAGTCTGCTGAATACGGTTTCGTGATATATTCGGCCATTCCGGACTCCACACCTCTCATCCTGTCCGACTTGCCCGTACGGGATGTCACGGCTATAAGAGGCAGTTTTTTGTATTTATTATATTTTTTAATCTCTGTTGCTAGGGAATATCCATCCATTCTAGGCATCTCGATATCTATAAGCATAGCGTCAAAGTGATGGTCGCCCTGTTTTAAAGTATTGAGGGCTTCTTGTCCGTCACTCGCCTCTATAAGCGTGATTCCAAGCGGCTCAAGAGCCTTTCTCATAATAGTTCTGTCTGTTTTGGAATCATCCACTATCATGATGGTATAGTCGCTTGCTTTTGTTTTTTCTTTAGTTACAGATGAAGTCTCCTCTATCATGGCGCTTGCTTTAACGCCCTTGGCCATATGCATCAGTGCGGCTACGTCTACGATGAGCGTCACCCCTCCATCACCTCGAATCGTAGCTCCCGCAATACCTTCTATCCCTTTTAGATATTCACCCAGAGATTTGATAACAATCTCCTCTTGACCTATAAGAGTATCGACAATCAAGCCGATTTTGCTTGCACCCAGACCCAGGACTACTACGTACGCGTGTTCGCTTGAATCGAGTATACGTTCCACTTCAAAGATATCTCCGATATGCACCAAGGACAAGACATCTTCACGCAGCCTCATAACCGAACGGTTTTCAACTGTATAGATCTCATCTCTGGAAATACGTACGGTTTCTAAAACCGACGCAAGAGGAATCGCATAATGCTCCTCTTGGACACCCACCAACAAGGCCTGGATAATAGCCAGAGTCAATGGTATCTTGAGTTTGATGGATGTACCGACACCCACTTCGCTGTCGATATCGATAATGCCGTTTAGTTTTTCGATATTTGTCTTAACCACGTCCATACCGACGCCGCGTCCGGATACGCTGGTTACTGCCGCGGCAGTTGAAAAGCCCGGCTTAAAGATAAGGCTGAAGGCATCCTTCTCGCTCATAAGATCAGCTTCTTTTTCCGTGATGATCCCTTTTTCCAAAGACTTGTTCTTTAACATATCAGAATCAAGACCTTTTCCGTCATCATCTATCTGAATAACAATGGCATTTCCTTCGTTATATGCTTTTAAAGCGATAGTACCCGTCTCCGGTTTGCCGGCTGCCAAACGAACTGCCGGTGTTTCTATCCCGTGGTCACACGAGTTTCTGATAATATGCACAAGAGGATCACCAATCTCTTCGACGATTGATTTGTCAAGCTCCGTATCTTCACCCGATATCTCAAGCTCCATTTTTTTGTTTAGCTCTCTGGTCAAATCACGAATCATCCGAGGAAATTTATTAAACACTTTTCCAATCGGAAGCATTCTTGTTTTCATGACCGCTATCTGCAAATCGGTTGTAACAAGGGATACAATCGAGACGACCTGATTCAACTCTTCTAAAAACTCCTCCCCTTCGTATCGCTCTTCAACATCATCGTTTATTTTTATCAGTCTGTTTTTGGCAAGAACAAGCTCACCGATAAGATTCATTAAATGATCAAGTCTTTTTACGTCGACACGGATAGTCTGCTCAACCGCCGCAGGAGCTCTTTTTGCAGGAGCCGCTGCTTTTGCATCATCAAAGACTTCTGCTTTTTGGGATACGGCCGCCTTGGGTGCAGCTGCTACGGGAGCCTTGGGTGCAGGTTTTGCTTTTTGTTCTTCAGGTTCTTCATCCGGAGATGGCGGAGGAACGGGAACCGACTCGCCGGCTGCTATTTTTGCTTCCCGTTTTGCTTTGTCCTCATCTTGTCTTTGGGATAAGAGTCTCTCGATCTCCGCTTCAATATCAGCATCATCCATATTCTCAAAGTCAAGCTCTTCTTCAGCTTCTTTCTCCTCAATAACAGGAGCAGCATCTAAGACAGGAGACTCAACCTCACCGTCACCGCCGCTTACTTTGTCCAGTCTGGATACACATTCAGAGACATCCACACCCGAATCAGCGCTTGTATCGCGAATCACCCCAAGGAGTGTCTTCATCAGGTCTATAGATTCTAAAATAACATCCATAACGTCCGGAGTGATTCTGAGTTCACCGTGTCTAGCCTTGTTTAAAACATCTTCCATATGATGTGTCAGATGTGTCAATACATCAAAGTTCAAAAATGATGAAGCACCTTTGACGGTATGTGCAACACGGAATATTCCGTTTAAAAGGTCCAGGTCATCGGGTCTGGATTCCAACTCCACCAGATCCTGATCCAATTGCTCGATAAGTTCAAAGGATTCAACTAAAAAATCCTGCAGTATTTCCTGAAATTCATCCATATTTACACTCCTACTTCATATGTGCACGAACAACCCGTGCTACTTCATCATAAAATGAGCTTGCCTGAAACTTGACCAAATACGCTTCTCCGCCGGCTTCTTTCCCTCTGTTTTCACTAAAATGGTCACTGATAGATGAATTAAACACAATAGGAATATTGTTAAACCTTCCATCATTTTTCGTGTTGGATGCAAAGTGAAAACCATCCATTTTAGGCATCTCGACATCAGATATGATTATCTTCAGATACTGTGCTATATCTTCTTCGTACAAATTGTAGATATCATCAAGCTTATCCAGACCGTCTTGTCCGTCGCTTGCCTCTACTACATCAAACCCCATTTTTTCCAGAGCATCTTTTACTATTTTTCTTGCCGTGAGACTGTCATCAAGCACCAGGGCGATTCCTGAAAATTTCTCCAGTTCTTTTGGTATATCTCCGACGTCGGGTTGATAAAGTCCCAGATCCTGAACAACACTTTCCAAATCCAGGATAAGCAGTACGTTTTCATCCTCTATCTTGGTGACACCCGTTATCTTGCTTCCGTCCAAAGACTCCGTGTTGCTCACAAAAGATGCCGGTTCGATATCTCTCCAGCTGATTCTTCTTATTCTCTTTGCCTCATGAACGACAAAGCCTATCAATATATTGTTGAACTCGGTAATGATGACCCTGGAATTTTTAGCAGCCGTCTCAGGTTCAACGATCCCCATCCATTTAGCCAGATTGACAACCGGAATAACGACACTTCTCAAATCAAAAATCCCCTCTATAAAATCAGGAGTCCCGGGCAATTCCGTCAAGGAAGGGACTCGGATAATCTCACGGACCTTTGATACGTTTATGCCGTAAATCCCCTCATATATCTCATCATCTTCTTGCTTAAATATTCGAAAATCAACAAGTTCCATCTCATTGGAACCGACCTTAAGTGAATTGTCTATCTTCATATTTTATATCCCTTGGAAAAAATATTCTCTTCTAATAATTCTGCGTCATCGGCTGATTTTACTACAAAATACCTTTGATTGCACGCAAAAACTCCAAGGTTGATATAGGTAAAATCATCAAACTTCAAACTTTTGTTTTGATGGTAATGCCCCTCTATAAAGTAATCACAGCTGTATTTTGAGACCAGTCTTTTGCTTATAAATTCACGGAATCCGCTAAACTCCTTACAGTCGTCTTTTTTACTTAAATACACATCCAGCTTTTTGAGTATGGCATGTCCGCTCATCGAATCGATTATTTTTAAAACAAATAAAACGAGAGGGTCTCTTATGATTGCGGTATATATCCTGTATCCCAGGTTACTTCCAAAATCACCATGGGCGAGTAAAATATTCTTTCCATTGTATCCACATGCCAAAGGCTGCTGCGAAATTGGAAATATTCTGGCATGTGGAAATATTGTACGAAGGTTGAAATCATGGTTTCCCTCGAGATAAACCACTTCTGTCTCTTTGGAGATTTCATTGAGAATTTTTACGGCTTCACTGTTGATTTCGCTCGTATACGCGACTCCGCCAAAAAGAGCATCAAAGATATCACCCATAAGTATCAGCTGCGTCGGATGGAGCTTTTTGGAGTGGATCTCTTTTAAGAAGTCCAAAAGTTCCGGGCGAAGATGCGAGTAGTGTGCATCAGAGAGGATAAAAGCACCCTCTTTGATCTGTATTTGATTAGGGGACATAAGCTATATTTGGTATTCCTAAAGACTCACTCAGCCCCATCATAAGATTTGCATTTACAACAGCCTGAGAGGAAGCGCCACGCATCAGATTGTCAATAGAACTCGATATAAAGAGCATATTCCCTTTTTGTTTTACATAGATGTCACAAAAATTCGTACCTGAGACATTCTTCATATCTACGGGATCTTTGCTTATACGCACAAAGGGTTCATCTTTGTAATACTCCCGTACAAGCTTCTCGGCATCAAACTCGCCGCTTGTCTGAATATAGATGGAAGAGAGCATCCCTCTGGTCAGCGGCACCAAATGAGGAACAAAATGCACCTCATCAAAAGGGATATCAAGTTTTTGTGCGATCTCGGGAGCATGTCTGTGCATCAAAGGGTTGTAGGCAAAGAGATTATCGTTCACATTGACGAAATGTGTTGCTTCGCTGAGCTTTTTTCCCGCTCCGCTTACACCCGTTTTTGCATCCACTATTACAGGGGTACCGGGAACTCTTTTGGATATAAAAGGAAGCAGCCCAAGGATTGCGGATGTAGGAAAACACCCCGGATTTGCAACAAGAGAGGCAGATTTCAGTTCATCCCGGAACATCTCAGGAAGACCGTACACCACATTCTCCAAATTTTCCACATCCGTATGAGGACAATAAAATTTCTCGTAAATATCCTGAGGCAGACGGTAATCAGCCGAGAGGTCTACAACTTTTACTCCGCGCGCCATCAGCGGTTTTACAAAGGCCATGGCAGTTTGATGAGGAACTGCCAAAAATACAAGCGCGCAGGACTTTGCCATCTCATCCACATCCGCTTTGGCAACATCAAATTCCGCCACACCGCTCAAAGAGGGATGAAGTTCGCTCAGCTTTACTCCCCCATCGGAATTTGCCACATAAGCGAGATTGAATCTTGGATGGTTTATAAGTATTTTTACAAGCTCCAGGCCTGTATAGCCGCTTGCCCCGACTATTCCTACATTAATGGCACTCAAAGACAATCTCCTGATATCTGACCTCTACAATCTCCAGCTCTTTTACACCGCCCGGGAGTCTTACCTTGAGTTCATCCCCCTCTTCATGACCCAAAAGCTGTTTGGCCAAAGGGGAATTAAAGGAGATAAGTCCGTTGGCCGCATTGCTCTCACATCCGCCTACAATCACATACGTCATCTCTTCATCCGTATCCAAATCACATACAACGACTGTTGATCCAAAACTGATACGTGCATGCTCAAGCTCACTCGGATCAACTATTTTCGCACTCCCGATAAGTTCTGCAAGCTCTGCCAAACGGCCGTCTATAAGTCTCTGCTGTTCTTTTGCAGCATGGTACTCCGCATTTTCTTTTAAGTCACCGTGCTCCAGGGCTTCTTCGATATCCTTAACAGTCTGCGGTCTTTTAACCGTTTTCAAATCTTTTACCTCAGCCTGAAGTTTCTCATAGCCAAAAAGTGTCATAGGTTCCATTTTTTCCATAATTTATTCTCTTTTGTATGTATATTTTTTTCTTGTTAATGATTATATCTAAACTTTTTTTATACTTTTACCCATAGAAGACAAATCGAATTCTATATTTTCTTTTTCGCACTCTATTGAAATAATGCACGCTTTTTTGCTTATCTTCTTTGGCATGTGGATATTTTCAAGCAGCAGTATATATTCTTGGCTTTGAGGGTCATACGCTTTTAAAACGGAATTTTCGATTAAAAAAATCCTTCCGCCGCCGCAGCCCTCACCGACAATCCCCTCGCAAACAAGCGGATTATTCAAGTCAAAACCATGAATCATCCAAACACTCCTCTTTTGTCTCTTTTATAAACTCTTTAAAATCGCTGCCGTTTTTATCCAGTGCTTCAAAAGATTCTAAAGTGTACTCTTTAAAAACGGCGTCGCTTATGCACTCGCACAGGCTCTCATTATTTTCACTCCGGCATGTGGAAACATACTCTTTTTTATCCCCGGCATTCCAGGTTATATAACTGTTGTAAAACGGTATTGCCGTCCATATAAAAAACCCTATCGTTAGCACGATGTTTGTAATGTACTCTTTCTTTTTTGTCTGCACATATTTTTTAACATCAAAGACGATCAAGATCAAAAACACTATTTCCAAACTGACAATAAACCAGTCGCTACTCAAAAAATCAAACATCTCTACCCTTTAAAACTTTAAATTCGGGCGAAAGACAAGCTGGTGCGTATCAATCCCCTCTTCTTTTAATTCACCCCTGTATTTTGCGCCGCTGTTATAAATATAACCCAGCCCAAGACCGAAACTCATCTTTTTCGTCCACTGCAGGGGCCATTTTTTTTCTATCATAATATCTGCTTCACTGAGTTCAAAAGTATCGGAGCTAACGGCCAGCATGCTTGAAAAAGCGCTGTTGTATAAAAAAGACCAGACCCCTTTATTGTAATCGATACTGCTTCTTCTTGCTCCTATATATATGCTGTTGACGAAATTCCTGTTCTCGTGGATCCTCGAACCCACTCTGAAACTCCAGTCTAAATCCCTGTCCGCTTTTTCTCTTGTTCCCTTTAGCTTGATCTCAAAATTCGCCCATCTGTCCCTGTGCGCCTGATTGTCTTTTATGGAATAATCCCCGACTGTCACAAGATATCCCATATACGCTCTGTTTTTGCCTATATACTCGGAATCCTTGTTTTTAAAGACCATCATTCTTCCTACAAAAAAGGACAAGGAGTAAGGTTCGGGAAATCCGGCGGTGATCGCTTTTACCAGATTCAGATTTTGGATTTTTGACTTTTCATACATATCTTCATTGTTTTGTCTAAAATAAAGACCTGCGATAGGCATAGGGTGCACGGCAGCCTCTACCAAAAAAATATTTGGAGAAAAGCTGTTGAGGAGCAGGTCGGTATAAATCCGGGTCTCGCTGTAGTTTGAAGCATCGGTGAGTTCTTTGTCCCGCTCAAGGTCCAAAAAGGCGGATACGTTTGAATAATAGGCATCGAGTTCATAATCGTATTCGATGATATCCTGGGCAAAGAGAGAGTTCCACATGCCAAGAATAAGAACTGTCACTATAACATTTTTCAAAACAGACCTCAGCCTATCAGCTTTTTAATCGCCTGCGAACACATGGTAAGACCAAATGTTGCAGTTACGCCCATAAAACTGCCTTTTTCCTTTGTGAGAACCTCTTCTGAAGAAAAAACAGCCGTGTATTTTTTCTTAAAACCCCGTTTTTTAAGTTCATACCGTATCTTTGAACCAAACCTGTCTCCATAGGTCTTCCAGATATCAGCCACTTCAACTTTCGTAGGGTCCATCCGTTTTGCAGAGCCAAAAGAGGATATAAGCTTTTTGTAACATTTTTGGGCAAGTGCCAGTTTTGCCTTGGTGTCATCTATCGCATCCAGGACAAGGTCGTATTCTTCAAAATCAAAGTCCCAGACCCACTGCTCATCCACACGCACGTTGATAATAGTGATATCGGGATAATGTTTCTGCAGAGCTTCGACCTTGAACTCGCCCTCATGCAGTTCAGACCACATCTGACGGTTCTGGTTTGTCGCATCATAGGTGTCAAAATCTACAATCGTGATGTTTCTGACACCGCTTCTCATCAGACAATCCAGACAGAAACTGCCGACGCCTCCGACACCCAGAAGTATTATTTTTGCATCTTGAAGTTTTGTAAAGTCTTCTCCCAGAAGCATTTTGACACGGTCATATTTCATCTTGGACTTATATCCACTCTTGAAGTTGTTTGATACTTTTATACGCGCTCATATCAAGCTGTATAGGGGTGATAGAGATATATCCGGCTGCAATTGCCTCATAATCACTCATATCATGCTCAACATCGCGGGCACGAAATTCAAGCGGATGCAGACCGAGCCAGTAATGCTCTTCACCCCTTGGATTTCTGTGAAGATGCGCATCGTTTCCGTAACATCTGTACCCGGCATAGGTCACTTTTATCTGGGCATCCTCAATCTCTGAAGGTATGTTTATGTTTAGAAACTCTCTGTGGGGAAGAGGGAAAGAACCTCCCTTTATCTTCAATACAAGCTCTTTTATTGTTTTGCAGGCAAGTGAAAAATCACCCTCGGGATTTGTAAAATCCATAACCTGGGAGATTGCTATAGAGGGCACGTCGTGCAAGACACCCTCCATAGCTCCCGCGGCGGTTCCAGAATATGTGATATCCTCACCCATATTTGAACCTCTGTTGATTCCGCTTATAAGCAGATCGGGCTTGCAGGCATCAAACATAGAGTGCAAGGAGAGATAAACACAGTCACTCGGAGTTCCGTCATCAAGTTTGTAAAAATCATCCCCTACGCTGATAAAACGAAGCGGACGCACAAGGGTCAGAGAATGCCCGCATGCCGATTTCTCATTCGCAGGAGCGACAACCGTCACCTCTACCTCTTCCAACTCCCTTAAGGCTTGCACCAAACTAAGCAAACCCTTTGCCTCATACCCGTCATCATTTGTAACTAAAATCTTATAACTTTTTTTCATGCCGCTATTTTAGCATTAAAGCTTAAAAAATTTACATTTTTTCCGATTTTAATAGAACAAAAGGAGTAGATTATGAACACTTCATACAGCTTAGATGCATACAGATCCCATGATCTGAATATTGCTATGCGTACATCCAGCGGGGATGTGATAAAGATGGATTTTGCAAATGAACAGTCGTTCTCAATGCGTCACAGCCAGGATGAGAATACACAAAAAAGCAGTTTGTCCTTTTCATCGATGCACTCCTTCGGATTTTCTATAAAAAGCAACGGGATAGACGCACAGGACCAAAAAGAGATAGATGCCTTTATGAAAATTGCACAGCCCTATATTGAGGGATTTTTAAAAGAACTCGACGGCGGAGGCCAAAAATCATCCATAAGCAAAATAGCACAACAGATTTCGGATATCTTTTTGCCGATAAAAGAAAAAGATGAAGATACGAAAAACTATGCCAAAAACTCTATAGTCAAGATGTTTGACGACTCCATAAAACAGATGGATACAATAGACAAAATTTTTGACGATGCACAAAAACTGCTAGAAAAGACCCTGCAGAGATTTGATTCTTTACACGAGAACATTTACGCTTGAATATTGGCATACAAAATGCTTTGAAAAAGCATGAAAGCATTATTATTCAGCATATTTTTCAGTTTGGCTCTTTTTGCCTGGGAAGATGTCCATAAAGATTACGAACAACTCACGCAAGGGATAGATACGATATCTCCCATGCTGAGTGCCGAAGAAAAAGTTTCCCTTTACTATCTCGTCTTGTCCACGCACGAAAAAATAGCGGCTGCTCTTTGCAGCGATGAGGCACAGGCGAAAAATATCCAAAAACTTGAAGCTGAGACGCTCAAGGTTTTTTCACAGCTCTTTAAAAACAATACAAAGCTCGACGCAAACGAAATAGAAAATCTTCAGCAGCTGTACCTAAAAATGAATGCAAAGGGTCTTGAACGCATACAATCCAAAAAATCAGACGGCACGGCTGTCTATTTGTTTCTCATTGGTTTGGCGGGAATAGCTCTGGTGGGCGGCTACCTTATATATAGAAATCCACATGCCGCTGCACAGAGCGAACTCGACAAAACGACGATACGGGAGCTGGAGGAAAAAAATGATGCACTCCTGGATGAGATGCAATCCATACACCTAAAAGCACAATCCCTGCAAATGCAAAACAGCGATAAAATATCTGCATTTGAAGATGAAAAAAACCTTTTACTGCAAAAGAGCCGGGAGCTTGAAAAGCAGATGGCACAGCTCCAAGATACGCACGAACTCCTGCATGAAGATTTGCAAAAGAAGATAAAAACACTCACAAAAGAAAAAGAAACTTTAGAAACAAAGGCGAAGGATAAAGACACTTCTCACGCCCCAGGTTATGATATCGGAGATAAACTAAACTCTCTCCAACGCCAGAGCCAGGATATCTTCAGAGTAATCGACACTATTTCAGAAATTGCCCAACAGACCAATCTTCTTGCTCTTAATGCCGCTATAGAAGCAGCAAGAGCCGGAGAACATGGGCGCGGATTTGCAGTTGTAGCCGATGAAGTACGAAAACTGGCACAAAGAACACAAGAAACGCTCGATGAGGCAAAGGTGTATATCTCAAGTATTGCAGATGCCATAGCAAGTCTAAAGAATTAAGCTTGCCTTAAATACTTGACATTGTATCTTCAAATAGTGTAAAATTGCGCATCTTAAAGATAGTATATATCTCAAAACACCTCTCCTGGAACAAAATCCCAAAACATTAAGGCAGTCATTTTATGAGTGAAAACAATTCACAAACACCTCGAAAGAACTCTAAACCAAGCACGAAAACCAATAACAAGACCAGATCACATACACCGGTACAAGGCACTACGATTGAAGAACTTCGTACTAAAAGCATTGGCGATCTCGTAGCAATTGCTACGGAACTCAATGTTGAACATCCAAATGAGCTAAAAAGACAAGATGTAATATTCGAGATATTAAAGGCTCAAACTGCTCAAGGCGGGTTTATCCTCTTTAGCGGTATCCTGGAGATAATGCAGGACGGTTACGGTTTTATTCGTTCAATCGATCAGAGTTTCAATGAGAGTATAAATGATGCATATGTGTCAAACACTCAAATCCGCCGTTTTGCTCTTCGTAACGGGGATGTTGTAACAGGTCAGGTTCGTCCTCCAAAAGAGCAGGAAAGATATTACGCACTTATCAAGATTGAAGCTGTCAACAGCTTACCTCCGGAAGAGAGTAAAAAAAGACCTCTTTTTGAAAACCTTACACCGCTCTATGCACTTGAACAAATCAAATTGGAATACAGAGAAAAAGGGCTTACGGGCCGTATGATGGATCTCTTCTCTCCAATCGGAAAAGGTCAAAGGGGCTTAATCGTAGCACCTCCAAGAAGCGGTAAGACAGAATTGCTAAAAGAGATTGCCCACGGTATCACGGCAAATCATTCTGAAATCGATTTGATGGTCCTGCTTGTGGATGAGAGACCAGAAGAGGTAACGGATATGGAGAGAAGCGTCAAAGGGGAAGTATACAGTTCTACTTTTGACATGCCTGCAAAAAACCATGTAAAAGTTGCCGAGATGGTAATCGAACGTGCTAAAAGACGTGTAGAACTTGGTAAAGACGTGGTAATCCTGCTGGATTCCATAACCCGTCTGGCTCGTGCATACAATACAGTAACCCCATCAAGCGGCAAAGTGCTCTCAGGCGGTGTGGATGCAAACGCGCTTCATAAACCAAAACGCTTTTTTGGAGCTGCCAGAAATATAGAAAACGGCGGAAGTTTGACAATCATAGCAACAGCCCTTGTAGATACGGGAAGCAGAATGGATGAAGTGATTTTTGAAGAGTTCAAAGGTACAGGAAACTCGGAAGTTGTACTGGATAGAAAAATTGCCGAAAGACGTATCTTCCCTGCTATTGACATCCTTAAATCGGGAACCAGAAAAGATGAACTGCTTATAGGTCCTGAGGTTCTGCAAAAAGTATTTATTCTTCGCCAGATGCTTCATAAACAGGATAATGAGGTTGAAGCACTCAAGTTTATCTACACAACAATGCAAAAAAATGCTACTAATGAAGAGTTTTTAGAGAGCATGAATACGAACCAATAATGAAACTGGGTGTATTTGACAGCGGGATAGGAGGCTTAACTGTTGTTAAGTCACTGCTCGAGCATGAACTTTTTGAAGAGATAGTCTACTTTGGAGACACGGCTCGCGTACCCTACGGTATCAAAGACAAAAACACCATCATCCGCTACGCGATAGAAGCTGTAGAATTTTTTAAAAACTTCGAACTCGACCTTATTATAGTCGCCTGTAACACAGTCAGCGCCTATGCCCTTGATGAGATGAGAGAAACTTCCACATGCCCGGTTATCGGTGTTGTAGAATCCGGAGTACTTGCTGCAGTAAACAAACTCCATGACAAAAACGCCGACATTCTTATTATCGGGACAAAGGCGACTGTAAACTCAAAAGCCTACGAAAAAGCTCTGAACTCACTTTCATACTACAATATACAAGCCAAGGCAACAGGGCTTTTTGTACCCTTGGTCGAAGAGGAGATTTACAGCGGTGAGATTTTACAAGCCACGTTCAAACACTATTTTCACGATACCAAAGTTCCACATGCCATAATTCTCGGGTGTACACATTTCCCTCTGATATCCGGTGAACTGCAAAACTATTTTGGAGAAGACACGATTCTGATCCATTCAGGCGATGCGATAGTGGAGCATCTGGAAAAAGAGTTCATTTTTTCCAAAAAATACAAAGAGCCCAACTTGAAATTTTTTGCTTCGGAAAATCCGGAGGCACTTAGAAATATTGCTAAAAAATGGCTGGGACTCTGATAAAACAAAAAAAGTCTCACCTAAGAGATAGCCAAAAACCCTTCAAAGGTTTCTTATGTATGTTTTTCGTTTGCTTATACTCTTTCTTAGTTTTTTTACTCTTTTATATGCTTACGAGCCAAAGAATCCTCCCATCGCTCAAAAGCGCTACACCTTTTGCATAGACCAGAGATGTGCATCCCTCCCCTATAACAGCAACTACTCTTTAGAAAAGAAAAACAATGATATCACCCGCCTTATCGTCGCTATACACAGTTCAAGCCATAATGCAGATGCTTACTTTCAAAATACTCTCAATCTGGCACACGAGCTGCATAAAGAGAACAGCTCACTTATCATCGCCCCTCAATTTCTCTCCCGCTCCCTTATAGATTCGCCGGCACAGGCAAACTATCTCTACTGGAATACCTACCCTTTTCTTGGCAGTTCCAAAGCGGTCTATAAAAATCAGAAGATACAGCTAAGCGCCTTTGAAATTTTGGACACTCTGCTATATGAAGTCACAGATAGGGGTAATTTTTCAAATCTCAAAGATATCATTATCTTTGGTCACTCTGCCGGAGGGCAGTTTGTTAATCGCTACGCCGCTTTTAGCAGGTTTAAAAAAAATGCTCTGAACGTCCGCTATGTTGTAATGGCGCCGTCATCCTACCTCTATTTTAATGCACAACGACCCCTCGGCAAGACAGAGCACACTCCGCAAAAGAGATATAACTCCTGGGGGTATGGACTTCAAGAGCTCTATCTCGTGCATAAAAAATATAATGTGACTCCAAAAACAATGCAAAAACAGTATTTTCACAGCAAGGTCATCTACCTGGTAGGCTCTTTGGATACGAACACAAAGGATACATCCCTCTCAAAAAAACAAGCCGCTGCCATGCAGGGCTCCAACAGAGTCCAAAGGGCACAGTTTTACAAAGAACATCTTCAGCAGCATTTTTCAAAAGAGATACTCAAACGGCACAAATTCTTTATAATACATGGTGTCGCACACACGAGCAAAGGCCTAATATACTCCCAAGAGGGGAAAAAAGCACTCTTTTTTTAGCAAAATATAAAGACCCATGTGGAAAATAGAGGAATACGGCCAAAAAAGGCCGGGGAAGTAAAGAGCGCAGAACTACATCCTACGCTCTTGATAAGAGGAAGATCCAACTATTTTTTAGATTTCTTTTTCTCTGAAGTTTTTTTCTCAGCCGAAGCTTTCGTCACTTTTTTTGCAACCTTCTTAGCTGTCTTTTTATCAGTCGGCTTCTCATTTTTGACGGCTTTTAAAACTTTTTTCACCACCTTTTTAGCATCAGCCTTGGCTACAATCTTTTTTTCTACTGCTTTTTCAGTTGCTTTTTTTGCAACACTTTTTACTATTTCTTTCTTTAAAACTTTTGCCATTTACAGCCCCTTTATGATGTTTTAACTCATGAAATCGCTTAAAATAAAGCAATCAACTGAATCTATTATATAGGTTTTGGTATATGATGTCAAGAATATTCCTGCACGTAAAAAAATTGTAACCATCAGGCAACAATAAATTATTAGAATTCGGCATGGATAATATACTACCGGATACATGGCTCAGTAATTTAGAAAAATTAGATATAGCCTTTCAGCCTATTCTTAATGTTCACACAGGAAACCTGTTCGCTGTCGAGGCACTGCTTCGCAATTATAAAGATATTGGTTTTGATTCCATCTTTTCACTTTTTGACCAGGTATATAAAGAAGAACTGCTTTATACCTTTGATTTGGCATTACGAGAGAAAACAATACAAAAATTTACAAAGATAGACAATTATCAGGAGATAAAACTTTTTTATAATCTCGACAACCGTCTTTTGCAGATGGCGAATTTTTCAGACGGGAACACAAACAAAATCCTCAAAGACAAGGGGATTAAAAAAGACAGTATATGTTTTGAAATATCAGAAAGACATGAGATTACCGGGTCTTGTAATCTTGAGAATATCATCCGGCATTATAAGAATGAAAACTTCTGTATCGCGATAGATGACTTTGGCGTAGGGTATTCCGGCTATAAGCTCCTGTATGATATGACACCCAATGTTATCAAGATCGACAGATTTTTTTTAAAAGATATAGCAAAAGATCCGAAGAAAAAACTTATGGTTCAAAACATCACACATCTTGCCATCCAACTTGGGATTAACGTCATAGCCGAGGGGGTTGAAGAAAAAGAAGAGCTGCTTATCTGCAAAAATATAGGCTGCCATATGGTGCAGGGGTATTTTATTCAAAAACCCTCAAAAGATACAAAAAAGATACTAAAGAGCTATAAGCATATCAGCGACTTGATAAAGAATGATGAAAGAAGCTCTAATAAAAATATCAAAATCAAATCTTATATCGACAAGATACCTCCCATAGATATACAATCAAATATGAGCCTGGTTATTGATTATTTCAAGCAGTATAAAGAGGTGTCTGCTGTAGCTATAATCAATGCAATTCATGAACCCCTAGGCATACTTCAGGAAAACCAGATAAAAGAATATTTATATTCCCCCTATGGCCGCTCGCTGCTGCTCAATGATTCCACAAACAAATCAAAGTTAAAACACTTGATCAAACCATGCGGTACAACAGATATCAGCAGCGATATCTCTACCATTATAGAATTATTCTCTAATAATCCTGAATCGGCCGGTATCATCATTACAAAAAATTCAAAATACTACGGGCTCTTATCCGCAAGGGCTATAATCGGTGTGATGAATGAAGAAAATCTACTCTATGCGCGGGAACAAAATCCCCTCACAAAACTTCCGGGAAATGTTATGATAGAAAAATATATTTTAGATGCATCCAGATACAAAGATGCTTATATTTTTTGCTATTTTGATTTAGATAATTTCAAAGCATATAATGATGTCTACGGATTTAGAAATGGGGACAGGGTCATACAACTCTTCGCCGATATTCTAAGAAAGCATCTGCCAAATGAATTCTTTAAGGCACATATTGGCGGGGATGATTTCTTTATTGCTTTACGATTTAAAGAGGATGCGTCTTCAATTTTAAAACATATTACAAACATCATAAAAAAATTCACCAGCGATGTAAAAGAGTTTTATTCCAAAGAAGATAAAAAAAGAGGCTATATCACAGCCATGGACAGAGATAAAAATAAAAAACAGTTTCCATTGCTCAGTGTAAGTGCTTCAGTTTTGATATTGAGCGATAAGACGAAAGAGCGATGTCTAAAAAACATTAATTCTATTTTAGCTGAGCAAAAAAAAGTTGCAAAAAACGAGTTCACTCATCTCTCTGTAAGTTCTTTGCTCTAATAAAGATAAATGAGCCTGTCTCATCTTGGACAGGCCCGCAATCTTATTGCTTAGAATTGATAGTTTAGACCCACATACGGTTTCGTAGCCGAACCCGTTGTTGAATACGTATACACGGCCTGTATATCTTGCCAGGTTCTGCCGATAAAATCTATCCCGGCGATAAGGTAGACATGTTCCATTGCTTTATACGATACACCTGCACCAAAATTAAAAGACACCTCTGCAATACTATCCTCAGCGTAGCCTTCAACAGTCATAGACCCATACCCCAATCCTACTTTTAAAAACGGATAGATATCTTTTGTCACTTCAAACTCTTTGATGATATCAACGCCCAGTTCCGCCAAATCTTTATTTGTATAATCAAAAATAGTCTTGTCATATGTAATCATAGATAAAGAGATTTGGGCTTTTATCCCTCCATCCTCTCCTCCGCCGATTTTTAGTTTTAAATCACTGTAGGCATTGTCCTGTTCAGCACTCCCGCCAGATGATGATTCTATCTTATCAGTGTTAGAAGCGACACCATATTCAACTCCTACATACATATCCGCAGACGCACTGCTCATAGCAAGACTGCCTACAAGGAGTCCCAGTAAAATTTTATTTTTCATTATTATGTCCATTGTTAATGTTTAATATCAAATTAAAAATTAATATTAACAAAAATAATTATCATATTACTTATCTTAATAGATGCGAAGTTAAGATTCATCGGTACTGTTTATGAGGGTATGTGTAACTTTTAGTAATAAACATTTACTATAATGTATCATCAAAACAAATAAATAGATCCTGTTTTTAAGAGCAGTGATATCCAAAAATTCAGACCCCTGAAATTTAGTTTGATAATACTTTAACTCTATAAATGCTAGAATCCATCTAATAAAAAACGGAGATGCATGTGAAAGCAAGTTCAGAAGTCTTAGCAAGAAAATACAGACCATCAAACTTTGATGAACTGATAGGTCAAGAAACGATTTCACAAACTCTCTCTCTGGCGCTTGATTCCAATCGTCTCTCTCACGCCTATCTTTTTTCCGGTCTTCGTGGAAGCGGCAAGACCTCCACTGCACGTATCTTTGCCAAGGCTCTTATCTGCGAAAAAGGCGTAACACACCAGCCCTGCGGGATTTGCCAAAACTGTATAATGGCTCTTGAGGGTCGCCATATGGATATTGTTGAGATGGATGCGGCTTCTTCGAGAAAGATAGACGATATAAGAGACCTTATCGAACAGACAAAATACAAACCGGCCTCGGCACGATTCAAAATCTTTATTATCGATGAAGTCCACATGCTTACAAAAGAGGCTTTTAACGCACTTCTAAAAACGCTTGAAGAGCCGCCTGCTTATGTAAAATTCATCCTGGCAACGACAGATCCTCTAAAACTGCCGGCTACTATACTAAGCCGAACACAGCATTTCAGATTTAAAAATATAGCAACAAACAAGATTATTGACCATCTCGCACATATACTTCGTCTAGAAGAGATCGAATACGAAAACGATGCCCTTGAAATCCTTGCAAGAAGCGGAAACGGGAGCCTCAGAGACACTCTTACCCTTCTTGACCAGGCCATAATCTATTCTAAGAACCATGTGGATGTGAGAACCGTTACAGATATGCTGGGACTAGTTGATCCCAAATTTATCGCAGATCTCTTTAATGCAATTTTTGCAAAAGATTATGCCCAGATTGTCAAATATACAAAATTTTTGGAAGATTATGAGGCTGAGATGGTTGCGGATGAGCTTATAGCCTATCTCAAGGAGAGGATGTATAATCAAGACGCGGTTTTCTCAACTCTTGTACTAGACAGGTTTTTCAGGATTTTAAGTGATGCCAAATCCTTGTTCAGCATTAATGCGGACGGTTCTTTCGTGCTTTCACTCATCTTCTTTAAGATGGTTGAAGCGCTTCGGATAAAAGAGGTGGATCAAATGATTGAGTCCCTTCAAAAAAATATGAAAAGACCTGAAATAAACACCCAGCAGCCCAAAACTGCAAACATGCAGACACCATCAGCCCCTCTCGCTCAAGAAGAGATACCCGAACAAACACCTCCTCAGGCAATAGAAGAAGCTCAGGAAACTCCAGAAACCGACAAAGAACTGCCTGCTGTTTTAGAACCCCAGTCTCACCCGCATCAGGATATGTTTGATGACTTGACGGCGAGGATAAAAGACCGAAACTATGAGCTGGGCAGCTGTTTTGAAAAAAGCGTCACTTTTATCTCATACAGTGATGCTATCCTCTCCTGGGAGAGTTGCGCTGATGCAGAGTGTAAACAGTCCCTCAAACACGGCTATTCAGTTATAAAACAGCTTGTAAGAGAAGTGTTCGGGTTTTCTACAAAGATAAAAGGGCTTCCATGCACAAAAGCTCCTGAAGAAGAAAAAAAAAATGATGAAATAACAAAAATACCATCCAAGATACAGCAGCCTTCCATGCAGGAGCCGCAAGGCACTTCTATGATAGAAGATGCCGAGATTGGAGGAAGTGCCAGCTGTGTAACGGGATGCTCACAGAGTGATGAATCCACAAAAGAGTTTAACGGAATAGACATAACCGATGAGCCCATGGTTCAAAAAGCCATCGAAATGTTTGAGGCGAATAAGGTCACCATTCAGTCAAAGATTTAGCTCCTACTCAAAAAAGATCTCACTGCAACAAAGTTTTTCTCTTTGACAAAACTGTAAAATACTCTCATAGGGAGTTGAATTTCTCCTTTTGATAGTTGCGAAATTTGCCTGTGAGATTCCAAGGGCAAAGGCCACGTCCTTATCTAAAATCCTGATATTTTTTTTACCTGCTATATGAAGCTTTAATGCTTCTATGATAGAGTGAAAATCTCTCATTGCTATTCCTGCTGTTGAATAGCAGAAATATAACACATGCAAAAAGCCAGATACAAAAATATTGCATCCTGTTATTTTTTTAGCAGATTTTCTACACTGAAACTAAAGGTTGAGCCCTTTGCCAATTCTGATTCTATCTTGAGAGATGTATTATGGGCTTTTAATATATAGCTGACCATCGCCAAGCCTATGCCCATTGAATTATCCCATGTGTTTTTTTGGACCCTGTAAAACTTGGCACTTACGTGATCGAGATGTTCCTCTTTTATGCCGATACCCTTATCTTTTACAAAGACATTGGCACCGTCTATGACAACATCCACATCGACCTGAGAATATTTAAGGGCATTATCAATCAGGTTGACCAACACCAGTTCTATCATCGTTTTATCTGCAATGATTACGGTGCTTTTGGCATCCACGTTGATATCTCTGTCCTTATACTTTAGGGATAAGTTTGTGACCACTTCTTCACACAGAGTTTTTAAGTCAAACTCATTAGAATGTATCTTCAGATCATTGTTTTCAAGTTTGACCGAAAGAGCCAGTCTGTCAAGCATCTTGGAGATCTTGTCTCCGTTTGAGCTTATTTTACTTAAAAATTTTGTACGAATTTTCGGGTTTATATCAGGGTCGTCCTCAAGTGTTTGTGCGTATCCTATTATAGAAGCAACAGGGTTTTTAAACTCATGGGAGATAGCAGAGAGAATGTCGTTTCTTTGCTTGTTCATAAGTCTTAGTTTTGCGGTATATTTTCGTTTTTGTTTTTCACGGTTACTTAGTTTTTTTACAAGATTTTTCAGCATTAAAGAGATTTGCAAAAACTCATAAAAATATTTTGTCTTTATCACCGCTTTATAGTTTTTATTGGATATCTCATCAAGGTATTTTGTGATCTGTTCTATATCGTAAACGATTCTCTCGCTCATCTTCTTTGAGATGTAAAATGAGATAAGGATGATTCCAAAAAATACAAGCGCCAGCCTTGACCATAAAGAGTAAAAATCACTCATAATCTGCCCTAGACTCATGGAAAGCCGTATATAGATATTTTTGTCCTTGTAAACACCTTTTTTTGCGACATATAAAAAATCCACTTTTAAAGTGTTTGAATATCTGGTAATATGCGAAAAATTCTCTTTGTTGGCTTGCATAATCTCATATCTGTTTGCGTGATTGTCCATCTCTGCTTTATCGGTATTGGACTCGGCGATAACCAGACCTTCACTATTGATTATAGTAACTCTTAAGCCTGTGGTCTCTTTTACCTTTTGTACATATGTATCAAGATCCTGAATATCTTTTAATGTCATCTGCATAAGTGTTATCGCATTTTCCAAGTGTCGTTTGTTGTGGTCTATAATAATAGACTTCAGCGCTACATAACTGATGATCGATGAGATAAGAAGTGCACTTGCAAAAAGCAGTACAAACTTTAAGATAAATATCTGATGTATTTTTAACACAGTTTGTACCCTACTCCACGAACTGTTTGAATATAATCCTTCGTCTTATCCGGATCTATCTTCTCTTTTAGACGGTTGATGGCTACATTTACCGTCCTGTACTGGTACATCTCAGAATCGTTCCACACATTTTCCAAAAGATAGTCACGTTCGAGTACGCTGTTTTTATTCATAATAAACTCATAGAGTAAATCAAACTCCAGTTTTGTTATATCAACGTTTTTTCCATCTACGGTAAGTGTTCTCGTACTTTTGTCAAGAATCAGGTCTCTGTGGCTTAGTTTGCCCTCATTATGTTTTTTGGTCGTTCTTCTTAAAATGGCTTTTATTCTCAAGATCAACTCTTTCATATTAAACGGCTTTGTTATATAGTCATCGCCCCCGCGCATGAAGCCCTCTTCTATGTCAGAATCCCTGTTCTTTGCACTCAGATATATCACAGGCGTTACTATCCCCTCTTCACGAAGCTTGGCGACAAACTCACTTCCCTCGACGCCAGGAAGGTTCCTGTCCATGATAAGCAGATCTATGTCCTCTTCTTCAAGTATCTGAGAAACTGTTTTTGTGTTTAAAAAGCCGATAGTCTCAAATCCCTCTTTTGAGAGACTGTACTCTATAAGCTCAAGTAAATCTTCTTCATCTTCGACGATAACGATGTTAGCACCCATGTGTCAAGCCTTGCAAAATTGTTTTTATTATTCTAGCAAAATGTGGGTTACAATTTGGTTTCACACAATAACCGTTATGGTATAAAAAGTATTCTTTTTTCCACCATTTATATCTCTATCTTGTAGCCGATTCCAAAAATATTTTTAATTGTATCCTTTGGCAGTTTCTTTCTCAAATTTTTTATTATTGTCTTTAGTGCGTTGATCTTATCTTCATCGTAATCGTACCAGACATCCAGAATAATCTCATCATACGAAAAAATACTCTTGGGAGCAGAAAACAGCAGTACTAGTATTTTTCTCTCTTTATTCGTCAGAAGTACCGAGTTATTAAAATGGAGCAACTCCTGCATATCATAGTTCCAAATGAAGTTTTCCTTTAAAACTACTATTTTCTTCGGCGATATATCAAACTGTGACAATTCCTGCAGGACAAGATCAAGTCCGCTATTGAGCTCTTTCCTGCTGATGGGTTTGAGCAAATATTTGGTCAGTTTCAACTCTATTGCCTGAAGCAGATAGCTGTTATTGGAGTGGGCCGTAAGCATTATAGCTTTTACGCTATGGTCTGTCTTTCTGATTTTTTTCATTAAATCAATACCGTTTAATCTTGGAATATTTATATCCACGAGCATGATTTGAGGTCTTTTTTCCTGATATATTTTATATGCAGTTTCCCCGTCTCCGGCTTCATACACATTTCTGAAATATCTTTTCAAATACTGTACATAATTGCTTCTTAAAGCCTCTTCATCATCAATAAACAATATATCATATGGGTTTTTTAAATTTTCATCCATGATTTTCCTTCATAGTTATATAAAAACACGTTCCCTTTTTGGATGTACTGACATTAAGTTCTCCATTCATGCTTTCTTCTATGATCATCTTGGAGATATAAAGTCCGAGTCCCGTACCCTGTGACTTGTGCTTGGTTGTAAAATAGGGTTCAAATATTTTATCAATAAATGCATCTTCTATTCCCCCTGCATTGTCGCAGATACTGATTTTACAATGACCATCATCGTTTTGAATGCAGATCTCTATTTTTGGATTGGATATATTTCTTGCTATAAATACATCCTTTGCGTTATTAAGTATTACTACCAGTACCTGCTGAAGTTCATTTTGATACCCGTAGCATAAGATATCTTGATTACAGTCCCAACTTATCTCGATATTATTGGCCTTGAGGGTTCCCTTGACGATATAAACAGACCTCTCGATCAGTTCGGATAAATTGAAATGCTCTTTTTCCTTTTCTTTGTTGAGAAAGTTTTTGAAGTCATCTATAGTCTTTGACATATAGCTTGTCAAAGACTCTATTTCCAGTAGTTTCTCCTCTATATTTATATTTTTTATCTTTTTTTCATACAGCATATCATCTATAATCAATACTGCCGAATTGATTTGGGCCAAAGGCTGTCTCCACTGATGCGCAATATTTTCGAGCATCTCTCCCATAGATATCAGCTTGCTTTGATGAAAGATCATCTTGGTTTGATTGTTTGATTTGAGCAGTTCCTCCTGCATCTTTCTTTGAAGTTCTTTATTTATTTTATCCACTGTATATTGTCTGTATAAAATAATCAAAAGCACCAAAACACCTGTCAAAGATAATTTTATAAGTAGATCATAATCAAATCCTTTCTCATTTTTTATTGCAAACCAGTTACTGAGTATGGAATGTTTTTGTTCTTTGCTGATATTGTCGACAACTTTTTGAAAAAGATTAAAAAGTTCCGCATCATCATTTCTTATTGCAAAACCAAGAGGCAGTTTTTCATCAAAACTCGCACTTATCTTCAAATTCAGATATTTTCCGCTTTGAAAAAAAGTACCTATAGAGATGGAACTGTCTGCAACTCCGTATACTTTTCCCTCCTGTACTTTTTTAAGACCCTCTTCTAAACTTTCAACCTCTACAATCTCCAGATTTTTATATTTTTCTTTAATGATTTCTTTAAGTGCATATTCTTTTACAACAGCTACTTTTTTATTTTCCAAAGAGTCGACACTGATGACAGAGGGTTTGTCCAGCTGAGTTGCGATAACAAGGGGCACTTCGAGATAGGGAGAGGTGAAACGCATATATTCCAGTCCGCTTTTTGTCGGTGCGGTTATAGAAAAGATATCGCACTTGCGCTCTTTTGCAAAGGCAATCGATTCTGACCAGCTCGATGTCGGGACAAGTCTTATCTCAAGTCCCAGAGCTTGATGTGCTATCTCAACAAAGTCTTTGCCTATGCCGGTATGATGAGAGTTTTCAATCTTCTCAAAAGGCATCCAGGCGGGATCCACACACATATGGATATAGTTCTTTTCAGAGATATATTTTTTTTCACTCTCTGTCAATACCAAGAGTGTTTTTTTATAGTCATAAATCAGTGCTTCCAAATTTTTATCTTTTGGCCCTGAAATAAATCCTGATTGAACAAGGTTTTCTGCTATGCTCTTAACCCTTTGGATATCGATACTTCCGATAGGATAAACATTTGGCAGCATAATCTGTTCAATCAAACGGGCCTCAAAACGAAGAGCATCTTTTGTTTTATTTTGCGTATTATATTTTTCTAGGATCAGATCAATCATCTCTTCTTTGTGAGAAAGTGCATATTCCCATCCTTTGATCGAGGCATCCCTGAAACCTTTCACTCGCTGCGGATGGTTTTGCAATTCGCTTTTTGATGTGAAAAGGTTCACATCATAATATTTCAGTCCATAGACCAAAGGATCTAAAATATTGTATTTAATCCCTTTCTTATTAAGTTCATAGGTTTCATTGGTTGTAAAAACAGCCATTGCGTCTACTTTCTTATTTATAAAATCATCGTTGTTAAAGGTGGCCTGTACCGTAGTGAGGTCTTTGAGTTTTACGTCGAACTTGCTTAGCATACTCAAAAGGGTGATATTTTGAATGTCATCCGAAACGCCCATGACCACCTTGCCCTTCAAATCTGCAGGACTGCTGATACCCTTTTGTGTCACCAAAACCAAAGGGGACTGTTTGAAAAAATTTGCCAAAAAGACGACGGGTTCATTGTTGAGATAATCAGCTATGATAGATGAGTACAAAACACCATAGTGCGCTCTGCCGTACAGAACCTCTTTAAGGATATTCGTTTCTTTGTCGTATTCGACAAATTCAACATCGAGTCCTGCATCCTTGTAATACCCTTTCTCTTTTGCCGCATAAAAACCTGCAAACTCAAACTGATGTTTCCATTGCAGCTGAAACTTGACTTTTTCCAATGCCTCAGAGCCGGCATAACTTACAGTCGAAGCAAACAATAACAGTAAAACATATAACTTTAAATAACTCATAAATCCCTTTTTTGCCCAATAGTAGCATAGATGCGTTTAATTTTTTTATATAAGATAAAGTAGATTTGATTTATAATGCACTAAATTAGAGAGGGGAAAATACCGTGTTTGTATCATCTTATAGCACTTATATCAATACGAATAGTTCTGCCAGAAATGATGGGGCAGATTCCCAAAAAGTGAAAAAAGAGCCCTCTTTTGGCTCTGGGCTGAGTGAAAAACAAACCCTCTCGTTCACTGACGCCATCCATTTGCCTGTGGACTATATAGCTAAGAAAAGCGCCTTTTGGCATAAACTTGAGCTACAAAAAAAAGAAGCTCAAAACACCCAAAAAGATATAGAACAAAAGACAAAAGAGTTTACACAGCACAAGACCCTGCAAAATGCGCAAAAAGCTTATACGGAAAACTCAAAGATATTTTCGCTCTTTTTAAAAGCAAACCCGACACTCGATCAGACACCAAAAATAGACAAAAAACTGCCTAAAGATATTCAAGACTTAAAAGAAAAAAACATCCGCCACACCATGGTAAACACCTATCTCTCAAACGACAGGTATTACCAGCTGACCGCCTAGACTACTCTTCAGCTATATAAGGTTTAACCTTAACAAATTGATTTTTAAAGCCTCTGGTTTTTGGAGCCATTTGAAAGAAATATGTATTTGGTGCCACATTCATCTCTGCCGGAGTTATCGTCCACGGACTGTCCAAATGCACATAGATTTTATAATCAACATATCTGTTTCCTGCATTGTCTTTTTTTACATTCACCAAAAAATAATCGGAATTCTGTCTTGTTTTTGAGTTGTTATAATAGATCTCTTTCGTCCAGTAACTGTAGTAAGAGTAATAATACTTTTGACCCACATTCATATACACCTGCTCGGTCGTGATTGAATCAGGCACCTCAAGAGAACCGTGAATATATACGTTTGCGTCTTTTTCTTTTATTTTACTGACCGTATCTGCAAACTGTTCAATATCAAACGAACCTCTATTGCTGTATTTGATATAATCCAGCATCGGTGCCTGGCTTTTTGAATGTACATCAAAAAAAGCTTTGTTGTATGTTCTTCCTTCTACAGCTTTATCGGAGTCTGCTTTTTGCGGAGCAGGGATTAGCTCAGGTTCGGCTTTTTCTTTGTATACGACTTTTTCAACCACTTTTTCCACAACGACGGGTTTATCCACATAAATAACTTTTTCTTTCACGATTACCTGCGGTTTCACCTCTTCTTTTGGACAATCACCAAAATCACAATCCAAACCCTGCAACGCCTCTTTTGCCGCCGCATTCGCACGCTCGTAATCACTCGCATGCGATACAGCAAACATCATTAAAACTGACAAAACTATTCTTAGCATCTATAGCCCTTTTTTTTTATTGGAGTATGTTATAACATTAACTGTTAATATAAAATAAATCTATCAGCTTTCAATCCAGGCATCTGTTCTTAAGATACGGCCATCGTCAAAATATTTCAACTTAAAGGCTCTCTCGCAAACCCCTTCACTAAAATCCATAATTGCTATCTGTAGAATTTTTCTGCATGATTTTGGTATATCAAAATGCCCTTTCATCCCAGTCAAAAACTGTTTTAAAGGAACCTGTTTATCCATGCCGATCACATTGTCTCTACATCCGCTAAGCCCTATGTCACTCAGATATGCCGTACCCTGAGCTATTTGAAAATCATCTGTGCTGACATGCGTGTGTGTTCCTATAATCGCATTGACACTGCCCTGAAGCAGCATCATCATAGCCCTTTTCTCGCTTGTCGCTTCGGCGTGAAAATCTATAAATATATTTTGAATGCCCTGGCTGTGCAGGGATTCTACTGTACTCTTGGCACACCGAAAAGCATTGTCCGAATAAGGCATGGAGTAGTGCCCCATAAGATTGAGTACAGCCAGTTTTTCACCTGCTACATCATAAACCTTACAGCCGGTTCCGGGAAGTTCATCGGGATAATTGTGCGGACGCAGAATCTCATGCGTATCAAATAAAGGCAAAATGTCTTTTTTATCCCAGCTGTGGTTTCCGCCGCTCATCACATCGATTCCACATGCCGCAAGTTCAGCGGCATTTTTGGCAGTCAGTCCGAAACCGTGGGAAGCATTCTCATAATTTGCGATTACAAAATCCACCTTGTGCTCATCTCTGATTTTTTTTAAATATGTCTCACACATAACACGGCCGGGGCGCCCTACTATATCACCGATAAATGCTATTCTCATGTTTATAAAACCTTTGGTTTATTATTTCTTAGATAAAAGAGCACCGCTTTTATAACGTCATCATCATCTTTGCTGTCGGATTTTATGCTCTCTTTTGATTCATTTGTATATGTAAAAGTGATACTTTGTCCATAGTTTGTAATGCTTTTTATCTTTTTTTCCAAACTCAAAAGTTTAATCACCATCAGTTCAAAAAATTGTTTGGTTGGATTATCCAGCTCGCCGAATCTGTCTATCACTTCCTCTTCTATCTCATAGATCTCAACAGAACTCTCACACTGGGAGAGTCGTCTGTAGATATCCAAACGGAGTCTGTCCTCTTTTACAACCTCATCGGAGATATATGCAGAGATGGTGAGTTTGATATCCACTTTGGCTCTCTCGCTCTCTTTTGTATTGCTAAGCTCTTTTATCGCGTCTTCGAGCATTCTGAGATAGAGGGAGTAACCTATATTTTTTATATGTCCGCTTTGGGCATCTCCGACCAAATTGCCGCCACCCCTGATCTCAAGGTCATGATAGGCTAAAACGGAACCGCTTCCCAAAAAGGAGTTTGATTCAAGGGCCAGCAAACGTTTTTTGGCTTCATCTGTAAGGTTTTCTTTATTTTCCACAATAAAATACGCAAATCCCTCAGCATGCCCCCGTCCGACACGGCCGCGTAACTGATGCAGGTCCGCTATACCGAACCTGTCTGCCCCATCGACGATGATGGTGTTTACCCTTGGCATGTGGATTCCGGATTCGATGATAGAGGTTGCAAGCATCAGGTCATACTTTCCTTCTTCAAATTTAAGAAGCTCTTTTTCAGTCTCTACCGCCGATATCTTCGAGTGAAGCATCACTACTCTTAGTTCAGGGAGCAAAGCTTTAAGCTCTCCAAGTTTAATCGGCATATGGTCAATCGAGTTATGCACGTAAAAGACCTGACCGCCACGGCGGATTTCTCTTAAGATCACCTCTTTTATGAGTTTTTCCTCATACTCTTTTACAAATGTTCTCACCGGCTGTCTGTCACTTGGAGGGGTGAGGAGCTGGGACATGGTCTTGATGGAGCTTAGCGCCTGATTGAGTGAACGGGGAATCGGTGTGGCACTCATGGAAAGAAGATGCACATTATGATAAAGCTCTTTTATCTTCTCTTTTTGTTTCACCCCGAATTTATGTTCCTCATCGATAATGACCACACCCAGTTTTTTAAACTCCAGACCAAAGAGTGCATGGGTGCCTACAACGGCGTCAAGTTCTCCCAAAGCCAGGGCTTTGATGATATTTGTCTTCTCTTTGGTGCTTACAAATCTGTCAAGCTTGGATACTTTGATGCCAAGAGCGTCAAATCTCTCTGCCAATGAGCGGTAATGCTGGGCGGAGAGAAGCGTGGTTGGGACGATAAGTGCCGATTGGTACCCTGACTTGTATGCTGCGAAGATGGTATTCATGGCAACTTCGGTTTTTCCAAAACCGACATCCCCGCTAAGGAGTCTGTCCATGATATGCCCGGATTCCATTTGAGAGATTATCTCCTCAACCGACTGGGTCTGATCATCCGTATATTCAAAGCCCGAAAGTGCCTGAAACTCTTTGAGCTCTTTTGTATCCACACTGAACTTTGGAGCCTTGATAAGCTGTCTTGCCGCGGCCGTATTTACAATCGCTCCGGCTATCTCAAAGAGTCGTTTTTTCACCTTGTCTTTGAGTTTGGCAAAACTTCCCTTGCCGAGTCTGTCAAGAACAGGGGTTGAACCGCCCGAAGCGATATACCTGTCTATAAAATCAAGGTTTTCAACAGGGAGCAGGATCTTGTCATCGCCTACGTACTTGATTACTATGAAATCTTTTACCCCGCCCAGTATTTCAGCCTGTTCAATCTTTTCGAAAATCCCTACGCCGTAATCTTCATGCACGACATAATCACCAGCTTTGAGGTCATCAAGGAGGATAGAGCTTTTTCTTCGTCGTCGTTTTTTATCAGGCTTGTTCAAAGAGATTATCAGTTCGTCTTTTGAGATGATATTTAAAATATAGGGTGCATACACCTCTTTGATGTTATCAAGGTTGAATATGCCCGCTTGCTTCATCACCGCCTTGTTGGCTGCAATAATTGTGATTTTTTTATCTTTATGTACTTTTAAAAGCGAAGCGAGATCCGCTACGACCAGCTCTTTATAATCGTCCGTATCTGGCAGCAGTTCGAGATTGAAACTCTCTCTTGGGACCTGGGGTTTATTTATGCCGTAGGCATCTTTTAGGATGTTCTCAAGATTTCTGCTGAGTCTTGTATTTTTGCCTTGTAAAAAATTTACCGCATTGTCCGCAAGATACCAAAATCCCAAAGATGCGATATCTTTTACCAAAGAGTCAAATTCGGAATTTTCCACCTTCATCTTAAGCGTATTAAAAGAGGTTTCATCAAGAGAATAAAAAGCCGGTGTTATTTCAAAACTCTCAAGTTCTTCGGGCTGTGTTCTTTGAGACTCAAGCTCAAAAAACTTGATCTGTTCTATCTCATCATCAAACAAAGAGATACGGATTGGAAATTCGGCGGAGGGTGCGTAGATATCGATAATATCGCCGCGATGTGAAATCTCGCCTGCAACTTGGACCATATCCACAAAATTGTATCCCCAAAAAAGCATCTCTTCTTTAAATGTATTGAGTTGTATTTTTGCGCCAAATTCCAGAGTCCTTGACTTGAGGAGTTCTTCTTTTGGCATGTGGAAAAGCAATGTTTTCAAAGGGGAGATAATAAGCGGCTTTTTTTTGGAAGTATAATACACTCTCAATTTTGAAAAAAGTTGATGAAGTTCCTCTTTATAGACCCTCAGATCATCGCCGAAGCTTGGACGAAAATCGGGAAAAACCATAACATCCCTGGCAAAAAATTTCGCAACACTCTCAAGTTCGTGGGCTTCTTTGGAATCCTCACAAACCAAAATTTCCAGATCCTGATTATTGTTTAGTTTAAAGTATTCAAATAAAGAGCTTTGTGACATTGTTTCCCTAATTTTTTAATGCTGACATTCTAGCAGGAAAAGTTAAAACCTAGTTTTGAGAGCTTATCTCTTTGGTAATTTGGGCCTGAACGGGGGCCGGCTGTGCATTTTTGACGATGCTGTTCCCCTCAAAAATACCCTTGGTCTCGATTACAAGCTCTGCAGACTCTACATTGCCGCTTATTCTGCCGTTTGCTTTTATCTCAACTCTTTGGGCATTGATACTGCCCTCAATATACCCTTGCACCACCAGTCTTTTAGCAACGACCTCACCCTTTATATGCCCGTTCAAGCCGATGTTTATCTCTTTTTCAGAATGTATCACACCTTCAAACTCACCATCAACATAGAGATTACAGGAGAGGTTCATCTCCCCTTTGATTACTGATCCTGAAGTGATAATAGTGGTGTTTGTGTCGGTTTGTGAACCTTTGTGTGTGCTGTTGCCGTTATTAAAGATTGCCATGGTATTTTCATTTCCTTTTCAAAAATTTCATTGTAGTTTTTTATATTCCATTTGATAAACCAGTAAGGATTCAGCGCGCGTGAAATAAACCTTATCTCATAATGAAGGTGCGGCCCGTTACTCATCCCGGAATTGCCTGAATATGCGAGCATATCACCTTTTTTTACAAACTCGCCTGATTTTACCACAAGCTTGTTTAAATGCCCGAAATATGTTTTAAATCCATAATTGTGCTGCAAAATCACAAGTTTGCCGTATCCGCTTTTTTCGTGAAGCCCCGAATACTCAACAATCCCATCCGCCGTTGCGTACACCGGCGTATTCATCTTGGCTTTTAAATCACTTCCTCTGTGAAACTCTTTTGTGTTGAGGGTTGGATGGATTCTGTAGCCAAATTTACTTGTAATCCCCTTGTATGCAAGAGGTGAACCGTTTGGTATAAACTGCAACAGCGTCACCATCTGTTCTGAATTTAATTTTGTAATATTCGCGCGCTCGGCCAGGTCACTGTTCTGCGAGGGGGAGATTCCTATCATCGTCTCTATTTCAGATAAAGAATCTGAGAGCTCTTCAAGCTCCTGTTTTTTCAGTTCAAGGACATCCTGGGTCTTTTTGACGCTTTTATCAAGCTCCTCATTCTTTTGCCTTAAATCCATATAGGCAAGTTCTATCTCTGCACGCTTGTCTTCGAGCTTGTCTACTGAATAATCGAGATATAGAATAGTCGCGATTGCACCCAAAACGATTACGCCCAAAAAAACACTTCCGTAAAAAATAGCTTTTTTTACAAAATGGTGCAGGTTAAACTGTTTGACCCCGTTATCATCATTTATGGTGATAGTAAAGTGATTATTCATCGAGAGCCTTTAAGAATGCTTCTGCAACACTAAAAGAGCCAAACACCAGATATCTGGCATGTGGATTTACTTTTTCAAATGCACTGTATTCTATCTTCAAATCTTTTAAAGTTCTTTGAAGCAAGGCTTTTGATTCAATTCTGGCATCATAAACATCTATTATTTCAACGCTTTGTATTATCGGCTTTAAAATAGCAAGAATCTCTTTGTAGTTTTTGTCTTTGTAGCTGTTGTAAACCAGGGTATATTTTGTACCTTCCAATGCCTTGAGTATCGATTTGGCTGCCAAAGGGTTATGCCCGACATCAAGCAAAATATTCTCACCTATTGCACTCAGTCTTCCAAAGAGCTTTGCATCTTTAAAATCCGCCGGGGAATATTGCAGTTCTAAAAACTTCAAAGCGCTGATACTCAGCATAAGATTCTCTTGCAGATAAGGTACAAGTTTTAAATCTTGAGAAATCTCTTGTATGTTTTTGAGATCGTCTTCTGTGAGAAGTTCGGAGACTTTGGATACTTTCGCATCTTTGTCTCGGGCTATTTCACAGGCAATCTCATAGACATCCTCATATTTTTGATATCCGAGAATCATGTTTTTTTGCATCGCATTGAGTTTTGTCGTGGCAATCTGTTTTATATCTGTACCCAAAAATGCTTCATGGTCTATATCTATAGGGGTGACAAGTGTCAAGAGTTTTGCAAAGACTGCCGTTGCATCGTATTCCCCTCCTAGTCCTGCTTCTAAAACGACATAGTCACACTCGCGGTAGAGCATCATTGCCAAAAATGTCGTGTACTCGAAATAGCTCAGAGCCGAGGCATCTTCATCACTCAAAAGAGCCTGCAACTCTTTATGTATCGCATCGAGCATTTCATCACTTGCATTTTCACCGTTGAGCCAGATTCTTTCATTGAAACGCAGAATGTGGGGAGAGGTGTAATGCCCCGTATTAAAACCTTTTGCATGCAGTGCAGAAGCCAAGAATCTGCCTGTGGTGCCCTTGCCATTGGTTCCGATAATATGGATAATCTCCGGAAGCCTGATATGGGATTTTATCTTTTCATACACTCTTGGCATGCGCGTATAATCTATTTCATCATAATAGAGCGGCTTGTTATCAAGAAAATGCTGTAACATAGCTACTTGTATGCGACCTGGTTTCGACCGTCTTTCTTGGCTTTATAAAGATATTCATCCGCCGAATTGACGACATTTTGAACAGAAGCGTGTTTTTTTCTCTCAGAGACACCCGAACTGACGGTCACTGCGATTCTCTCTCCCTTGTACATAAAACGTGCTTTTTGCACATGTTGTCTGACTTTCTCCGCAAAGATAACTCCGCCTTTTGTATCGGTTTCACTGAGTATTGCCATAAACTCTTCTCCGCCGAATCTCCCTACGACATCAACGCTCCTGCACTCTTTTTTAAGGATTTGCGCAAATGCGCTCAAGACGGCATCCCCGGCCTCATGCCCGAAGGTGTCATTGACGGCTTTGAAGTGGTCTATATCAAAAAATACAATAGAAAAATTATGTCCATATCTTCCGAATTCTGCTTCTTTGATTGACAAGAACTCATCCAATGCCCTCTTGTTATAGAGCTTCGTCAGGAAGTCCTCTTTTGACTCCTCTTTTGCCTTTGCCAACTCATCTTCGAGCAGTTCAATCTTTTTACTGAGCATCTTCACTTCATTGCTGTGCTCTTTTAAGTCTTTACTCAAAATTTGAGTATTTTCCTCCAGGGCAACGGCGATTGTAAAAAGCTTTTTGTGTGCAACTTTAAAGTTTGATATTGACTCCGTGTTATAGGACTCCAGTTCTTTTTTTATCTTTTGAATCTCTATGGTGGAGCTGTCCGAACTCTCAATCATATCAATAAGTCTCAAAGAGAGTTTGTCCAACACTCCATCAAGGGAGCGTATCATCTCGGTTACGCTCTCTTTATCAAGTGCGATTCTGAGACTTATCGCCGCTTTGATCTCTTCAGCTACGCTTACGCTATCCAAAAGAGATGGGTTTTCCCGTATTTTTTGACTTAGAGAGGCTATCTGTTCATTGACGCTTGACGCAATGGATGGAACCAGGGACGAAATGAGCAAAGAGGAGATCTTTGATAATTCCATACTGCTTGCCAGTTTTTCGGAAGAAGAAACGGATAGGTTTAAGTTCTCTACCGTTTTTTTCAGATCGTTCGCATCGATATCCCCCAAAACTTTCAGCTTGTTTAAAAAGGTGTCATCATAAAGGGTGAGAAAATTAATCCATAATTGTCTAAACTGCTCAATTTGCGAAACACTTGGATTTGAGTTTAGAAGTTCTATACTTTTTTTGGCCAGCTCACTTGCCTCTTTATTATGTAAAACTCCTATTGCCTGCAAAATTCTTTTGAGAAAAATGCTTTGGGCTTCAAGAGTCTGGGTACATTGGGTAGGGTTTGTCCTGTTTATCTTTGAAATCAAAAAACGGCTGAGCTCCGCCATGGTCTTTATTCTGTACTGCGTGAGTTCTTTTTGAAACTCTTTGTTGAGTGTCTTTGTGAGTTTACCGACGTGCTGACAGTCTTGTACATTCATCCCTGCCTTATCTGCTTCCTTGCAAAAAGCCTCTGCATAAAAATCGGGAGTAAGCAGCTTGCCTTCAAGTTCTAAACGTTTTACCGCTCGTGAAATAATTCCCTGTATAGTCATTTATTTGCTCCTTGCACCCTCTGCTGAGATTTGGGCTAAAAAAGATGAGATAGCTTTTGCCGCACTGAATTTAATCGCTTCAAACCGTTCCTGGTCCGTCACCACCGCATTTGCCTGCACGCTGAAGTCATAAGTGCCTTTTGCCGCATAATGTTTGCTGATGCCGTCATGACTTCTTGTAATGCTTAAAGTGATGCTCATTCTATAGGCGATAACATAACCGTTTGAATCATACTGTATAGGGGAATAGGAGGGATTTGATATGCTCAAGAGCAAGTGTGTATCCGCATTTTCTCTGTCGCTCAGAGATGCATGAAACACTTCTATAATCGCACTGTCAACCGCATCTTTTACAAGCACGGTATTTTCAGGGTCCTCTGCCGAGATAAGCACGCTCGTGCTTATCTTTTGCCCGACTATGTCACGGGAAAATTTGGAACTCGGCTTATATCCACATGCCAAAAAGAACAATAGTATCAAAGAGAATAAAACTATTTTTCCGGCATAAAGAAATGTTTTCAAAGCTACCCTTTAATGACTATATTGACTAACTTTTTAGGTACGACTATCTCTTTTACGATAGTTTTGCCTTCGAGCCATTTTGCAGTGCTCTCTTTGGCCATGGCTATGATATTTTCATTGGATTCTTCTATACCCACTTCAATTTCGGATCTTCTTTTACCGTTAATAGAAACTCCAAGCCTTATGCTCTCAACCTCAAAAACCTCTTCCAAGACCTGCTGTGAGGTGAAATTGGCCAGTGAAAAATTCTCACTGCTTATCTGCCAACATACATGGGGAATCACCGGCTCCATAATAGATGTCAATACCCAGTAGGCTTCGGTCCATACCTCAGGATTTGACTGTGCGTTAAGTGCATTCATCGCCTCCATCACGCCTGCAATCATAGTATTAAAAGTATATCTTTCACTATATACGTCGTTTGCGCGTACAAGGGCTTCATAAACTTTTGTTCTGGCGAACTTCTCATCTTTGCCAAGCTTGGCATGTGCAATGGATGGGATCTTATCCGTTTTTACTATGTTGGATGAACGGTCGTAAAATCTTTTTATAAACTTATATGCACCCTCAACCGCACTGTCATTCCATTCAAGTTCCTGGGTAGGAGGTGCCGCAAAAAGGATAAATAGTCTTGCCGTGTCTGCACCGTATTTTTCTATAAGTGCATCAGGATCGACCGTATTGCCTTTGGACTTGCTCATTTTAGCACCGTCTTTGAGCACCATCCCCTGAGTAAGCAGTCTTTCAAAAGGCTCATCAAATTCTATATATCCAAGGTCGCGGAATACTTTGGTAAAGAATCTTGCATACAAAAGATGCAAGATTGCATGTTCTATCCCTCCGATATAATGGTCCACTCCCATCCAGTATTTAATCTGCTCTTTTGAAAAAGCTTCCTTTTCCCAGTTTTGGGGTGAGGCGCAAAAACGTAAAAAATACCATGAAGATTCCACAAAGGTATCCATAGTATCCGTTTCTCTTACTGCGTCCTTTCCACATGCCGGGCAGCTACAATGCTTCCATGTCGGATGATTATCCAGAGGATTTCCCTCACCGGTAATCTCTACGTCCTCAGGAAGAGCGATAGGAAGATTCTCTTTTTTCTCCATAACGATTCCGCAACTCTCACAATGGATAAAAGGGATAGGCGCACCCCAATATCTCTGACGGGAAACACCCCAGTCCTTGAGCTTGTAGTTTGTAGTCTTTGTACCGATATTTTGCTCTTCAAAATACTCTATGATCTTAGCCTGCGCATCTTTTGAGTTCAGTCCGTCGAAACGCTCAGAGTTGATCAGCTCTCCGACTTCCGTAAATGCACATGCCCCGTTTGATTCACCCTCAAAAGGCTTTATAACCGTATGCAGAGGAAGGTCATATTTTTTGGCAAAATCAAAATCTCTCTCATCATGTGCGGGAACCGCCATAACCGCGCCGCTTCCGTAATCCATAAGAACAAAGTTTGCTATCCAGACAGGCACTTTTTTGCCTGTAAGAGGATGAATAACATCAAGACCGAGTGAGATACCCGCCTTCTCTTTTTGTCTCTCAATAGAAGATGTCGTCTTCATATGTTTGATCTGTGCAATCACATCTTCGGATAGAAGCGAATTCTCAATCATATAGGTAACGATTTCATGTTCAGGAGCAAGCGCCGTATAACTCACACCGTAAATTGTATCCGGGCGCGTTGTAAATACGTCAAAACTTTTAAAGGTGTTGTGTAACCTGCCAAGAGAAGCATCATCAAAAAACAGGTCAAAAGCCAAACCGTTTGACTTGCCTATCCAGTTTTCCTGCATGGTCAATACCTGCTTGGGCCAGCCCTCTTCCAGTTTGGATAAATCAGCCAAAAGCTCGTCTCCGTACTGAGTAATCTTAAAATAATACTGGTTCATATCCTTTTTGACGATAGGGGTGTCACATCTCCAGCAACAGCCGTCCACAACCTGCTCGTTTGCCAGAACAGTCTGGTCATGCGGACACCAGTTCAACAAGCCTTTTTTACGGTACAAAAGCCCTTTTTCAAACATATCGATGATAAAGCCCTGTTCAAACTTCGTATACAGTTCATCACTTGTAGCAAGCTCTCTCTCACGCGAAAAAGAAAAACCAAGGGAATAAAACTCGTTTTTCATATAGTCGATATTGTCGTATGTCCAGCCCTTGGGATGGGAACCGTTTTTGATAGCCGCATTCTCGGCAGGCATCCCAAAACTGTCAAATCCTATAGGATGAAGCACATTGAAGTTTTGCTGGCGGTAATATCTTGCAAAGGCATCACTCAAGGTATAGTTTCGAACATGCCCCATATGCAGTCTTCCGCTTGGAAAAGGGAACATACTCAAAATATATTTTTTTGGTTTTGTAAAATCTTCACTCGGCTCAAAACTTCTGTTTTGTTTCCAATACTCCTGCCACTGCTGCTCTATCGCTTTTGAACTATATTCCAAAAATGTTTCTCCTAATATTCTTCATGTGTTTTTGAACTTTCTATGTATACAAGCCCCATAGAAAAAATATTTGCTATTAGCGCCCCGATTGCCAAGGCAATCGCCCATTCCATATTTCCGACAATCTCCAAATATATAAAGGCCGGAATAAGATGCAAATCAGCCACTAGAGAAGATGCCAAAAGTTCAGCAGACAATAAGTTTCTGACACCAATCTTTAAAAATGTAGATACAAGATTGAGACTCGCCGCAACAAAAAGTGCGACCGCACTGTGCTCATACAAAAACCCTGCTATAGATGTCAAACTCATTAATGAAAAGAATACGTAAATTACCTTGCCCCAATCCATATTTTTGCCCTTAATTTTATTTTTACAAACGAGAATCCATACTCATTTGTCTTCAATTGCGTGGATTATACAAAAAGTATCTTAATAAGTGACTGAATACGTCTTTATCAAAGAGAGTGGAATTTATTCTTAAAAAGGGGAAAAGGTGAGGTGTCCGCGGATAAAATCGGTTGCCAAAGAGCACTTGGGAACCCAAGAGCACAAAGAGCGGAGGATTTTTACATCACTCCGGATTCGTACTGTGCTCTCATTCTTTCTTTTTCTGCTTCCCGTTTTGCTTTTTGGGCTAGTTTGTTGTGATAGTTTTTCACATCAAAACCAAACCATAAAAGTATAGGCGAAGCCACAAAAATAGATGAATATGTACCTACAACCACACCCACTAAAAGAGTAAAGGCAAAGGCATGGATAATCTCACCGCCAAACATAAACAGAGTAAACACAACAAAGAAAGTCGTAAGAGAAGTAAGTGTCGTTCTCGCCAGCGTTCTTGTTATGGACTCATTGATGGTTTCGCTCAGCTCTGTATTCCTTGAGTTTGTCACACCCTCACGGATACGGTCAAAAACAATAATAGTATCATTCAGCGAATATCCAAGTATCGTCAAAAGTGCAGCCAAAACATCCAGATTTACATCAAGTCCGACTAAAGAGATAGCGCCAAGAGCGATGGATATATCATGAATCAGGGCGAATATAGAAGCTACGGCAAATCTCCATTCAAACCTGAAGGCAACATAAATCAAAATACCTACCATTGCCAAGAGCAAAGACATAATACCTTTTTCTCTCAACTCGTCTCCAACCTTTGGTCCGACAATATCTACGCGTCGCACCTCATAGTTTCCGGTTCCTTTAAGTGTCTCTCGGGTAATATCCCCGATATCTACAGTGACATCCCCGCTTGTGGTCTTCATTCTGATAACAACCTCATCAGATGAGCCAAACTCGCTGATGGAAGAACCCTCAAAGATAGGATTTGTCTTTAGTTTCTCTCTCATATCGTCTATGGGAGCTGTTGTGTCATACTTTATCTGAACTATTGTTCCCCCGGCAAAATCAACACCGTAGTTCAGACCCTTTGTCGCCAATAGGACAAAAGAAGACAATACAAGGACTATAGACAAGATAATCGCAAGTTTGGATCTGCCCATAAAATTAAAGGTTCTTGTGTATTTGAAAAATTCCATGATTAACCCTTAATCCCAAACCATAAACGGTTGTTTTTACTTTTTTGTATCTTGGATTCCAGCATCTGATAGATCCCGTGCGTTCCAAGAATAGCTGTGAGCATAGAAGCCAGGATACCGATGCTGATGGTAATGGCAAAGCCTTTAATAGCGCCTGTTCCATAAGCATAAAGCACCACTGCCGCAATCAGGGTAGTGATATTCGCATCCAAAATGGCGCGCATTGCATTTGCATATCCGTCTTCTATGGCTTTATGAATGGAAACACCCTCATAAATCAGCTCGCGTATCCTCTCAGATATGATTACATTGGCATCGACTGCCATACCTACCGTCAAGACGATACCCGCCATACCCGGCAAGGTGAGCGTAGCGCCAAAGAGCGACATAACGGCTAAGATTATAAACAGATTTGCGATAAGCGCTATATTTGCAACAATTCCCGCTAATTTGTAATACACCATCATAAAAATTATGACCAGAACAAAACCGCCGACAAGAGCAATCATACTCGCCTTAATGCTATCTGCTCCGAGACTCGGCCCTACAGAGCGTTTTTCCATAAGATATATCGGGGCCAGCAAGGCACCTGAACGAAGAGCGATTGCCAAATCTTTTGCACCGGTGACAGTATAGTTACCCGAGATCTGTCCGCTTCCGCCACCGATGCGCTCATTGATATTTGGTGCGGAATATACTTTTCCGTCCAATACGATCGCCAGTCTTTTACCTACGCTTCGACCCGTGAAATCACCGAATATTTCAGCACCCTCTGCGTTTAACTTGAAGTTGATTACGGGGCGGTTGTTTTGATCGAAACCGACCGAAGCATCTGTCAGCATCCCGCCGTCTAAAATAGGTATTTCACGAACCAAATACTTTATCTCTGCATTCTCGGCATCATCCAAAATAATGTCACCGTATGCAGCCGCATCAGCATTGCTCATAGAATACACGCGTGCGACTCTGTCCTCATCAACAGCCATAAGTTCAAGTTTCGCCGCGCGCGAGATAAGCTCTCTTGCGCGTTGCTCTTCCTCCTGGGTCTTGATTCCCGCCAACTGTACAAGTATCTTTTCCTCACCCTGACGGGCAACGACAGGCTCAGCCAGACCAAACTGGTCAAGTCTGTTTCTGATCGTCTCTATTGCCTGATCAATTGCCAGTTTTTCAGTCTTGAGTATCTCCTCTTGCGTAAGAGCCAGAGAAATGTTCTCACCGCTGAGTGTTACATCCAGACCCTCTATCTCTACCAGATATTCTTGAATCGATTTGAGATCATCAATATCCAAAAGCGAAAAGTTTACGCTGTTCTCATCAAAACTCAGAGCATCAAGCAAGATATCTTTTCTTTCACTGAAATGTTTGATTCCTGCAGCAATGGATTTAATACGTGATTTGGTCGCTTCTTGGGTTTTTACACCCAAAAGCATATGTAATCCGCCTTGAAGATCAAGGCCCAGATTGACCTTTTTTCCGTCTTGCGTCTGAAAAAGAGAGGGAACAGAAAAGAATATTCCGAAGATAATTGCTACAGCAAATATTGCTATGCGGTAATTAAGCTTCATCCTCGTACTTTCTTGCAATTGAATCTTTTGTTATTTTTGTTATTACTTCATCATTCATTTTTACACTTAAAAAGTTCTCTTCAACCTTATGTATAACTACTATAAAGCCTCCGTTTGTTACCACTTTGTCACCTTTTGCAAGTGCTTCGATCATAGCTTGTTTTGCTTTTGCTTCTTTTTGCTGTGGACGGATAATCACAAAATACATAATTGCGATTAAAAATACGAACGGTAATAGTTGACTGATAATTTCCATAGTCAGAGTTCCTTGTGAAATAAAATTGTGGCGATTATACTTTAACTTTATTGATATATGACTGAATATGTGTATAATTTCACATGATAAAAACAGTACAAAATTTTCGAAAATCCATTCATCCCCTGAGCTTTGACCTGGCATGTGGAATTACTGCCGCCCTGGCTTTTAGTCTCTTTATCTATTTAGAGCATTTTGGTCTTACATACAGGTTTGCAAACACTTTGTCTGCCCTGTTTGCATTGGCCCTGTTCTTGTATATGCCAAAACGCGCAGTGCTTATTGCAGGCTTTTTTATAGGGCTTTTATGGTTTTACTGGATAGGGTATAGTTTCAAGTACAATGGCGTGGGATGGATGAGTCCTATAGTCACCTTCGGTTTTGCCATAATCTATATGCTGTTTTTCGGTATTTTGGCCTTTACGGACAAGGTCTATATACGGGCCCTTTTGTTATTTGCTCTTAGCTTTTTTGAGCCTTTTGATTTTAACTGGCTTCAGATAGAGCTGGTTTTTGTAGAGAGCTACATAGGGGTGTTCAAATACCAGCTGGCACTTGTGCTTCTTGCTTTGACGCTTCCAAACTATCTTAAAAAAACTTTTCGCTATCTGCCTCTTTTTTTGATACTTTTTGCTCTTGAGTTTCATCCAAGTGCTGCAAAAGACGCTCCCCTGAAGATAAAACTTGTCTCCACGGATGTAAAACAGGAACACAAGTGGCTCAGAGAAAGCCTTGAGCCTGCCGTACTGATGGTATTTGAGGAGATACAAAAAGCAATCCGCGAGCACTATGAGCTTGTGGTTTTGCCGGAATCCGTCTTGCCTATGTTTTTAAATCACAATCCAATGATTATTGAAGAGCTTGCAAAATATTCACATGATATCTCCATTGTTGTCGGAGCCTTGCTCTATGAAGATGAACAAAATTTCAATGTGAGCTATATCTTTGAAAACGGGGAATATACAATAGCCAAAAAAGTTGTTTTGGTACCTTTTGGAGAGTATATCCCTCTTCCCAAGTTTGCCCAAAAGATTATCAACGATATCTTCTTCGCCGGTCAGTCAGATTTTATCCAGGCAAAGACTCCGACCGATTTTACACTCAAGGGTGTGAAGTTTAGAAACGCGATTTGCTATGAGGCCACATGCCAAGAAATTTATGAGGGAGATGTGAATTTTGTTATTGCAATAAGCAACAATGCATGGTTTGCCCCTTCAATAGAACCTACCCTGCAAAAGCTTTTGATGCGATATTACGGACGAAAGAACGGGGTCACCATCTACCACTCGGCGAACTGGAGAGGCAGCGGAGTTGTAAAATAGGACTATTGAACCTCGGCTGCAGGTTCCTCTTTTCTGATAAACTCTAAAAAGAATACAAAAAAGACACCAAGTATGATGCTTGTCACAAAAGAGACGACTAAAATCAAGCCTCTTTTTGGTTTGATCTTGTCTTTTATATAAGCTTCCGAGGGTGTAGTCAAAGAATCACAATCATAATATTTTTTGGATTTCATGGCAACTTTTTGCTCTAATATATTTGAGATTGTAGATGAAAGACTCTGGCGTATCTCAATAGAATCAGCGTTTTGCAACTCTGTTTCAAAATATTTCAGACGGTTGTTGATGTTTTGTAAATTATTGGACACCAAGTATTCACTGGCATCCGTCAAAAAATCATTTACCATCTTCGGGGCAAATGCTCTGTCATAATCGCTGTAGGAGATAGTTATGAGTGAAGTCTTCTTATCACTTGATATGGAAAAGTTTTTCTTTATCTCTTCAACAGTCTCAAAGATTCTCTCTTCAATATCTTTCTCATTTTTTGATTTAAAAGTCAATAAATCATAAACACCCCTAAAGCCAAGTGCAAACACATAGTTCTTATCAAGGTTTTCATCTTCATAATGCTCTAGTACCTTATGTTTTATGACAAAGTTTTTCATAAAGGCATAGTTATCCAAAAGAGCACTAAAAGCGACATCCGCCGTCATAGAACCTCCACCAAGGCTCACACCGGCCATAGCAGCGAGTCCTCCCAGACTCCCTAATCCGCCGGCAGCACTTTCAGTCGGGATTAGCACCATATCGGATTTATACACATTTGGTAATTTTAAAGCATACACCAACGTGAGACTCACTATTACAAGTACAAATATTTGTATAACTTTCCTGCCCTTTTTAATAGTCTGCCAGAGTTCTCTTAGGTCTATCTCATCTTCTTGTATTTCGTAATTATTCTCTATCTGGCTCATTTGGTAATCCCCAGACTGTTGATAGCCGCAGCCGTTAGAGCAAAATTAGACATGATTTTTGAAACACTGTCCCAAAGCTCAATCTGATTGTATTCTTTTATATACATAGGGACCACAATAGTATCTCCCTTTTTGATGGCACTGCTTGCACTAAACCATCCATTTTCTACAGGTTCGCTTGTCCCGTCTGCATGAATCACATAAATCCTATCAGAATCTGCAGATCTTGATAGTCCGCTTGCAAGCGCTATATAGGCTTCCATATCCAATGAAGAGTCATGTACAAATGAGCTAGGATTAAACACCTCTCCAAATACGGTGACCGTATCTATAATCTGAGGAATCGTTACGGTGTCCTTGTCTTGGAGGACAAGATTGAACGGACTTTGCTCAAACGTATCCAAATCTCTCTCAAGCTTCACACTTACCCTTCCTATGGGCTGATACTTCTTCGCTTCAACCATCACCTCGTTAAGGGAGCTGAGGGAGTTAACATTCATTGCAGCCCTGGAATTTGCAGGCATCGCATTGAAGATAGACAACTCTCTTTTTATTCTTGCCAGAGTTGCGTTGTATTGCTCAATCTGATTATTTTTAATACTCTCTCTTGTAAATACAGCAGCATCGATAAATGCCTCATGTGTAAATCCTCCGGCTCTTTTTAGTACGCTGGAGAGCTTTTCACCGTTATCTATGGCATAGGTTCCAGGGAACTTAACCTCACCTCTTATGGTTATGCTTTTTTTCTCACCCCACTTGGGAATAGTGAATATCTTCACCTCATCATAAGGCATAAGCTTGATCTGGGCCAAGTCCATTTTTTCCAGATCAAATTTTATAATCTCTCTTTGGCGTGTTTGCGTGTCATCGACATAATACCTGACTATTTCAAGCTCTCTGTTATAGGCTTTCTTTGTAAAACCTCCGGAATAGGCGATAAGGTCTTCTGCACTCATCCCCGTTTCATAAAAGGTTGACCCCGGGTTTACAACCTCTCCGTTTATAGTAACAGGCTCCAATATATTTTTGGAGTAATAATCAAAGACTTCTATTTCATCATAGTAGTGAAGCTTTGTATCTCCCTGTTTCTCCAAAGAATAGAATGAAGTCTTAGGCATAAAGTTATCCGTGCTGTAGGTAGTTACCCTTACCTGGTCATGAAGGATACCTATAATCCCCGAGGCATTGATCGCATCTTTGAGAGTCATCCCCTTGTAATGATTCAATTTCCCTGTTCTTACCAGGTTGTCTCCCATAGTCGTCACATAGGTATTTGCATAAATATCATTTAAAGAAAATATATAGATTTCATCCTGAGGTTTTATCTTGAGTATTTTAGAACCCTCCAAAATATTCAAGATATTAAAAGATTCCGTTACATAATGCAGGTCATCGGAATATCTTTTTATAAGACCGTATTCCAAATTCGTCTCAGGCAGAAAGAATTTTTTGATACCGTGTTTAAGTGTTTCTTTGAATAGAGTGTTCAAAGTAGCATCTCCGGTGATTCTGTAACTTCCGGGTCTAATGATGTTTCCATAGATATTGACACTGTTTTGGGCACTAAAATCAAGAGGATAGATATAAACCTTGTCGCCGTCTCTCATATTGAAACTCTTAACATCCTCATAGGAGATGCCGAAAGTCTCCAAAAGAGAGTTTTTTGAAAATCTGCTGATCTTGATGTCTGCTTTTGAAGCACTTGCTTTCATGCCGCCTGCAAAATCAAAAAGATTTTTCAGCGTTTCGTCCTCTTTAAGCTCAAAGATAGCCGCATTATTGATATATCCATCGATAGAAACAAGCTTTTTTGCTTTTTGTATAATGACGATATCACCATGTTTGAGGATATTATGCTCAGTTGTATGGCCGCCGAACAACAGGTCATAAAAATCTATGTGTGCGACAACCTTAGAATCTCTTTTAATCACAATATCTCTAACAGAACCAACGTTGCTGACACCCTTTGCCTCAAGCAGAAGGTCTTTTACGGTTGAAAAAGAGGATACATTATATAAACCCGGATGCTTTACCTCTCCGACCAGGGTAACCTGGATGGTGCTGTACTTATTCATATTTATATTAAATTCACTGAGTGTATAGTAGCTCTTAAGTCTTTTGGTCAAGTATTTTTTAGCCTCACCAAACTCCATCCCCCCGATCTTAATGGGTCCGACATATTCAAGATTAATCGTGCCGTCATTCATAACTTCAGGAAAGAAATTTTGATTTTTGTCCCCGTATACCTGAATGCTCAGAACATCCGTAGCAGAGATTATATAATTCTCAGGCGTAGGCAAAGACGAGGTATCTATCTGATTTTTATTCATATAGAATTTTTCAGAATAACGGGAGAGTTTATTTTGCATAATAATCTGTTGTCTGTCTCTAAAATCAGCCGTTTCCATATATTTAAACGGATTTTTGTCTGAAGAAAGTTTTACTCTGCTCTCTCCTGTATTCGTATCTTTGATTTGTACATCATCGATAATATTCTTTGCTTCTTCAACCTCAATCTTGCTGGTATCATCACTATTTTGACCATCAGCACCACTGAGTTTTTGTTCAAGTTCCTCGGCACTTATTCCCCTCTCAGCCATGGCAGCCTGCGCTTGTGGAGTATTTAAAAGTGCCGGATTTTGTGCTACAGCGGCCTTGATTTGAGCTATGCTCGGCTCTGCTTGCAGCGTCAATGTGAACAACAACAAGAATACAAATAAACGATATATCATACAATGCCCTTTGAATTAAAATTTCGCAATTATATCTTAAAATATATTTGATTAGTTGAAATCTGGTATAATCCAAAAAAAATGATGCAGGGCGTAGTATGATAAACCTAAAAAATCCAAACCTTTATAACAACCGTGAACTCTCCTGGCTGCAGTTCAATACAAGAGTTTTAAAACAGGCGCAGGACGAATCCTTGCCACTTCTTGAGAGACTTAAATTCTTGGCTATTTACGGAACAAATCTGGACGAATTTTATATGATCAGGGTTGCCGGACTCAAAAAACTGTTTTCTGCAGGGATTATTGTTTCAGGTGCAGATAAACTCACACCTTTACAGCAATTAAGAGAGATAAGAAAGTATCTTCATCAGGAACAACAGGTCGTTGAATACTGTCTCAACGAAGTCTTAAAAAAACTTCAAGCCGAGGGGATAAGCGTAAAATCCTATGATGAAGTAAATCAACATGCAAAAAATCAGCTCAACAGATATTTCAAAGAGAATATCTATCCTGTTATTATCCCCATTGCAGTGGATGCGACACACCCTTTTCCGCACTTAAATAATTTGAGTTTCGGTCTTATCGTCAAGCTCAACGACAATGATGATACATCCATAGAGCGTTTTGGAATTATCCGTGTTCCACGAGTCATCAGCAGATTCGTTGAGCTTGACAATGGAACATATATCCCGATTGAGAGTATCATCGCAAAACACATAGAAGAGCTTTTTCCGGGATATTCACTTATCAAATATGCCTCTTTCAGGGTAACGAGAAATGCGGATATCGCCATAGAAGAAGAGGAAGCTGATGACTTTATGGAGATACTTGAAGAGGGACTGAAACTTCGCCGCAAAGGGGAGATGGTACGGCTTGAGATCGGTAGTGACAGTGATGAGGAGATAGTTAACTTTTTTAACCGCCACACAAACGTATACAAGGATGATATTTATAAGTTTTACACTTTTTTAAATCTTTCAAGTCTTTGGCAGATTGTTTCCAATAAAAACTTTGCACACCTGCTTTTGCCTCCCTTTAAGCCGAAAAATTTGCCTCCGCTTGATAATGAAGAGAATATCTTCAGTACACTTGAAGAGCAAGACATCCTTCTCTACCATCCTTACGACAGTTTTGACCCGGTTGTAAAACTTATACAAAATGCGGCAAAAGACCCAGACGTCGTCTCTATAAAAATGACGCTCTACCGTTCAGGTACGAACTCTCCTATAGTGCAGGCACTCATAAGTGCCTCAGAATCCGGAAAACAGGTAACTGTTATGGTTGAGCTCAAGGCAAGATTTGATGAGGAGAACAACCTCATCTGGGCAAAAGCGCTTGAAAAATCGGGTGCTCACGTTATTTACGGGATAAAAGGCTTCAAGGTTCATGCAAAAGCGACACTTATCACCCGAAGAATCAACGGGAAGCTAAAACAGTATGCCCATGTCGGAACAGGAAACTACAACCCCTCGACGGCAAAAATCTATACGGATATGAGCTATTTGACAAGCAAGGATGTTGTGACAAATGATTTGACACGGTTTTTTCACTTTTTAACGGGCTTTAGTAAAAAAGGGAAACTAAATGAACTCTATATGGCTCCGGCTCAGATCAAACCAAAACTTCTCTCTCTTATCCAAAACGAGACAAGAAAAGGGGAAGAGGGTCACATTATCTCCAAGGTAAACTCTCTTGTCGACGATGATATTATCCGCGCACTCTACAAGGCAAGTCAGGCCGGAGTAAAGGTAGACCTGATTGTCAGGGGAATCTGCTGTTTAAAACCCGGGATTGCTGGTGTAAGTGAAAACATCAGGGTTATCTCTATTTTAGGCAAATATCTTGAACATCCAAGAACTTTTTATTTCAAAAATGATGCGACACAGGTCTATATCTCCAGTGCGGACTGGATGCCGAGAAATCTGGTACGGAGAATAGAGCTTTTAACCGGCATAAAGGATGAAAGTTCCAAAAACAAGATTATTCAGATTTTAAAACTTCAGTGTTCTGACAATGCGCTTGCGCATGAGCTTCAGAGTGATGGCAGCTACAGTAAAATAAAAAGCGACAGCGACAAGAGCATCAATAACCATAAGCTCTTAGAGGAATTTGTAAATCGCGCGGCAAAAGCTACGAAAAAGAATAGTTCAAGCAATATCCAAGAACTTGCTTCTCGACTGTTCATGGAGAGCTGAGCATGTTGCATAAGTTTAAATCCCACATGCCAAGACTTGGAACAAATACCTGGGTCGCCCCATCAGCGGACGTCGTCGGAGAAGTTGAGTGCGGAGAAGATTGCTCCATATGGTTTGGCTGCGTAGTCAGGGGAGATGTCCACTATATAAAAATCGGTGACCGTGTCAATATCCAGGACTTGAGCATGATTCATGTTACCCATTATAAAAAAGAGGACAAAAGTGACGGGAACCCGACGATTATCGGCAACGACGTGACTGTAGGACACAGAGTTATGCTCCACGGATGTACCATAGAGGACGCCTGTCTGATAGGAATGAGTGCTACCATACTTGATGGTGCCGTTATAGGAAAAGAGAGCATTGTGGGTGCCGGAGCACTTGTCACAAAAAACAAGGTATTTCCTCCCCGCTCTCTTATCATGGGAAGTCCCGCAAAAGTGATTAGAGAATTGAATGAGGCTGAGATAAAAGAGCTCTATGCGTCGGCTTCAAGATATGTAAAATTTAAAAAAGATTATCAAGAGTAAGCTTTCCACATGCCGGATTATTTTATTTACGCTGATATAGCCGGGATGATAGCATTTAGCATAAGCGGTTTTTTGATTGCCATAAAAAACAAGCTCGACATCCTCGGGATTTTAATAGCATCCTCGCTCACAGCTCTTGGCGGCGGTATCATAAGAGATGCCATTCTTAATACCTCCCCTTTTGCTTTTACGACAATATATCCGGCTCTGACCCTTTTGCTGACGCTCTTTTTAGTATATATTTTTAAAATATACAAAAAGCCCTCTATAGAACGAAAATGGCTCTTTGTTATCAGCGACACTATAGGACTCGTAGCCTTTAGCATCACAGGTGCGATTTTGGCCATAGATGCACAATACAACTTTTTTGGGATACTGATCCTTAGCTTTATCACGGCAGTAGGAGGCGGGGTGACGCGCGATATTATGATAAATCAGGTTCCGACGGTGCTCATCAGTGATTTTTACGGTTCTATTGCGGTTATCGTTGCGACACTTTTGGCTAGTTTGGAATATTTGGATATTTTAAATGAGATATCTATTGTAGTTGTAGCGGTATTTTGCGTGATATTAAGACTTATCGCCTTTAAAAGAGAGTGGCATCTTCCACGGATACATTAAACGGATGCCACAAAACCGATTGTTTAATGGCATCAAAAAAGACTAAAGCACCTCTAAAAACAAATATTATTTGATGAGTTCTATTAGTTTATGAATTAATATAAATTAATTGGGTTTATCTTTAATCCTTATAAAGCTCATTCATATATACTTCATCTAGCATTTTTTCAAGTTTATTTCTATACCACTCGTAAGCTTGTGGCTTCTCCACCAAAGTGTTTATCCCCTCATCACCCTTTCTCTCATGAAACATCTCTTTGCTTCTAACCTTTGACACAAGATATTCTGTAGTATGAGTTATATTGTACCGCTGGTGCATTTTGATAAATTTTTGCGGTGTATAGTCTTGAATCTCGTTTGCAAGAACACGATATACATCAAACACATCCCTATATTTTTTTCTATTCCAAAACGCCATAGTTTTCATATACATTATCGTATCAAAAGCTGCCAATTTAACATTGGTATCCCTGTAGTGTAAGTATGGGATATTATTCCAAACATCTTTTTCCAAGATATTAAATGGTGGCTCAAAGAAGTCCACTTTTACACCGTTTAATTCAAACATCACGTGGCTATCATCAATATCAAATCCATCATTTGAAGCACCGTCTTTTATGTAGTTGCTATGCTCTTTTTTAACAGCACCATACTTTAGCATCATCTTCACTATCTCATCTTTTGGAAGCTCCAGCATTGCAAAATCTAAATCTTCAGACAATCTATGTTCTATGATATAAGAGAGTGCAGTACCGCCAACAAACCTGACATCATGTTTTGCAAAAAATTCATCTTGAGCTATCAGCTCTAATGCCTCTTGTGTTTTTTCTAACATCACTTATGCCTTTTCATGTATGCTAAGTGTTTATTGAACATCTTCAAAAGAGTGATGTTTCTCTCTTTTAATATATATGGCTTTAATCGTTTCTCTCCAAAATACTTTAAGAGCAACATAATTCTCTGATCGTTGAATTTCGCTAAGATTATTGAGATGAATTTAGAGACCTCATATTCATGACCGTTGTCCACACTGTAGAACAGTTCATTACCAAAAATATTTTTATCTAAAATGATTTTCTTTTGTGATGAAGTTACTATTGGCTTAATAATTATATCTTTATCTTTCCTTGTATCTACTCTGGCATTGTCTATACCTGTTTGAAATTCAAATCCCTCTATGAATCTATCAAACTCATCTAGTTTATTGACACCTTTTAATATAAGTAAAAAATTAGATAAAGAGATTTTTCCCTCTTGTTCAAATGCTCTATAAGTAGGATATTTCATTCCTATAAACTCAGCAAACTCTTTTTGACTTAGACTAATTGCTATGCGTTCATTACGTATCGAGGTTTTTAGCTTTTTGATAATTGGTTCGATTTGAATTAAGTTATCCATATTCTAAAATTCTCCATGCAAATAATATTATTATATTAATTGTAGCATAATAATATTGCTATCACTCTATTTATTAATATT
>JAHJEG010000039.1 GCA_018825665.1 bacterium | reverse complement strand
GCCAGAATTATAGTGCAAAATATTTTCAATGTCAAGGTTTTTTCTTAGAAATTTATAATTTCTTCATCCTCTAATATTTTAGGTTCCCATTTACCCCTATAATAGGCGATTTCTTTTATCATTTTTTCTAAAAACAAAGGTTTTATATGATTAATATATAGACGTATATCATCTCTTTTTAGCACTTCAAGCTTTTCAAATAATATTTTTGGTGTCAAATGCTTACTTTCTTTTGCCAAAGCTTCCATATCAGACGGAAAAGAGCATTCAACGACAAATGAGTTTATATCTTTTCTTGATTCTATGAGATGTATTGCAGTATCAAGGGAATAGGTATCAGCCGTAATTAAAATGGATTTATTCTCTTTTGTAAATATATAACCGCAGCTTGGCACGGTGTGATCTGTCTTAAAAGCTTCTATTGAGCTGTTTTCATCTATTTTATATCTTGTTCCAATCTCTATTTCCGTATATCGCACCGTCATCTGTTTGGAATTATGCATGTGGATTACAGAAAAATCAGGCCAGATCAAATCATTTAAAAAATGTTTTTTCACCGCTTTTATTGTTTCGGGCAAGCCGATGATGTTCAAAGTCGTATTCCTGTAAGAAAAATAGTTATCGATTATATAGGCTATATCGCAGATATGGTCGAGATGCGAATGCGTGAGCCAGATATTTTCTATAAGTGCCGATTTTTCCTCCAGGGGCTTTAGCAGATTGCCGGCATCTATAACATTCTTTTCATCCAAATAAAATGCACTTGTCCCAAATCCTTTTGACTTGGTTCCATATGCTCCGAGTATTTTTATCTCATTCATTTTAGAACTCATCTTTAAGGCTTTCTCTTATTTCCAGGAATTGATCCAGATTATCAAAAAACACATCTATGAGAAGTGGATCAAAATGTTTTGCTCTTTCTTCTTTAAAAAGCTGAAATATATCTTCATCGCACCATGCCTTTTTATACACTCTGTCACTTCCAAGAGCATCAAACACATCGGCTAATGCCGTTATGCGTCCGTATATATGAATCTCCTCACCTTTTAACTGTCTTGGATAACCTGTGCCGTCCCACTTTTCATGATGCTCATATGCGACGATGGAGGCAGCTTTTAACAAAGGTCTTGTGGATTTGTTTATCATTCCGTATCCCAGTTCTGCATGTGTATCCATGATTGCTCTTTCATGTTCGTCAAAGCGGCCGGGCTTATTCAGCACAGCATCCGGTATGGCGATCTTTCCTATGTCGTGCATCGGAGATGCTTCTTTTAAAAGTTCGGCTTCTTCTGCGGACAATCCACATGCCAGAGCAAGCACCTTGGAATATTCGGCAACTCTTTTGACATGGTTCCCTGTTTCCTTACTTCTGCTCTCACCAATCGCGCCCATGGTAAATACCACTTCTTTTTGGGTGTCTTCTATCTCTTTTGAGAGTCTGGCAGAGACCAGCGTGTCGGCAGCGTATGTACTTGCGAGCATTAATCTCTCCATATCTCGCACATCAAAAGCACTGTCGCTATTTTGGCTGTTGATTGCCTGAAAAGCCCCGATAATATTTTTATCTTTGTCAAACATAGGAATAACCATCATGCTTTTTGTTTTATATCCCGTTTGCTTGTCAATATCTTCATTAAAGCGTTCATCCGTATATACATCGTCTATGATTATCTTTTTGCCCTCGGTTATGGATGTTCCTACTATTCCCGAATCTATATCTATCTCAATGGCATCAATACCGTGTGCCACCTTTGTCCAGATTTTCTTTTTATCATCACTGACCACCCAGACGGTGCACCTGTCAGAGCTTGTCAATGCCCTTCCCATATCTGCCAGCACTCTGATGATATCATCATATTCTCTCAGATAGGATATCTCATTTAAATGTTTAAATATAAGTTCCAAAATCTCATTTGCGCTCAAGCTGCTGGCATGTTTCATTGTGTACCCTCTATTTCGTAGTCATCTTATGAACACCCCACGGATGTTTTTCTTTGACAAGCGGTAAAAAATACAAGGAGACGCTGTCCTTATATTTTTCAACTAAATGTTCAAATAATGTCTCAGCTTTTTCAAACTCACCTGATATATAGACTTCCAAAGCCTCATCGTACAATTTTTTAATCTCTTTGGATCGCTCAGAAGAGGGCATCAGTTCGTATAACAGTACGGCCTCATCTTTACCCTTTACTTTCACGGGTTCAACTTTTCTGTAGATAAATGCATCATGAAGCTTGGCAACCGTGAATTCTGTTACCAGTATATTTACACCATAGTTTTTCGTCAGTCCTTCAACCCTCGAAGCAAGGTTAACTCCGTCCCCAATCACCGTATAGTTGAATCTTGTATCTGAACCCATGTTTCCTACAACGACTTCTGCTGTATTGATTCCTATACCTATTTTTATCGCGTTGACACCCTCTTGCGCCAGCACCAGATTTAACTTCTCCAGTTCTTCTATCATCTCAAGCGCCGAGACACATGCGGCATCTGCATGATTTTGAATACTTACCGGTGCGTTGAAAAACGCCATAACGGCATCTCCTATATACTTGTCAAGCATACCGCCGTTTTCAAGCACTGCATTTGTCATAGGGGTGAAGTATCTGTTTAAAAGCTTAATCAGTTCAACTGGAGTCATAGATTCTGAGATTGTGGTAAAACCCCTGATATCACTAAAGAGTATCGACAACTCCTTGCTCTCCCCGCCAAGAGAAAGAGCTTCAGGGTTTTTAATGAGCTGGTCGAGCAAATCGGCAGAGAGATAACTCGAAAAGGCATTTCTCATAAAACGCCCCCCTTTTTCCTGTATATTGAAGGCTATCGCCTCAACAGCGGCGGCACTTGTTAATAATGCAATCAATGGATAAAAAAGATCAATATATATCATATCCACAACAAAGAGGTATCTTACAAATGCGTACACAAGCAAATAAACGGCTATATTCAAAACAGTTCTGTATACAATCTTTTTAAAGCTCAAAACAAGTAAAAACGGCAACAAGACCATAAAAACAATTAAGGCAGGCGTAACATTTTGAGGTTCACGGATAAGATGGTTTTCCAAAAGATTTGAGATAAAAGTATAATGGAGCAAAGGACCCGGAAGTGAACCGATAGGAGTACTGACAACATCACCCGCTCCCACTTCAGTGATACCCAGGATCACTATCTTGTCCTTGAAATATTCCGGTTTTACTTTTTGCGTGATAAGGTCCAAAAAGGAGATTACCTTATATTGTTCGGGCTGATAAAAATTCAGCCGTATAAATCCTTTCTCATTTAGACCTATTTGATTTTCATTGATTTGCACATGCCGGGTATCCGATCTCTTTATATCAGAATTAAATTTGAGTCTCAGCCCCTGAATTCCCAGGGATGGATATAAAATATTTTGAAAATAGACAGCTATAGGATATGCGCGAAGGAGATGGTCACTCTCAGAAAGAGTAGAAAAACTTCCCGACAAGGTACATGCTTCCAAGATAGGCAGTATATTCATCTCGGCATGTGGAGCTGAGATAAAAATGGGATCTCCAAACTCGGAGATGTCCGATTGGAGTTTATCCAAAGCCGAATCGCCTAAGATCTCCAGCTCGGTCTCCCCTATCATTTGTGTAGCATTATGTCTGAGAAAAAAACCGCAGACACTGCTCTTGAGTCCGGAGATTGATTCAGCAAGGGAAGCATCCTCCTCTTCATCCGTAGGCTCTGAGAATATCATATCCATAAGCACCACGTCCGCCTGGAAGAGACTATCGATTCCCTTTGCCAAAATCTCTCTATTCCACGGCCATCGTCCGTATGCATTGACGCTTGGTTCGTCCACAGCCACAAATACAATCTCTTTGTTAGGCTCTTTTGTCTGCAGATCAAAATTGATATCATTAAAGCGGAGGGAAAAACTCTCAAAAGGCTCTACTTTATACATATGCAAAAAAAGTATTATACATACGATTGGCAGTAAGGCAGCACCGTAAAAAAGTTTGTCTTTTATCATTTTTTGTTACTTTAGAGAGTTGATTAACTCTTCAAAATGTGCGAACTCTGCATCATCATTCTCGTTCCATGCTTTTTCGTTTACATTGTTACCGGAAAATGTGATTGTATTCCCGGCTTGCAAGTCAAACTCTTTTGTCATTTCTGCTACACCCTGGGTTTGAGCATTTTTATATTTTTCAAACTCGGACTGTTGCTCATTTACATAATTATCGAACTGCTTTTGAAGTTCTTTTCTGTAAAGCGCAAACTCCTCTTTGATACTTTGAACACCGATGAGTCCCTCTTTTAAGGAAACAGATGCGTTTTGTGTGGCATTTACGATAAAAGTCGTACCCTTGATCCCTATGATTGCAAAAGGAGTTGTAACCTTAAGTGCATTCTTCGCATCACGAGAAGTTATTTTATAATAAATCTTCCCCTCTTTTTGCTCAACCGAACTCGAGTTTGCAAAAACCACGCTTGAACTCTCATCCAACACCACGGTCGAGCCGTCACTCAGCTTGATGATAGCAGAAGATTTTTTAGCCGTAGTAATCAAGTCGCCCTCTTTGACTTCCAAACCTGCTTCAACCTTGCTCTTTTTGAATGAATCTTCACTCTTAATCTTCACGTTTCCCTTCGCCTGAGCCACACTTCCTATAACCGCTCCTGCATATAAAAATGTAAAAAATGTCATAAAAACTGATAGAAAAAATACTCTCATTGCAAACTCCAAATCTAAATTTCGGATTATTATATCATTTATATTGATACAATTAGATAAAATTTTATTTCGTGTACAGAGGAAAGGCAGAGCTATGTTAAAAGTTTTATTTTCCCCGTCTGAGGGAAAAATAAGTGGCGGGCAGGAGCCCAAAAGAGAGTTGCTTGGTTCAGACAAGTCAAGAGAAGAACTCTTAAACGAGTACAGCAATATTATTCAAAAATCTGACGAAGAAGAGATTTGCAAATTATTCGGGTTTAAAAAATTTAGTGAGTGCGAACCTTATATCAGCGATATTTTCAGTTCCCCCAAGATGGCTGCCATAGAGCGCTATAGCGGTGTAGCCTATGATTATCTGGATTTTGCTTCTCTCAGCGAAGAAGCAAAAGATTATCTGAAAAAAAACACAATCATTTTTTCAAATCTCTACGGACCGGTTCTGGGAGGCGACCCTGTAGGCAATTATAAAGTGAAACAGGGTAATTCTATAGGCTCTATCGCTCCGGATAAATACTACAAAGAGAGGTTCTCCTATCAACTGGACCTTTATCTGGCAAAAGATGAGATTTTGGACCTTCGCGCAGGATACTATGACAAGTTTTACAAAATCAACAAAAACTACACAAGCTTGAAATTTTTAAAAGATGGTAAAAGCGTCAGCCACTGGGCAAAGGCCTACAGAGGAAAAGTCCTCAGAGAATTAGCCAGGCATTCCATCAGCTCCATAGAAGAGTTTATGGCTACGGAAATCGAAGGACTAGGCGTCGCGGAGATAAAAGTGATAAAGAACAAGACTGAGATTGTGTACAACATACTCTAAACTTCGGCATGTGGAAGTTTAGATATGCTAAAATTCCACTCACTATTATAAAGGCAAAAAATTGCAGGATTCAAAAGACTATTTAGATAAAAAAGCATATTTTGAAAAGGTCATAACGCTTTATGGCAGAAATGTCGTCATAGAAGTTTTACAGGATAAAAATGTAGAGATACACAAACTCCACATGGCAAGTTCCAACAAACCAGACGGCGCGGTAAAAGAGATACTTTCTCTGGCAAAAAAAAGGGACATTGAGGTAAGTTACCATGATAAAAATGCCCTCAGCCGCATCAGCAAAAACGCCAAACAGGATCAGGGCGTAGCCATAGATATCATTGCCCAGAGCTATCAGAATGCGAATGAGATTCAAAACCTCAAATCCTACAGACTTATAGCGCTTGATGGAATCCAAAATCCGCAAAATCTCGGCATGATTGTCCGCTCATGTGCAGCCGGGAACGTGGACGGAATAATTCTGCCAAAAAGAAACTCTGCGAAGATCTCTCCCCTGGTTATCAAAGCAAGCGCAGGGACACTTTTTAAACTGCCTATTTATTTTTGTAATACAATCGATGAAGTCTTAAAAGATGTAAAAGATACAAAGATCTACTCCCTTTCACTCGATGCAAAAAAAAGTATTTACGATGTAGTTCCACATGCCAGGACCATCTTTGTCCTTGGCAATGAAAGTGAAGGGATAAGCCCTGAAGTGGACAAACTGTGCAATGACAAAATCATCATTCCGATGAACCGCGGAGTGGAGAGCCTCAATGTGGCAGTTACTGCCTCGCTTTTGGCGTTTATGAGATAAGCATTCAAGATGAGTGAGATAATCTTTTCCATACTTTGCATCTATATATTTATACTTATGGGCTTCGTTGCCAAAATGAGTTTCAAAGATGCCATAGACGATAAGACCATCACACTTTTAAATGTATATTTTTTACAGGTTTTTCTAACCTTCTGGGGACTTTTGGTAAAACCCATAGACATTACGATCCTATATGCTCCGAGCATTTATTTCCTCATAGTGCTTTTGGTGCTTGTCCTCTCCGCACTTATCGCCAAAAAACTGTTTCAAAGCCCAAAAGAGTATTCTATCGCAACCGTAGCGGCACTTATCGGCAATACCGGTAATTTGGGTATTCCCATCAACATAGCAATATTCGGCGAAGATTCCATCCCTTACACCACCGTGATAAACCTTGTCAATGTTTTTGTCGTTTACACAGTAGGTGTGTACTACTATTCACGTGGGAGTTTCGACACAAAGACTTCACTCAAAAACATAGTGAAACTTCCTATTTTATGGGCTGCAATCATAGCGATACTTTTAAGCGTCTACGGATATAAACCCGACGGTGTCGTTTTAAACACGCTCATGATGGGAGCCTATGCTTCGATGACGATGCAGCTTGTACTTTTTGGGATATATCTCTACGGCACGCAGATAGCGCAGATTAGCAGAAGCTTGCTTGCATGGGTGCTTTCGTTCAAATTCATTGTTTTGCCGCTGGTAACATTTTTGGTGCTTTATTCTATCGAGATGGATGCGACTATAAAGGGGATCTTGTTTATAGAGCTTATGATGCCCCTTGCCGTTGCGAATGTAAACCTGGCTTCATTGTATGCCTGTTCTCCAAGGACCGTGACTGCCCTTGTATTTATCTCTTCTTTTGTCTTTTTGGGTGCTATCTTTGTGGCTGTGGAAGTATTGGCGTATCTATGAGAGCATCATCTCATAGGGCCTTTTTATCTCTTTGATCACTTCGTCCACACTCATGTGACGTGACTTTCTCAAGAATTCCCTTCCATCCAAAAACACTAAAACACTCGGAATTGCAAAAATACTAAAATGTGCCGCTAGCTCTTGGGAAACCGAAGTATCCACACTTACTACTTCAAAGGTTTCAAAATTCTTCTCAACAGCTTCAAGGAGTTTTGGTTTGAGGGCATGGCAGACATTACACGTGGGAGCGGAAAAATAAAGCATCACTGCCGGATTTTCATTTATAATCTTTTCTGTACTTTCTATCGTTTGCATTTTGTATCCGTTATTGAGCTATTTGTTTTCATTGTCATCAAGAATCCAAATATAGCCTTGATTGTTTATTTTAAAAGAGGAGGTGTTGTCATCGTAGTGTATAAATCCTTTCGTCGCATCAGGAAAGACAAAAGACAATATAACTAAAATAATTATAATCAAAAGAGGGATCATAATTATAAAAAGGTTCTTTTTCATCTGTTTTTAAACCCATACATTTGCACATGCCAGAGGGCATGTGCAAAGAAACTATTTTATCTTCTCTAGTATAGAATCAACCGAGAAACCGAATTTCTCAAATAGTTGACCCGCCGGAGCTGAAGCACCAAAACTGTCCATGCCGATTACTTCATCCGCAAACCTGTACCACTCCAGGCCTCTTGCGGCTTCGATTGCTATTTTTTTAGTGTCTGGTTTGATGATGGAATCGATATACGCTTTGTCCTGCTCTATAAAAAGGTCAAAACAAGGAACACTTACCACATTCGCCTGTACGGCTTTTGCATTTAAAGCTTCTTTTGTTTTAAGAGCAAGTTCAACCTCACTTCCCGAAGCCATTAATGTAACGGTAGCATCAGCATCACTCGCCAGCAGGTATCCGCCTTTAGCGGCTTCTCCGAGTACGGCATGTGGAAGCACTGCAAGATTTTGTCTTGAACACACAAAAGCTGATGGAGAGTTCTTCATCTCCAAAGCGCTCTTCCAGGCCTCAATATTTTCAGCACCATCAGCAGGACGCCATACATAAAAGTTTGGCAGTGCTCTAAACTGGCTCAAGTGCTCTATAGGCTGGTGCGTCGGTCCGTCTTCACCCACTCCGATACTGTCATGCGTCCAGATGAAGAAATGCTGAATCCCGCTTAATGACGCTATACGCGCAGATGGTTTTAGATAATCCGAAAATACAAAAAAGGTAGAGCTAAAAGGCATAATTCCGCCGTATAATCCCATTGCATTCACTATAGAAGCCATAGCATGTTCGCGGATGCCGAAGTAGATATTTCTCCCTTTTGGAAATACTCCCATATCACTCAGGTGTGTTTTGTTGGAAGGACTTAGATCTGCCGAACCGCCTATAAATGAAGGAAGAGCTTTGGCTATCGCATTTAAAATTTTTCCGTTTGTGTTTCTTGTAGCGTCTGCTTTATCAAAAACAGGCCACTGTATGCGTGAAAAATCAGGGTTTAACAAAGCAAAAAGAGCTTCATTCTGCTCCATCAAAGGAAGAGTTTTTTGTCTGTGTATCCACTCACGCTCCAAAAGGTCACCCTCTTCTAGAGCACATCTGAATCTCGCCATCACATCTTCATCTACAAAGAATTTTTTCTCAGGGTCAAATCCACATGCCGACTTCGCCTCAGCGATAACATCATCACCAAGAGGGGCACCGTGAGAATGGTGTGAGCCTTCAAGCTTGCCCGCACCCTTAGCAATCACAGTGTTTGCTATAATCAGAGTAGGTTTTTTATTAGATTTTGCAGTTGTGATTGCAGCATCAATCTCCTCAAAATTATGGCCGTCACACTCTAATACATCCCAGGCCTGAGATTCAAATCTCTTGCGAATATCCTCAGAGATGCTCAAATCGGTCGAACCTTCAATAGTGATACGGTTTGAATCGTAGATTACAATCAGATTATCAAGCTTGTTATGCCCGGCAATAGAACATGCTTCATAAGAGATACCCTCTTCCAAATCACCGTCACCGCATAGACAATACACATTGTGATCGATGAGCTTTGCAGTCTCAGAGTTTGTCTGCGCGCCAACAAATTTCGAAGCCATTGAGAATCCCACAGCATTTGCAATACCCTGTCCAAGAGGACCTGTAGTAATCTCTATACCTGCAGTATGCCCATATTCAGGGTGACCCGGCGTTTTAGAATCTAGCTGACGAAAGTTTTTCAAATCCTCGATGCTTAAGCCGTATCCCCAAAGATAATAAAGAGAGTAGATCAGACCGGTCGCGTGACCGCCTGAAAAAACCAATCTGTCACGGTTGAGCCAAGACGGATTTTTAGGGTTGTGATTTAAATGTTCACTCAATACAACGGCAATGTCTGCCAATCCCATCGGTGCGCCCGGGTGACCTGAATTTGCCGCTTGAACCATATCTGCTGCTAAAAATCTTATACTATCTGCCATCTTTTGACGCATTTGATTACTCATTATTTATTATTCCTTAATTTTATTTTATGTCACTGTGACGACCAAGGCCTACGGCCTGATCCCAAAGTTATGTTCTGTGTCTGTTTATATATTGCGTAAGCAGAGGTGAAAGTTCATCTTGTAAATTTTCATCAAAACTGTTTAGCTCGCTTGTGAGTTCTTCCGCCAAGGCATTCGCCTCACGCATCGCTTCCTCAAGCCCCAGGATCGTAACAAAGCTGTTTTTCTCTTCGTCGTTGTTGGTCAGCTTTCCGGCTTCTTCAGAACTTTGTGTGACGTCCAAAATGTCATCCTGGATTTGAAACAGCAGTCCAAGCTTGATCCCAAAGTCATAAAGCTTTTCACCCAGCTCTTCACGGCCTACAATAACAGCTCCCATCTTCAATGAAGCGGCTATCAGTTTTGCCGTTTTATTCGTATGAAGCACTTTGATATCTTCTATTTTGAGCGGCTTGTTTTCAAAGTAGCAATCAATAGCCTGACCCAAAACCATGCCGTTTAGACCGCCGTTGGCTGCCAACTCTTTTATCAGTTTGACCTTTGTGTAATCAGAAAAAGGCGCATCACTCAAAAATTCAAAAGAATACGTGTTTAAAGCATCTCCGACGAGTATAGCCGTGACTTCATCAAAAGCAATATGCAAAGTAGGATTGCCTCTTCGAAGCGGTGAGTTGTCCATGGCAGGCAGGTCATCATGTATAAGAGAATAGGTATGGAGCATCTCTATGGCATACGCCGCATGCATCGCCCCCTCTTCCAAAAGGGGATTGTATGAACGGACAACGCCTAGCAAAAGTGCAGGACGAAACCTCTTTCCACCTGCGATAAGCATCTCTTGCAAGGCTTTTTCATAGGTAGGATGAATACTTTTTGATGTCGGTAGGTTTTGTAATAAAAAATTCTCAAAGTTTTGCATATGAAATTCTATCTAATTTATTTGCACGAAAAACTGAAACTTTTCTCTTTCAAATAGCAAAGTTGCAAAATCTTTAAAGTCGCTGATTGTATTCATTACATCCTGTTGGTTTTCAACAAAATCTGCATTGACCTTCAGCAGTTTGTCTCCGATATTCAAGCCGTAATCTTTATACCCCTCAAGAATTTTTACAATACTGAGGTTCTCATCAAAATAGATCCCTTTTTGCTCCAGGAAAGTGTCGCTTATGTACCCTCCGCCGTATCTTTTTTGGGAGATAACGCTTAGAGCCAAGTTTTGGGAGCCCCTTTTGATTTTTACTTTATGTGAGACTCCTGTCTTTGAAAAAAGTACCCTTTGCATAAAAGATGCTTTATTCTTTACTTTTTTTCCGTCATATTCAAGTATACGGTCACCTTTTTTAAATGGATTATTCTTAAAAAACGGATCAATGCTTTTTACAACAAGCAAGGGAGTATCCAAGTCTATTCTTATTCCTATATCCGAATAATCCGTTTCCCCAGAGTGTAAAAACCTTTGTATATACTCTTTTTGGATAATTCCTTTTTCTGTTATCATCCCCTCCAACGAGCAGCAGCTGTTTAAAAGCATGCTTGGAGTAAATACGGCCTCGTTAAAAGCAGCCAATCTATTGAGCCCCACCTGTTTTTTGCTTATTTTACCCTCGATTGCGCTTGTCTGATTTACTGCAGCTTTTCCCAGAGAAAGATGAGGATTCAGTGCAAAAGGGTATTTAAAACTGTTTGTGTCTTCTACAAGATACAAAGATAAAAACGGGTCATGTTTGATGATCTTGGCATTTGGCGTTTGTTTTGAGAAAATAAGTCTTTGATTTTTGGATATTGGGATCTGAAGCGTCTGTCCGACTATAGCTTTTGAATCGGTAATCTTGGATTTGCAGGAGTCGTAACCGCCTTTGCAGGCATATAAATGTAAAAGGAGAATGTTAAGAGCGAAGAAAACTCTTAACATCTATTTTGTTCCAAATGGATTGATACCGCCCAACATCCCCATGGCACTGTTTTGCTGGTTTTGCTGAACCATTTTATATGCATCGTTCATAGCGCCTATGAGCAATATTTGGAGAGAGTCTTTGTCTTCAAGAAGCGAATCATCGATATTTATATCAATCACCTCCCCTTTTCCGTTTATACTCACTTCAACCATGCCTCCGCCGCTTTTTACGCTAAACGTTTTGGATTCCAGCTCAGCCTGAAGCTTTGCAGCATTTTCCTGCATCCCCTCGAGCATTTTACCCATATCACCCAAATTTCCAAACATAGCCTTAGATACTCTCTGCTACTGTGTCGATATTATTGTCATCATTGAGAATGACAACCTTAGGTTTATAAGTCTCTAAATCTTTTTCATCATACGTAGCATATGCAACGATGATTACCTTATCGCCTTTGTGAACTTTTCTTGCAGCTGCACCGTTAAGACAGATATCTCTTTTACCGCGTTCACCCAGGATGATATATGTTGAAAATCTTTCTCCGTTGTTTACGTTTAAAATCTCAACTTTTTGTCCAACTCTCATCTTCGCAGCTTCCATCAGCTCTTCATCTATGGTTATCGAGCCTACATAGTTCAAGTTTGCATCGGTTACCGTAGCACGATGAATCTTACTGTATAACATCTCTATCGTCATTTATCTACCCATCTGCTTTTTCATATCTGCCGGAGATATCGGAGCATCCCATAGTTCAGAATCTATAACAAATTCTTCAACTATATTTCCGCCGATAATATGCTCTGCAATAATACGGTCGATTTTTTCTTTCGTCAAACCCGCATACATCGTATGACCCGGCTCTACTAACATTATCGGACCTGCATTACAACGGTTCATACATGATGTACGAATCGGCTGCACTGTTCCCATAATCCCCTCTTTCATAAGAGTCTGAGCCAAATATTGAAAAAGGTCTTGAGTTTGAGGCGTAACACATGATGGTTTCGGCATACCTGGAGGAGCTGATTGCTCACATTTAAATATATAAAATGCTGGTTGAGGAATTCCCATAAAAATTATCCTTGAATTTTTTGGCAATTATATCAAAAATATGGTTGTATATTCTCAAGCGACTAAATAAGTTTTAATATTTAAGATACTTAATATATTTTAGTTGGCATCTTTTGGATATAATTCACGTAAATTTTAATATGATTGGAAACGAAAAATTGAAAAAAACAATACTCTTTTTATTGATGGTTGCCTCCTTGTACGCAGATGCCAAAGTATATATCGGCTCTAATCTCGGCTATTTTGATGAAAGGTTTTCAGAGGATATAGAGGCAAAAAGCTCCAGTTATATGGCTAAGATCAAAGCCGGTTACGGGGACAGAGAAGCGTATGCGATTGAGTTTTCACTGGATTACTATGATAATAAGTCCAAAATATTTTCCCAAGATGATTCTAAAAAATTTGCTATGAATGTTGAACTTGTAAAAGCTTTTGATTTAAACATCTATGTCAACCCCTTCTTTAAAGCCGGATTTGGCGCGGGGTATTTAAACGTAGACAGAGAGTTTGAAGATATTCTTCATTACGGCACATTTAATCTCGGAGCAGGAATGTTTATCCCCGTCAATGAACATTTCGACTTTGAACTCGGGTATGACTATAAGGCAGTTTCCTATGAAGGGATTGATACAATAGTTCAGCAGATAAGCTATGCATCCCATATGAATATAGTTTACTTCGGCTTCAATCTAAGATTTTAAGGATATTAATGAAATTACTACAAGCAGTCATTCTTATATTTACAGCCTTGTCATTTATCTCATGCGGGGAAAATACACAAACACCTGTTGTCAAACACGTCACCTCAATAACAATCAATGAGACGAATGCGAGTCTTTACTCTACATCGGCTGAGTTAGCCTTAAGCGCAACTGCGCAGTACAATGACAACACCACGGCAGATATTACCGATATAGTCAGCTGGAGCTCGGATGACAATATTACGGCTATAGTGGATAAGAAAGTCACACCTTCGGCAAACGGCGGTGATTCGACCGTAAGCATTGCATATAATAACTATAGTGATTCTGTACCCATTAGAGTGCATACGCTCACGGAGATCTCTTTTTCTGATGCGAATACTACAGGAGAGCAGCCTATCACAATCAGCGGAACATTTGACAATAATGAATCCAATGTATCCCTGCAGGCCAATATTACCTGGAGTACAGATGCAAATTCCACCTATCTTTCCTGGGATGTTGATAACAATACGATTAGTATAAACATAATAAGTTTTCCGACAACTATAAGCGGAACAGTTTTTGGGGAAGATTTCAATAAAACATATAGCGGGAACTAAAGCGGTTCTCTTGGCATGTGGAAATCTCAAATATTTCCACATGCCGGTATTTTGGAAGTTATTTCAGATTTAATATCTCTCTTACAACTTCTCTGTCATCAAAGGGAAATTTCCGGTCGTAGATTATCTGGGTATTTTCATCGCCCTTACCTAAAATAACGACCACTTCATCCTCTTCCTGATCGTCAATTGCCCTTTGTATCGCTTTTTTTCTGTTTAATTCAACAACGACATTCGTTCTGTCTTTTATCCCTTCGAGGATATCAGCGGCTATAAGCTCAGGATCTTCCGATCTTGGATTGTCGCTTGTTATATAGACCTTCTTTGCCAAACTTGCAGCAACTCTTCCCATAAGCGGTCGCTTAATCCTGTCCCTGTCTCCGCCTGCACCAAATACCACCAGGAGTTCTTTTTCTTTAAGCGCATTTAACACCTGCTGCATCCCATCGGGGGTATGTGCAAAATCGACTATTACGTTGGGTAAAACCGACACCTGCTCCATCCTTCCGCTGACACCGGCAAAATTGTCAACGACCTCCGAGACCTCTTCAAGAGTCCTGCCTGTCACCAAATGCACCGCACTTATCGCTGCCATAAGATTGTAGAGGTTAAAAAAGCCGTGAAGAGATGCCGTAAAAGGGACTATTTCCTGAAAATGCTGAATAATCCCGCTTGAAGCGTCATTAAGAGAATAGGCCATAAGTCTGTATGTGGCGGGATTTTCTATCCCGTATGTGAAAGTATTTTTTATATTGAATTTTGCTTTTGCTTCATCTTTATTGATAAGCTTCTTCCCTTCATCTTGAAAGAAACTGTTTTTTACATAGATGTAGTCTTCTAAAGTTTTATGATAATCAAGATGGTCCTGAGTAATATTTGTTAATATCTTAAGCTCAAACTTAAGACCTTCAATCCTTTTTTGAACTATTGCATGGGAACTTACTTCCATTATAAAAAATTCGCATCCGGCATCCACGGCCTGGTAAATATGTTTGTAGGTATTCAAGACACTGGGTGTAGTTAAGGATTTCGCTTCTATAACTTCATCATTCATAAAAAAGCCACGCGTGCCCTGCATGGCAGCTTTTATACCCAAATCAAGCAAGAAAGAGTAGATTGCGCTTGCAGTGGTTGTCTTGCCGTTTGTTCCGGTAATTCCGATTATTTTTATTTTGTCGGTGCCGAAGACTTCGGCAATATCCTGCACATTGATAACTGAATGGGCATTATTCTCTTTTGCATTTTGTAGATATCGTTCATTTTGGGCAGTCAAAACGAAAGCGGTATCTTTATCGCATTCCTGTGAGTTTTCACTCACATATTTAAAACTTTGCCCGGGCAGTTCAATTTTCAATCGTCTTCCCTTTTGCCAGCTTCTTCAGCAGTTTTCTTAAAAGTGTATCATTAGGATAAGCCGCCAGAGCATTTTCAAGATATGTCAAAGCCATCTCTGAAAAACCGTTATCTATCAAATTATCCAAAAAATCTACAAAGTCTTCTTTTTTTGTGATGATAACGCGCGTAGAAAACATAATGTTTTCAAAAGTCTCTTTAAAATCTGAAGTTTCGTTGACTATTTTTTTAAAATCATCATAAAGGATTCCGTCTTCAAACTCCAGTCTGTCGCGTAAAGGCTGAGAGAACACTTCACCCAGCTTATCCAGTGTTCCGTCCATATTGCTGAGGATCTCGCTGATAATCTCATCTGCTTGTTCTTTATCTTCTTCTTTTAGTATCTCATAATAATCAAACAAAGCTTCAGCACCGCCTTCTCCGCTTAAAGCCATCTCAGAGAGTATAACACCGTTATACGCCTCTTTGGAATTTGGAAAATCCTGCAGCACAGTTGCATATTTTTCCAAGGCACTCTTAAAATCCGCCTTCGAAAAACTGTCATTTGCCTGTGTCAATGTTTTATGTTTGCTAGTAGAACTCATTTAATCACTCTATTATAAATTTTCTATGTCATTTTCCATGCCAACCGGCACATTTACTACACTCAGTTCCGGGTGTATATCCATTCTAAGCTGTCTCTCAACTCCGTATTTGAGTGTACTGCCGCTGCTTGAGCATCCGATACATGCACCTTTTAACTGCACATACACGCTCCCGTTCTTGACGGTAATGAAATCTATATCACCACCATCGAGTGCAAGTGATGGGCGAACCTTGTCGATTACATGTTTTACAGGGGCCATCAACTCTTCATCAGAAAATGGAATCATATATTATCCTTTAAATATTATATATTTTTTTTGTATCATAAAATATGACAAATATGCTTAACAAGCCATAAAAATTAAAAGTATCCTCTGTATTTAATGTTTAGAGGGAGATTATTTCATGGACATAAGAGGGTTTTCTCATCCCGACCAATATAAAATCAATCTCCTCTTTTTGCATTAAGAACTTTAATGCACACTCCTGCATAGAAGTGTAACACTCTGCAAAAAAATCTTTCAGCACCCTTCTTGTAGCTTTGGAGCATTCATAAGCAACCATTTTTTTATATTCCTGCAAAAAAAGATCTATGAAATTTAGCATAGTTTCTCTGTTTTGCTCGTCAATAACTTCCAGAGTTGTTTTCATATGCGGAATAATCTGTGAGAACAAAAAAGATTCATAATCACCGATCCATCCAAACTTATGCTTGTTTTCATCCAGCTGCTCTAAGAGATTATAAAGAGGTCTGAGCATCTCGTTGTCACACACTTCCATAAGTTCATTGAAATGATGATAATACTCATGGCTTTCATCATAATCAGCCAATCTGTACATAAAACCGTTATACTGAGCATTCAGGGGTCTGTTTGCCAAAACTCTCAGGCCGTTTGATTTTGCCCAGGATGCACATTTCAATCCCTCTTGCTCAAGCAAGTTTATAGGAAGCTCGATTGTAGTGAAGCTGTGTGTTTTATGTCCAAGAGCCTCCGCAGCATTTTCAGCCAATGTAATCAGATCTTCGTATGGCAGGAATTCGTCACTGTTGTGGGGTTTGGAAAAACTGTTTGAACTTATTCCGTATGCGCGTATTCTTTTGTTTTTAACCTCAGTCTCCAGTCCTATAAAAGCTTCATAGATCCTTCTGTACATCTCATCAAGCCTGGTATCCTTGTCAATCCCCCTCTTTATTGCATCAAGAAGATAGTATTCAGGATTGTGGATCAAGTAGCAGTCTAGCGTGTTCATCTCAAGTCTGCTTAATGACTTGCCTAACTGGTCTTGTAAAAAAGATTTGGAGATGGAATGGTAGCGGCTCTCATCATACGCGACAGCCTCTTCGATAGGCGTTTCATGATGCTTTTGCAGATTTTCTCCCTGAATATATCCGAACTTGCTGATTATCTCTATACTCTGCTTTACGTTCTCGTCAAATTCTCTAAATGCAAGAGCGATTGCCCTCTCTGCTCCACCGTCCATATAGTTTGATGAAGTGTCTATCATCCTGATTCCGGATTTTATAGCTTCTTTGAGTGCCGATAGATGCTGTGGATTATAGTCGCTTATTCTGTAGGTTCCAAATGCGAAAGTACTCATATAAAAAATTCCCGATAATAATTAATTTTTGCACAAGTATTTTAGCATGTGGAAATAAATGTTTGAAGTTTTTTGAAAGATTTTACAGGCAAGACAAGAGTCTTACCCGTGAATATTGAATTATACTAATTCAATAAACGCCATAGTAGTAGCATCACCACGACGGATACGAGTTCTGTTGATTCTTGTATAACCACCAGCACGGTCTACGTACTTAGGAGCTATTTCATTTACCAATTTTTTTGTTGCTTCTTTGCTTTGAAGCGCCGCGAATACTGCTTTGTGAGCATTTGAGTCATTCTTACCAGCAATAGTGATAAGTTTTTCAACATAAGAACGTAGTTCTTTTGCTTTTTCTACAGTAGTTTCAATTTTACCATGTTCAATTAACGAAATACTAAGGTTTTTAAGCAAAGCTGCACGGTGTGAGCTTGTACGACCTAGTTTACGGTATCCATGACGATGTCTCATCTAAATTCCTCTATTAAGCTTCTTTAGCTTCTATTTTCTTTTTTAATGCTGTAACAACATCATCTGTAAGATCGGCACCAACTGCAAATCCAAACTCTTGCACTTTGTCCATGATCTCATCATATGATTTTTTACCAAGGTTTTTAACATTTTTTAAGTCGTTTTGACTCATCAATACTATTTCACCTACTAGTTTAATATTTGAGCGATCAAGGCAGTTAAAACTACGGGCACTTAATCCTAAACTATCAATATGAGTCGTTAACTTTTTAAGATCAGGGTTTTCTTCAACTCTCTCAATCGTAGTTGGAGCTTTTATGCTGATTTCACTGTTAAACACTGCCAATTGAGCATACATAACTTCCAAAGAGTTTCTAAACGCGTCTAACGGGCTGATTTGACCGTCAGTCTTAATATTTAAAATAACTCTTTCAAAGTTAGGATTATCCTCTACAAGTACATTTTCTATGCTGTATGTTGCACTACGAACAGGTGTAAAATAAGCATCCAATGCGATATAACCGTCTTCAAGTTCGTCATGAGTATCTTCACTCGGTACATAACCTATACCCTGAGCTATCTTAATCGTAAAATTAAGAGTTGAATCCTCATTTAAAGTTGCAAGAGGAGCATCTGGAGTTACCACCTCTACTTCATCATTATTTAGGTCGGAGCCTTTGATCGAACAAGGACCGGCAAAGCTGTAGTTAATCTCTGCTTCAGTTGCTTCATTTTTTAACTTAAAGCGAATCTCTTTAAGGTTTAAAATAAAGTCCGAAATATCTTCAAGCATACCGCGCACAGAGTCGAACTCATGCTTGGCACCCTCGATTTTGATAGCTATAGGAGCATAACCGACAGAACTACTTAATAAAAAGCGGCGAAGTGGATGTGCTAAAGATATTGCAAAACCTGTTTCAAAAGGAAATGCAATAATATTAGCTTCATTCTCACTAATCTGTTCTACCTCGAACTCTTGTGGAGCTAGTGGAGTAGTTTTAATTTTTTTCATTCTCAAACGCCTTTTTTTTAATTATTATTTCGAGTAAAGTTCAACGATTAGACGTTCTTCAACTGGAATAACAACTTCATCACGCTCTGGTAAACGAGTAAAGATACCAAACACTTTAGCAGCGTCGATATCAACCCATGGAGCGATACCTGTTTGATTAGTCAGTTCTATAGCACGAACAACTTGAACATTGTTTTTGCTGCTTTCACGAACTTCGATCTTCTGACCAGGTTTAACACGGTAAGAAGGGATATCAACTTTGTTACCGTCTACTAATAAGTGACCGTGTGTAACTAATTGACGTGCAAAACGACGTGTTGAAGCAAATCCCATACGATAAACAACGTTATCAAGTCTTTGCTCGATCAATGTAACAAGGTTTGTACCTGTATTTCCATCGCGACGCTTAGCTTCAACGAATAATGCACGGAATTGTTTCTCAGAAACACCATACATGAATTTCGCTTTTTGCTTTTCATTTAACTGTAAACCGTATTCAGATACTTTTTTACGACGTTGACCGTGTTGACCTGGACCGTATGGACGCTTGTCTAATGCAGACTTGCCTGCTAAACGACGCTCACCTTTAAG
>JAHJEG010000007.1 GCA_018825665.1 bacterium | reverse complement strand
TTTATCATTTAAACTACAATATTGTATAATTTTATTATGATTAATTATACTGACATCCTTAGGGAACATAATTTAAAGGCTACACCGCAGAGGTTGGCTATAGCAGATACATTGTATATTAACGGGCATATGAGTGTGGAAGATTTATATGAGCTGATGTTGAAAAAGTTCAGCTCTATCTCTTTGGCGACTATCTACAAGAACATCAACCTGATGCTTGAGAACTCTTTTATTCAGGAAGTGAAACTTCCACATGCCAAGTCTGTCTATGAGTTGACAAAAAGTTCACATTCCCATCTCTTGTGTGAAAAATGTAAAGAGGTGAGTGATATCTCTTTGGCGCTTGAGCATGTTATAGAGAGTGCTTCAAGGACGAGTGATTTTAAAATCCATTCAGCCGACCTTGTCTTATCCGGAATATGTAAAAACTGTCAATAACCGCTTATAACTTCTTTGATTTTTATTTATTCCGCAGGAGTTTTGGATTTATAAAAATCAAATTTTTTTCATTGACTTTTAATAACTCCTCAGAACAATTTTTGTATACTTTTAAACTTAATCTGTCCAAAGAAGGAATCCCATGCGTGGTTATAAAATTTTTGCTGGTTCAGCAAGTGTTGAATTTGCAAGCGAGATTTGCAGTATTTTAGATGTCCCTTTAGCCAAGGCTGATGTGAGAAGTTTTAGTGATGGTGAAATATCTGTTCAAATCGCGGAAAGTGTTCGCGGCCGTGACGTATTTATCGTCCAATCAACAGGAGCGCCCTCAAATGACAATCTGATGGAATTGTTAATTATGACGGATGCTCTGCGCAGATCCAGTGCAGACAGTATCACTGCCGTCGTGCCTTATTACGGATATGCAAGACAAGACCGTAAAGCCGCACCTCGTGTTCCAATCACTGCAAAGCTTGTTGCCGATTTATACGAAAAAGCGGGTATTGACAGAGTCGTGACTATTGATTTGCATGCAGGTCAAATTCAAGGTTTTTTTAATATCCCTGTTGATAATCTTTATGGCTCAATCACATTTGAGACATATATAAAAAGCAAAAATCTTAAAAAACCTATTATCGCATCCCCTGATATCGGCGGCGTTGCCCGAGCCCGTTATTTTGCAAAAAGAATGGGGCTTGAGATGGTTATCGTCGACAAGCGTCGTGAAGTTGCGAATGAATCGGAGGTGATGAATATTATCGGTAATGTTGAGGGTTATGATGTTATCATGATTGACGATATGGTGGATACTGCCGGTACTATGGTAAAAGCGGCAAGCGCACTGAAGAAAAAAGGAGCTGCTTCGGTTATGGCATGTGCAACACATGCTGTTCTTAGCGGAAAAGCGTATGACAATCTGGACAAGGGCGAGCTTGATGAGCTTATCGTAACAGACACTTTGGTATCCAAAAAACACAAAAAAATCAAAGTACTGACGGTTGCGCCGCTTTTTGCGGAAGTAATTCGCAGAGTGTATCACAACGAAAGTGTTAACTCACTTTTTGCATAATTAAGGGAATTTATTGAAAAACATTAGAAATTTTTCTATTATCGCACATATTGACCATGGTAAAAGCACCCTGGCTGACCGTATCATCCAAGAGTGCGGTTCTGTCAGTGAAAGGGAACTCGGCAAGCAGATGATGGATACGATGGATATCGAAAAAGAGCGCGGTATCACTATCAAAGCCCAAAGTGTAAGACTCGACTATGTAAAAGACGGTGAACACTATATCCTGAACCTTATCGACACTCCGGGTCATGTTGATTTTTCGTATGAGGTGAGCAAGTCTTTGGCTTCAAGTGACGGCGCTTTACTTATCGTAGATGCTGCACAGGGCGTTGAAGCACAGACAATCGCGAATGTGTATCTGGCAATGGAAAACAATCTCGAACTAATCCCCGTCATCAACAAAATAGACCTTCCTGCGGCTGACCCTATAAAGGTGGCAGAGGAGATAGAGACAAGTATCGGCATTGATGCGACCGACGCTGTTTTGGTATCTGCAAAAACAGGTGTCGGGATTCGTGAGCTTATTGATGCGATTGTAGAGAGAGTGCCTGCTCCTGTTGGGGATGAGAGCGCTACAACCAAAGCTATCATCTATGATTCATGGTTTGATCCCTATTTGGGCGCTTTGGGACTCGTGCGTGTTTTTGACGGTTCTATCAGAAAGAATCAGCTTGTGAAGCTTATGAGTAACGGCGAAGAGCATCAGGTCCTTGACCTGATGTATCCTCATCCGCTCAAGCGTAAAAAAACAGACGTGATACAAACGGGTGAAATCGGAATCGTAGTGCTTGGACTTAAAGAGGTGCATATCGTAAATGTAGGCGATACCATCACCGATGCCAAAAATCCTACGGCTGAGCCTGTTGTGAAATATGAACCTGCCAAGCCTTTTGTATTTGCCGGACTCTATCCGATTGATACCGACATGTTTGAAGAACTCAGAGATGCGCTTGACAAGTTAAAACTCAACGACAGTTCCCTCTCTTATGAGCCTGAGACATCTATCGCCCTTGGCTTTGGATTTCGTGTAGGGTTCTTGGGTATGCTTCATATGGAAGTTATAAAAGAGCGTCTTGAGCGTGAGTTCGGACTGGATCTGATAGCGACCGCACCGTCGGTTATCTACCATGTGTTTATGACAAACGGCGAGATGATCGATGTTCAAAATCCTTCAGAACTTCCTCCTGTGAACTATATAGACAGAATCGAAGAGCCTTACATCAAAGCAACGGTAATTACGCCAAGCGAGTATCTCGGAAATATAATCAACCTGCTAATCTCAAAAAGAGGGATGCAGGAAAAAATGACCTATCTCAATGAAGACAGGGTTATGCTTGAGTATTCTCTTCCTATGAATGAGATCGTAGTAGGTTTTTATGATACGCTCAAATCTATCTCCAAAGGTTATGCAAGTTTTGATTATGAACCTCTTGATTTTAAAGAGGGTGATCTTGTAAAGCTTGACGTCAAGGTAGCCGGAGAAGTCGTGGATGCACTGAGCGTCATCGTGCCCCGCACATCAGCTCTTCCCCGCGGACGCGCACTGGTGAAAAATATGAAAGAGCTTATCCCTCGTCAGCTTTTTGAAGTAGCGGTTCAGGCATCTCTTGGCAATCAGGTCATAGCACGTGAGACTGTAAAATCTATGGGTAAAAACGTTACCGCAAAATGTTACGGCGGGGATATCACCCGTAAAAGAAAACTGCTTGAAAAACAAAAAGCAGGTAAAAAAAGAATGAAATCTATAGGGAAAGTACAGCTTCCCCAAGAAGCGTTCATGTCTGTTTTAAAAATGGACTAAAGAGCTGCAATGCGATGCATATTGTGTGAAAGTTTCTCTTTTGCACACATATGTTCCACATGCCAAGAAACATTTTTGACCCCCTCCATCTACAGACGAAAAATCCTAAACGCCACAGAAGTCATATCTTTTTACAAATACAGCGATATCAAAGAACTGCTCTTGACAAAGCATACGGATCTGGGTTTTTATATCTATAAGATTCTTGCAAAAAACAGTCTGAAAATATTTGCAAATGAATTTGAGTTTGGGCATACAGTCGCATCGATTGCGGTGGACGATCATGCCAAAAACGGATATTCCCATACGGCAGTTTTAAATCAGGCACTCAAGTGCAAAATTATCAAGCCCTATGCAAATAAACTAAGAGACAAGAACAGAATCTCCTATGCAGGCAAAAGCAGAGAATTCAGACTTTTACACCCTAGAGATTTTGAGTTTAAGGGTTTCAGGGAAGAAGATGTGCTCTTGGTTGATGATATAATCACAACCGGACTAACATTTACACATGCCCTAAACACCATGCAAAAGAATAATAAAAATGTACTTTTCTGCCTGGCTCTGGCGGATGCAAATTTGAAATGATAGGGAGAGGTATGAGAATACTATTTATACTTGCACTTGCGCTTGTCGTGTTTGCAGCGGCACAAATGCTTCAGGTGGGAGACAGCGTAAAGCCTGTAAAACTAAAATCACAGCACGATAAGCAGTATACCCTGGTAGAGGATGGCATGTGGATTATTACCTGGGATAAAAAAACAACAGGCATCGCAAACAAATATTTTGAAAAAAACCACATGCCAAAAAATGTGAACCTGCTCGTAGATGTTTCACAAGTCCCATCAGGGATATTCAATCTGTTTGTGCTGCCAAATATGCGCTACTACACACATGCTATATTGCTGAGCTATGACGAACTCTATAATGTGACTCTGCCTTATAAAGAAAACTCCATAACGCTTATCTCGGTCAAAGATAAAAATATCGACTCCATAAGCTTTGTCAAAAGCGAGAAAGAGTTAAAAGAAGCTCTTAAGTAGCTTTCCTACCTCTTTTTGAATTGTTTCTCCAGCCTTTGATTCCATAAGCTCTTTTACGTCAACTCCGACAGTCGGTGCGGCAGCATTGCCTTTTAGGGTGATTGTCAGAGGGTTTTTGTTTGCAACTATTTTTATAGTTGAGTCTATCTGTTTGGTTTTGGAATTGAGCTTAGTATTTTTTGTCTGTATGGAAGAGGTATTGGACTTAAGATCAAGCGAGGCTGTAATGTTTTCTTGTTTAATATCTGCATGGACCTTACCTGCGAATTTCTCTACATACATGTCCACCTGGGCATACTGTTTGACAAGTGAGAGCATCTGATTTTTGGTAAACTTGCCATCTTTTAAATCTCCGTTAAAGGTGCCCTTTTTTTCCAGCAGATTATAGTCGAGTTTTGCATCCAGGGATGCTTTGAAAACTTTAGGATATATCAGGATGTCTAAGATATCAAGAGTCTGCAGGGCTTTTAAATCCGCATGAAAGTCATCATTATGCAGTTTTGCATCGATAGCTCCGCCGGCAATATCAGAGTGAATGCTCAGGTCTAGATCTTTTGTCTTTTTGAGTTCGCCCCGGAAGCTTGCTCCCCCTTTGAGATGTCTCTCAGAAGCAAAATAAAGTTTGTCTAAGTCGGGAATTTCAACCGTATAGTCACTCTTTACAAAAGAGTCTTTGAGATTCAAGGCGGCTTTTTTGATAGTGAAGTTCGCCAGAGTGGAATTTACTTTTAGTTTTGTGTAGAGCATATCACCGTCTAAAAGAGTGTCCGTAGATGAGACAAAAATGGTTTTGGGCATAGCAGACTTAAACTGATATGTTTTTGTCAGATACCCTGAATCGATGATACCTTCGGTAATCCTGGTTTGAATATTCCCTTTGAGATTGCCGGCTCTTGCATCTGCGATATCCATATTCAGAGAAAATTTCCCATCTGTGTAATGGGGTTGTTTAAGCATATATAAAAGTTGTGCAAGCTCAAGGTTTCTTATATCGGCCCTGATGCTAGAGGGGGCAAACTCTTTTAAAACGGTTTTGAACTGTGTGTCGGATGAAGCTAAATCGCTTTTGCCAAGGACTATAAGATTTTTCCTGTCCCCTTTAACTGTACCGTTTAATCTAAAAGCACCCTGTATATCAGCCCCGCTTAGAGGTTTTAAAAGTGCCAGTTCTTTAATATCCAGAGCATATTCGAGGTTCATTGAAAGAGTCTCGGGAACAATATCCCCTTTGGAGTTTACTGTAGCCAGATTAGAGACAAGATTGGTAGTATATGTGAGCTCTTTACCTTTTAAATCTATATGAGAAGTGGAAGTGAATGTGGTTTTGTTTAGGGTGACTTTGTAGAATTCATGCATTACTTTTGAGTTTATTATCCCGTCTTTTAAGACAATATCCACATGCCCAGAGAGATTTTTAGGATCCAAAGAGCTGAGTTTCACATCTACATCAAGATTCGAAGATACGATGCTTGGCTTACCCATCATATGCAGGAGTTCATCTACCTTGGCACCATTTATACTTGCTGTGACAGAGTCTGGATTCAGGTCCAGGAGTTTGATTTTATATTTTGTCCGGCTTGAAGCCAAGTCACTTGAGCCTTCAATGTCCGTAAGAGAGAGATCGCCCTTTAGTGTTCCTTTTGTGCTAAAGCTCCCCATAATAGGAGCCTGGGCTAATTCCGAGAGAGATTCAAGATCTTGCAGGCTTACATTATACAGAATATCAAAAGCTTGTGAAAAAAGTGAATATGTTCCCTGTATATGTATAGTGTTTTTTTGGTCCAATTTCAGTAAAATTTCAAAATCACTGAAGCTGAGTTGAAATATGTCGAGTTTGCTTGGGAGTTTTGTCTGTTCGATTATCTTTTTCTCAAGTACAGGATGAAGGACAGAATTTCCAAAAGATGTAAAAGCTATAATATAAATACTTACTAAAGCAGCCGCCAAAACACCGCCGATCCACGCTATATATTTCATAAGAATCTCCATTAGGTTAATGTATATAATCATACTCAAATTATGATTAAATATATTTTGCAGGAAAAGAGTATCTCCGCATATCAGAAATATGTAAAAATATACTTGATACAAATAGACTCAAGTATATTTAGTTAAAATATTCAAGTATCACTTGACATTGTTACGCTCAATCTGTATAATACTCTCAACTTTTATAAAAAAGGAGTAGAGAAACAATTATGTCAAAACAATCTGAAGAAGAATTAAGCAAGGAACCCCTGATAAGCGAAGAGGGAAATATAGAGATGAAATCTGATGAGGCTGAGGCTGAAGCAGAGGCTGTAGAAAACGAGTTTGATCTTTTACAAGAAGAACTAACAGCCTTAAAAGATAAGTATGCACGCGTTCATGCTGATTTTGACAACATCAAAAAAAGACTTGAAAGAGAAAAATATACAGCGGTAGAATATTCAAACGAGAAATTTGCAAAAGATATGATTCCTGTCATGGATTCACTTCAGGCTGCGATGAACTCAGCGAATACACAAGCAGATAAAGCTGAACTTTTTGATAAGTTAAAAGAGGGTATTGAGCTGACACAAAAACAACTCATTACCGCTTTGGAAAAACATGGAGTAACAATGGTTGCCCATGATGAGCCTTTTGATCCAAACATTCACAACGCTATTCAGGCGGTTGAGAGTGAAGAGGTTGAATCCGGACAAATAGTTCAAACTTTTCAAACTGGTTATAAATATAAAGAAAGACCTTTGCGTGAAGCAATGGTTGTTGTAGCGAATTAGAATAATTCATAAAATAAATTAAAGGAATATAAAATGAGTAAAGTAATAGGTATAGATTTAGGAACAACAAATTCATGTGTAGCAGTATATGAGGGTGGTGAAGCGAAAATCATCCCAAACAAAGAGGGTAAAAATACAACTCCTTCAGTTGTTGCATTTACAGACAAAGGTGAGGTTTTGGTTGGTGATCCGGCAAAACGTCAGGCAATCACAAACCCGAACAAGACGATCTCTTCTATCAAGAGAATTATGGGTCTTATGATGAGTGAAGAAAATGCAAAAGCGGCACACGATAAAGTAACATACAATATCGTAGACAAAGACGGTATGGCTGCTGTAGATGTGGACGGTAAAATTTATACGCCACAGGAAATATCAGCAAAGATACTTTCAAAGTTAAAAGCAGACGCTGAGAGCTATTTAGGTTCAACAGTAACGGACGCGGTTATTACTGTTCCTGCATACTTCAATGATGCACAGAGAAAAGCAACAAAAGATGCCGGTACAATCGCAGGACTTAACGTTCTTCGTATCATCAATGAGCCTACAGCATCTGCACTTGCATACGGACTAGAGAGCAAAGCAGAAGAAAATGTACTTGTATACGACCTTGGAGGCGGAACATTTGATGTTACTGTCTTAGAGATTTCGGACGGTACTTTTGAGGTTCTCTCAACAGACGGTAATGCATTCCTTGGTGGAGACGACTTTGATAACAAAATCGTTGATTACCTAAATGCCGAGTTTAAAAACTCACACGGAATCGATCTTAAAAACGACAAAATGGCACTTCAGAGATTAAAAGACGCTGCGGAAAATGCTAAAAAAGAGCTTTCAAGCTCAACTGAGACAGAGATAAACCTACCGTTTATCACTATGACAGAAGCAGGGCCGCAACACTTGGTAATCAAACTTACACGTGCCAAGTTTGAAGGTATGATCGAGTCTTTAATCAAAGAGACAATTGATCACATCAAAACAGCGATGAAAGAATCAGATTTAGAAAACAGCGATATCAAAGAGATAATCATGGTTGGCGGCTCTATCCGTGTTCCAAAAGCTCAAGAGATGGTTTCGGCGTATTTCGGCGGTAAAAAACTGAACAAAAGTGTAAACCCTGATGAAGTTGTTGCTGCAGGTGCTGCTATTCAGGGCGGTGTATTAAGAGGAGACGTTAAAGACGTACTTCTTTTAGATGTTACTCCATTAAGTCTTGGTATCGAGACTTTAGGCGGCGTTGCTACTAAGATCATTGAAAAAGGTACAACTATTCCGGTTAAAAAATCTCAAGTATTCTCAACTGCAGAAGACAACCAGCCGGCTGTTTCTATCTCTGTCGTTCAGGGTGAAAGAGAATTTGCAAAAGACAACAAATCTCTAGGATTGTTTGAGCTTGGAGATATCCCGGCTGCACCAAGAGGCGTACCTCAAATTGAAGTAACTTTTGACATCGATGCAAACGGAATCCTGACTGTAAGCTCAACGGACAAAGGTACCGGCAAATCTCAGTCTATCACAATCTCCGGATCATCAGGACTCAGCGAAGAAGAGATCAACAAAATGGTTCAAGATGCAGAAGAGCACAAAGCTGAAGACGGCAAAAGAAAAGAATTGGTCGATTTAAAAAATCAGGCGGATGCTTTGATATCTCAAACTGAAAAATCATTAGGTGAGATGGGTGATAAAATCGAAGCTGAAGAAAAAGCGAAGATCGAAGCTGCCGTAGCCGACTTAAAAGAAACTCTAAAAGATGAGAATGCTACAAAAGAGCAAATAGAAGAAAAAGTCAAAATATTGACTGAAGCTTCTCATAAAATGGCAGAACAGATGTATAAAAAAGAAGAGGGCGGTGAAGCTGCCGCTGCCGACACGAAAAAGAAAAAAGACGACGAAGACGTTATTGACGCTGAGATAGAATAATCTCTATTCCTGGCTCCTGAATACTTCGGCATGTGGAAATTCCACATGCCTTATATTTTAGACAAACACTGCTAGCGAATAAAATCCTCTTTTGCTTTTTCCAAAGCCTTGTTAAAATCCATAATCTCTCCACCGTACTGAGCCTGAAAGATCTTGGCATCTTTTATATTTGAAAAAGCATATTTGCTTATCTTGCTCATCGTGCCTCTTTTTTTACTTCCAACAACATAAAAAGCATCCGCAATACTGATAAGCTCTAAGGAGTTCACATCTACGACTTTTGGATTTTTAAGCGTTATCCCTTCTCCAAGATGTTCTGCAAGACAGTGAATTGAGCAGTATTGGTACTTTTTGGTCTCTTTTTCTGCATCCGCCGTATGCGAGGTCTTGTAAAATTTGACCAAATCCATTCCACATCTTGTACAGTATCTTTTATCTTTTCCCTCTTGGACTAAAAGAGCCTGTTTCTCATCTACGGACTGAAACATTTTATGATTCATATGCATAGTGCCTTTCGTCTCCATATCATTTTTAGACGAGCATCCAAGTAATAACAATCCGATAAACAGAGTTAAAACGATTTTTCTCATTTGATTTCCTTTATTAATTTGTACTATTTTATCCACTAACAGTTACACCAGTGTTAAATTGACTATAATTATAGTCAAATAATCCAAGGCGGAAGAGATGCGAGCAAAAATTAAACATTATTTAAAAGAGATACTGCTGTTTTTCGTGGTCATGACACTCTTTGCAAATGTGATCAGTCTGTATAAAAGTACAGATCTAAACAAGGCAAAGCTGGAAATAGATACAGTTGTTTTGCTTGATGATATAGAGTACACACTTCCACATGCCAAGCCCATCCTTATACACTTGTGGGCAACCTGGTGCCCAACATGCAAAATGGAAGCGTCCAATATTCAAACACTCTCAGAGGAGTACGAAGTATTGACAATAGCTGTAAAGTCAGGCTCAGATGAAGAGATACGTGAATATCTTTTAGATAAGGGCTTGAGTTTTAATGTTGTAAACGATAGGGATGCCTTGTTGGCGAGTACATTTAATATAGGCGCTTATCCAACTACTTTTATCTATGATAAAAATAAAAACCTGGTCTTTAGCGAGGTGGGTTATACGAGTACTTTGGGGTTGTGGATTAGAATGTGGTGGGCATCTTTAGAGTGATTTATAAAATGGGCGAGGCCCATTTTATTATTTGATCTTAACTGCGTACGCTTTATCAGATAAAGGCACCCAAGGACGTTTGATGTGCTGTGGTCTGCGAAGTTTAGAATTACTGTCTAAACCGCGAGTCAACTCATCTCTCCATGCCTGGTAGACTTTGAAGTTGTTTTCATAGTTCACATGGATATCACCGATTTTGTCACCCTTTTGAGCCGGCTCTAGGATAACTTTTTGGTGCCAACAGTGCATACCAGAAATAGGATCCGGGTGTGGAGCCGCTACGGCATTTTGCCATGAACCGCTCAAGCCATCCCACCAGATATTTCCGCTGTCACGGTTATAGTCGGCAAATCTTTCAGTTGTGAATGGAACGATACCTTCAACATACTTGAGTTTACCCTCTTTTCCATCCATCTGAAGTTCAGCAGTAGGAACACCAAAGCTGTTCATTCCGGATGTACCGTTATAGTTTTCGATCTTAATTTGTCCGGCTGCTTTACCGGCATTTTCCGGTGAGTGTGCCATAAATTTAGGATCGTTCATATTTCTTGTCACAGGCTGAGAATCCACTTTTGCGTCTGTTACGCCGTTTGGAATCGTTACAGCATTTTTAAGTTTCCATCTACCACCGTGGTGTGAACATGCGAGAGTACCAGGAAGTACACCCTCGGTAGGAACAGCCATAGCTACAAAGTAGCCGGATTCCAATCCAGAAACACTGTCCACGATTCTTACACGGATAGCATCTCCGCGTTTGAAACCTTGACGAGCCGCATCCGGAGTTGAGATCCAGATAGGGTCATGATTTTGAGAAATTTCCATCAGGTGCTTGCTGTTTGCAGAACGAGTATGGATGTTATACGGCAGACGGAAAACTGTATTCAATGCATACGAGTCTTTTTCTGTCATATAAGAGTGGTTTACATGAGAAACGATATGCTGCATCTCTTTTTTCTCTTTTTCATTTCTTGGATAGAAAGGAATAGCATATTCCGGCCATTTCCAGTCATCAGCCAACCACTCACAGAAGAAGTCAAGTTTTTTGTCAAGTGTAGCAAAACCTTCCATTTTCTTACCGTCAATCTCTATACCGATAGGTGTTTTCTTGCCGTGAGAATCGGCAGTCATAACCCCTGTACGTTTATTGATTGTCACATGTTTTTTATCATATTTGTGACCATGGGAAATATAGTTTTTGCCATCGTCTTTGATCTCACGCTCTTGAGCAGAATAGATTTTGTTCTCTTCCATCCACGCACCGTGGTCTCTCATGTACTCATATACCGGGAATTCGGCATTTTTGTATCTTGAATCTGCAGTTGCAGTTGATTTAAGGTTCGGCAGATTGTCTCCGAATGCCGCGTCATACCACTCAGCGATAGTTACAGGTGTGCCAGGAGTCTTTTTGGATTCCCACATTTTTCTGATTCCAAGTTTTCCTGTCGGATCGATATAGTTTACACACATATCAAACCAGAACTCATTTTCTTCCCAAACTTCACCAAGACCGGCTTTTATATGTGCTTCAAGTGTAGCACGTGCAGGATTTTTTGGTTTCCATCCGGCTTTTTCCAGGGCAACTCTCATAACAGGCTGACGGAATGATGTCCAACGTGCAGGCATAGTAGCCTCTGAGTGTTGATCGTGTCTCTCTCCGGCCAAGCCGACAGGAAGGATATAGTCAACATACCAGTTCGTTTCTGACCAAACCGGTGAAAGGTTGAATGTCAGTTCCATTTTGGATTCGTCTTTGATTGTCTCAATCCATCTAAAACCATCCGGATTAATCCAAACCGGATTGTACATACGCGGAATCCAAACAGCAAGCTTTTGAGGAACGTTTAACCCTTTTGCTCTCCATTTGCCTTGCCACTCCGTATCACTTAACAAGTGCGGTAAAAGATAAGACAACTCATAGGTTGAAAGCGGCCATTCAGGCGGCCATGTAAGCTCATTGTACACATCCACTTTAGGAATGTCCGAACCTCTCATCCCTTGACCTATAGTAGAGCTTCCACCCTTTCCAGCAACAGAGATAACGTGCCAGTGGTGGAAAAATGTACCACCCTCAGGTCCGATTGCACCGCGTAGTCCCAGTGACAAGAAACCGCTTCTTCCACTCATCCAACCACCGCGGTTACCAGCAGCAGCTGCACGCCAGAAGTAAGAAGAGATTGAAGTGCCGGCCCAGATAAACATATCGTAAAGTGCTTCAAGTTTATATGCAGGAACATGTGTTTCTTTTACAGCATAGTCAAGCGTATACGGTGCGTATAACTCTTTTAAAAGCTCAAGGAAGGTATCAAAATCGTCACCCTCAGGAACTTTGGAGATATAACCCTTAGAAACCATAAATTCCAGATATTTTTTATTATCCAGCATCACTTCCCAGTTCATCCATTTTTTGACGAACTCTTTGTTTACCTTGTTCTCAGCCAACATTCTCTGCGCTAAATAAAGATAGATAACCGGCTCAGTACCAGGCCAGGCAGCAATCCATAAATCAGCCATACCCGCAGAGTTGGACATACGAGGATCCATAACTACAAGTTTCGCACCTTTTTGTCTTGCATCGGCAATAAATGATGCCGACTGCTGGAAGTAGTGACCTGCATCCGCAGCATGAGAGGAGTTCAGGAATATCAGTTTTGCATTAGCCCAATCCGGAGAACTTCTGTCATCATTTGCCCACTGAATCGTAGGAGTACGACCACCGGATGAACAGATATTTGTGTGTGAGTTGAATGCATCACAGCCAAGCGTATGCCATACTTTACCAGTAAATCCGTTCTCATTTGGACGGCCAACGTGGAACATTACAGATTTTTTAGAAAGCTCATCACCATGCGCCAATGTATCACCCATCTTCTTACCGATAGTTGTCATTGCCTCATCCCAGGTTGTACGAACCCATTTACCTTCACCACGGGCAGAACCTGCTGCACGTTTGAGAGGGAATGCTATACGATCCGGATCATACATCTGTGATTGTGTTGCATACCCTTTTGCACAGTTACGTCCGCGAGAAGCCGGGTGCAGTGGATTACCCATATATTTTTTAACTGTAAAACTTTTCTTGTCAATCCATGCTGTCAAACCACAAGCGGCCTCACAGTTTGAACATGCCGTCGGAACGATTGCATAATCGTTAACTTCGATACCATCAGGGTTAGATTCACTTCTAACACCTTTACGTGCGATACCACCTCTTTTCCAGTCATCTCCGTCCAGCTCTTTAAAATCAGCCCACTCTTCCATCGGCGGGTAAAATGATAATGAATCCGGAGTGTCTGTAAATTTGCTCTCAGAAATAGATTCTGCAAGAGCATCTGTCGTAAATACACCTTTAGCAATAGCGGCGCCGGCAACCGTAAACGCAGCACCTTTTAAAAATGTTCTTCTACTTTGTAAATACATTTATATTTTCTCCCTAACTCATTGGTAATAATTGTGGAATCATCAGCCAAACATGTTTAACTAACCACAGACCTGCTAACGCTAAAATAGCTGCAAGTTTTAAAATATTTTCAGACTTACTTGCACGACTCAATACTATAAGAAGCATCGGCAGTAAATAAGTTATCCATTGTCCCAACCAAAACATCACTGTATATGGTCCGTCGCCTTTGATATATTCAAGTACGGCAGCTACTTCTTCAGCTTTCATAGGACCGAATATATATTCTGCCATGTACAATGTAAATGACATAAATGCACTCAAACCAAGCACTACGGCCAAAGTGTTTTTAGCTTCGTAATTTAGTTTCTTTCCGCCTAGCAAAATCATTGTCGCCGAACCTGAAAGCAGAGCCGCGAAAATCATTTGCGCTGATTCAGTCGGCATTTGCCATAGTTCACGCGCCGTACACTGAGACATAAGTGCCGCTGTATAGAGTGTAACCGGAATAGCCAGAATCGTAACCCATGTTAAGGTCTTGTCAAACGCCGCATTGTCTTTTTTGATAAAAGATAAAAATGCAAGTAAAAACAATAAACCGACAAATGCAGTAGCCATCCATGCACCGATAGTGATCGCCGAACTTAGATGAGGATAGAAAAATATATGCCACATTCTAAACGGTTGATGTAAATCCGCTAAAGTAAACAATAAAAAGATATGGATAAAGATAATAGATACTACAGTAGTAGAAAATCTTAAGTTTCCGCCAACTTGTTCCGGATGTTTTCTGATAAGTAGAAACAGCATAAAAATAACACCGGTACCAATACTTTTTGCCCACATATTAACCGTAACCAACCAAGGCCAAACTGTACCCGGTAAAGCTACATCTAAAGTCACAACAGCATTTGTAGCTGCCAATATTTCATGTGCCGCCATTAGTGGTGTCCTCCTACAGGAAGTGTTGTTATATTATTGAACAATTGGTGTCCGTCAACTCTATGTGAAGCCAGCGGGTTAAGTGTAACATTACCGCCGCCTACATAATAATGATGAGGGTTTGTCCCTTTTTCTGGTTTACGAACCTGAACATTGCCCTGGTTTACTTGAATATATTTAGAAATATTTGAAGTCGGGTCGTCAAGGTCACCAAAAATATTAGCCTGAACAGGACAAGCTACAACACAAGCAGGCATCATAGATGAAGCAATACGGTGTGCACAGTATGTACACTTGTCGGCAGTTTGTGTTTGTGGGTCGATATAAATAGCACCATAAGGACAAGCCATAACACAACCTGCACAACCAATACATCTTTCTTTGTCGATATTTACAATACCGTTATCAAGATAATGAAGTGCAGATACCGGACAAATTCTCTCACACGGAGCATTCTCACAGTGATTACATCTTAGCGGTGTAAATGTTCTCTTTGTCTCCGGGAAAGTTCCCACATCAACATACTTAACACGAAGTCTCCATGTACTCAACGGAACTTCATTTTCCACTTTACATGCGATCTCGCACCCTTTACATCCCATACACAGATGCAAATCAACTAGGAAACCTAATTGCATATATTCTCCTTTTAGCCTTTTCAACGGCAAATTTAGATTCATAACTAATACTAATCTCTTTAAAAAGAAGCCCTTATGTGTTTACATGAGGGTCTTTCACTAGAGAAAATAGTAGCTAAGTAACCTTAAATTTGTTATAAAGAAGTGATAGATTTGTGATAGTATTTTGTAGTTGGGTAAATATGAAAATGTTATATTTGTATGTTGGTTTTAAATCCACATGCCATGTGGATTTAAAACTTGAGTTTATTCTTCTAAAAATTCGGCGGGATCTTCAAGACAGTCCATTCCATCAGAATGATCCTGCACATGAGCACCGTGGGTGTACGTGAGCTCACCACCTATTTTACCTTGATAAAGCACCCCTCCGGCTACTACAGCTATTAAAATAACTGATAATACTTCTGCTTTGAAATTTTTCGTAAAGCAGCCAAAGAGCTTAATCAGAGTGACAAAACCCACCCCGACAAAGATGTAGAGTCCAAGGTTTTTATGTTCTTTTAGAAGTTCCTGTCCCGCAGTGGAGAGGAGTATAAAAACCTCACCGCCGTCTTCTTTGCCCGTAAAAAAAGCGACAGCTATAAATATGGTCGTAAACACCATAAAGCGTGTAGAGATTTTTGACATAAGCTCCGTAGGCTTAAGGATATAAGCCAAGCCTAAAACTAAAGAGATGATTGGAAGTGCCACTGCAAAGTGGGCCGCTGCTGGATGTAACATTGTATACCCTTATCTTGGAATTGCGATAAGGGTATTCTACACTTAATTTTATAGTTTTTTCTTATAAAATTAAATTAGGTGGAACGTATTTTGTATTTTTACTTCAGTCTAACTCTGACAGATTGCTCATGCGCAGTTAAGCCTTCCGTATTTGCAATCAGTGCACAGGCTTCGCCTATCTCATTTATAGCACGGGAGCTAAATGAGATGATTGAAGTCTTTTTCATAAAGTTTTCAACGCCCAAAGGTGAGTAAAATTTGGCAGTCCCGCCGGTAGGAAGAGTGTGGTTTGGACCTGCTACATAGTCTCCTATCGCTTCTGGAGTATTATGCCCCATAAATATAGCTCCGGCATGTTTGATAAAAGGGAGGAGCTCAAAAGGGTTGTTTGTAGCTACTTCCAAGTGTTCAGGTGCTATTTCGTTCATAAGCTTTATGGCTTCATCCATATCTTTGCTTACAATAATGGCGCCTCTTTCCTCTATAGATTTTCTGGCAATTTCCTGACGCGGCAGTTTTTGCAGCCAGTTCTCAAGCTCCACTTTTACTTCATCCGCAAGTTTTTTGGAAGGAGTTATAAGAATAGAACTCGCCATCTCGTCATGCTCCGCCTGAGATAACATATCTATTGCCAAATGACTTGCGTTTGCGCTCTCATCCGCAAGGATTCCTATCTCGCTCGGTCCGGCTATCATATCTATGTTTACATCACCAAATACCATCTTTTTTGCAGTTGCTACAAAAATATTTCCGGGTCCCGTGATAACATCGACTTTTGGGATATTCTCAGTTCCGTAAGCCATTGCGGCAATGGCACTTGCTCCTCCAACTTTATACACCTGGTCCACGCCGCAGAGGTGACAGGCAGCAAGTAAAAGCTCATTGGGCTCATTATCGGGAGTAGGGGTACAAACGACGATATTCTCAACTCCGGCAACCTGCGCCGGAATCACATTCATCAAAAGGGATGACGGATACGCGGCTTTTCCTCCAGGGATATAAAGACCTGCACTGTCCACAGGTGTTACTCTTTGCCCTAAAATCGTGCCGTTTGGCTCATCATCAAACCAGCTTTTTGGTTTTTGTTTTTCGTGATAAATCTTGATCCTGTCATAAGATAAGTGCAGGGCACCTTTGAGTTCCGAATCAAGCACGTCGTACGCTTTTTTCATAGACTCGGTAGAGATCTTAAGCGCATCATCACTGTCCGGTGTCCAGTTGTCAAACTTTGCTATATGCTGTTTGAGCGCCTTATTCTTATCCTGTTTAATCTCATTAATAATATTTCCGACAATAGCACTTACATTTGCTATATCCATTTTTCCTCTTTGGAGGAGTTCGTTGAAGCTTTCTTCAAAATCAGTAGTATTTGTAGTTGTGAAAATCATCTATTTCCCTTGTTTTTTAGAACTGTCAAACTCTTCTTTGACTATTGCCAGAGCTTTTAAAAAATTTTCTGCATCCACCGCACCCATAAGCGGCTGAAACATAGGCTGCCCGCTAGGAAGTAAAAACCACAGTGCCGGAGTACCCGGAGTAAACAGCTCTCTTGGCGTATAATCATTCTCATCAGAATAGGAGATGATAGATACGAAATCTCTGTTGAGGGCAGTGATGACCCTCTCATCCTTAAAAGTAGTCTCATCAAGAATCACGCAGTATTTGCATGAATGACGGGAAAAAACAAAAAGTACGGGCTTGTTCTGTTTTGCAGCTTCTTGTATTCCGGCGGGAAAATCTTTTGCCCAGTTTATCTCCGAAGAAAAAGCAGCCGTGCCTAAAAATATCATCAGCCATATAAGTAGATTACGCATGTTTTTTTACCTTTTTTAAAAGCTCTTTAGCACATTCCTGCGCACTCTTGTTTGTGACGTCTATCACGATATCGGCCAAAGCCAAATACTCGGGACGTCTCTCTTTGTACAACTCTTTTGCTTTTTCCAAATCAGTGAGAAGCGGTCTCTTTTTTAGTTTTTTTGCAGCATTTGGATGGGCTTGTATTCTTTTGATAATCTCATCAAAAGGTGAATCTAAAAGGACAATTGTACCTATTTTTTTCAAATTTTTTACTTTGTAAAATCCGCCGCCCGTAGAAATCAGGGTGTCTTTAACGCTTTTTTCGAGCCAGAGGGAGATCTCTTTTTCAAGTTTTCTGAAGTACGCTTCCCCCTCTTCTTCAAAAATAGTTTTGATTTTTCTGTTTTCCATGCTTTCTATCAAATCATCCGTATCAATAGCTATATAATTGGAATGCTTGATCACTTCACGGGCAACACTGCCTTTGCCTACGCCCATAAAGCCTATTAAAATAATGTTTTTCAAGTTTAGCCCTCGTTGTCTGTTGTAAATGCACTCATATCAAAATCCGGTTTGGTCTTTTTGGTCTTAATGTAGATCAATACAGGGGCTATAATGTTTATTTGCAAAAATATCATACTGAGTATAAAGGTCAGGGCAAAAAATTTCAACAGCACAGGTATAAAAAAACTAAGTACAAAACCAATCAATGAAACCAAGAACAGGGCAAACTGAACTCTTGCCAAGTTTTTGTTTATCATCTCGTTTATTGTGGGAATACTCATATACCCATGAGCATTTAAATGAAACCATACCAAAAAAGGGATAATTTTGTATAGCATTCCTATCATAATGGATAAAATAAATCCGCCGCCGATAAATAATGAAACCAAGACGGTGTACTCATTGGCAAAATATTCATCGAATATCCATAAAAAAGAGCCGAGTGTCAAAAAGATACTTGAGCTTCTCCAGTACCAGACAGTAACGTCACTCAGGGGGCGACGGCGGTTGTTGAGTTTTTTCCATACCGTAGTGGAGAATGCCCAAAAGAACAAAGCCACCCAGAATTTCCCCGCAATAGAATAGGACTCAAAAAAAATATTCAAAAACATCCACAAGAGAAGACCGAATGTTATAAGCCAGAGAACTTTTTGTTTGCAAAACTTCTTGAATCTCGGTGCGACATAAAACATGGGAAGCACCTGAAACGAGACACCTATTATCAAAATTCCTGCAAATCCGAATATTCCCCAGACGCTATGCACGTTCGCGACGATATGATGATACTCCGAAAAACTGTTTGTGATATATGCATACAGCAGATACAGCCCCATAAGCACAATCAAAAAGGCAAATATAATGCTCGCACTCATCGCTTTTATGGTCGGAGTGAAGTTCTTTACGCTCTTGATACCCAAGGCTATGGCAGACAATATGATGATAAATCCGCCTCCCAGAGCTACAAGGGCAAGGGTATTAAGCAGAGGACTGCTCCACAAAATGCCCGCAAGCATAGAAAGAGTACCGATAAACAGCAGAGCGTGAGAGTATCGGGATATCTGAAGTACTTTGGGTATTTTCGCCCCAGCCAAAACAGGCAGCATCTGCGTCAGTGCACCCAGCATGACCATACCTAAAAAGCCTATGGTTATGGCGTGCGTCACAGCTACGGATTCGTAAGAATATCTGCTCATCATAGAAGCTGCGTCACTGAAAAATATCAAAATACCTGCGATAATCCCAAAAAGCGGCGCCGTTAAAAAAAATCTTAAAGGCGCTGATATCGGCGGTGCCTGATCGGTTGAGAGTCCGTTAAAATCCACATGCCAACCTTGAATTATTCAACAATCATAGAATCCATCATCTCAACTATACGTTGAGAATCTGCACTTAAATGCTGTTGGGCCATAGTGTAGAGCATCTGCTCCTCTTTCATGTTGTGCTGCTGCATCAGTATCATAAGCGTTTCTGTAAGCCCGAAAAACTTGTCTTTGTTATCTGCTTCAATAGCTTCGAGCATCTGTTTCATAAGAGAGCGCATTTGAAGGTGCTCATGTCGCATCATGGCAGTTGGTCCCTGCGTCATTCCGGTCTTTGTCTCAAACTCCAAAAACATAACTCTTTCTTCCATCTGGAAGTGTCTTTCAGTCGCATCCACAAACTCTTGACAAGTCTCTTTTGCACTTGCAAGCGACTTGGCAGCCTTTTCTTCCATCGAGGCAAACAGCTCATCACATCTGGCGTGGTCAGCCGTCAAATACTCTTTAATAGTGCTCATAATCAATACCTTGTAAAAATAATATTCGCATTATATAGAAATAAAATAAATTTTTTATTATCA
>JAHJEG010000006.1 GCA_018825665.1 bacterium | reverse complement strand
TGATGCAGAGGATAGCCGCACCGATGATAGGAGGCGTGGTAAGCTCTGCCGTCTTAAGCTTGCTCGTTATCCCTGTTTTGTATGAGATGTACGTGAAGTTCAAATATAAAATTGGGTAGCAGAAAAGCCGGCATGTGGAAACTTTGAAGTGTGTTCAAATCAGCTGATTTTTAACAAACTCCATATAATGGCCGACTTCATCTTCCAGCTCTTCGTGTGTTCCCTGCTGTACGATTTGCCCCTCATCCAGCACATAGATGACATCTGCATTTTTGACCGTGCTGAGTCTGTGCGCAATTGTTATCACCGTCTTATCTTTTAAAAGCGGTATCAGATTCGCCTGAAGCTTCACCTCGGTGTGCACATCAAGAGCCGAGGTTGATTCATCGAAGATAACCACGCTCGGGTTTGCGATAATCATCCTCGCTATACTTAGGCGTTGTCTTTGCCCGCCGGATATACGGATGCCGTGACGACCTACTATCGTGTCGAGTCTATCAGGCATGCCCTCTATCATTTGGCTAAGCTGGGCAATTTTAAGAGCCTTGTATATTTGCGCATCATTGATATCTTCATCCCCCATGGTGATGTTAAAACGAAGAGTAGAGTTAAATAAAATCGGCATCTGCAGTACCAGAAATATATTTTCTCTCAGGGAGTGTTTGTCAAGCTCTTCTATGGCTGTTTGGTTATATCTCAACTCGCCGCTGTCCTTCTCGTAAAAGCCGGCGATAATCTGGGCCAGAGTTGTTTTTCCGCTTCCGCTTGCTCCTATGAGCGCTATCTTGGAACCTGCTTTTATATCAAAAGAGATATCTCTTAGAATCGGCTTCTCTTTTGTATAGGAGAAATTGAGTTTATGCAGGGAGATATCAACACCCGCAGAGGCTTGAGGGGAGATATGTATCTTTTTATCCGAACTCTTTTCGGTTCTTAGCAAAAGTATCTTGTTCAGCCTCTCTATCGCCGCCTTCGCCGAAGAGTAGGAGTACTGCATGGAGAGAATATCCTGAACGGGTGTCATGATGAACCAGATATAGCCAAACATTGCAAACATCATCCCGATGCTCAAATCACTGTACGCCACAAGTAAAAGACCTGATGCTCGTAAAAGCTCAAACACGACCAAAAAGATGGTGTAGGAGAGTCTCTCATAGGCCACGCTCTTGAAGCCGTATTCGTTGGAGGTGTTTTGAATCTCTTGTGCATGATGTACGGCATTTTGGAAAAAATAGTTTTCTTTGTTTGAAGCTTTTATCTGGCCGTAGAGTTCAAGAGTCTCTCCCACGCTCTCCTGAAATTTTTCTATAGAGGCATTCTCATCTTTTTTGAGTCTGCCTACGCTTTTGGACATTTTTTTGCTCACTAGCATGATAAGAGGCTGAATGATAAGGATGAGCAGTCCCAAAACAGGATCTATCATCACCATAACAACACCCACCGCAGCCAATGTCAAAACAGAAGATACGAACTTGCTGACACTTGTAATAATAAAGTTGTCAAGGGTGTTGACATCTGTTACGAGGTTTGATGTGATAGCGCCGCTTCCAAGCACCTCATACTCATTCATGGAGGATATTTTCAGATGTTCAAGGAGCTGTTTTCTAATCATAAATGTTACGTATTTGGAGATTTTTGTAAAGATCTTTGTGATGAGCACACCAAAGGCGTAATACATAAAGCGCAGAAGTACGACCGCAAGAGTCACCATGGCTATATAATAAAAGGCGTCTCCGCTGCCAAAAAGATAATCGATACTTCGGACAAAATACGCAGGCTTGTCCAAAAGCACTTCATCCACAAGGACGGGAAGCATAAGAGGTATGGGAATACTGATGATGATAGCTATAAAAGTCAGGATCTGTCCGTAAACAAGAGCCGGTCTTTTATCCAAAATAAGTTTTAGAATTGATTTTAATGTGATTTGTTCGTTTATCATGCCTGTATTATAGCTATTTATCTTGTTATAATACGCAAATTTAAACAGATAAAAGAGCCTTATGATACAACTCACAAACATCTCAAAAAGCTTCTCTTCACAGGAGCTTTTTTCCAACTTGAATTTTAAACTGAATCCCGGAAACCATATCGGTCTTGTCGGGCGAAACGGAAGCGGCAAGTCGACACTGTTCAAACTTATCCTCGGGGAAGAGAGTGCCGATGGCGGAGATGTTTCCATCCCAAAAGGCTACAAAATAGGTTCGCTCAAACAGCACCTCACTTTTAGCGAAAAAACGCTCAGAGAAGAAGCGGCACTGGCTCTTAGCGAAGAGATGCAGTATGACCTGTACAGAGTGGAGAAAATTTTGTTCGGTTTGGGATTTACCCAGGAGGATTTGGAAAAAGATCCTCTCTCTTTTTCAGGGGGATATCAGATCCGTATCAATCTTGCCAAGCTTTTGGTGACTGAGCCGAATCTGCTCCTTTTGGATGAGCCCACCAACTACCTTGATATCGTCTCCCTGCGATGGCTGAAGAAGTTTTTGAGAAATTTTGAGGGGGAGCTTATCCTTATCACCCATAACAGGGATTTTATGGACAGTGTCGTGACGCATACCATGGGGATAGTGCGTAAAAATCTCCATATCATAGAGGGAGACACCCATAAGTTTTACGAGCAGTTGAATGCAAATGACGAGCTTCATGAAAAACAAAAAATCGCTCAGGACAAAAAGGTAAAAGAGCTTGAGGATTTTATCGCCAGAAATAAGGCGAGAGCTTCCACGGCGGCACTCGCACAGTCCAAGGTAAAACAGCTTGAGAAGATGGATCGTTTGGATGACCTTGGCTTTGATTCGAGCCTGAAATTTGATTTTAATTTCAAAGACACGCCCGCAAAAGTTTTGCTGGACGTAAAGGATTTGAGTTTTGGCTATACGCCCCAGAACATACTCTTTAAAAATATCTCCTTTGCTCTTGAAAAAGGGGAGTGCATAGGGATTATCGGTAAAAACGGAAAGGGTAAGTCGACCCTTTTAAACACCATAGCAGGGGAGCTTAAGCAATTAAGCGGAGAGGTGCATCTGCATTCATCCTCCTCTTTTGCACATTTTGGGCAGACAAATATCAATCATCTCAACCTTGAGAGCACAGTCTTGGATGAGGTCTATTCTGCAAATCCCAAGCTTGGCGCGGGAGCTATCCGCTCCATCTGCGGCTCGATGATGTTTAGCAAAGATAACGCCGAGAAAAAAATCTCGCTCCTCTCCGGGGGTGAAAAAAGCCGGGTTATGCTTGGAAAGATTTTGGCGCGCGAGGTCAATGTACTTTTTCTCGATGAACCGACCAACCACCTGGATATGGATTCCATAGAAGCTTTGACCGTGGCTATCAACAATTTTAAAGGTTCGGTAATTATCGTTACCCACTCAGAAGAGATGCTTCGCCGGGTATGTGACAGACTGATAATCTTTGCAAAAGAGGGAGCCGAGTATTTTGACGGCGGATACGATCTGTTCTTGGAAAAAATAGGCTGGGAAGAGGAGGAGCCTGAGGTAAAGGTCAAAGCAGCCCGAAAATTGAATAAGCATGAAATAAAAAAACTTCGGGCCGCACTTGTACAGGAGAGAAGCAAACAAACCGCACACCTGAAAAAAGAGGTTGAAAATCTTGAAAAGTTTATTCTCGAGAGCGAAGAGATGCTTGAGATTTACCATGAAGAGCTGATAGTAGCGTCGAACAATTCAGACAGCTCCAAGGTTATGGAACTCTCACAGCTTGTCTCAAAGACAGAAAATGAAGTTGAAAAGAAGTTTGAACGTCTAGAAGTGGTGCAAACGCAGCTGGATGCCCTTTTGGAAACATACGAGCAAAAGCTGGCAGAACTTGAGGGATAGTCCGCACGCGGCGATTAGCGGTGTGCCGTAATCGCGTTTGCTATTCTGAGCATGGTTTCATTCTTGCCGATAATGGCCATGACCGTATCAAGACCCGGACCGCTTAATTTTCCAAGAAGTGCTATACGAAGAGGCTGACCGATTTTTCCAAAGCCTATCTCCATCTCATTCACAACAGCTTCCATAACAGCGTGGTAATCGGTAGGCAGATGCAGCTCTTCACATGCCGATATTTTTGCGCCAAAGGTATTTAAGATCTCGATAGAATCAGATTTAAAAGCTTTTTTCACCGCTTTTTCATCATAACTCGCAGGAGTCTGTATGATCTCGTTGACAAGATATGCCATCTCTTTGAGCGTTTTTGCTCTGTCTTTTAGGGCATCAAGCAAAATCTCTTTTTTATCATGGGAGGTTAAGATGAGACCGTAGGCCGATAAAAGTTCAGCCAGTTTAGAGTTCGGAGTATTTTTAATATAGTGCGCGTTGAGCCAGTCAAGCTTATCCGTGCTGTAAATAGATGCGGATTTGTTGATATCTTTTGGATTAAAGAGCTCTACCATCTCCGCCATTGAAAATATCTCCTGATCTCCGTAACTCCAGCCAAGACGAACCAAAAAGTTTAAAAGAGCTTCGGGCGTATACCCCATCTCTTTGTATGCCATAACGTCTGTCGCCCCGTCTCTTTTGCTGAGCTTTTTACCTTCTTGATTGTGAATCATAGGAACATGGTAAAATTTTGGTATCTCAAAACCAAGCGCTTCGTAGACGACTATCTGTTTTGGAGTGTTTGACAAGTGGTCATCTCCGCGGATAACTTCATTCACTCCCATGAGTGCATCGTCTACGGCCACAACAAAGTTGTAGGTCGGACTTCCGTCGGCTCTTGCAATTACAAAGTCATCCAGAATATCTTTTGCCTGAAAAACAACATCGCCCTTTACCCCGTCTTTTACCGTAATTGCTCCGGTTTGAGGTGCTTTGATACGTACAACCGGTTCCACCCCCTCAGGTGTTTCTCCGCTGAAATCACGATACTTTCCGTTGTACATAGTTCTTTGTTTGTTTGCCATTTGTGTTTCGCGGAGTTCTGTGAGCTCCTCTTTGCTCATATAGCAGTAATACGCTTTCCCCTCATCAAGCAGCTGTTTGATGTATTGTGCATAGATGGAATCTCTGCTTGATTGATAGACAATCTCACCGTGATGTTCCAGACCCAGCCACTCAAAAGCTTTTAAGATAGCCTCTGCGGCTTCTACGGAGTTTCTGGCTTTATCCGTGTCTTCGATACGGAGAAAAAACTTCCCGTTATTCTTTTTAGCCCAAAGATAAGAAAACAGAGCAGTCCTGAGACCGCCAATATGAAGATAGCCGGTAGGACTAGGTGCAAAGCGAGTAACGACCATGAAAAACCTTTGTATAAATAGTTGCCGAATTTTAGGCAAACATTGGTTAAAAACGGGTAAAATAAACACTTATTTTTTTAGAAGTGGATATATATGTATAAAATATTTTTAACCTTTCTCCTTGCCGGATCTTTAAATGCTGAGATAATAGACGGTGTAGCCGTGGTCGTAAAAGGCAATGCCATAACGCTTTATGATATTAAAAAGGAGATGCAAGTCTCTAATCTCGATGCCGCAAAAGCTTCGGACGTGCTTATCCGTAAAAAGCTTGAGGAACTCGAAATCAAAGAGAGAAAGCTCAGCGTCAGCTCAAGCGAGGTATATGAAGATATCAAAAATACCGCGCAGAGAAACAAGCTGAGCATCAATGAATTTTATGATGCAGTCAGGGAAGCAAACGGTTTGAGCTCCTCTGAATTAAAAGAAAAAATCAAAGAAAAACTGCTTGCCCAGAAACTTTATGCCGCCATAGCATACTCTTCTGTTTCAGAACCCGACGAGACTGAGATTCAGGAGTATTTCGAATTGCACAAGGAGACATTCTCCCATCCAAGCGCTTTTAGCGTGATTATATATAGTTCGGCGCAAAGTCAGAGACTTCAGGAAAAGATAGAAAACCCAATGTTTTATTCTCCTGATATACAGACAAACGAGCAGGTGCTTCCTTATGACAGAATTTCACCGGAACTGGCATCTTTGCTGGAGCAAACACCCCTGAACAAGTTTACGGCTATTATTCCTGATGGCAAGGGCGCTTTTATGAGTTTCTATATAAGAGAGATTACATCTGCCAAAGAGAGCGGAGTGGACAGTGTAAGGAATCAGATAGTGAATTCCATTATGGCGGAAAAAAGAGAACAGGTTCTGGGTGATTATTTTGACAGGCTTCGACATAATGCCGAGATAAAGATTGTGAGAATGCCCGAGTAGGTTTAAGAAGTGAAGTTTGCACATGCCGAGCTCGGCATGTGCAAAGTAGTGTTAACCGTTATATCTTTCCAAATATTTTGTGTCAAAATTGTTTGATATGAAGTCTTCGTTTTCCATCATCTTTAAATGGAACGGAATCGTAGTCTTTATTCCTGTAATCGTAAACTCGCTTAATGCTCTGTGCATTCTGGCGATCGCTTCGTTTCTGTCTTTTCCATACACGATAAGTTTGCCGATCATTGAATCATAAATCATCGGTACGATATAGCCGGCATGTGCATGGGAGTCTATACGGACATCTTTTCCGCCGGGTGCGATCCATGAGTTGATCTTACCGGGACACGGTAAAAATTTAACCGGGTCTTCCGCTGTGATACGACACTCTATGGAATGCCCTTTGAGTGTGATTGTGTCCTGAGAAGGAAGCTCTTTGCCCTCAGCTACCTCGATCATCATCTTAATGAGGTCCAAATCACTTACCATCTCAGACACACAGTGTTCCACCTGAAGTCTTGTATTCATCTCCATGAAATAAAAATCAAGGTTTGCATCGAGCAGGTATTCAAAAGTACCGGCACCCTCATACTTGATGTATTTTGTAGCACGAACAGCTGAAGCCCAAAGTTTTTCTCTCACCTCCTGCGTCAATACGACTGCAGGAGATTCTTCGATAAGCTTTTGGTGGCGTCTTTGCATAGAACAGTCACGCTCACCTATGTGAAGAACATTTCCGTGCGCATCCGCTATAATCTGTACTTCGATGTGGCGAGGGTTTTTGATGAATTTTTCCATATAGATGGTTCCGTCGCCAAATGCCGTAATCGCTTCGCTCTCGGCTGCCAAAAATGCATTTTCAAGGTAGCTTTCCTCTTCGACAACACGCATACCGCGTCCGCCGCCGCCCTGAGCAGCTTTTAAAATTACCGGATAACCAACCTCAAGAGCTCTTTTTTTGGCATCTTTGATATCTTTGATAGCACCGTCGCTTCCGGGAACAACAGGAACTTCTGCCGCAATCATTACATCTTTTGCTTTTGATTTATCGCTCATCAAAACCATAACTTCAGGAGTCGGTCCGATGAATTTAATGTTGTGGTGCGTACAAATCTCAACAAAGTGCTGGTTTTCGCTTAGAAAACCGTAGCCCGGGAATATCGCATCACACTGGCTGATCTCAGCAGCAGATATGATAGCCGGGATGTTCAGGTAACTTTGAGAACTTGGTCCTTCACCGATACAGATAGATGCATCGGCAAGTTTTAAATATTCACTTCCCTTGTCTGCTTTTGAATAAACAGCGACAGCTTCTTTTCCCATCTCTTTTATAGTTCTAATCGCACGAAGAGCAATCTCTCCGCGGTTAGCAACTAAAATTCTTTTGATTTCAGCCATAAGCTTATATCTTTTCTACTAAGTATATAGGCATGTCATATTCAACTGCCTGCCCGTTCGTAGCAAGTATATCAAGAATTTTACAGTCGAATTCGGCTTCAAGTTCATTCATGATTTTCATAGCTTCCAAGATAGCCACAACCTGACCTTTTTTAACTGTATCGCCAACTTTTACGAATGCCGGAGAGTCTGGAGACGGAGACGCATAGTATGTTCCTACCATTGGAGAAAGGATAGCATCGCCCGTGATTTCTGCCGGAGCAGCCGGAGCAGCCACTGCTGCCACTGGAGCTGCTGCCACGGGAGCAGCCACTGCTGCTACGGGAGCTGCTACTGGAGCGGCAGCTTTTTCTAATTCGATAGAAAAGCCCTCTTTTGTTATTTTCACTTTTGAGAGACCGCTTTCGTCGAAATCGCGCATCAATGATTTAATCTGTTTTGTATCCATAGGTGAGACTCCAAAATATATAAAATTTTGCGTTATAATACCATAATTAAAATTATTATAAAGAATTTGGAGTAGTTAATGGGCTTAAAAGCTGATAATTTTGCAAGAGAAGATGCTCTGTGCTGAGCGATGAAAATTTTATAAATATCGCTCTGGAATTAGCTACCGCCTCAAAATGCGTATCCAAGCAGGTGGGTGCCGTTATCGTCAAAGACGGAAGGATACTCAGTACGGGATACAACGGTACACCCGCAGGCTACAAGAACTGCTGTGACCATTGGGAGGGCGAATATACGAAGGAGCATCACGAGTGGTCAAAAACGTATGAGATACATGCCGAGATGAACGCAATCATCTGGGCGGCGAGAAAGGGTATCTGCGTTGAGGGTGCTACTATCTATGTGACCTTGGAACCCTGCAGCGAGTGCAGTAAAAATTTGATAGCGAGCGGAATCAAAAGGATAGTTTATGCAAAACCGTATGAACATACCCATTCTGAAACTATTTCAAAATTCATTAAAGACAATGGCGTGAGTATTGAAAAACTCACTTTATAAATAATTCAAGGATTGAAAGTCATGGAAGCAGATGTCGCTATCATAAAGAGTGTCCATGCAGAAGAAAAGACTTTGGAAGCCATTGGACAACATCTACAGGCCCACTATAAAATAACCCCGCAGATACTTGAAAAAAAAGAGTTTACAGAAACAGGCACAAAAAATCTGTTACTCCTGTACTTAAGCGATGAAGAGATTAAGGCATTTTTAAAAGAATACATTCAAACGGACCACCTGATAGGGATCATTCCAAATAAACTATGTCCCAAAGTGATGCGGAGCTACGGAATATCTTCGGATATCTTCGAAGCAATAGAGGATGCATTCGACAAGAGGAAAACCCAACATGTAGATGTCTTGTTTTGTAACGGAGATATCGTATTTAACAATATAATCATAGGTGACGTACACGGCTTGAATGCATCTTCTTCAGAGAGCAATACGGCGTACAGCAGAATAAAAAACTTTTTTTCGAACCTTTTTCATCTCTCTTTTGTTGATTACACGCTTGTGACTGCAAAGGAGCAGACGATTCAGACGGCTGCAACCGGGATTATGATTTTGGAACACAGCACCAGGGGTGTCAATCGCAATATAATCGATGAAGACCTCTCCTTGCATGATGGAAGACTCAATGCTTTGATACTATCCCCCTCAAGCGTCATCTCGTATCTTTATTATCTTCTTATGGCATTTTTTTATCAGCACTTCTCAATAAACAAGCTGCCAAAAAGCATAGGGATTGTTTCAACATCAAAACTTGATATCAGCAGTCATAAACCGATGGACTTTGTCATTGACGGAGTGGGTTTGAGTTCTAAGAGTATTGACCTTGAGGTTGTACGGGATGCTCTACGCATTCAACTTGGAAGAAATGTCCATAATCTTGAAGAGATAAGAGATATAAGCCAAAACGACAAAGAAACGATCAAAATCGGCGGTCTGCCAAAAGGGGAGATGAGAAAACTGCTCGTAAGCGCTACGGTCCCTATATTCAAAAAAGCAGATGAAGAAGATTTTAGGGAGTTGTTCACGGCACTCAAGGAAAGTGCCGTTTTATCTATCCCCTTTATTGTTTTAATGGTTCTGAGCACACTTTTGGCGACTACGGGACTTTTTCAGAACTCTGCCCCTGTGATAATCGGTGCGATGATTTTAGCGCCTTTGATGGCTCCGATAATCTCTTTGTCCATGGGTGTTGTAAGAGGCGAGCAGTTTTTGATGAAAGAGAGCGGTTTTTCCTTGGTAGCAGGGATTGTGACGGCACTGCTTTTTTCTTCTGTGTATACCTTCTTTATGCCTCTGCATGAATTGACCCAGGAGATGAATGCAAGACTCAATCCCAACATATTGGACTTAATGGTCGCTGTTATATCGGGTATTGCGGGTGCGTATGCGAATGCCAAATCCGAGATTGCCAAAAGTCTTGCGGGTGTTGCCATCGCTGTAGCCCTTGTGCCGCCTTTGAGTGTTACTGGCATAGGTATAGGATTTGGCAATGTAGAAGTGATAGCAGGCTCATTCTTGCTTTTTGTTACAAATCTCGTGGGCATTACCTTGGCTGCTTCCATGACATTTCTTGTTCTTGGCTATGCGCCCATCAGCAGGGCAAAGAAAGGGATTGTATATACCAGTGTATTTTTAGCACTTGTCAGTATTCCTCTGATCTTTTCATTTATGATGCTTATAGAGCAAAATAATTTTATGGACAAATTAAAAACACTGAAAAACATCACGGTTAAGAATCAAGAAATCATGTTAAATGTTCTTGCAGTGGACTTGAGCAAGAAAAAACCAAACATTACACTGGAAGTGTATTCGGACAAAGCCTTGGAACACGAACAGCTCAAAGAGATCCAGTCAAAGATAGAGTCTGTAATGAAGACGAAAGTCATTCTTCGTATCAATCCGAAAATCATTATGTACTGAAAAAATAAACTATTTACCAGGAGTTTTTGCGATGAGAGCCAAATCAAAAAATCTATATCTTTTTGCCCTTATAAGTTTTTTTATATTTTCTTCCTTAGCCGTTGGTGCGGATGTCAATACAACTGTGCATACAGACAGTTTTAGCAAAGAGGAGTTCACGCATCGTTATCTAAGCAGCGGCGGCAACACATTTATAAAATCCATAAGATACCTGCGTGAATACGAACATCTTCTGCTTGAGCTGAAGCAGGTGGAGAAGAAACTTAAAAAAGCTACAAAATCCAATGACGCACAATCCATAGAGCTCCTGGAAAATGAAAAGAAAATTATAGATACGAAACTGCAGCTGCTTAAAAAGCAAAAAGACAATGTTTATCTGACTATTACAAATATTGTGCCTGTTGCCCAGCCTTTTAATCTGATAAACTTTTTTTCACAGAAGCCGATGAAGGAGGCGGATGAATCCATACATAAACTTCTTCCTCTTCAAGAACAGCTCAACAGGGCTATGCAGCATATATCTTCCCATGCAAAAGAGCTTAAGCTCGCACTCAAGAAGAATAAAGATGCGCTTATCAAACAGGATATAAGAAAGCTCTCCAATATGCTTGATGCGGATCAGCGTTATCTCAATACGTACAAGGACCTCTTAAGCAAGCAGCATGACTTTCTCTTAGAAACACGCAATGCTGCAGAGCAAAACTACTACGAATATCGTGATACGGTGCTTATGAAACATATATTCTCGGTTGTATTTTTATTCGCCCTGGTCTTTTTTGCCTATTTGCTTAAAAAAATCAACAGCGTTTATATAGAAAATGAGGACCAGCAGTTTGTGTACCGTCGTGTGATAAATACAAGTGTCGTGCTGATTGGGATAGTGTTTGTCGTGATTGTCTATGCGGAAAATGTTCTGTATTCACTGACTGTCTTTACCTTCGTGGGAGCGGCTATTATCATTGCTTCGAGAGAATTTCTTATCAATATCGTCGCATGGGTATATATAGCAGTGAGCAATTTTATAAAAATAGGCGACCGTATTTTAGTGCCTCATGAGACAAAATACTATTACGGAGATGTTATAGAGATATCCCCGGTAAAGATCACGCTTTATGAGGCCTATGATTTCAGCTCCACCAGAGAGGCGGTGAGTGCAGGGCGGATTATTTTTATTCCCAATAACTATATTTTTTCACATGCCGTAATCAGCTACTCCCATCAGGCGCAAAAAACCATTTTCGACCATATATCGTTTAGACTTAGCTTCGATTCCGATTTAAAAAGAGCGGAGGAGGTTGTGCGTGAAGTTCTGGCAGAGGAGACGCAGGTGTATCTAGATGATGCCAGAGAGCAGTTTGGCAAGCTCAAAAAACGCTATGACGTGAAGCAGAGGATGCTTGACCCTGAGGTGCAGTTTGTTATTAATCCTCTTGCAACGGCCGTAAAGATGACGGTGTGGTACGCAGCCCCGAGCATACAGACGACAAGCGTTAAAAACTCTTTGCTGGATGCACTTTTAAAACGTTTTAGCACAGAGAAGAGTATCCATCTCTCAACCAAGAGTAAAAGCGAAAAAGCAGGCAGTGAAGATAGTGCAGAATCTTAAAATACAATTTCTGCGAGTCTGCATACTTGTACTTTTTTCAGGTGTTTTATTTGTCCAATCCCATGCTGATGTCGCGGAGAAAAAACTACAAAGCATAGGCAGAACAGCTCTTGTATCGCTTCCTGATTTTAATCTTAAAGATATAAAGGCAAAAGTGGATACAGGAGCAAAAACATCCGCCATCTACTGCAGCGATATCGTGTTGTCACATAACGCGAAGTTTGTGGAGTTTTATCTTTTTGACAAAGAGCATAGCCAATACAGCGGCAAAAAATTCACGCTTGCAGTAGAGCGTATCGCAAAGGTAAGGAGCTCAAACGGTGAGGTTGAAAACAGAGTCTTTGTACTGATAAATATCAGATATGCGGGCAAGCAGCACACAAGTGAATTCTCCCTCTCCAACCGTATCAGTATGAAATACCCGATACTCCTGGGACGTTCTTTTTTACGTAACAATTATGTAGTGGATGTAAGTAAAAAAGGGAAATAGCTACTCATTGATTATCCACAAATGACTAAACCAGTACCATTTGCCCTCGCCGGCGGGAGCCGTACAGGCATATCTGTTTCTTGGTGCTTCTAGGGGGCGGTTTGCTCTTACCTCAAACTCCGTCTGAGAAATCCAATGGACTTTTATCGCTTCGCCCGAGGCTATATAGCACCCCAATTGTGACAGGGGACGTTTGAGTTTTATTCTGAGTGTCGGCGGATTTTCTGCTTTGAGCAAGGGGTCAAAGGGGTGTACTGATTCCACGGGCAGAGGGAGGGTGTTTAGTTTTGTGATGAAACTCTCGGCATGTGCAAAATCTTCAGCCATCGGAAATCTGCAAAGTGCTTTTAAATCGCTCTCGTGTCCCATCACTCCTGATGCCTGGGTTACGCCGATATAGCCCAAAGATGCAATCAGCTCAGCGCTTTGTTCGCTGTATTCCCCAAAAGGGTAGGATAAAATTTTTGGATTTTCATTTGTATCGCTTCCGAGTTCCTCCTGAAGTCTCTTCTGTGCTTTTTGGACTTCATCCCCGATCCTTTTTTTCCATCCATCCTCAGACTCCCCTTTTTTTGGAATCAGATAGTCATGACTAAAAGAATGGTTTAAAAATTCGGCTCCGTTTTGGCGCATCTCCCTGATTTGGTCCCATGACATGAAAGATTTTGATTTTTGGTCCACAGGAGCCGTATTTACAAAAACGCTAAAGGGAAAGTTTTTCTTTTTTAGCATCGGATAGGCATGCGTGTAGGTGCTTTTATACGCATCGTCTATGGTAAGAGAGACCGTTTTTTTCGGCAAGGGCTTTTTTTCGATGATATATCGAATCACCTTTGAGAGAGGCCAGACATTATAGTCGTTTTTTTGAAGGTACTCCAGATGAAAGGCAAACTGCTCCACTTTTATGTTTGTTGAAGGGTAGGCAGATTCACCAAAACGATGATACATAAATACCACGGCACTTTGCGTATCTGCGGCTTCCTTGTCGTATGCATAGAGTTGTGTCAAGAGTAAAAACAGCATGAGTGTTTTTTTTAAAAACATAGAGTTTCCTTTGTGTAAAGCTATAGAGAGGCTTTTACCCCTTCCATTATAAATTTTACGGAGATAGAAGCCAGGATAAGCCCCATAATCCTTATGGCAATGTTTATACCCGTACTTCCAATTTTTTCACCTATCCATTTCGAGAGCAGAAGAATCGGCCAGATTGTAGCAGAGATAGCCAGTATTATCGCTACAAAAGTTATTTGGGAGCCTACCGTCTGCATAGATGAGGAAAAAACGATCACAGTGCTTATTGTCCCCGGACCCGCCAGCAGGGGTATGGCAAGCGGAACAATCGAGATATCGTTTTTTGCTTCTGCTTCAATCTGCTCTTTTGGAGTCGTATAAATAAGGGGAGCTTTTGCCTGAAGCATATTGAGGGCGATAAGCAAAAGCAGGATTCCCCCCGCAATCTTAAAGTAGTCCACATTGATGCCAAAAAATTCAAGTATCATGTTCCCCGCAAGAGCTGCTACAATGAGAATGATAGCGACAGCCTTTACGGTCTGGCGGATTGTTTTTCTTTTTTCTTCATCATTTTGGGAACTTGTAAGGCTTAAAAATATCGGTATCACCGCCAAAGGATCCAAAATGGTGAATATCGCAATCGTAATCTGCAGATAAAATGTAATATCATGCCCCATTTTATATCCTTTTTACAGCTCTTCTCAATGAAGCGGCGTTCCGTTTTCCACATGCCACTCCAAAATCCCGTTCCAAATCTCCTGGGCACTTTCTGCATACCAGAAGAGTTCCGTATCTTCAAAATCGATAACCCCTTCATTTAAAAGAAAATCAAAATTGATAACATTTTTCCAAAACTCTTTTCCGACAAGGATAATGGGAAAAGGGAGGATTTTTCGTGTTTGCACAAGCGTAAGCGCTTCTACGAGTTCATCCATGGTTCCATAGCCTCCGGGAAATGCCACCAAGGCGATAGACCTTTTAAAGAAATGGACTTTTCTCATACTGAAATAGTGGAATTGAAAGCACAATTCGGGAGTGATATAAGGGTTTGGATACTGCTCTTTTGGGAGGCTGATATTTAGACCAATTGATTTCGCGCCTACATCAAAAGCTCCACGATTTGCTGCTTCCATGGCACCAGGCCCACCGCCGGTCATCAGGGTCAGCCTGCAATCGCAAGGTCCCTCTCCGGAATTTCCCACAAGACGTCCAAACTCCCTGGCGATATTATAATACTCACTCTTTTGAAGTACACTCTGCGCTATTTTCAGTTTTTGTGCCAGGATTTTGCTCGTCGGATCTTTTTCATAGGCATTCCTGGCCTTTTCAAGATGACGCTCCGCTTCAGCTTTTTCAACTATACGGGTCCCTCCAAAAACCGCTACGGTTTTTTCAATCCCATACTTTTGCAACAGCAGCTCTGTTTTTAGATAGTCTATCTGAAGACGCACCCCTCTGACAGAATCATCTCTGAGAAAATCATAGTCGTTATCAGCACTGATGTAGCTGGGACTCTTCATAATCTCTTCTAATCTTTTTGCGGCCTGCGGATCATCTTTTGTAGATTTTGGCAATTCGCAAGGGAGCTTCTCCTCCCTTTGCGTAGGTTCGGGAGGTTTTGGAATATTTAAAGACTTAAAATGTTTTTCGTTTTTTGCCTGTGTTTTTTTCATAGCTAACCTTTTGGTTTAGAGTTCTATCTTTATGCCATGTTCCACTATAGAAACATCATGCTTCAGGCTCGTTTTAATCGCATTTGCAAAGAGTTCCATTTTTTCGGCTTCACCGTGAATGAGGTAGATTTTTTTCATGTTCTTGAAACTTCGCATCCATTCCATCAAATCATTCTGATCGCCGTGGGCGGAAAAGCCGTTGATGGTTTTCACCTGTGCTTTTACTATGATATCTTCACCGTAGATCTTTACAAAATTATCTCCGTCTACGATACGTCTGCCCAGTGTTCCGTTTACTTGAAAACCGACAAAGACGACAGTGTTGTTCGGATTCCAGAGACGATGTTTGAGGTGGTGCATAATACGTCCGCCGTTGCACATGCCGCTTCCGGCTATGATGATGGCTCTTTGTTTGACCTTGTTTATCATTAGTGACTGGTCTCGTGTCGGCGTTGTCTCAAGTGCGGGAAAAGAAAAAGGACTCTCCTCGTCGCTCGTCTTGTATTCAACTTCTTCACTGAGATGGATTGGATATTTCGTATACAGTTTTGTGGCTTTTATCGCCAAAGGGCTGTCTAGAAAGACTCTGCATTGGGGCAGTTCATTATCCTCGTACATCTCGTGGAGCAGCCATAATACCTCCTGCGTTCGCTCCAGAGCAAATGAGGGAATCAAAACATTTCCGTCTCTTTGGAGGGTTTCTATCACACTCTGTTTAAACTCTGCGATACTCTCTTTTAGGGGTTTATGTACTCTGTCTCCATAGGTGGACTCGATAAAAAGAGTATCCCCCTCTTCGCTTGTATCCAAACCGTCTATAATCAGGCGGTGCGGACTGCCTATATCTCCGGAAAAGACAACCCGTTTGCTGGTTTTGCCCTCTGCGTAGTCTATCATCGCAAAAGCGCTTCCCATGATGTGACCTGCATTCCCAAGTGTGACTTTGATTTTTTTTGGCAGTTTGTATGTTTGAAAATATTCCAGAATATGCCATCTTTTTGAGAAAACTTCTTTAACATGGTCTTCTGTGTAAAGCGGCTCATAGACATTGGCTTCGTCCCCACGCCGGCGAGCTTTTTTCCTGAGGGTCTTATACTCTTCTTTAAGTATTTTTGCACTGTCGAGGAGCATGATTTTTGCTATGTCGTGCGTTGGTCTCGTGGCGATTATCTTCCCCTCAAACCCCTCTTTTATAAGCTTTGGCACCCGTCCTATATGGTCGAGGTGTGCATGGGTTATAATCAAAAAGTCTATATCAGAGGGGTCGAACTCAAAAGGCAGATAGTTTTTTTTACCGCCTCCATCACCCTGAAACATACCACAGTCTACAAGTATCTTTATAGGACCGATTTTTAGCAGATGGCAGGAACCGGTTACGGTTTTTGCCGCGCCATAGGATGTGACTGTTGCCATAATAAACCTCCGTGGAACTTATATTTACACTTATGGTAACACATAGATTCTTAAAGATAATATTTCTAAGAGAGTGTTAGTCTTTTATAAATTCTGCCACTATAGAGGTTGGTCTGCCTATGATGGCCTTGTCCCCTTTGATGATTACGGGTCTTTCAATAAGTTTAGGGTTCTTGGCCATCGCTTCTATCAGTTTTTCATCATCGGTTTCATCTTTTAAATGCAGTTCTTTATAGATATCTTCCTTGATCCTCATCAGTTCACGGGGTTTGAGACCTAACATCTTTAAAATATTTTTTATTTGCTCTTTTGAAGGATTGGTCTGCAGATACTGAACAACCTCTTTTTCGCAATCGTTTTCTTCGAGGATGCTAAGTGCTTCACGAGATTTGGAACATCTTGGATTATGCCAGATTGTTATTTGGTTCATACTTCTTCCTTTTTTTTATCGCTATTTTACACTATAATTATTTCAAATGAAAAAAGAGAGGGGGATTTGCAGGATGAAATACGCCGATAATTATGCTAAATTAGCCGACTTTGGCAGAGAGCTGCTTAGTAAGACTTCATTAGCCGACGGGCTCCCTCATATAGCCAGATATGCAAAAGATGTCATTGGAGCCGACAGGTGTTCCATCTTTATTTACGATGTGAATAAAAACGAGCTTTGGACGACCCTGGCTGACGGAGTTGAAAAAATTGTGGTCCCATCAGACCGCGGAATCGTCGGACACACCTTAAAAGTAAAAAAACCTGTCATCGAGAATGACGCATATTCAAATCCGCATTTCTTATCTGATATCGACAAGGAAACGGGATACAGGACACAAAATATTGTAACAGCTCCTGTCTTTAACTCCAAGAGAGAGATCATAGGTGTTTTACAGCTCCTCAACAAAGAGGAAGGATTTGATAATGATGATGTGAAATTTATGATCTTTTTTGCACATTATATAAGCGGATTTATAGAACTCGTAAATCTGTATACGATAGAAGATGAAAAACATACAAAGAGTAAAAACTGATGAATAAACGCAACCAGATAGCGGACTTTGGCAAAAAATTGATGGCACTCGGGCAGATGGACAACGCTTTGGAGCTTATCTCCTCAGAAGCAAAAAAACTGCTCAATGCAGACAGATGTTCTATTTTTATCGTGGACAAAGAGGAAAATCTGCTTTGGACGAAACTAAGCGACGGGATAGGACGGATAGTGACATCGATCGATTCGGGCATCGTTGGAGACACGTATAAAACTTCAAAACCCCAGGTGGTAAACACCCCCTATGATGATCCGAGATTTTTAAGGACCATAGATAAAAAAAGCGGATACGTGACAAAAAACATCATAACGGTACCGATTTTTGATTCAAAAAGGGAAGTGATAGGGGTAATACAGCTCTTAAATAAATTCAGATACGATTTTGACGATAAAGACCTTGAAGCGTTGACCTTTTTTGCAAATTATGTGAGCGGAAGTCTAGAGCTTGTGCTCATGAATGAAAAACTGTAGGCTTCACAGAGCTTTTATCTCAATTATTTTTTCCAGCATAAGGGCGAGTCTTTCGATAGTAATGGGCTTGTTGAGATAGATATCACACATGCCGATAAGGTTCTCCTTCTCATCCGGAGATCCTGTCATAGCGGCGATAAAAATTTCTTGGTCGCTTTTTTTCACAGCATCTATAAGCTCCCATCCCGACATTTTGGGCATACTTATGTCTGTGAGGAGGACATCATACTTGTTTTGCCTAAAAAGTTCCAGCGCCTCCTCCCCGTTGCACGCACTTTGAGTGTTTCCAAAAAACTTTTCCATGAACAAGACTATCGCTTCTTGGATTTTTTCTTCATCGTCCACGATTAAAATACTTAGCGTACCGGTTTTAGCCCGCATCTGTTTTAGGTCACTCATCTTTGCTCCTTTTGCTCTTTTGGAATTTTTACGATAAAGCATGCTCCGTCTTGGGTATTTTTCACCTGCAGTATCCCGTGAAGATGTTTTTCCACTATCGTTTTTGACATATACAGTCCGAGCCCCGTGCCTGTTATTTCATCCTTCGTCGAGAAATAGGGGTCAAATATCTTTTTTATTATAGCCTTGTCTACGCCACCGCCGTTATCACAGACCGTGGAAATGACATAGTCGGCATCATCGCTGATGAGGACATGTATCCATCTTTCTTTTTTTCTTTTTTCTACAAGTGCTTCTTTGGCATTTTTAAGAAGATTGATATAGACCTGTAAAAGCTCCCGGGAATAGGTTCGTACCATATAACCGTTTTTATGTTCAATACGGAGCTCTATGTCCGCATGTTCCAAACTCTTAGAGATGATATTCTCAGCTTCTTTCATAACATCCTCAAGTCTTATCTGCTCTTTTTCTTTGTTTGGACGAAAAAAGTTTCTGAAGTCGTCTATGGTTTTTGAGAGATACTCTGTTTGCTCTAGTATATTCTTTGCCTGAGTCTTGAAGCTTTCCTCGTCTGTCTCCCCCAACTCTATATCTACGAGAATATTGTTTGCTCCCATGGCGATAACCGTAATGGGCTGTCTCCATTGATGCGCAATCATCCCGATCATCTCACCCATGGCGGCATGGCGGGATTGTGTAATCATAAGCTCCTCTTTTTCAAGCAGGGCGGTCATTATCTCTTCACGTTCTGCCGTGCGGCGGAGAATCTCTGCCTGGAGTCTGCGGTTCCAAACCAGTGCCAGAACATAGCCCAAAAGAATAAGGAGAGTAGCTCCAAGCAGCCAGGGAAAAAACAGGGCTGCATAGTTTGTTTTGCTCAATTGCGTTATATCTTTTATATCAAAGGGAAGCCAAGCCCCAAAAATGGCATTCTTTCGTTTTTGGGGTATGTTCAGCAAGGCAGTATCAAGTATTTCTGCCAATTGCGCCCAGTCTTTTCTTACACCAAAACGCTGCCCGTTAGTCGTCATATCAAAAGCCGAATTGACTTTTAGATTTGTGATTCCGTTTTGTGCAGCCTGAAAAGTGCTGGTTGCCAAAACCCCTATATAAGCGTCTGTCATTCCCGAGGATACGGCACGCAGCCCTTCAAGGGAAGTTTTGGCATATCTGGGTTTTAGGCTCGGATAGGCAAGCATGAACTGCTGTGAGGAGGAGTAACCCTCTACGAGTGTAAGCTGCAGTTGTTTGAGCTTATCAAGAGATTGTAGGGGAGGCGTTTCTTTTCTGGTCATAACAACAAGAGGGGTAGGTAAATATATCTTCGTAAATTCGAGAAAGGACTCTCTGTTGGGCAGCTTTACAACTGTCGCGATTACGTCTATCTCGTGTTTTTTTACAGCCTCTATCTGCCGGGACCAGTTCAGGTCGGAAACAATTTCAAAACGGATCCCAAGAAAGCTTTCGATTTCGCGGATAAACTCAAGAGCTACCCCTTTTAGCTCTCCATCGGCATCTATAAAACTGTAAGGAGCATAGGCAGTATCAAAGCTTATGCGAATGACGGGATGTTTTTCAAGCCACTCTTTTTGCATCGGAGTAAGTTTGTATTCACCGCCCAAACAAGCGGTTGAACCAAATGCAAGTAGGAGAAGAAACAGCACAACAAACTTCTTAAAAAGCATACAAGACCCTTTTGACACGAATACGTCTGCCGACAATTATAAGCGCCTTTTGCAAAAATATAGATTAATATAACAAGATTCTCTCTGTTTAAGATACAATAAATAGAGAATTTGTTATGAGGAAAAAGAGATGTTCGGAACTTCTTCACACGAGGATTTAATCCATTACTTACAAAGTTCAGGGGCTTTAAGCAGCCCTTTGGTGATAGAAGCGTTTCAAAATGTCGACAGGGCGGATTTCGTGCCTGAGGGTTTTGCCCCGGAGGTATACGAGGATTATCCTCTGCACATAGGAGAGGGGCAGACAATTTCGCAGCCGAGTGTCGTGGCTATGATGATGGAGATGCTGGATGTGCATAAGGCTCAGAAAATTTTGGATATAGGAAGCGGCTCCGGATGGACAACAGCTCTTTTGGCTTTTATGGTGGGAGAGAATGGGTCTGTCACCGGCCTTGAGAGAGTTCGCTCACTTGTAGAATTTGGACGTGAGAATCTGAAAAAGTATAATTTTGCACATGCCAGGATTCTGCAAGCGGGTGATGCATTGGGTCTGCCTGGTGAAAGCTTTGAGCGTATCCTTGTCTCCGCTGCCGCTGAGAAATTTCCACATGCCCTTGCAAAACAGCTCAAAATCGGAGGAAAACTTGTGATACCCGTGGGAAACTCAATTTATGAAGTAACGAAAAATGAGAACGGTGCGCTTGAGGGAGTAGAGCATTACGGTTTTACCTTTGTCCCTTTGATTACACGATACGAAGAAACTTGACTTCGTTCATATTTCTTGGATACTATAAGTTATAATTATTTTAAAGTGCTTTTGGATATCAGCTTGCAAGGTGGGAAGGATGAAACGCTTACTTTTATTATTATTGCTTACTTTTTTACCTCTTTTTTCTGAACCTCTCTCCATTACCCAGCTACAGATAAACGGTGTCATAGGCCCGGCAAGCAGCAGTTATCTCAAAGAGGGGATACAAGAAGCCTTGCGTCTTGACTCAAAGATGATACTGATAAAGCTCGATACCCCGGGGGGATTATCCACCTCTATGCGCGAGATGATTCAGGAGATTACGAACAGCCCCATCCCCGTAGTTGTCTATGTCTTTCCAAAAGGCGCGCATGCGGCCAGTGCCGGGACATATCTGCTTTATGCCGCGCATGTGGCTGCAATGGCGCCGGGGACAAACCTCGGTGCGGCTACTCCGGTCAACCTGATGCCGATGCAAAAAGATTTAAACGGCAGTGCTGCTTCCACTCTTGAGAAAAAAGCCCTCAACGATGCGGTGGCATATATAAAAAGTCTGGCACAGATGAATGAGCGCAATGTATCATGGGCACAAGAAGCGGTCGCGGAAGCTAAAAGTCTCTCCGCCGAAGATGCTTTAAAATACGGAGTTATCGATTTTATAGCGGAGGATACCGGGGAGCTTTTAAGCAAGATAGACGGAAAAACGCTCAATGTCTTGGGCAAAAAAAGAGTCCTTAAAAGCAAAGATGCGGTAGTACACAGATATGAAGCCGACTGGAAAACAAAGTTTTTATCTACAATCACCAATCCGAATATCGCATATATATTTTTACTCATAGCCGTATACGGCATATTTTTTGAACTGATGAATCCAGGTGGGGTAATTCCGGGTGTGATAGGTATCATCTCGGGAGTTGTCTCGCTCTATGCGTTAAATATGATTCCGTTTAATTATGCGGGTCTGCTGTTGATTATTCTGGGTATCAGTTTTATGATTGCTGAAGTTTTTGTAAGCGGGTTTGGTATCCTGGGTATCGGGGGAGTCCTCTCCTTTGCTTTTGGCTCCGTTTTGCTTTTTGACGCAAATACGCTTGGCAGCAGTGTGTCCATACCGCTAATAGTAGCTTTTACTCTTGTGAGTCTTGCTTTTTTTATCATACTTGTGCGGGTGTTTTTGCGCTCACGTTCCGCCAAGGTTGTCAGCGGCGCAGAAGAGATGATAGGCGCAATCGCCGAGGTTGTGGAGTATAATGAAAAAGGGTGCCGTGTTTTGTGCCACGGCGAGATATGGAATTGCACATGCCGGGAGAAACTGCAGGTCGGCGAGAGGGTTCAGGTGAGCGAACTTTTGGGTCTTGTATTGAGAGTTAAACCAATAAAGGAGTAAAAAATGTTTTTAGATTTACCTGTTACGGGGATATATATAGCTTTTTTCGTAATCGCTTTTTTGGCGATGGCTATCCGCATCTTGCGGGAGTATGAGCGCGGAGTTGTTTTTACGCTGGGGCGTTTTAGCGGTGTCAAAGGGCCGGGATTGATTATTCTGATTCCGGTTATTCAACAGATGGTTCGAGTAGATCTTCGCACTATTGTCCTGGATGTTCCGACTCAGGATGTTATTTCCCACGATAATGTATCGGTCCATGTCAATGCTGTTGTGTATTTTCGCGTTATCGATCCGGAAAAAGCCATTATTCAAGTGGAAGACTTCTACAATGCCACAAGCCAGCTTGCACAGACAACGCTCCGCTCGGTTTTGGGCGGTCATGAACTTGACGAGATGCTCGCCGAGAGAGAACGGCTCAATTACGATATCCAGGAGATTCTTGACAAGCAGACTGATGCCTGGGGCATAAAGATATCCAATGTAGAGATTAAGCACATAGACCTTGATGAGAGTATGATCCGTGCCATTGCAAAACAGGCGGAGGCAGAGCGTGAACGCCGCGCCAAGGTAATCAATGCAAAAGGGGAGCTTGAAGCGAGTGAAAATATTTTGGAAGCTGCAAAAAAACTGAGTCAAAACGATCTGGCGATACAGCTGCGCTATCTTCAGACTATGAGTGATATCTCCGGCGATAAGACGAACACTCTGGTCTTCCCTTTTCCCACAGAGCTTGGCAACTTTTTAAAACCCTCTTCAAAGGAGTAGCAAAGCCTTGAGCGGCTTTTGCTTTTATGCTTTTTTGGAACTCTGGAATTTTTTGCTTGATTTTGAGAGTGCTTTGAGTCTTGCGACTACTTTGGCATTTACCGAGTCCGGAGGGAAGTTTCCTTTTTTGTCCTCTTTGCCTGCATCCACGCCGGTGAGTATAGAGATACCCTCATCGACGGAGTGGATTGCATAGATGTGAAACTGCCTTTTTTTGGAAGCCTCAAGCACCTCTTGTTTGAGCATAAGATGTTTGATGTTGGCATGTGGAATAATCACCCCGTAGGAAGCTTGTGCATCATGGCGCATGCATATGTCGAAAAATCCCTCTATCTTTTCATTGACACCGCCTATGGGCTGAACCTCTCCGTATTGGTTTACGGAACCCGTTACGGCGATATTTTGTTTTATAGGAAGCTCTGAGAGGGAGGAGAGTATGGCGTAAAGCTCCGTGGATGAAGCGCTGTCTCCGTCAATCTTGCCGTAAGACTGCTCAAAGACAAGCGAAGCCGATAGACTCAAAGGCATATCCGAAGCATATCTTGAACCTAGATAGGAGCTTAAGATCATCACCCCCTTGGAGTGAAGAGGCCCGCCGAGTTCTGCTTCGCGTTCAATATCGATTATCTCGCCTTTTCCGACTCTGCTTCTTGCCGTTATGCGCGAGGGTATCCCAAAATGGTGGCTGCCAATGGAGATATAGCTTAGAGCATTTATCTGTCCTACTATGTCCCCTTCGAGGTTTATCATAATCGTACCCTCGTCGATCTGTTCGTAGAGCTTCATCTGTATACGGTTTATACGCTGTTCCTGGCTGTGAAGCGCTTCTTCAACGTCTTTTTTGTCTATAGACGTATGTGCGCTTTTTTTTGAGTAAAAATCTGCTTCTTTGAGAAGGTCTGCCAGGGTGCCCAGATGTGCGGAAAATTTGGATGTATGCGAAATAATTCGCGAGCTTTGCTCTATGACTCTTGCCACCGCCTCCGGGGTCAAAGGAAGCAGGGAATGGTTTTTGGCAATGGTGCCGATCATTTTGGCATACAGCTGGATGTTTTCTTCGTTACGCGGCATCTCGTCTTCAAAGTCCGCATTTACCTTAAAAAGCTCCTTGAAATCAGGATCGTAATGGTATAAAAGATAATAAAACATCCTCTCGCCGATGAGTACGACTTTTATATCTACGGGTATGGGTTCGGGTTCCAAAGAGCTGGTGCTGATAAGCGAATACTGCTGAGCGATAGATTCTATGCGTATCTCTTTTGAGCGTAAAACACGCTTGAGCTCCTCATAGGCAAAAGGCTGCATCAGCAGTTTTCTTGCATCCAGAACCAGATAACCCCCGTTTGCCCTGTGCAGGGCACCGGGCTTTATCATGCTGAAATCCGTAATCAGTGTTCCCATGTGTGAGAGATGCTCAATCTTGCCGATGAGGTTTTGATGAATCGGATTATCCTCATAAATCACGGGTGCAGCAGTTTGTTTGTCATGGGAAATAAAAAGGTTTATCTTGTATCTGGCAAAAGAGGGGGCATAAAACTCACGCATAAAAGGCGGGACGGAAGCATCATCGGGTTTGACTAAAAAATCCTGTGCGTGATGGATAAGGTCCTCTTGCAGGTCATTGAGGTACTCTGTGATCTTTTGTGAATCGGCATATTTTTTTCGGATATCATCCATAAGAGGCTCAACGGCCTCCTGTGTGACTTTTGTATCGAGTGCCTTGAACTCTTTTTGCAGGTTCTTGCTGAGTTCGCTGACTTTTCGCAGTTTTTCTTTTACTATGAGCTCAAAAGCACTCATATTTTTATTGATCTCTTCTTTTTCTTTCCCCTCAATCGCTTTGAATTCTTGGGCAGAAAGTATTTTTCCATCCACGATAGGGACGAAAGTCACATAGGTTCTTGATGATGCGTTCATGGCAACATTGTGTTTTTTTGCCTCTTCCTGAAGATACTCAAAGATATCCGCCTGGGCATCCATAAATCTTTTGTTTATAATCTCGCGCTCATTATGGTAGTTGTTGCCCTCAAAAACGGCGGGAAGAATCGATTTTAACAGCTCTATAAGTTCATCGATATCATCTTTAAAGAGTATTGCCGTTGCAGGTTTTAATTGTATCGCGATAGGTTTTTGGGCATTTTTAAAATTATTGACATAGCACCAGTCACTTGGGAGCTCTCTGTTTTTTGCCTTTGCCTCCAAGAAGCTCATAACGGTAGAATGCTTGCCGCTTCCAGAAGGTCCCATGGCAAAAAGGTTGTAACCGTCCTGCTCGATGCTTGTTCCAAAGTCAACCGCCTTTAGCGCGTTTTCCTGACCTATGGGGTGTTGCAGAAGTTCCAGTTCGTCTGTAGTTTTGAATGTAAAAAGTGCAGAATCACAGCTATGATACAGCTGTGAAGGTTCTAGTGAATATGCCATCAAACCGCCTTTGAGATATATTTGACTAAAGTTCATGCAAACCCTTTCATAAGAAGCCGATAAGAATTTGCGCTTGGAAAAAATTATATCCGTACTTTTAAAAATATAGCTTAAAAGCAAATTTTGTACTATAATCTGAGAAAAGCATATTGAGAATTAATAGTAATTAATTTTAAATAATCCATAAAGGCCGAAGAATGATTTTCGAGTTATCAAATCCTGTTACAAAAAATCTAATCACACACCTAAGAGATATAAAGACCGATGCAATTCATTTCAGGCATACAATCTCAGAGCTTACAAAACAGCTTGTCTATGAAGCTCTGAAAACTTCGCCTCTCATCCAAAAAAAAATCACAACATGGCAGGGGATAAACAGCTTTGACTCGGTGGATGAAGAGAATATAGTGGTTGTAACGGTCTTAAGAGCCGGAATGCCCATGCTTGAGAGTGTCATGGAACTTTTGCCCAATGCAAAAGCCGGATTTTTAGCCATGAAAAGGAATGAGCTTACGCATGAGAGTAAACTTTACTATGACAGGGTTCCCGATATCTTTGCCAAGACAGTCCTTTTGGTTGACCCAATGGTGGCAACCGGGGGTTCTTTGAACGATGCGATTGAACTTCTAAAGGGCAGAAAACCCCTGAAGATCATAGCGCTCAATATTATCGGCTCGCCGGAAGGGCTTGGTGCTATTGAAGCCGCCCATAAAGAGATTGACATATATATTGCGCAAATCGATGAAAAACTCAATGAGGACAAGTTTATAATCCCTGGTCTTGGAGACGCGGGCGACCGTGCATACAACTGCTGATGAGAATTGATTTAAGACAAAAAAGTTCCGCAGAGATTATGGAGTGGTTTGAAAAGAACGCTTCGGAAAAACAGGAGAGAATCGAAGCGGAGGTCTTGGAATCGGACATAGAGCGCATAGGGTATAAGGCATTTACGGATTTGTCTCAAATCTTTTTTATGAAGATGCTGACTCCGCATGTGTCGGGACAAAGCGTCATTTTGAGATTTGAGAAACTCAATCAAGACTCATCTTTTCATAAAACCGACAGAGGGGATGAAAAATATGGGGTCGAGAGTGAGTTTTTCTCCATTGATAAAACGGCACAGTTTAGTTTTTTGTATTACTATCAACAGGCACTCAGATTTATAAATATCAAAGAAAAAAAGAGGATTCTAAACCTCGGGATCAACAAAGGAGATGAGTTTAAGGTTATAAAAGAGATGTTGGACGATGAAAATTTTGATGCCAAAGAGTTTATAGGGATTGACTATTCGGATTCTGTAATTCGCTATGCCTCAAAAGAACTTCCACATGCCAACTGCAGTTTTATATCGCATGATATCAACACTCTTGATGCGCTGGATCTTGGTGAATTTGATCTTATCATCTCCATAGGGACTCTGCAAAGTTCAAATATAAACTTCAATGCCACATTTATGTATCTGTACCAAAAGTATCTGGCGGAGGGGGGAGCCGTAATCTTGGGTTTTCCAAACTGCAGATGGATAGACGGCGAGATGATATACGGCGCCAAAGCGCCAAACTACAGTTTCTCAGAGATGAGTCTTGTGCTAAAAGATATCCATTTTTGCAAAAAATACCTGCAGCAAAAGAAGTACAGAGTGACGGTTACGGGTAAAGACTACCTGTTCTTAACTGCCAGAAAAATCTCTCTCTGAGTGAAAATATTTGCAAAAAATCATTTGTACTCACGGAGCATAGTGTCTAAAACAGAGAAAAGTTCTTTGGAGTTTTTCTCTGTATTTTCAAATGCCTGTATGATTTTCTCTGCATTTTTAACGGCTCCCTCACTTACAAGCTGCGGGATTTTTTTTGTGTTTTCATGAACAGCTTTATGAGGAGCTTCAACCTTTGAATAAGAAGAGGTGTTATGAAAAGCTTTTTTACCCTCCTCGTGATACCATTTTCCAAATCTACATTCCGTATGAGCCGAAAAGGTATAATTTTTATCATCCTTAAAGACTGAATCGTAGCCTGAGAACTTAAAGGCGATATGGTCTAATTTTGCAAGATTTACAAAAAGCTCATGAGAAATAACTATGGTGTCCCCCTGTATTTCGCTTGAACTGGCCAAAAGTGAGTAGAGACTGCTGTTAAATGCAGTCAGTTTTTCTAAGGATATCGCTATTTCAGTATCCATCTGTTCTGAAAACTCATGCATTGCAGCACTATTTTGTTTTAAAAGATTGATGTTGACCTCCACTTCACTTGTAGCCTTCTGGGTTCTTTCGGCTAATTTTCTCACTTCATCCGCCACAACCGCAAATCCGCGGCCATGTTCCCCTGCGCGGGCAGCTTCAATGGCTGCATTAAGGGCCAAAAGGTTTGTCTGGTCTGAGATATCTTTAATCAATGATATTACATTTGTAATTTCATTTACACTGTTATTTAACTGATCTGAATTTGTTTTGCTTTCATTCATTTTCTCTGAAATAGTCTCAAGAGAGGTTCCCATTTCATGTGTTGACTCTTGAACCGTCGATACAATCTCTTCTGTCGTGGCGTTTTTTTCATTTATCTTTTGCAGTGACTGCATATTGTTCGCAATCCCTTTTTGCACATCGGCTACTCCGTAGTTTGCACCTTGGGTGAGTAATTTGGTCAAGGATAAGGTTAAGGTGTTCTTTTCAAGTTGCTCCTCGCTTTCCTCGGCATGTTTTTTTGATTCTTCCAAACTTTTTTCTGCATTTAGTATCGCTTCATTGGCGGTAAAAAGCAGATGATTTACGGCATTTTGAATAGATGCCATCTCATCGCTTCCGTTTTGGGTAATCTCTTTTGAAAAATCTTTTGAAGATATGATCTCATCGAGTTCATTTTTTAATCGCGAGATTTTTTTCGTCAAAGCTGTTGAAATTAAAAAGCTTAATCCCAAAACCAGAACAAGCACAAGTATGTTTATCACAATACTCAAGAGCAGTTTGAGATTCGCTTCTTCTCTTAAGCTGTCGACCTCTTGCAAAATACCGTCCGAGAGGTGGTTCTCAACTTTTTTAAGCAAATTTATTTTTGCCGTAATTGTTTTGAACCAGTAGAGAGCATCTACGCCAAATCCTCCGTTTATATGTGAAGATGCTATGGCTCTCATTCGATTTACTTCGTTAACGGCTTCCCCTACAAGAGTGCTTTTGTAAAACGCGGCATTTTCTTTTGAAGCTAAAAACAGAAAACTTTTCATATACACATCCTGCTCACTCATAAGTTTTATAAACTTGGCGTAAAAACCATCAGGAAAAGAGTCTTTTGCAAAAGTACCCGTCATAACGGCTCTTTCAATGCCGGCTCTTTCTTTGGAGTAGAGATAGTTTGTAAAGGCACTTAAAGATGTGCTCATCTTATGGTTTGTACTGATCTTAGCTATATAGGCGACAGTATCCAAAAAGGCTGCATTCATATCTGTGTAATAGGCAACGGCCTTAGGAACATTGATATCCAGAGAGCTTATCTTCGATCTTTTTTCGTTGAGCATGGATAAGCGATTCATCGCGTCATCCATTTTGGATTGCATTTCGTTGGGATATTTGGAAAAATCCATACTTTTGTAGAACTCTTCCATCTCTGCTCGGGTGAGGTCGGTATCTTTTCTGATATCCACGATATCCGTAGCAAAATTTTTCCCTTTTGAACCGATGAAACCCGCTGATGCACCACGCTCTTTTTGCGTGTTGTGTACCATGAAACCAATCTTTGTAGTTAAAATTGTTGCTTCTTCTATTGTGCTGAGCTCCTGGGCTTGTTTATAATTATCATAGGCATTTGTACTGAGTAAAATAAAGATGATAGCAACGGGCAGCGTAACCATCATGGCCATTTTTAGTCTTATCGGCATATTTTGTAACATAGGCATTCCTGTTGTTTTTTGGTATAAATAAATAACAAGAAATGAATTTAGCATAAAACAGAATTGATAATTTTGTCTTATGTCAAGAATTTATGAGGCTAAATAGTGTAAGGAGTATGTAGCGCTTATCCTCTGGCCTCTTTTATCGCGGCGTAGGCTTCGTTGAGGCTTTGTGTCTTTTCCTGGGCGAACTTCAGCATATCAGGGGGGAGGTTTTTACTGGCGATTGAGTCGTAGTGATACTCCTTTACGAGTCTTCTGTAATTGGCTTTTATAACCTCAAAACTGTCCGTTTTGCTTGATTCGAGGATTTCATAATATTTGTCCAAACTGCTTTGGGGTTTTGCATAGGTGTCGTTTTGGCCGGAGGAGTGTCGGTACTTAAACTGTGAAGACTGTGTATAGGAGATTCCTCTCATGACGCTCAGCCCCAGAATGAGAAAAAAGTTAAAAGGGAAAAATAAAATTGCGGGCGCAAAGAGCAGAAGCAGTATCCCTATGACAACGGTTCCAAAACAAACTCCCAGCCACATCACCTCTAAAAAAATGCCAAAAGCTATGATGGCCAGACCTAAAATGGTTCGTATCAAATCGTATTCCTTTGTTTGCAAAATCTTTGTGTTTAAAATTATATCTTTTTTAGATGACTGACATACTTTTGTCCCTTATTCTTGCTCGTTTGAATTTTCAAAAAACTTGCTATTTCTTCAGCGGCATCAGGCAAAACAGAGTATTAGGTGCTATAATATAAATTCTAAAGTATTACATAGACCGGACGTACGCTCGAAAACTTTTTCAAAGGAATACCATGTCACTAAAAGTTGTATTATCCCACAAAACACACTATTCATATGATAAATATATAAATTTGTCGCCTCATGTAATCAGGCTGCGCCCCGCTCCCCACAGCAGGACTCCTATTGAAGCATATTCTCTGAAAATAACGCCTGAGAATCATTTTATAAATTGGCAGCAGGATCCGTTTGGAAACTATCTCGCACGTATCGTATTCCCTGAAAAAGTGAAAGAGTTTGGAATTGATGTAGAGATTCTTGCAGACCTGATTACGATTAATCCTTTTGATTTCTTTGTCGAAGAATATGCCGAAAAGTTTCCGTTTAAATATAAAGAGGAACTCAAAAAAGAGCTTATCCCTTATCTGGAAATAACAGAAGACGGCAAAAAGCTCAAGAAGTTTATAAAATCGCTTGATTTGACGCCGAGACCTATTAATGACTTTCTGGTATATCTCAATATGGAGATTTACAAATATCTCAATTACACTATCCGCCTTGAGAGCGGTGTGCAGAGTTGTGAGATTACCTTGGGAAACAAGCTTGGAAGCTGTAGAGATTACGCATGGCTTTTTGTGCAGGTACTTCGCCATCTGGGGCTTGCTGCAAGATTTGTATCGGGGTACCTGGTGCAGTTAAAAGCAGATGTCGAATCTCTTGACGGACCAAGCGGTCCGCAGGACGATTTCACCGATCTGCATGCATGGACTGAGGTATATATCCCGGGTGCGGGTTGGCTGGGGCTTGATGCTACGAGCGGACTTTTTGCAGGGGAGGGGCATATCCCTCTTGCGTGTACTCCGTCGTTTGAGAGTGCACATGCCATAGAGGGTTTGAGTGACAAATGTGAAGTGGAGTTTGAGTATTCCAATACGGTTACGAGAGTTTTTGAGTCTCCACGTATCACGAAGCCTTACCGTGATGATCAGTGGGACGCCATATACAAACTTGGATTTGAAGTGGATAAAGAACTTGAAGAAAATGACGTGCGTCTTTCCATGGGCGGTGAGCCGACTTTTGTCTCTATCGATGATATGGAATCTCCCCAGTGGAACACGGACGCAGACGGTGAGCATAAACGTGAGCTTGCAGAGAAGCTGTCCCATAGACTCTTAGGCTCTTTTACAGAGGGGGGACTTCTTCACTATGCGCAGGGGAAATGGTATCCGGGTGAGCCGATTCCACGATGGCAGACTTCTATTTTCTGGAGAAAGGATAAAAAACCTGTCTGGAAGGATCCTTCCCTTTTTGCAGATATGAATGAAGAACACAGCTATACCAATGAAGATGCAAAAAATTTCCTAAGCAAACTTGCTCTTACTTTGGGTGTGAGCGATAAAAATGTTATCAATGCCTATGAAGACCCGGTATACTACATCATGAAAGAGGCGGAACTGCCGATAGACGTAGATCTTTCAAAGGTGGACTTAAAAGATCCTCTTGAACGTCAAAATATAGCAAAAGTGCTTTCAGCGGGCTTGGACAAACCTGCAGGATTTGTACTCCCGTTGAACTACGGTGAGACAAAATGGATAAGTTCCGGTTGGGCTTTTAGACGGGGAGATCTTTTTCTCGTTCCGGGTAACTCACCTGTAGGGCTCAGGCTTCCAATGGATTCTTTGGTGGAAAAACCAAAAGAGGAACTGCCTATGCATTTTGAGCCGGATCTGTTTGCAGAAGTGCCTCAGCTTGGAAAATTCAGAAGAGATGCAAAAAACAGATTCAAAAAAATCGAAACCTTGAAAATCAACGATATGAAAGATGATGTCTTTGTGCGAACGGCTCTTAATGTAGAAATCAGAGACGGAAAGCTTTATATTTTCCTGCCACCTCTCAATCATACGGAAGCATTTTTAGACCTTATCGCTTCCATTGAGGTTGTTGCAAAAAATCTTGATATCAAAATCGTTTTGGAGGGGTACGAGCCTCCTCATGATTTAAGAACAGACAGAATCAAGGTAACTCCGGATCCCGGTGTAATCGAGGTAAATATTCAGCCTGCGACATCATGGAAAGAGTTAAGTGATAATCTTTTTACTCTGTATGAAGATGCAAGACAGTCCCGTCTGGGTACGGAAAAGTTTATGCTTGATGGAAAACACACGGGAACAGGGGGCGGAAACCATGTGACTATCGGTGCAATGGAACCTTCGGATTCTCCATTGCTCCGCCGTCCTGAGCTTTTAAGAAGTCTTATCACTTTCTGGCAGCACCACCCGGGACTTTCTTACCTCTTTTCAGGCTCATTTATAGGACCCACTTCTCAGGCACCGCGTGTAGATGAGGGGCGTGCAGAAAATCTTTATGAGCTTGAGATAGCTTTTTCACAGATTCCGCAGGATGGGGAGGTGCCTTTTTGGCTGACAGACAGACTGTTCCGTCATATGCTTACAGACATCACCGGAAACACGCACCGTTCAGAGTTCTGTATAGATAAGCTGTATTCGCCTGATTCAAGCACTGGGAGACTCGGTATTTTGGAGCTTCGTGCCTTTGATATGCCGCCTCACTCGCAGATGGCGCTTTTGCAGATGCTCTTAGTAAGAGCCCTGGTCTCCTTATTTTGGAAAAAGCCTTATAAGCATAAACTGGTACGTTGGGGAACACAGCTTCATGACAAATTTTTGTTGGAGCATTATGTAAAAGAGGATATTGCGGATATTGTCGATTTTTTAAATAATGAAGGCTATGCCTTTGAAGTTGACTGGTTTGACCCGTTCTTTGAATTCAGATTTCCGCTTTACGGAATGGCGACAGTTGAAAACTTTCATCTTGAACTGCGCGCGGCGATCGAGCCTTGGAATGTCCTAGGTGAAGAGAGCGGTTCTCAGGGAACGTCAAGATATGTGGATTCTTCGCTTGAGAGAGTGCAGGTCAAGGTAAGTAATTTTACACCGGAGAGATATGTGCTTACATGTAACTCCGTTGTCATCCCTCTGAGCCCTACCGGAGTTGAAGGGGAGTTTGTCGCAGGTGTCAAATACAAGGCTTGGCAGCCTTGGTCTGCCCTTCACCCGACTATCGGCGTAGATACTCCGCTTGTCTTTGATGTTGTGGATAAATGGAACCAGCGTTCAATCGGCGGTATGAGCTATTTTGTATCTCATCCCGGCGGAAGAACCTATGATACATTCCCTGTAAACTCAAACGAGGCGGAATCAAGACGTATCAACAGATTTTGGGATTTTAACCATACTCAGGGCGAACTTGAGTATATTTCCGCGGCTGTTGTAAAACAGAGCCTGATAGATGTAAACGGCGCCAAAAGAGCGGTACTTACAAAAGAAAAAGATACGGGTGCCAAAAAAGTATTTCTTTATCAAAATGTCCCTGCAAGTTTGGAATATCCGAACACGCTGGATTTGAGAAGAAAGTGGGCAAAGCAGTAGATGGGGATATTTGATGATTATCATAGCGAATCATCTTTTGATGAGGTGTTTGATAGTGAACAAAATATAAGAGACTACTGGAAAGATGTTCTGGCTGATATCGAAGCAGCCGGAATAGAAAAGCTCAAAAAGAAACAGGCTGACATCGACTGGTATCTTGAAGATAACGGTGTTACGTATAATATTTATAATGATGATTCAAATCCGAGCCGTTCTTGGAGTTTGGACCCTATCCCTTTTGTAATCAGCGAGCAGGAATGGAGCACTATCACAAAGGGTTTGCAACAAAGGGCAAAGCTTTTGAACATGATTTTAAAAGATATATATTCCGAACAAAAACTTATAAAAGACAACATCATCCCTGCCGAAGTTGTTTTCGGACACAAAGGTTTTGCGACAGAGGTCTTTGATTTTGGGAAAAAAGAAAATTTCAACCTCTACTTTTATGCAACGGATATGGCACGAGGACCTGATGGAAAGATGTGGGTTATCAACGATAAGACGCAAGCCCCATCGGGACTCGGTTATGCCATAGAAAACAGACTGACCATGAACAGCGTATCCAAAAACCTTTATCCCAATATCAATACGAAAAAACTCTCTTTTTTCATTGAGGAGTTTAAAGAACTTCTGAGCGAACTCACAGGCGGCGATATCTCAAGTGCAGCTCTTCTAACACCGGGTGCATACAATGAAACTTACTTTGAGCACTCTTACCTGAGTTCGTTTTTGGAGATAAACCTGCTTCAGGGGCATGACTTACTCAGCAAAGACGGTGCTCTTTGGCTCAAAAGTCTAAGCGGATTAAAAAAGATAAATACAATACTCAGAAGAGTGGATGACAGATTTTGTGATCCTCTGGAGCTCAAAAGTGAATCGAGGCTCGGTATAGCGGGTCTTACGGATGCAATGAGACAAAACAACATAAATATGATAAATCCCATAGGAAGCGCTATTTTGGAAAACAAAGGCTTAAACCCCTTTATGAATAAGATAGCCGAGTATTTTTTGAAAGAGGAACTGATTCTTCCCCAGATAGCTACGTGGTGGTGCGGTCAAAAGAAAGAGCTTGATTTCGTACTGGCAAATCTGAATAAACTGGTAATCAAAAAAATAGATAATACGGAGATCATCAAAACATACTTCGGAAAGCTTCTCTCTGAAGATGAACTGAAAAATCTTTCTGTATTGCTTAGAAAAAATCCAAATAAATATATTGCCCAAGAAGAGATAAGTTTTTCAACCGCGCCTTATTACGGCAACGGAAAACTTGAGCCTAGAAATGCCGTAATCAGAACTTTCTGCCTCAAAAAAAATGATGACTACACCGTAATGAACGGCGGTCTTGTAAGGGTCTCGAAAATTAAAGACAGCTTGCTGATCTCTTCGCAAAAAGGGGGGACAAGTAAGGACCTGTGGATACTCAGTAGCGAGGAAGAGGATGTAAACTACAGCAATATACTCAAGCGTGACCATTATACAGACACTGCAATAAATAATATCTCGACACTCAGAGCAGAAAATCTGTTTTGGCTTGGGAGATATTTGACAAGAGCCATCGATACAACAAGGTTTATCTCTCTTATCGTAAAAAGATTGACGAACCTCTACCGCTATGAGGTCCGGACATCAAAGGATTCACAAAAAATCTTGCAAGATGCCCTAACGCACCTGACAATGACGTATCCTGGATTTTTAAGTGATGGAGCAGTACCTGTTAGACCCACTTCGGAGATAATTTCTGTTATAAAAGATATATCAAGAAGCGGTTCTCTGGCTAGTGTCATCTCCATGCTTTCAAATGCAAATATAAACCTCAAGGATCTTCTTGCCTTTGAATCCTCAAAACTGTTTGACAAAATGCAAAAAGAATGGAATGAATTTATAAACAGGTCCACAAACTCAAGTATTCTTATCTCAAATGAACTCGACAGTTTGTTTACCTATCTCATGGCGTATAAACAGCTTGTAAATGAGAGTATATTTAAAGAGCAGGGACTTATTCTCTTTGATATCGGTCACAGGATTGAGAGTGCTTTGATTTTGATCTCAAAAGCTAGATCGATGTTGTGTGTAAGACTGAAAAAGGCTGAGAGCTATGATGTCCTTGAAGCCATGCTCAACTCAATGGAGAGTATGAACGCCTACAGGGCACAGTATAAAAGTTCTCTGGTCTTGGAGAATGTGATTGAGTTTTTAATCTTAAATACCCAGTTTCCAAAATCGCTTGCCCATATGACGGACAAACTGGCAAATGATTTTAAACTTCTGCCAAAATCAAAAGACTATTTGACAAGCTATGAAAAACCTATTTTTCAGGCACAGTCATTTTTGTCGAAGTTGGATGTGGAAACGATTATGGAGATTAAAGATGAAGAGGTTGTGTATTTGAAGTTTGACAAGATATTATCAAAACTATCCGAGTATTTTATAGAGTGTTCCGATGAGTTTTCAAAAACTTATTTTTCACATTATGATGAGTAGACATGATTTATACTATTTATCATAAAACATCATTTCATTACCAGAGCATTGTCAATTTCAGTCACAATATAGCAAGGCTTAAGCCCAAGGATACGGCGTATCAAAAACTATTGGAATTTACAATGGAGATAGAGCCCAAGGTCTCGGAATCGCATGAGTTTGTGGATATGTTCGGCAATACAAATACCCATATGCTTATAAGGGAGCCGCATCAGCTCTTGTCCGTGACCGGCAAGTCAAGGGTAGAGATATTTCCGAACCTGATTGAGCAGCATATAGAATTTTTAAAATCCAACAGTATCACCTATGGTGCAGCCGTAGAAAGGCTCTCTAAGTTCCATGCCAGTGACTTGTCCGCAAAACAGTTTCTCTTTGAATCGGAATTGATTCCTAAAGGCTCGGACGCGATAAAAGAATATGTGCTGGAGTCCTTTCATAAAGAGAGGGATCTTTTTGAAGCAGCGCATGAATTTATGAACAGAATATTTAACGACTTTAAATTTCTAAGCGGTTTTAGTGATATCACCACTCCCGTTGAGACTATTTTCGAGGCAAAAAAAGGTGTATGCCAGGATTTTGCACAGTTTGCTATATCTGCACTCAGAACTATAGGCTTGCCTGCTAAATATATGAGCGGCTATATAGAGACTCTGCCTCCTGAGGGGGAGGAAAAACTTTTCGGTGTGGATGCTTCCCATGCGTGGTTTGCAGTATATATTCCAAATGCGGGGTGGGCAGAGTTTGACCCGACGAACAATATCATTCCAAAAGAGCAGCACATACTTTTGGGTTCGGGAAGAGACTACCATGATATCTCACCTCTCAAAGGCGTTGTTCAAAGCAGCGGAAACAGCCGGTTGAGTGTTATGGTGGACGTGCGACGGGAGAAAAAAGACCTTATAAAAGAGTCTGCTTCGGGGCAAACACAAATGCAGATGCAGTCGCAAATGCAAAATCAGTCACAACAGTAAAAAAGTGCCCTGACAAAAGAGTGGATCAGCTTCCACTCTTTACAATTCTAAAAGCTACGGCATCTTCAAATATCAAAGCATTTTTGTAGCCGCAGACAATCATTCCGTTGGATGGCGCGAAAAATCTGTGAATTACCTCACCGTTGAGAGAATGTACGATTTTCCCTATCATCTCATCTTTTATCACGTAAGAACCGATTTGCTTGGTGGCGATAAAAATTCCGCTTTTTGGAGTTTTGATTATCTCTACATCCTCTTTTGTGGTAATGGTCGATTCAAAGCCGTTGAGTACTTTATAATCGATTATCCTGTTTTTGTTAAGGTACTGTATGATTCCTTCAAATATTTCATGGGAAGAGTTTATATCGATTTGATTCTCATTGGGACAAACGATAGAATATGCCTTTGTCCCCCAGAGCTGCCAGTTATATTGCAGTGAAACCGTATTTATAGGGGTCAGTTCTTTATGATGAATCAGTTTAAAACCAAAGAGTTTGGCACCCTGAAGGTCTTCAAACCCTGATTGAAAAAGTTTGACATAGGGGATGCAGCTTGAAAGATCTTCCCTGTTTTCCAGGATTATTCCATGCGTGTAGTTTTGGAGAACATCAAAAACTTTTTTTGCGATTCTTTGTGTCGTTTCACCCAGTGCATAACCTGGAAACATCATGTTTATATCGGTCTTGTCCAGAGGCCAGAATCGTTCGTTTATATTTAAGGCGTAATGGTTGATTGAGGGGATAACGAGGATATCTCCTTTTATGCTCTCCTTGCCGGAGATATTGTTTTTTAAAAAATCAACCAGCTTTGAAGCTGTATACAAAGGGAGTATATTTTTCCCCTCCATCGCGCCTACAACTGCAATGCTTGGAGCTTCCGGGTCACACCCCTCAAAGAGGTAGCCCTCTATAATCAGCGGAGCACGATTTAAAGAGGTGATTTTTGCAATTTCAATTTTTTTCATCAGTCTCTCCAAAAATTCTAGCAAGCAGCGAACCTTCATAAACGATAGGATACTCACGAAGGGTGAATAATATGCCGCCGTTAGGTGCATAAAGGGTATCCAGTACTTCACCTGTCAAAGGTTCGACGATCGTTCCTATGACATCATTCTTTTTGATAACGGCACAATGGTCCAGTGCCGGGACAAAAAGACCGCTTGTCGGAGAGTTGAGATAAAAGACCTCTCCCACTTCAGACAAAAACGGTTCTCTTGCTTCAAAATGTTCCCGGCTTTGGATGATTCCCTCTTTTTGCATAAGATTGAGCATGCCGCTTAAAAGCTGTACACCGTATTCTTTTGTGAGGCGCATCCCCACACCCATCTCAACAACAAGCGTTCTTGTGCCCATCGAGTTCATAGTGTGTGAAAAAGTGGCTTCTAAGACGGTGACGGCATCATGGATCCAAATAAAGTCACAGTTGAGCTCTTTTGCAAGCGGAAGCGTGAAGTTTGAATACTCTTTGTTTATCCTGATTTGCGGTATCTCTCTTAAGAAGATATTTGAGGAGTGGATATCTATCGCGATGTCGCTTCCCTTAACATCCTGCGCAAGTGCATGTACGACCTGACCGGGCAGATATTCATGCTCAGCTCCGGGAAAGGCTCTGTTTAAGTCCACTTCATAAAGAGGAAACCCTCTTGTAATGGAATCAATCCCAAGGGAATTGACTGCGGGATAGATATCGATGATACCGCGGATGGCATCCTTGTTTTTATTGAGCCACGAGCTTAAAAGATAGATGGCATACTGACCCTCGAGTTCATCTCCGTGGATTCCGCTTACTATACTTATTCTTTTTAAACTGTCATATTTTTTTGTCGGTTCAAATCTGCTTCTTTTGATGCTTAGAGTCTCTCCGACAGGGAGTTGCGAAGAAAAAATTTCTGTTATCTGCATTCTTACCCTACAATGATTTCTGATATTTTTTTGTTTATTGTTTCCATAACATCATGTGTCTCATAGTTTTGTTTTTGAGACTGCGCGCCCTTTGATTCATCTTTTTTTGACAAAACATCAAAAATCTCATTTATATCATGCACTACCATTGCGATGATATCTTTGTCGTTTTCAAATCTTAGGTGAAAATCGACCTCTTCCACAAGTTTTCCCAGTCTGGAAAAATTATCACTGTTTTTTCTGTGTTCACTTTTGGAGAGGGAACCCCAAATCTCACGTATTAATGAAAGGGCAGTATCTACAAGCCTGTAATCAACAGGGGCTGATTTTTTTGACGCATTGTCAAAAAGAGCATGAAGCTCTATAATCTCTCCAAAAGCATCTGTATCGATCTGAGAGCGGCAAATGATTGCATTTTCTCGTGCGTTTATCATGATATTGAGCAGGTTGGCAGAGTGTTCACCCAAAATCGCTTCTTTTAAGAAGTCAAGAGAGTTTCCGTATTTGAGATCTATATTGAAATTTTTATAAAGAAGTACACCCGCATCCTTATCCACATCGATTATCTTGTCATAGGCCTCAATGACCTTCATAAGTGTTGTCTCGACTCTCTCAAGGTGTCTTCCAAGCCAGTATAAATTTGTGGCTACATTAGCCGTTAATAGTTGCTCCATAGTTTACTCCGTAATCCAAGTATCTTTAAATCCGCCGCCCTGGGAGGAGTTGACCAAATAGTTTCCAGCTTCGAGTGCGTATCTTGTGAGTCCGCAATTCCACACTTTTACATCTTCGCCCATAACAACGTAGGCTCTAAAGTCAGCCTTTCTGTCTACCAGTTCCCCGTTGATATAGCATTTTTCATCATAAAACTCTATCAGCTCCTGAGCAATAAATCTTCTTGGATCTGCTTTGATAATCAGTTTTAAGTCTTCTATCTGCAGAGCTGTCATAGTGTGACCGAATAAAACTCCGTAGCCGCCTGCTTCTGCAACGTCTTTGATAACCAGTTTTTCCATGTTGTTAAAGACATACTCCATATCTTCTTTGAAATACGGCAGATAGGTAGGAGCATTTTGCAGAATCGGATCTTCGCCAAGATAGTACTGTATCATTTTAGGAACAAAGTAGTAGATACCTTTATCATCCGCCACACCGTTACCGATGCCGTTCATAATTGCTACGTTTCCGCTCAGATAGGCTTCGACGATTCCCGGAACACCGATAAGACTCTCAGGATTGAAAAAAGCGGGATCCAAGAAATCATCATCAAGTCTTCTGTAAACAGCACCAACGCGTATAAGTTTTCCGTTATAGTTTTTAAAATAGAGTTTTTTATCAACAACAGTCAGTTCGTTTGCACGAACAAGCTCCGCACCGATTTTTTCGGCAAGGTAGCTGTGCTCGTAGTATGCAGAGTTAAATCGGCCCGGAGTAAGCACTACGTTTATCCCTCCGCAGTTTACATAGTTCATTGCATCTGAAATATACTTAGGATACTGCTTGATAGGCTCTATTTTCATACTTTCAAAAAAATCAGGGTAAATTTTTCTGTATGTGTCTCTGATGGACAAGGGATAACTCGAACCGCTAGGAACTCTTAGATTGTCTTCTAGAATAACCCATTCATCATTTACGGTATCTTTAACGAGGTCGATGCCGTTTATATGGGTTCTGATCTTTTTAGAAGGTGAAAACCCCTTGAACTCTTCAAGGTAGCCCTTTGCCTGATGCACAAACTCTTCAGGGACAATCCCCTCTTTTATAATCTTCGCATCGGTATACAAGTCTTCCAAAAACATATTCAAGGCAGTTACCCTCTGCTGAAGACCTTTGTCTATTTTTGCAAACTCTTTTTTTGAGATGATACGGGGCACTACGTCAAAAGGCAGAGACCTCTCTATAAAGTTACCGTCTTTATAAAGGTTGAAGTTAACGGCAAATTTATCCATATATGTCTGAAATTCATCAATTTTTTTTATGTCTTGTTTAGAGAAAATTTCCCAAAATTTCTCATGAGGACCAGTAAGTTTTTCTAACAATTAACACCTCCGCTTTATTATATAAAATTAGTCTATGTGCCCATTATACCATCATAAATACCTATTTATTTTAAAATATTGTATAAAATTTTAGCTTAGAGCATATGCTTCTTGATCCAGACGGATAAAACATACAGACCCCAGAGATGTTGCTTGAAACTTCCCTTGGAAGCGGTATTTATGTACGCATCAAGTTCTTTTTGTTTAAACATCCCCGTTTGCTCATTCACCTCTTTTATAAGGCTGATTTTTCCGCTTTTTATAAGGTATTCCATATAGGGATTGGAAAAACCTTTTTTCTTGCGCTTTAAAATCCTCTCATCAAGTTTTGGCTTCATTATCTCTTTTAAGAGCGACTTTGTAGTCCCATCTTCGTAACGGAGTTTTGGAGAGATGCTGAAGATTCCACATGCCAGCTTATGGTCTAAAAAAGGGGTGCGCGATTCGATGGAGTGCGCCATGCTGACACGGTCGAGTTTTGTGAGAAAATGCTCTGCCTGAAAGATGTTCAGGTCAATATAGCTGTACCAGATACTCTCATCCCTGTGCGCAGAAGCCTCAAAAGCGTCTCTGTAGGGTTTTAGGTACTTCAGGGATTCATTGTCTTTTACATTTCTTCTCATAAGATTGTTTTTTTGAAGGTCGGTAAATTTGTCGCCCGATGTTCTAAAAAGCAGTGTTTCATCAAAGATTCGTTTATACCATTCCCACTCCCTGTTCATGGAAAAGTTGGAACGGAAATATTTTTTCAGCCAGTTTTTGTGCGCCAGTGAGGATGCTTTTTCAATGTCGAGATATTCAAAGTACTGTCTGTAGCCCAAAAACAGCTCATCGCTTCCCTCTCCGCTTAGCACCACTTTATAACCGTCTTGTTTTATTCTCTCAAAAAGCAGATACAAAGGGATGGCTGCCGGATCGTTAAGGGGCTCATCAAGAGTTTCCAGAACATTTCCACATGCCGCGATAAAATCATCCTGTGAAATCTCAACTTCCGTATTCTTAACTCCCAAAAATTCCGCACTCTCCTTTGCATTTGCCCTTTCATCGTATTTTGCAAACTCTTTGTAGCCCAGAGTATACGTGTGCAGGTCTATCCCCTGTTTTTTAGCATAGTAGTTCAAAGAAGCGCTGTCTATCCCTCCCGAGAGTAAAGAAGCCATAGGCACATCGGAGTTAAGGCGCAGATTTATAGACTCTTCAAGCAGCCCTTCAAGCATGGATACCGCCTCATCTCTGGAGGTGATGATGTTTGGTGGGGTATCGAGCAGGTCAAAATATTTTTTTACCTCGGTCTGATTATTCTTATAAACCAGAAATTCTCCACATGCCAGCTTGTGTATCCCCTTGAAAAAGGTATGAGGCGGAGTAGGGGCCAAAAAAGAGAGATAACTCATAAGCGCGTCATCATTAAGGGTATGTTTGTCTAAAAAGGGGGTAAGCCCTTTTATCTCGGAACTGAAATACAAAGTGTTTTGAGTGTGCATATAAAAAAGAGGTTTTTTCCCAAGCCTGTCGCGAAAGAGATAGAGCGTCTCTTTGTCAAGGAGGGCAATGGCAAACATCCCTCTGAGGTGATGAACAAAATCCACACCCCACTTTAGATAGGCGGCGATGATGACCTCGCTGTCGCTTTGTGTTTTGAAATCAAAATCGAGCGCATCTTTTAGCTCTTTAAAATTGTATATCTCTCCGTTGAAAGAAAGAAGGATATCTTTATGTCGCAGAGGCTGGTGTGCGCGTTCGTGCGTGTCGAGTATGCTCAGTCTCTGATGGGCAAAAAAAAGCTTTGTTCTTTGTGTGATACCGCAGTAATCGGGCCCTCTGTGTGTGAGAAGCGAGAGAGCATGCTTGGCTCTGGCTTCATCGTATTCCCCTAAAATTCCAAAAACTGCGCACATCAGATATCCTTTTTTAAAAATGCAACCGTAATATCATCTTCGAGATAATCTTTTCTCAGCTGTACATGAGAGACGTTTAACTCTTTTGCCATCTCTTCAATCCGGCATGTGGAAATATAATTATAAGTCTCAGAATCCTTGTCCCCGTGAAGTATGTTAAACACAAAGCCGATTCCACATGCCGCAAAACAGTTGCGTATAAAAAGATGCGTCTCAAATTCGTTTAATACATTCATAGCTCCGCTGCAGACATAAAAGTCGGCATGTGGAAGCTGCTCTTTGCAGATATCGGCCAGGATGATCTCGCAGCCGGTTTGTTCTGAAGCTATGCAATACATATCTGCAAGGGAATCCAGCCCGATATATTTTTTTGGTTTTTTCTTTTTTTTACACATATAGGTATAAAAATCTCCAAAACCGCATCCCGCGTCTGCTATGCTAAGAGCGCTCAAATCATGGGGAAGCATCTCTAAAATAATATCAAATCTAAGTTCCTGGGATTCTTTGGAGTACCAGTTGACCCCTTTTGCGGTGGTACCGTGTACTTTTATTGCTGAGGTATAAAATTTTTCGCTGTCAATACGCGGCATGAGCGTCCTTTATAAAAGCGTATTATATAATACTTCTTTGCTTAAGGATTTAAAATGAGAATAGCAGTAGTGGGTCTTGGCGGTGTGGGCGGATATTTGGCCGCGTGTTTGACGAAAACACCAGAGGAAGTGATCGGGTTTGCAAGAGGGCGGCATCTGGCAAAAATAAAAGAGGATGGGCTGCGTATTGTAGAGGATGATACATCATGGAATGCAGACCTGAGAGTCAAAGAGCTTAATGAGGCAGAGGGGCATTTTGACATAGTATTGTTTTGTGTCAAAAGCTATGATTTAAAAGACTCCTATGAGGCGATATCAGAAAATATAAACTCAAACAGCATCCTTGTGAGTTTTTCAAACGGGGTCAATCACGGGGATACACTAAGATCACTCAGCAATGCAAGCGTTTTAGACGGGTGTATCTATATACTTTCACACCTTCAAGAACCCGGTGTCATCAGAAAAAAAGGGAGGGTGTTTGCGGCCGTCTTTGGCGGGGAAACAAAAGCTGCTAGGATTTTAAAAGAGGTGTTTGAGAAAGCGGACCTTCGCAGTAAAACACCTGAGGATATCAAAACTGCCCTTTGGAAAAAGTATATATTTATTTCCGCTTTTGCGACACTTACTACCTATTATGACAAAAGTATAGGGTATGTGTATGAACATCATTTTGCCGAGGCCGAGGGTGTTTTAAACGAGATAGCAGAAGTCGCAAAAACAAAGGCAATAGAGCTTTTTGATGAGGTGCAAAAGTCACTTGAGACAGCTGCTAAAGTGCCTTATGATTCTTCCACTTCTATGCATCTTGACTTTACAAACAAAAAGCGTGACGAGCTTGAAACACTCAGCGGATATATCCTCAAAGAAGCAAAAAAAGAAAATGTGCAAGTTCCTCTCATGCAAAAAATGTACGGAGAACTTTTAAAAAAGCACAGATACTAGCAAAGCGTCTATATTTTGAGTGCCTGCTATTTGATGAGCTCCACTTCAATACGGCGGTTTTTCATACGCCCCTCTTGTGTGGAGTTGTCGGCTATAGGGTCCGCATCGCCTCTGCCTACAGAAGTTATTCTGGTATCTTTTATCCCGTATCGAATCAAGGCTTCTTTTACGGAATTCGCGCGATTTTGTGAAAGTATTTTGTTTTGGTAGGAGTCACCGAGAGTATCGGTATGGCCGTATATGACGATCTGGTACTCTTTATTTTCTTTGAGAAAGAGGGCAAAGGATTTGAGATGCCCTATCAGGGTGTCATTGACAGCGTACTCCCCCGAGGCAAAGTGGACCTTGAGTGTTACGGTTTGCGGGCAGCCATAGCCGTCTACCGTGAATTCCGCTTGCGTATTTGGGCACAGGTCCATTGAATCGACGACCCCGTCTCCATCCTCGTCTTTTTCTATGGGAGGGGTATATTCGATGCTCTTGGCCTTTTCGTTCGTCTGGGGAGCTGAATCTTTATTGGCTCTGCCTGCTTCTGCATTGGCGGCCGCAGGTGCTTCTTCGACGGCAACAGGCTGTATATAGGGGAATTCACTTTCAACAGCAGTTTTTTGAAGCACATCCGAGGCGTATACGCCTACGCTCAGCATAGAAGCAGCCAATAGCATTGTTATAGAGTTCATCATTTCTTTCCTGACACAAAATTTTAAGTTTTCAATTATAGTGTAAAGTTTCTTTTTTTTATAATTTTGAAAAGCCGAAGGACTTAAAATCCAAGAGAGGAGAGGATGCTTTTTCTACAACTCTTCCAGATTTATGAAATCCACGGAAGCTGCGGAATCAACAAACTTCTGAATTTTGATATCTTCGTAGATAATGTGCAAAATAAGCCATTTTTCTATGAATATTGCTAGCTCAAGCTCGGCAGTTGCAGCATCCATTGAGGGGAGTTTGCTGATAAAGGTATCCATCTCTGCCAAAGTCTTTTCATGTTTTTGTCTGTGGGTTTGAAAATCGGGATAAGCGATCTCTTGCATAAAAGACTCCTCATGCTCAAAATTGAGCCTGAGATAATGGTGAAGTTTTGCCACCGTTTCTTTTAGTTTTTGTTTTTTATTTGGAGTATCGGCAGTGGAAAAAGCTTCATTGGCAATTGTAAATAAAAATTGATGCTCTTCATCGATATCTTTTTGTCCTGTGAGGTATTTAGGACTCCATTTTATAACATGGCGCGGTCCCTCTTTTGTCTCAAACCATTTATGAATCTTTTTGTCTTCAAATAAAATATGATTGACAAGAGAAGACTCTATAAAAAAGGCAAGGTCTTTTTCAAACTCTTTGATGGAAATACCCGCAAGGCTGTTGAGCATCGTTTTCATATTTTGAATGATGATCTGGTGAATCATCTGATGTTCATGTATGAGAGGATACTCTATGATGCGCATAAAACTCTCTTCGTGTTCAAAATGCATTGTCATATATTCATTGAGATTGATAATAGTGTCTCTGATCTTTTTCTTTCTTAATTCGGGAGCGACAGGTCTAAAAGCCTCTGCAGCTATCTCAAAAAGTTTTTTGTGTTCACGATCCACTACAGGATGGTTGAGCATATACTCAGGTTTCCATGATATATTAGGCATCTTTTTCCTCATATAAAAATTGATTTATTATAGTACAGTAAGAAAAATAATAGAGTCTTATCTCTGAGCAATGTACTCGGCGCCTTTTTGGGTAAGTACGAGTGTAAGCCCATCCTCTTTTGTCTCGACAAAACCATAACTTTTGAGATCGTTCATAGCTTCTTCGAGGGCATCATCCTGCTTCGCATCGAGTTTGGTCAAAATATTTGTGACAATATCCTGTTTGCTCATAATCTGACCTGCATGATTATTCTTTTTAAACCATTTAAAAAACATCTCTTTTACTTCATTTTTCGGATTGGGATCGATAGTCTTTCTTTTTGGCGGTGATTTTCTTCTTGTCTCATTTTTTGCGGGTGATTTCATCTCTAACCTTCATTGTTTTGTATTTCTTAGCAAGCGGACATTGTCCCATAGTTTTACTAAAAAAAAAGAATATATGACTATGGATGTTATAACCCTGTTTAGGGAGTCTTTGGAAATAATCTTCCTCTTGCGGCATCGCTGAGAGTTATTTTGTGAACGCTTTTTGCTTTTATCCATAGGATTCACACAGTTTTCTTTGTTTATATGCCTAAGTATTTCGATACTTTACAAGTAAAGGATATAGTATGAAAAATGCTTCAATTCGTCTTACCCCCGTTCTAGTAAAAAATCAAAGAGTTGATTACAACAAGAGATTTCTAAAAATGGTGAGAATAAATATAATGCAAAATGATGGAGGAGGCTGATCCTTGCGCAATAAGCAAATAAGGCCGAAAAGGTACAAATTTTGCTAAGAGTATAATAAAGTTTTGAAAGTAATTGTTTTAGGAGTTTAAGAATGGTGGACCCTCAGGGATTCGAACCCTGGGAGGTATGACCCTCGCCGGTTTTCAAGACCGGTGCGTTCGACCAACTCTGCCAAAGATCCACGTTTGTAGTAAAAAAAATATTATAAAATTGGAGGTGCCACCCAGATTTGAACTGGGGATAGCAGCTTTGCAGGCTGCGGCCTTACCACTTGGCGATGGCACCAGTCA
>JAHJEG010000005.1 GCA_018825665.1 bacterium | reverse complement strand
AGTTTTTCTTCAATATATTATGATATATTTGTGAGAATTATAGTTATTTTTTTATACAATTGAGGTACACAGATGGGTAAGATCAAACCTATAAACGAAGAGTTTCTTTATGAAGGCCGGGTAATTATAAGCCAGACAGATTTGGATGGCATCATAACTTATGCAAACAGAAAATTTTGTGAGGTCTCAGGCTACAAAGTCGATGAACTTGTAGGACAGCCGCACAATATTATAAGACATCCTGATATGCCAAAAGCCGCATTTAAAAAGATGTGGGAAACCATCCAGGGCGGACAGGCATGGAACGGTCTGGTCAAGAACCTCAGAAAAGACGGTTTGTTCTATTGGGTAGATACAGAGATCCTTCCTATTGTTGATGAGGACTTTAAGGTGATAGGCTACATTGCCGCCAGAAAACCCGCTTCTAGAAAAGATATCAAAGAGAATGAAGAGCTCTACAAAAAAATGCTAAGCTCAGAGGCTTAAAGGAGATTCATGTTAATCTACAATTATAAAAAAGAGTTTATAGGAATTGATGATCATGATTTAGACTCTCTTGGTTTTTCGGACTTGCAGGGATTATTATCAGAAGCTGCGGATTTTGCGGATTTGTTTGTTAAGACACCTGGGTATATTCATAATTTTAAGCACGTGCACTGGATAGACTTTATTACATGTGCCGAAAGTGCGGAAGATTCAAAAGTAATCATACATGCGAACAACAAAAATTATAAATGTACCCTGGGGATAAACACCATCTATCTGCTTGATCATCCCTCAAAAAAAGCGTATATCGTAAACTTGGGCAATGTAAGGGAACTCACACATAAAGAAAATGAACAAATCGCTGGAGACCTGCTAGAGAGACCTGCTCCAAAAACAATAGCACCCGGCAGTTTGATGGCAGAAAAAATTGAGGAAGCGGATGACTTTGCCGACACCCGGGAAGTTGAAATAAAACAACAGCCAAAAGCATTGCAGGACGAGTACGAGTTCAGTGCTGAGGAAGAGCTTATCGATGAATTTGATTCTGAACCTGCATTCGATGAAGATATATACGAAGATACGGCGTACCACAAACCTAAAGAACCTCTCACGACGCCAAGTACAGATTTTATCAAAGAAGAAGAAACTACTCTTGAAGCCCAAGAAGAAACTGATGAAGATTTTAAATTGGACATTGATGATGTTCATATTGAACTCGAAGATACGCAGGCAAAAGAAATCCCTGCAACAGAGGAAAAAGATCTTGAACCCGAAAGTGACTATGTTTACGATCCTCATGTAGCGTCTGATGAGCTTGGACTTCCTGTAGATTTAATCGAAGAGTTTATACAAGACTTTATCAATCAGGCAAAAGAGTTCAAAGACGATCTGTATAAATCACTTGAAGAAGCCGATATTGACAATGTAAAAGTTTTATCCCACAAACTCAAAGGTGTTGCGGCCAATCTAAGAATAGAAGATGCTTTTGAAGCCTTGGTCATAATCAATACATCGGCCGACCATACCGTTATTAGGAACAGTCTTAATAAATTTTATAGAATAATTTCCAAACTATCAGGTGAAGAGCTTCAAGAAGCACCTGTAAACAATGTTACAGCTGTTGAGGAAGATAAGGTTGCGGACTTGCCTTCTGAAGAACTTCCACACAAAGAGGATGATGATCTGCTTATTGACTTCAAGGAAGACACATTAGCATCAAATACGGAAGACGACCTGTATATAGATACGCAAGACGCTCCGCATGAGTTCAAAGAAAAAGAGATAGATGATTCGGAAGTTCCGGATAAAATAGAGATGCTTGAATTGGCTGATGATGACTTTTTGCATAATGACAATCAGCCCGAAGAAAAAAAAGACTTGGACTATGAAGAGATTGCCCTGCTTGATGATGATGCAATAGCGACCGAGAATGCAGAAGAATACAAGGAAGAACTTTCATTTGAAGAAGACGCACAAAGCGAACTCCAACTGCAAGACGACTTAGAAGAGTTCACCACGGACGCAATGGATGAAGAGGATTCGCAACTCAAATTCAAAGATGAAATACCGGAACTGCAGGATGTAATTCCTGATTCATTCGATGAAGAAGATACTTATGAATTCGACTTGCAACACGATGAAGAAGCAAAACTCGATGAAGAACCAAAGCAAGAAGAGATACTTCCAAAGATCAACTACAACAAAACCCTGGTTGCAGGTGAAATCGGAATCGGTATAGAAAGTTTTAATGCACTCTTCCAAGACTATTTGGAAGAGGCTAATACATCATTGAATTCTATACGCGATGCAATAGAGCAGGATGATATGAACAGATCTAAAAAAGCTGCAATTCAATTAAAAGGGATGAGTGACAACATGAGAATTCATAACTTCACTCAAGAGTTAGAGACGATCATGAGCACTACAGATGTAGACTTAGCAAAAGAGTGTGCCGCTGCAATTGGTACAAAGTTAAACCAAATATCAAATTTAGAGGGTTAATAGATGCAATTAGGATTAAAAAACAGACTAAGATTAATCAGTTTACTACCGATAACTGTCTTATTTATGTTGACAAGTTATTATGTATACGAATCATATGCAAACTACAAGGCTGCTCAGGTCCTTAAAGATAAACTTTCTGAGAATAGGGATCTAAACGAACTCGTCGGTAACATATCCCGTGAAAGAGGTATGACGGTAATGTATCTTGGGAATTCCTCTCCAAATACACTTAAGTCTTTATCACAACAAAGAAAGATAGTCGATAGTAAATTCCAGGCTTATCTGCAAAATACCAACAACAATCTGAGCCTGCATGATCACGCTGAGGGCAAAGAAAAATGTGCTACATGTGTCAACACAAAGTCGATAGCGGATTCCATTAGCGAAATTAAAAATTTAAGAAACCTGGTAGATAAACATCAGGCAAATTTCAAAAATGTTTACGAGACGGTATACGGAAAAGCACAGCATAAAGCTATTCTTCAACTTGAAAATATAACCAAGAACCAAATTGACCAAGAAATCAATGAATTATCTTCTATATATCTCTCCATAGTTAGAGCCAAAGAGTTTACAGCTTCAGAAAGAGACTTTATCTCATTTACAATCGCGAGTTCTACAGAACTTGAAGAAGATGAACTCAATGTCTGGATATCACTTATCGCAAAAGCTGATGCTATCAACTACGATACTCTTCGAAACAAAGACATAGTTGCTAAGCTTGACTCTATCTATAAAAATGAAGATTCCAAAGAACTTTTTGAAGATATAAACACAGAAAGAGCTTCTATTTTATCAGCTGCAGCCAGCGGTGAATATGAGACAAGTTCGGGTATCTGGTTTACTATGCTTTCAGAAAAAGCGAATCTGCTTTCAGAGTCTGAGGATATCCTGCTTAATGCTCTGGATGACAGAGCGCAAAGTGTTCAGGAGCAGGCCTTACAGTTTCTGAGTATTACCCTCAGTATTTGGCTGGTTTCTGTTATTTTGGCGATTTTGGGCTTTTTACTCTCAAACGAAATTGCAAAAAACATCAAAAACCTTGAGGATGTTTTAAGAAGGGTTGCGGAAGACACCAAAGACACCGATGAAGCAAAAATGAATATAAACCTTCATACGGCAGAAGGAACGGCAGAAGCGTATACCCTGCTTGAAAAAATCATTGAACAGACCAGAAAAGATAAAGAGTCTGCGCAAGAAGCGAGTGAAGCAAAATCAATGTTCCTTGCCAATATGTCACATGAGATACGTACGCCTCTTAACGGTATTGTCGGATTTACGGAACTTCTCAAAGACACTGGGCTCAAAGAAGAGCAAAACGAATTTGTTGAGATTATTGAAAAAAGTTCAGAAAACCTGCTCGAGATTATTAACAACATCCTTGACCTTTCAAAAATCGAAAGTAACAAACTTGAAATTGAAGATATTGTATTTAACCCGATTGAAGAGTTTGAGAGTGCTGTGGACGTATATGCCGTTAGAGCGAGTGAAAAACATATAGACCTTGGTTGTTTTGTTGATCCGGCGCTAGAACAGCCGATAAAAGGGGATCCGACCAAGATTAAAGAAGTCTTGATCAATCTTCTGTCCAATGCTATCAAATTTACAAGCAGTGCCGGAACCATCAATGTGGATATCAGAAAACTTGAATCTGAAGAAGAGGGTATTACAAGAATCAGATTTGAAGTGCAAGACAGCGGTATTGGTGTTACCAGTGAGCAAAAAGCCAGAATCTTTGAGGCATTTTCACAAGCAGATACTTCTATTACGCGTAAATACGGAGGTACAGGTCTTGGGCTTACGATTTCAAGCAGATTTGTTGAACTTATGGGTGGACAGCTTGATATACAAAGTGAGCCAGGAGAGGGGACTACATTCTTCTTTACCATTGATTTTGAGGAAGTTGAGACATTAAACGAAAGTTCAAAAGGCACTTTTGCCAACCTGAATGCCTTAGTTCTAGAAACAGAGCATAAAACAAAAAGACAAGAAACATATCTTCGTGAATACCTTGATTTTTACGGTGTAAGCTATACTTCATTCAAAGACTTGAGTGAACTCGAAACACTGCAAAAACAAGTAAGTTATGATTTGGTTTTTATTGATTTTGATTATACGGATGAAAAAGATTTGGTGAGTTATTCTCAACTGCCTCAGGCTCTTATTTTATTGACTAAGTCATATTATATGAAAAAAATAGAGTCTTTAAATATCAACATATTCAAAACGATCTATGAGCCTTTAAATATATCCAAAGTGAAACTTGCGCTTGAAAATTTCAACATTGAAAACTACAGTGCCAAAAAATCTAAAAAAGTAAGCCGTAAAAAATTTGATGCCAAAACATCAAAATTTGATGCCAATGTGCTTGTAGCCGAAGATAATATCATTAACCAAAAGCTTATTAAAAGAACATTGGAAGACCTGGGCCTTACTGTATCTATTGCAAGCAACGGACTCGAAGCCTTCCAAAAAAGAAAAGATGAAAACTTTGATCTTATCTTTATGGATATTCAAATGCCTTTCCTCGACGGAGTTGAAGCAACTGCAGAGATACTCGAATATGAAGAGGAATACAACCAGCCGCATGTTCCTATTTTGGCACTTACTGCCAACGCCTTAAAAGGAGATAGAGAAAGATTCCTAGAAGCCGGCTTGGATGAGTATACGACAAAACCTTTAGTCCGCTCTGATATTATCTCACTGTTAAACCACTTTCTTGTAGATTATATAGTTGAGGACAAACATGTTCCTAAAAATATAAATGAGCTAAAAGCGGAAACTGCGGCTGTTCCTAAAGAGACAAAGGTCGCATTCCAGGAAGATTTATTTATTCCTGAAGAGGATGCTTTAGAATCAGAGACTCTAAAAGAGCCTGAATCTGCAGAACCGCAATATATATTGGATGAAACGCAAGAGGTTCAAGAGATTCAAGAACCCCAAGAGATTCAAGAACCCCAAGAGCCTTTTGAGACTGAAGAGCCTTTGGAAGAGGAAGTACAAAAAGCAACATACAAAGCGGATATACTCCTGGCCAAAAAAAGTTCTTTTGAATCTAAACTTTATGTACAGCTTTTAGAGGCTTTGGGATATACATATCAGGTGGCAAACGGTATAGATGAGTTAAATGAGTTAACCATGCGTGACACATTTAAACTTATCCTTTTTGACAAAGAGATAGAGGGATTGGACTTAGCTTCTTTTTCAGCAAAAATAAAAGAGTCAAACTCCAATACTGGACTGGAATCATTTCTTGTCCTTATCAATGACATTTCGACACCGGAAGATAAAGATGATGCACTTTACGTGCATGAGTTTATAAAAAATATAGTGAACAAAGATTTACTAAGACTAGTATTTGAAAAATTTATTTAAGGATAAAAAATGTCAAAAGACGATTTAGTTGTTCTAGCAGTGGATGATGATATGATTAATTTAAAATTGCTCAAGTCCATGCTGAATAAAAGCGGAAAAGTAAAAGAGGTAATTGAAGTTAAAAACGGCTCAGATGCCATAGGTGTGCTTAAATCAAGAGATGACATAGATCTTATTCTTTTAGACATTATCATGCCTGTAATGGGCGGAATAGAGATGCTAAAAGTAGTACGTGCCGATGACAATCTGCGTCAGTTGCCTATAATTGTTTTAACAACGGATGAAACAAAAAAAAGTGAAGCTCTGGAGTTTGGGGCCAACGGTTTCTTAATGAAACCGATCAGAAATGATGATCTGCTAAAAAAAATAGCTACAGTTATAGTCTAAACTATAACTGTTCTTAGTTCAAAAATATTCAACATTAAAACTCAAAAGAGAGTAAACCGTGCGTATTTACACGGTTTGTAATACTCTCCTATTAATATTTATATCTGATATAAAAGCGTATATCCTGCGCTTTATCCACTGTTACACCGCTTCCTTGAGCAAGCGTTAGATTATCTATAAGAGTAGATGTCCCTGTATCATTTCCAAAGAAACCGTTGCTGCCTGTATATTTATAGTCGATATATGTATAACGAAGCTGCATAGACAAAATATCTTCTACCAAATACTCTGTAAAATAAGCCTCATAAGCATCACCGCGAGCAGCTATCTTAGAGCCTATATTTGTATCTTCGGCATATGTTATACTTCTCCAATACGCTGAACCTTTATTATATTCAACACCCCATCTCCCATCATCCGTTAGCAATGAAGGGAATTGCGTTCCTATCCATACTGAATATCCGGTTTTGCTTTCACCTGCTTTTGAGCCGAGCATTCCTTGATCTGCATAAGGATTTGTTTTACTAAGTGCTCCACTTGCAAAGAATATGGTATCATCCAAAAAGTCATTAATACCATCACCAATACCGTTCATAACTACATTTGCCGTAAAGCTATGCATTCCACCAACAGTTTTCATACCGGTCATCGTAGGTACTCCGCCAGGATACTGGATATCTGCATCAATTAAATTATTTGCATAATAATATTGGGTACTTAAAGAATATTGCCCATCATTATATGGTACAAAAATCAAACCTGCCAAATCAATATCTTGTAAATCATCTTTGTTCGTTGCGTAGGGAGCATTTGGTACTACGGCACCCGTTTGAGGATTGACTGAAAAAAACTTAGCACCTGCATTTGTTCCGCCACGACCTGCACAGAATTTGATATACATGCCGCTTACACCGGTAATATTTTCCAAAGCAAATTTAGAACTAAGCCCGTCAAATTCAACATTGATGCTATGTCCCATAGGAGAAGCAGCCTTATCATCATCTCTTAGATTTATCAAATGCCCATTCGTAGAAGGACGACGACCTATACTAAAAGTCCACGGAACATCAGATTCCATAAAAGTATCATTTCTGTAAAGAAAGTATGCTGAACGCACTCGCACATTGTCATCATACGGATTTTCATTTGTTATCCAATCAAAGCCTTCCATTCCTGCTACATTCGTTTGCCATCCGCTTCTTGAACCAAATGTTTTGCTATATGCCAACTGCCCGGCAAAACTTAAGTTTTTAGTTGCCAACCAGTCCATATTCATCCAAAATCTATTTGTCATAAGAGCATCATTGCCGGCATCGTCACCATTTGCCATAGTATATTTCATATTTTCAACTGCAAATCTGTAATCGACTCCAAATTTCAAATGACTGCCGGAAGTTGCTTTGTTTATTTCCATTACAGTTTCCTGAAGATCTTTAATATCCTCTTTTAAATCACTTTCTTCTGATTCCTCATCCTCGTCTTCTTCTTTTTCGGAAGAATCTTCTGCTTCGTCTTCATCTTCATCTTTTGCTAAGACAGGAGCCGCTGCTTTGACTTTTTTTAAAGAAGCTATCTCCTCTTTTAGTTTTTGCATCTCAGATTCCATAGCTTGAAATCTGTCAAACATGGTTTCTGCACTTAAATTTGTTGCCAAAATAGTGGCAGCAGCCAAAGAGAGTATTAGAGGCTTATTCATTAGATATCCTTAAAAATTTTAATATAAAAACAGCGTCACATGTATAACACATTTTTATATTATTAATGTGATACTATACATCAGAGTATATAAATTCTATTTTAATTCCTTGATTTAGTAGTATAAAAAAATATTATAAGTAACAAAGTCAATAAAATCCAATCCTTTTACGAAAGAGAAAAAAAGCTTCAATTAAACATATTTCCAGTATAATTCCGCGATTTTTCTTTTCTATACGCCTAAAAGAAAACATTAACAGGTATGTGTCAAAAAGTCAGTGCAACCCTCTTTTTAGAGAAAAATTGTTCGACATTGCCGTAGCAAACTGACAAAATTTCTGGCTTGAAAAACAGCCCTTAAAGGACCTTATATGGTAACTATGAAAGACCTCTTAGAATGTGGTGTACACTTCGGACACCAAACACGTCGCTGGAACCCGAAAATGAAAAAATATATCTTCGGTGTTCGTAAAAATATCTATATTATAGATTTACAAAAAACTCTTCGTTATTTCCGTAACACATACCAAATCGTTGTTGATGCTGCAGCTGAAGGCAAAACAGTACTTTTCGTTGGTACTAAAAAACAAGCTCGTAACTCTGTAAAAGAAGCAGCGATTGCATGTGGAATGCCGTACGTAGAGAACAGATGGTTAGGCGGTATGCTTACAAACTTCCCTACTATTCAAAAATCTATCCGTAAACTTGACCTTATCACTGAGATGCAAGAAAACGGTCAAATCGATCTTTTAACTAAAAAAGAAGCTTTAATGCTTTCTAGAAAAAAAGAGAAACTTGAAATCTATTTCGGTGGTATCCGTAATATGAAAAAACTTCCTGATATGATGTTCGTAGTAGATGCTGCAAAAGAGCACATCGCTATCTTGGAAGCTCGTTGTTTAGGTATCCCTGTAGTTGCTCCACTTGATACGAACTGTGATCCGGATCTTATCACTTATCCAATTCCTGGTAATGATGATGCTATCCGTTCTATCCAACTTTTCTGTCGTGAAATGACTGCTGCAATCAACGAAGGTAAAGCCTTGGCTGAAGGTGGTTCTGACGCTGCTCAAGAAGAAGTAGAGACAGAAGAAGCTGCAGAAGCTCCAGTAGCAACAGAGGAAGTATAATCATGGCAGCAATTACAGCAGCAATGGTAAAAGAGTTGCGTCAGGCAACAGATGCTCCTATGATGGATTGTAAAAAAGTTTTGGTTGAAGCTGATGGAGACATGGCTAAGGCTACTGAACTTTTAAAAGAAAGAGGCATCGCTAAAGCGGCTAAAAAAGCTGACAGAGTTGCTGCTGAAGGTCTTGTAGGTCTTAAAATCTCTGATGATTTTACTAAGGCTACAGTAGTAGAAATAAATTCAGAAACTGACTTCGTTGCTCAAAATGAAGGTTTCAAAGATTTAGTACTCAAAACAACAGAAGAGATTTACGCAACATCTCCTGCTGACGTAACAACTTTAAATGCTTCTGCATTTGGTTCTTACTTCAGTGAAAAAGTTGCAAAAATTGGTGAAAAGATAGAAGTTCGCCGTTTTGCAACCTTGAATGCTGATGATGATACTGTTGCTATTAACGGGTATATTCACTCAAACAACCGTATAGCAGTTATTATCTCTGCAAAATGTGACAGCGCTAAAACAGCTGAAGGTATCAGACCTTTACTAAAAAACATAGCTATGCATGCATCTGCTATGAAGCCGACAACATTAAGCTATAAAGATTTTGATCCAAGTTATGTTGAATCTGAAACTATCGGAAGAATTGAAGTTATTAAAAAAGACAATGAAGAACTTGCACGTTTGAAAAAACCGCTTAAAAATGTTCCTTTATATATCTCTATGATTCAATTGACTGATGAAGTTTTGGCTCAGGCAGAAGCTGATATCAAAGCAGAATTACAAGCACAAAACAAACCTGAAAAAATCTGGGATAAAATTGTTCCGGGTCAATTAGCTCGTTTTATTGATGACAATACTACTTTGGATAAAGAACAAGCTCTTTTAGATCAAAAATATGTAATGGACGACAAGTTGACTGTAGCTGAAGCTGTTGAAGCAGAAGCTAAAAAACTTGGCGGTTCTGCAGAGATCGTAGATTTCGTTCGCCTTGAAGTGGGTGAAGGAATTGAGAAAAAAGTTGATGACTTTGCTGCTGAAGTTGCAGCTCAAATGGGTTAAGGATTTTCCTTACCCGTTTTTCTTTATTTAATTAAGAAATATTGTTATATAATAATTGCACTTTAAAAGGGTGGTATATTGAATTACAATTTTTTCTTGCCTCTTGCAACTATCCTTCTTCTGACAATCTTAATCCCTTTTTTATTTCATTTGAGCCGTTATATCGGTGAAAAATCAAAACCCGGTACTGCCATCAACGAGACCTATGAGAGCGGTATAAAAAAAACATATAAAGACAGTTTTGAGCGTTTTAACGTCAAATATTATCTTGTAGCAATTATATTCGTAATATTTGATGTTGAAATACTCTTTATGTTCCCCTGGGCTGTGACACTCAGAGAGACAGGTGTTCCCGGTCTTTTTGAGATGTTTGCTTTTATGTTCCTTCTGTTGGCTGGTCTTATCTATATTTACAAAAAAGGGGCTTTGAAATGGAAATAAACACTCAAACTCTGCCTCTTGAGACAGCAATCACAACAAGACTCGACGATGCGATAGGATGGGCTAGAGAATCCTCTTTATGGCCTATGATTTTTGGAACGGCCTGCTGTGCCATAGAGTTTATGAGTGCGGCTGCGAGTAAATATGACATATCCCGTTTTGGAGCGGAAGTGGTCCGTTTTTCACCTCGTCAGGCAGACCTGCTTATAGTAGCAGGAACCATTACATACAAACAAGCCCCGATACTAAAACAGATATATGATCAGATGAGTGAGCCTAAATGGGTTATCAGTATGGGGGCATGCGCATGCAGCGGCGGTTTTTACGACAACTACTCAACCATGCAGGGGATTGATGAGATTATTCCCGTTGATCTGTATGTCGGCGGTTGTCCACCGCGGCCTGAAGCCTTATTGGATGCACTTTTGTCCTTGCAAAAAGATTTAAGAACCCATACCTATAATCCGGACAGACATAAGGATTTTAAAGGTTTGCTTGATGATGTCTAAGTTTATCACGCTCTTGCCCGAAGAACTTCATGCATCTCTACAAAACAAATATAATGAGGGCTTCATCTATCTTCTGGATATCACTGCTGTGGATTACAGCGAATATCCACAGGCAAAAGAAGAGGCATATGCCTTAGTCTATATTATCCGTCATAAAAGTTTTCAAGAGCATATCCTTATTAAAACATATTTGCATACGCTTGAAATCGAAACTGTAACAGATATCTTCAAAGGTGCCAACTGGTTAGAAAGAGAAGTGTACGACCAGTACGGCATTACATTTTTGCATCATCCAAATTTAAGAAGAATCTTAAACCATCACCAGTTTGTAGGCCATCCTTTGCGAAAATCGTACCCTATCACCAAGGGACAACTCTCTTATGAAGTCGATGACTTAATCGATGAGATGAACAACAGGCTGCTGAGCAAGAATGTCGTCTGCAGACTTGAGAGCGGCTCATTCAGTGAATGCAACAAAGACCTTATGTTTTTAAATCTAGGGCCATCCCACCCTGCAAGCCACGGAACGATACGAACCTATGTAGCCCTTGACGGCGAAACGGTCGAAGCGGCAGTTTCAGAGATAGGCTACCTGCATCGCGGATTTGAGAAGAGCTGTGAGAACCATAGCTACAATCAGATCGTTCCCTATACAGACAGACTTAATTACTGTTCTGCCATCAGCAATAATATCGCTTATGTAAAAACAGTCGAAGAGATGTTGGGAATCACTCTCCCTTTGCGTGCACAGGCTATTAGAGTTATGTTGCTTGAACTCTCGCGCATTGAAGACCATGTTGTCTGTTTGGCCGCTGTTTTGGTAGATATGGGCGGACTCACAAACTATTGGTATATGTATAATCCCAGAGAGGATATCTATGAACTGCTCTCCAAGCTCACCGGTGCGAGGCTGACAAACTCCTACATGAGAGTCGGCGGAATGACGAACGATCTGTATGAGGGTTTTGAAGAGGATCTAAAAGATGTTATCAAAAAAGTACAGTATGGCGTAGAGGAGACTCTCTCACTGATTAAACACAACAGGATCTTTCATGACAGAACGCAGAATGTCGGTGTCATCAATGCACAAGATGCGCTTAACGCGTCCATGACAGGACCAAATTTAAGAGCTTCGGGTGTCCCTTTTGACATGCGCAAAGACACCCCGTATTACGGGTATGAAAACTACACGTTTGATGTTATCGTGGGCAGTGTCGGTGATGTCTATGACAGAGTAATGGTTCGTTTTGGGGAGATACAGGAGAGTATAAAGATTATAGAACAGGTTATGCAGAACTTGCCTGAGGGCGAAGTAAACATCAAAGATGCCGCGATAACCTTGCCGCACAAAGAAGCTGTCTATAATACGATAGAAGGGGTAATGAATCATTTCAAACTCACCTACGAGGGTGTGAAAGTTCCCGCAGGTGAGTATTACAGTTCTCTAGAAGCGACAAACGGCGAGCTTGGTTTTTTTATCGTGAGTGACGGAAGCGGAATACCCTACAAGGTAAAGGTCAAAGCACCCTCATTTACTGCAATGTCCGCATATCCGGATATCATAGAAGGATCTCAGCTTGCTGATGCAATCCTTACACTTGGAAGTCTCAATATTATCGCAGGGGAGATGGATAGATGAGTTTTAGATTTAATCAGGAAAATACCATAAAAATCGCTTCGCTTTTAAACCGTTATCCGCAAAAAAAAGCTCTGATTCTTCCTCTTTTATGGCTAGCTCAAAAACAGGAGGGTTTTATAAGCGATGCGGCTATGAAAAATATCTCTGAATTTCTAGAGCTTCCCCTTATGCATGTTTACAGCGTTGCCAGCTTTTATACGATGTTTCGATTTGCAAAAAATGAAAAAAAAGTGATTGAGGTGTGTCGCACTCTCTCTTGTGAACTCAACGGAAGCGAAGATATAAAAAAATATATACAAAGTAACTACAGTGACAGGTTTGAGATCGTTGAAGTGGAATGCATGGGAGCATGTTCGGGTGCGCCTATGTGTACGCTTGAGGGAAAATATTTTGAGAATGTGACACCACAAAAAATAGATAAGGTTTTCAATGATAACTAAGATTGTCAGTAAAAATTTTGAGATTTTAAATTCCCATACTATGGCTGTAGCGCTTGAAAACGGAAGATATGCATCACTTGAAAATCTTTTTTTACAAAAGCCCCGGGAGATTATCGATACAATCTCACAAAGCGGTCTTCGCGGAAAAGGGGGCGGCGGCGCACATGCCGGAAGCAAATGGCAGTTGGCCGCTGATACGCAGGGGACAAAATACCTTGTCGTCAATGCGGATGAGAGTGAACCCGGAACATTTAAAGACAGACAGATTCTCTCAAAAGACCCTCATCTTCTGATAGAGGGAATCATCTGCACCTGCTACGCAATCGGTTCACATATCTCTTATATATATGTGCGGGGAGAATATGAGGAGTTCAGCGATATTTTACAGTCTGCCATAGATGAGGCATACGAAAAAAACATTATAGGCTCTGGCGCACAATACCCGCTGGATATCACCGTCCATAGAGGCGGAGGTGCTTATATCTGCGGTGAAAAATCCGCTCTTTTGGAATCTCTTGAAGGAAATCGCGGGCATCCGAGACTCAAACCGCATACACCTCAGGCGGAGTCTTATTTTGGAGAACCCGCTCTTGTCAACAATGTTGAAACAATTGCCTCGGTCCCTTTTATCGTGGAAAACGGCGCAGAAGCCTACAGAGCGTACGGCACCGAAAAATCTCCGGGAACTCTTTTGTTCGCTTTAAGCGGGCATGTGGAAAAACCGGGTGTCTACGAGGCTGAGTTTGGTCTTGGCATGTGGGAATATATACATACCCTCGGCGGCGGAGTCAAAAACGGCAAAATGTTAAAAGCCGTCATCCCCGGCGGAGCTTCAACCCCCATACTTCCCGCACATCTGGTTCAAGAAGCAAAGCTTGATTATGAGAGCCTGAAAAGTCTGGGCACAGAGCTTGGAACAGGGGGAATGATACTTCTGGACGAAGATGCCTCTATGGTCAAGGCCTTGAAAAATCTGCTCAGATTTTATCATCACGAATCATGCGGACAGTGTACCCCTTGCCGCGAGGGAACCTCCTGGGTGGATAAGACACTTGACAAATTCATCGCAAAAACAGCGACAACAGAGGATCTAAAGATTTTAAAGTCAGTCTCAAAAAGCATGAACGGAAAAACGATTTGCGTTTTCGCTCCTGCTGCAAGCGGTGTCATAAACGGCTTTTTAAAGCATTTTGAGAATGAATTTCTGGAGTGTATACAGTGAGGATCACGATTGATGACATTTCCATAGAGTGCGAAGAGGGTGAACTTCTCATAGATGTGATGTTAAACAACAACATAAACATCCCTCATTTTTGTTATCATCAGGATTTGGGTGCAGACGGTAACTGCAGAATGTGCATGGTAGAGATCAAGGGAGCAAAACGTCCGCAGATCGCCTGCGACACCTTTGTAAAAGAAAACCTTGAAGTGATAACCAAGAGTGAGAACATCAACGAAGTAAAACGCTCTATTTTAGAACTTGAACTTTTAAACCACCCCGTAGACTGCCCTATCTGTGATCAGGCAGGGGAATGCAAACTTCAGGACTATTATATGGATTACGGTTTGTATGAGAGTCACCTCACTACCCCAAAAACAAAAAAAGGCAAGGCTATAGAACTTGGCTCGAATGTTATGCTTGATCAGGAGAGATGTGTGCTTTGCACCAGATGCACACGTTTTACCTCGGAGATTACAAAAACAGGTGAGCTGGGGATTATAGGACGGGGAGACAGTGCGAGAGTCGGCGTAGCACCCGGGCACGAGCTTAACAACCCTTATGCCATGAACGTAGTTGAACTCTGCCCCGTGGGAGCTTTAACCTCAAAAGATTTCAGATTCAAACAGCGTGTATGGTTTTTAGACACTTCTAAGAGTATCTGCCACGGCTGTTCCCGCGGATGCAATATCAGTATCGATTACAATGAGACAAAATATACCCGCGAGAAGATACACAGATTCAGAGCCAGAAGAAATGCCCGAATAAACCAATCCTTTTTATGCGATTACGGCAGACTGAGCTATAAAGAACTCAACAACAGTTTTAAGGGCACCTCTTCAAGCATAGAGGATCTAAAGGAACTGCTTAAAGAGGATAAAAAACTTGCTTTGGCTTCTCCGTCGCTGAGTCTTGAACAGCTCCAGGCAATCCAAACATTGTGTCAAACGCACAATATAAAGCTCTTCTGTCTTGCCTACTACGATGAGAGTTTCGGCGATGGGTGGCTCAAAACAAATGATAAGAGTGCAAATCTCGCCTCGGTGAAAAAGCTTGGGATTTGCACATGCCAAGAAGAGTTTGATGCCGCTTTACAAGAGGCAGAGCTGATACTCAACTTTGACCATACACTTTTAAAACATCAGGAATTTGGCAATAAAAAATCAGTCCAGTTCACAAGTACACATCTGCCCCCGGCATGTGGATATTGTTTTGGTTTTGCAAATTTTGCCCATGACACGGGAACACTCATCAACTGTGAGGGGATAACCCAAAAGTTTTATGCGACAAGATTCAGGGATAAAAACCCAAGCCTGAGTGAGCTTTTGGAGCAATTGCGATGAATACCGTTTTGATTCTTCTTCCTCTTGTTTTAACCCTGCTTTACTCCCTTGCAACCGTACCTGTTTTGGTATGGATGGAGAGACGTATAGCCGCCCTCATCCAAGACAGACTGGGACCAAACCGATGCCACATCAACGGTATCCGTCTTGGGGGGATTATCCAGTCTATTGCAGATATGATGAAGCTTGTTTTTAAAGAGGAATTTTTACCTTCGCATATTAAAAACAGGTTTTACTATCTGGTAGCACCCTCTCTTGCCTTTATGAGTGCCTTTTTGACTTTTATGGTAATCCCCTATGCCGACACTCTTACGATAAACGAGCAGAGCTATTCCATGCAGGCTCTTCCTACGGATTTGGGAGTATTGTGGTTTTTGGCTTTTGCAGGTCTGGGAGTATACGGGATTATCCTGGGAGGCTGGGCAAGTCATAACAAATATGCGATTCTAGGTGCTATCAGAGCTTCTGCTCAGGTCATTGGATATGAAGTTGCCATGGGATTGTCCCTTGTCTCAATCCTGATAACCTATGGAACAATCAGTCTCAACGAGATGGTGAGCTACCAGACCCAAAGTTTTTTTATTTTTCCTGCCTGGGGTCTGTTTATACAGCCTCTTGCTAGCATTATTTTTATCGTGACAGCCTTTGCCGAGACCAACAGAGCACCCTTTGATGCGGCCGAGGGGGAAAGCGAGATAGTTGCAGGGTATCACACCGAATACGGGGCCATGAAGTTTGGTCTTTATTTTGTAGCCGAGTACATAGCGATGGCTGCTTCAGGGGCTCTGATAGTCACCATTTTTCTGGGCGGATATCAGCTTCCCTATCTCAATACGTCCGAACTTATTAACAATTTTGAACTTATCCTCTGGGGGATCATAGCTTTTGCCATTGTCACCTCACTGCTTTTTTTAAGATGGATGAAACAACACAATATCTTTGCCATGTCGGGTTTGGATGAGACGAAGATATACACGACGGTTGTTATCGGTTTTACGATTTTTGCAATCCTGGTGATGTCGTATTATGCGCTTGGATTCGGAGATGCGAATGAAGTGGGTGTTATGCTCTTGCAGTTTGCAGTTTTTACGATAAAGCTTTTCTTTTTACACTTTGTCTTTATCTGGGTCAGATGGACTCTGCCGCGTTTTAGGTATGACCAGACCCAAAAACTCGGGTGGAATATCCTGCTTCCCCTCTCCCTGGCAAATATCTTTATTACGGCTATCGTTGTAGTGGGGGTGAATTATGGGAATTAAAGTTGTAGAGCGTCACGGAAACACCTTCAAAGAAAAAATATACCTGCATGCCGTTTTTTCGGGAATGAAGACAACGCTCAAACATTTTACTGCAAACCTGAGGGATGCGTCCAATCTTCCTACACTCTGTTACCCTGAGCAAAAACCCACCGATATCACTCCAAGATATCGCGGCGTGCATAGGCTCACACACAGAAAAGAGGATGATTCTATCGCCTGTGTCGCATGTTTTATGTGCGCTACCGCCTGCCCTGCGAACTGCATAGAAATAGTTGCCGCAGACAGAGAAGACGGGAGAGACGAGAAGATGCCCCAGGTGTTTAATATCGACCTGCTTGAGTGTGTTTTTTGCGGCTACTGCGTAGAAGCGTGTCCCTGTGATGCCATACGGATGGATAGCGGGATCTACTCCGTTATCGGCGAATGCAGAGAAGACTTCATCTATAACAAGGCCAAACTTCTCAGCATACAGGGGATATCAAAAGAGGAGTTCAGTCTTGCAAAGTGATAGTATTTTTTTCCTGTTGGCTCTTATAACAATTGTCAGTTCCATTGTTATGATAAGTGCGCATCGGCCGATTGATTCTGCCCTGAGTTTTATTGTCACGCTTGTGAGCATCGCTGCATTATTCGCTCTTGTGAACGCTACCTTTTTATTTGTTGTTCAGATTATCATCTATGCGGGTGCTATTTTATCTTTGATACTTTTTATCATCATGTTTTTAAATATCAAGGATGAGAATCTTCCGGATGAGAGATATAAAAACTATTGGCTTCTTGGGACATCTCTGATTGTGGCTCCATTTTCATTCATTCTGATTGACCTCATCCTGCGAAGCAATATCGCACTCAAAGCACAGATCAGTGAAGAGTTTGGAACCATAAAAGATGTCGGTCTGACACTCTTTGACAAATGGATACTCCCTTTTGAACTGGTATCGATTTTACTGCTTGTTGCACTTATCGGTGCTGTGATACTCTCAAAGAAGGAGGCTTGATGTTAGAAAAATATATGATACTCTCGATTATACTTTTTTCCATAGGGATCGTCGGCTTGATAAGCAGAAGAAACATCATCGTTATCTATATGTCCATAGAACTTCTGCTCAATGCCGTAAACCTTTCGCTCATAGCCATCAGCGCTGATACGGCCGATGCATCCGCACAGGTTGTCTCTATGCTTATTATCGCTATTACTGCGAGTGAGGCGGCTTTGTTTATGGCTTTATTTGTGGTCTTATTCAGAAACAAGGCTTCACTGGATGTGAATCTCTTTGACATACTGGGAAATAAAAGATGAGCGACAGCACCCTTTTAAGCACTTTGCTTTTGTCGCCTCTCATCAGTGCGGCTTTGATTTTTTTCATCAATATGCTGTTTTTAAATCCTAGACAGTCTCTCTTCACATTTTTGGCTTTGACAGGTTCGGGTGTCAGTGCCGTTCTTGCCCTGATTGTCAGTTATCAGAGTTATTTTCACGCTCAGGTTTTTACATCACACCTTTTTACATGGCTGAGTATCGGTGAATTCACTATTGAGCTTGCACTCAAAGCGGACGCACTTGGCTCTTTTATGCTTCTTTTCGTGGCGCCCGTAAGCTTTTTGATACATCTGTATGCAAGCGGATACATGGATAAGGACAAGAGTTACGGAAGATTTTTCACATACTTCAATCTCTTTATCTTTTTTATGTTTTTACTGGTTTTGGCGGATAATCCCATCATTATGTTTATCGGCTGGGAAGGCGTCGGGCTTGTCTCCTATGCGCTGATAGGCTTTTATTTTGAAGATATCCAAAACACCTATGCCGGAAATAAGGCTTTTATAGTAAACAGAGTCGGAGATTTTGGTTTTTTAAGCGCTTTAATGCTTCTTTTTATCGAAGCAGGGAGTGCCGGATTCAGTTTTGATTCCATATTTTTAAGCCTTGCACAGATTGACCCTTCCATGCTGAGTCTTATCGCATTTTTACTCTTTGTAGGAGCAATGGGGAAATCTGCCCAGATTCCTCTTTTTGTCTGGCTGCCTGATGCGATGGCCGGACCGACACCCGTATCTGCACTTATACATGCGGCAACAATGGTAACTGCGGGTGTGTATATGGTCGCAAGATTTGCTCCCTTATATACTATGACACCCGACATCTCACTCTTTATCGCTTATGTGGGTGCCTTTAGTGCCTTGTTCGCGGCTATTGTGGCGACAAGACAGTATGACATCAAGAAGATCCTCGCATACTCCACAATGAGCCAGCTTGGATTTATGTTTATGGCTTTGGGTGTAGGCGCGTACTCGACAGCGCTGTTTCATATGTTTACACATGCCTTTTTTAAAGGTCTGCTCTTTATGGCGGCGGGCTATATCATAGTCGCTTTTCATCACAAGCAGGATATCAGAGAGCTTCAGGGGATTAGAAAATCTCTCCCCCTGCTCTTTGTGATGATGTTCACAGCATCCTTGAGTATCAGCGCCATCCCTCCGCTCTCAGCTTTTTTCTCCAAGGATGCGATTATGGGCGCGCTTTATGCAAGCGGGCATGTGGAACTGTTTCTTATGGCGCTTGTCGCATCTTTGCTCACGGCGTATTATATGTTCAGGATGGTATTCGTACTCTTTTACAGCCAAAAAACACAAAGCACGAAAAAGAGCAGCAAATCCATGCTGTATCCCATGGTGGTCTTAACTGTTCTTTCCGTCTTTGCGGGTCTGCTCAATCTGCCTGAGCTCTTTGGAGGAAACCTAAATATTTCAAATTGGCTAAATCTTTTGGACAAAGAACTCCTGCTTCCACATGCCAAAGAACTTTTGCTTATCTCTGTAAACACTCTGCTTATCCTCGGCGTGATACTCTATACATACAAAAGATACGCCTATACCCAAGCGATACACAAAGAGAGCCAAGAGAATCTCGTCGCGAAGAAGTTCTACGTCGATGAGATATATACTCTGCTCATCACTCAGCCGTTACACTATCTCTCCATTTTCTTTGAACAAAAAATCAGCCATGGGATTATAGACAGACTCATCAACCTCAGTGCACTCTACTATGCAAGAGCGGGGATACTTTTTTCCTATCTTGAAAACGGGAATGTCCGTTTTTATGCCCTGTATATGCTGATTGGAGTTGTATCGGGATTTGTGTATTTATATTGGGCCCTAAGGGGTGTGCTATGAGCAGTTTGAGTCTTATTATCTTTCTGCCTATCCTTGCAGCGCTGTTTTTATTTCTCAAACGCCTGAATATCACTGTAGTCAAAGTCATCTATATGCTTGTGACATTTACAGTCCTTTATCTCTCCCTCGAACTCTATATCAATTTCGACCCGGAGGCATCGATGCAGTTTGTGGTACTGCACCCTTGGATCTCCGAATACGGAATCAATTACCATGTAGGCGTAGACGGTGTTTCTCTGGGTATTGTTATGATGAATGCCATTCTTATGCCGCTCGTGGCAATAGCTTTGTATAAACAAAGAGACAAAAAAGGATACTGGATAAACCTTTTGTTCGTCCAGGGCGGTGTTATGGGAGCAGCGCTCTCCCTTGATCTGATGCTGTTTTATCTTTTTTGGGAGATAATGCTCCTGCCGATATTTTTTATGATAGGTCTTTTTGGCTACGGCAAAAAGAATTTTATTGCAATGAAATTCAATATATACACTATTTTAGGCTCTTTGATGATGCTTATCTCTATTTTGTATATAGCCGTAGCCTACAAAGAGCAGTTTGGCTCCTACTCTTTTGCCCTGGATGAGCTTAAAGACCTTAGGCTTTCCTCGGGTGAATCTCTGCTGGTCTTTGGCGGATTTATGCTCGCATTTGCTATAAAAATCCCTATTTTTCCATTTCATACATGGCTGAGCGACACCTACAGAAGTGCGCCTACGGGAATAGTTATCGTGATGTCCTCCCTTATGGCAAAACTTGGCACCTATGCAATTTGGAGATTTCTCTTTACGATGTTTAGCGAGACTTCACACGAGGTCGCACCCTATTTCATAGGTCTGGGACTTTTTGGATTGATATATTTTGGTATCTCCGCCATGAGCCAGACACACCTAAAGAGGATGTTTGCACTTTCATCCGCTTCGCATCTCTCTTTAATCGTAGTGGGATTTTTTATCTATGACATTTACGGTCTTATCGGCTCCTCCTACCTTATCGTCTCCCATGCCCTCTCCTCAGCGGCAATCTTTTTGATGGCAGGTATGCTTTATGAGAGAACCGATACATATTCTATTGCTATGCTCGGAGGAATAGCCCGGATTGCTCCCAAATTTGCGCTGTTTTTTGCGTTTTTCTCTTTGAGTATCGTGGGTATTCCCCTCACTTCGGGCTTTGTGGCGGAGGTGCTTATTATTCTTGGAGCCTTTCATTATAATATATATGTGGGATTTATAGCGGCTACTTCTATACTTATAGCGATGATGTTTATGTTTAGGATGATAAGCAGAGTCCTCTACGGTGAACTTCGCGATGCTACGGCCGGGTTTGAGGACCTGCGCATGCATGAGCTCTTTGCCCTTGTACCTCTCGCCCTGCTGATTCTTGCCATGGGTATTTTCCCAAATTATTTTATACAAAAGATTGAGCCTACCGCCTCATCTTACACATCTCAAAAAGAGGCTCCTTCTTATGACAAATGAGTTTATTGCATTAGCCGTACCGGGCTTATTGGTTTTGAGTGCTGTCTTTTTACTCCTCTTTGGGCTTAGCTCCCACTATACGAAAAACAGGGGCTACTATATTACCCTGGGCACTCTCGTTGTCAGCTTTTTGATATCTGCTTCAGGGGTGAGTGAAAAACACTCCATGGATCTTCTGCCCGGGATATTCAACTCTATGCTGGTGTATGACACCTTCGGAGCTACCTTTATCTCTTTGTTTTTACTTGGCGGATTTTTCACGCTTGCTATTGCAAAATCCTTTATCGACAGTACCGATTATTTTACCCATGAATCCTTCGTCTTGCTCCTTCTTTCTCTTTTTGGGATGGTTGTTTTGAGTATGGCGAATGAACTTATCACCGCCTTTATCTCTTTGGAGATAGCTTCTATGTCCGTCTATATATTGGTAGGACTCAACAGGGATTCGCTCAAGGCATCCGAAGCATTTTTCAAGTACCTTCTTCTGGGTTCTTTTGCAGCTTCGTTCTACCTGCTTGGGATGATGTTTATCTACGCACAGGCAAAAAGTACCAACCTCGACATCATTGCGCACTATGTATTGAGCACCGATATACATTCCCAACTGCTTATCATCGCGGGAAGTATGCTCATTATGATTACGATTATGTTTAAAATAGCTTCTGTTCCTTTTGGGGCATGGGTCCTTGATGTCTATGAGGGTGCGTCTTTGCCCATTACTGCATATATGGCGGGGGTCTTTAAAATTGCGGTTTTTGCCTTTGCTCTTAGGATGTTTTTGCTCGACTATATACAGTTTGAGGCCTATTACGACATTCTCATCATAGGAGGCGCTTTGGTGACTATGGTCGGCGGTTCACTTCTTGCGATCATCCAAAACAGCGTCAAAAAAATGCTCGCCGCCTCCTCCGTCGTGCACAGCGGCTATCTGCTCATCGCTTTTGCATCTACGTCTGAAGACACCTCAGGTGCCGCAAGTGCGATAATCTTTTATCTTTTTGCCTATTTTATCAGCGCCATCGGTGCCTTTGGAGTTTTAAGCTATATAAGCCAGGGGAGTGCTAAAACCATAAACTACGACGATTTAAACGGCCTGGCCAGAACCAATCCCATCATTGCCGCGTCGCTTACGGTGTTCATGCTCTCCTTAGCCGGCTTTCCATCCACTATAGGATTTATCGGTAAATTTTATATTTTCACTTCGGCCATAGAAGCGGGGTACACCCTCTTTGCCATCTTCGGGGCGATTACGGCATTTATCTCCATCTATTATTATTTCAAAGTGATCATGCATCTCTATTTCAAAGAAAACCCGCATATGAAAGTGCACTACGGATACAAGATCTCCTTCGCCTTTATTGTTCTTTCCGCTTTTACGGTTTTATGGGGCGGAGTAGGAACCTCCCTGCTTTTTAATCTTCCCGGGATCAATGCTCTAAACGAGCTGGCCAGATTCGCCATAGAATCACTGGCTATGTAAGGGGAAACTCTCTCGGGTTTGAATCCCCCTGAGAAAAGCTATACAAAACGTAAAATTTAGCTATATCTGATATAATCCTGTTTATGAATTTATTATCTGCGAAAAACTTATCACACACTTTTGAATACGAACTTTTTCATGATGTATCCTTGGATTTGGCGCCCAAAGACTCTATCGCGATCATAGGCATAAGCGGGAGCGGAAAATCTACTCTGCTTCATATTCTCTCTACACTCTTAAAGGCCGACAGCGGATCAGTTGAACTCTTTGGAGAGGACACCTCAAACATGAATAAAAAAAAACTGGGCCAGATCAAAAGAGATTCTCTGGGTCTTGTATTTCAGTCCCATTATCTTTTTAAAGGCTTTAGCGCTTATGAAAACCTTGAAGTCGCTGCAATGCTCTCAAACCAGGATATCGAAGAGACTCTGCTTCAGAGACTAGGAATCGATGAGTGCATCAGACAAAAAGTAACGGAACTCTCAGGAGGACAGCAGCAAAGGGTATCTATTGCAAGAGTCCTCACAAAAAAACCTCGGATAATCTTCGCAGATGAGCCTACGGGAAATCTTGATAAAAATACTGCAAATGAGGTTATGAAACTGTTTTTTGAATATTGTGATACCCATAATGCCGCGATGGTGCTCGTCACGCATGATGAAACACTTGCCCATATGTGTAAAAAAGTTTACAGACTTGAGAACAAAGAGCTGGTCAGGGTCAACTAATGGGCTGGGCAGAAGTTTTTACCGACACGTATATGGTGGGTTTCATACTTCTGTTTTTTCGTTTTGGGGCACTTTTTCTAGCGGTTCCGATTTTCTCGCATCAAAATATCCCTATGACCATCAAAGCCGCCATGGCTTTTTTCTTCTCCATTGTGTTTTATTCATCCATGCCGCCGCTGGCTATAGAGATAAATTTAGCCACTATCGTAATCGCGATTTTGAGTGAGTTTATGTTTGGGTTGGCGATTGGGATAGTCCTGCTTCTTGCGTACAATGTCATAACCTTTGCCGGCGGGCAGATCTCCTTTATGATGGGATTTTCAATGGCAAGTGCCATTGACCCGCAATCAGGGGTGTCCATGCCTATCATTTCACAGTTTTTATCTCTGATGGGATTGATGATTCTTTTAGCTATAGATATGCATCACTGGATGCTCTTGTTTATCGACAATTCACTCAGCAGCGTGCCTCTTGGCGGATTTCTTATGAGTAAAAATCTTTTTGAGTACATCATGCATGCGACCGTAAACATGTTTGTCGTGGGTTTTGTTATCGCTTTTCCCATTATCGCCTTGTCTTTGCTGGCGGATATAATATTTGGTATGCTTATGAAAACAATGCCTCAGTTCAACCTGCTTGTTATCGGTTTTCCTATAAAGATTATGGTCGCATTTGTTGTCCTGATTGCAACATTCAGTACGATTATGCTGATTCTAAAAACACAGATGCAAGATGCATTTAATGCTCTGGAGATGTTTTTTTAGTTTTTTTTGATACAATAATGTCAACAGAGATTTTGTAAAACACTGTCCTAATACCCTCAAAGGAATCCTAAGTGAAGATATTGCTTTTAAATGATAATCCGGTAGTCAACAAGTTAGTAACCCTAAGTGCTCAGAAAACTTCTGATGAATTGGATGTGGTTTCAAGCGTTGATGAAATAGAGTCAGAAAATTATGATCTCCTCGTGGTAGATGATACGAAATACAGTGATGCTCTTATGCCGGAATTAACTGCCAAAATAAATTTTCATAAATCTCTTCTGATATGTGCCAGAGATGCACAAAATATTGAAGGATTCAGCTCCACAATAAAAAAACCTTTTTTACCTACTGATCTGGTTGAATTGTTCGCAGGTTTAGGAAAAGATATAGACAGTATCAAAAAAGATGAAGAGCTTCTTGCAATAGACGATACCCTTGAAGAAACAGATGAGTTTAACAATGATGATATCCTAAACCTTGATGAAGATGACCTGGGTGATGTCGGTAAGGAGATATCACTGGATGAAGATTTGGATGTTCTTGATGATTTGGACAATATGGAACTGGATGATGATCTTGATCTGGATGATGATTTGGATGATGACCTTGATCTGAATGATGAAATAAACCTCGAAGACACTCTAGATGAAGAGAGATCCTCCGATGAGGAGCTTACAGAGGGGATACTCGACAAAGAAGACCTGCAGGAGGTTCAAGAACTGCTCAATGAAACATCACAGGACGAATTGGATTTGGATGATGATTTCGAACTCGATGACGAGGATGCTTTAGATGAAGAAACAGAACCTGATGACACGCTTACGCTCGATGAAGAGCCAGATTTGGATGAAGAGCTGATTTTGGAAGATGACAGTATTTCCAAAAGCACTTTAGATGAAAACTCCGATTCGGAAGATGAATTGGATTTGGGTGATGATTTCGAACTCGATGACGAGCTTGCTTTGGATGACGAGCTTGCTTTGGAAGAGGATACAATTTCCCAAGACACTCCGGATAAAGAATCAGTGCCTGAGAATACCTCAGTTTCAGTAGAAAATGATAATGAGGCATCCCAAGAGGAATTGGATTTGGATGATGATTTCGAACTCGATGATGAACCTGCTTTGGAAGACGAGCTTGCTTTGGAAGATGAGCCTGTTTTGGAAGATACACCGGCAGATGAAGAGCTTGAAGAAGCTGAGTCCGAAGATGACCTCGAAGCACAAATACAAAATGCCGTAGAAGAACTAAGCGAGGAAGAGCTTGAGAGTGAATTAGACGAAGACACCTTGCTTGAGATTATGGGAAGCCAACTAGGAGATATCGATTCGCTCACTTCAAGAGATTTGAAACTGGCTATAGGCGAAGAGGTAGACGAACCTGAAAAAGCTGAAGAAGCCCTTTTTGATGAAGTTCTCGAAGAACTTCCCGTTTCTGATACACAAGCAGACAATGAGGACGAAAATCAAGGAGTTGAAGCCCTTAAAAATCTTCTCAATGCTCTTAGCAATGAAAATGTGGCGGCGTCATTAAAAGGGATGACAATCAATATAAATATAACTTTAGGTGGTAAATGATGCAAAATACGAGTGGTGTTGTCCTTGTTCTTTCCGGCCCCAGCGGGGCGGGAAAAAGTTCTTTGATTAAAGAGGTCTCTGCGGATATCGGGGATTTCTATTTTTCTATTTCAACAACGACCCGTCCGATGAGAGAGGGAGAGATAGAGGGTGTGCACTATCATTTCGTAAGCGAAGAAGAGTTTAAAAAAGAGATAGAGAATGATAACTTTTTAGAATATGCAGTTGTTCACGGAAACTATTACGGAACTTCGCTTAAACCTGTCAGAGATGCTCTGCACCAGGGCAAGCTCGTTATCTTCGACATAGATGTTCAGGGAAACACCGCAGTCAAAAACCGTCTTGGTGACATTACCACCTCTGTATTTATAACCACACCAAGTCTCTCTGAACTCAAAAAACGCTTGAAAAGCCGCGCAACGGATTCACAGGAGATTATTGACAAACGTATGAAAATGGCTGTGAGAGAAGTGCAGAGAATCTCTGAATATGATTATCTGATAATCAATGACAAACTCGATGAAGCAGCAAAACGGCTAAAACTGATCGTACAATTCGCCAAGCTTAAGATTTCAAGTGAAAATATAAACGAATTTGTCCAAAAATGGGAAGTTACATAACAATTGTAAAATATAAACTATTTCGATAAGAGTAGTTACAGCAAAGAGTAGATATACTTTTCGACTTAATTAAAAAAAGGATACATACTATGGGAATGCCTAGTGGAACAGAACTATTAATAATTTTTGGAATCATCGTTTTATTGTTTGGTGCAAAAAAGATACCTGATTTAGCAAAAGGAATCGGCAAAGGTATTAAAAACTTCAAGTCAGAAATGAAAGATGATGCACCGGAAAGTGCTTCTACCGAAGCTCCAAAAAAAGTAGAGGGCAAAGAAGAAGTTGCTTCTACAGAAGCTCCAAAAACAACTACTCAAGCGTAAATCTTGAAACAACGAGTATCGGCGCTTTTGCGTGAAAAATTTGGTCGTGAAGTTGTTTTAGAAAAACCAAAAGACCGCTCTTTTGGTCATTTTGCTACTCCAATAGCTTTTTCTTTGGCAAAGGAACTCAGAAAGTCTCCTATGGCCATCGCCGAAGAACTGGCTTCTTCATTTGATGACAATGAGATTTTTACCAGTGTTGAGTCTGTAAAAGGGTATTTAAACTTCCGTTTAAGTGAAAACTTTTTAAGCGAATACGCTACATGGGCATTGGACAATACGACACAATTCGCCAAACAAGACAGAGATGAAAAAATCCTTTTGGAATTTGTAAGCGCAAATCCAACCGGACCTCTTCATATCGGTCATGCCCGCGGTGCTGTTTACGGAGACACTCTTCTTCGTTTAGGCAGACACCTCGGATATGATATTACGGCAGAATACTATGTGAATGATGCGGGCAACCAGATAGACCTTCTTGGCCTCTCTATTCAGCTTGAGGGCCGTTCCAGTGTTCTTGGTGAAGATGTTCAATACCCTGAGAGTTATTACAGAGGTGAGTATTTAGCAGAACTTGTTTCAGGCGCTGTTGAAAAATTCGGCAAAGGTATTCTCTCGGACGAGTCTCGTCAAAAAGAGCTTGCTCTTTGGGCAAAAGATAAGGTTATGCAGATAATCGTCAAAGATTTGGGTGATACAAATATATTTTTTGACACCTTTGTCAACGAGTCCTCTTTATATGATGACTGGAACAGAGTTCTTGGCAAGATGGGTGAAGGGGTCTACGAAAAAGACTCAAAAGTCTGGATAGCCTCTGAGTCCAAGGGAGATGACCACGACAGAGTCGTGGTGCGTGAAGACGGAAGACCTACATATCTTGCAGGCGATATCGTCTATCACAATCAAAAATTTGAGCGCGGATATGACCACTACATCAACATCTGGGGTGCAGACCACCACGGTTATATCCCTCGTGTAAATGCAGCGGTTGAATTTTTGGGCTATGACTCGAAGAAACTTGAAGTCTTGCTCTCTCAGATGGTGAGTCTTTTAAAAGACGGTGCACCCTACAAGATGAGTAAACGAGCCGGCAATGTCATTCTTATGAGCGATATAGTAGAGGAGATAGGTTCTGATGCGCTAAGATTTATCTTTGCTTCAAAAAAGAGCGATACGGCTCTTGAATTTGATTTGGCAGAGTTCAAAAAGCAAGACAGTTCAAACCCTATTTTTTATATACAATATGCACATGCCAGAATAAAGACTATTATCGGTAAAAGTGATTTAAGTGAAAAAGAGATTTTAGAAGCTTCACTGAAAGGTTTGGGTGAAAATGCAGATTCGCTTTTATTTGACGCTCTGCTTCTTCCTGAGATTGTGGAAGACGCTTTTATCTCAAGACAGGTTCAAAAACTTCCTGATTATCTCAAATCACTTGCTGCATCTTTGCATAAGTTTTATTATGATTGCAGAATCATAGGAACTGAAGATGAAGCAAAACTTTTAAAACTGCTTATGGTTGTAGCACTATCTCTTAAAACCGGACTTGGTTTGATGGGGATAGAAGCTAAGGACCGCATGAGCAAAGAAGACGAGTAGCGGGAAAGATATTGAAATTTATCCTGCTGTTTTTGCCCATTCTGCTTTGGGCAAAAGCCCCCTATCCTTTTATATTTAACTCCCTTTCTGATACTCTTTACACGCATCTTGATGGATACAAAGAACTTTTGACGCTGCCCTATTTCAAAGAGAATTGCATAAAACTGCAAAATCACGCAAAAGAGTTGGAGCTTTTAAAAGCAGAGGGGTACACGCTTGATGCAGATCCAAAGAGCAGTGATATCAATCTCTATGCAAAATCTTTGCGAAGCCAAAAAAATAAAATCAAAAAAACGAATCATACTATAGCCCACGAACTCACAAAACTTCTAAAAAACAAACAATACAAAATTTTGATCCTACTCCGGGACAATCCCCTTGATTTTATAAGGACTTCTCAGGCCGTCAGTTTCTCTGTACAGGCGTATCAGGCTCCAAGTCCGCATAATATCGATACCTTGAAGCAGGTAGCACTCGAAGGCTCTTTAGGTATTCTAAAAGAGAAACTGCTTTTCTCAAGAGGAAAAGACAAAGGACTTGCACTCTGTCTAAACGACATCGCCGCAATCAATTACCTGATGCTGCAGATAGATGCAATGCACAGCGCCAAAGAGTATTGCAAATCCCTGGAATACGTAAGAAAACTTATAGAACATTCGACAGCATCCAGAAACACCTGCCAATACAACAGCTCCTATTATGAATTATGGGATGAGAGATCCGGGCCCTACAGAGAAAACACCCTGAAAGATTTAACGACTCTTTGTCTGGAGTAGTTTAGAGTCACTGAGTTTTGGGTAGAGTCTTAAAATTTCTTCAGCCGATGACTTTGGGATCTGTATAAGGATAGGATTCTTTTTTGCATCAAGCCATGATATGATTTTTTGAAGCTCTGCAAGGCTCATGGCCGTACACCCTGCCGTTGGCGCATCTTTCTCTTTTTGCACATGCATAAAGATACAAGAACCCCTCCCCTTTATGGCGTCTTCATTGTGCTGCACCACAATCCCAAGCTCGTACTGATGGTCTTCTCTTCTCATATATTCAAAACTTTCAGTGCTCTTGGTCTCGCTCTTGATTATAGTATTATAGTCTTTGGAGCGTACGTCATCCACACATATCAGATTTTTTGATGCGTGTATATACGGCATAGTGAAATTTTGCTTTTCTTTGTATCCAAAAACGCTAATGAGTTTGAATACCCCTGCGGGTGCTTTTTTATCTCCCTCTTTTTTAATAGGCTCGTAGCTGTTGCGGGTTAACTCAAGTTCCCCCAAACCCCATCCCAAACCATTTTTTCCAATGTTGACCTCTATGCTTTTAAAAACTTTTTTGCCATTCTCATAACACTCAAGCAAGCCCTTGGAAGAGTTAAAATCATCACTCACCACTAAAATAATCTGCTGTGATGAAAACAACAGAATTTGAAAACTTATAAGGATTAAGAAACTTTTTATCATAAGGTATGGTACTATTACTAATATATGAATCAGTTTAATAAATATGGGACGCGTAATGAGTATAAAAATACGAAAAGCTACGGTGGAAGATGCTTCTTTCTTAGCAAAAATGATATTGCAGAGTAGCAGAGCCGGAAAAAAGATTGGCATGTTTGATGTACTCTTTGATACAAATGACAGTGAAGTCATTTTAAAGTGTTTGGAAAAATTGACGCAGAGCACCTCCAAAAACCAGTGCAGATTTGATAATTTTCTTGTTGCAGAAGCAGATAATCAATGTGTCGGTACACTTTGCAGCTATGAGCCCAGGATTGCTACAAAACAAGCTTTTATAGATGCTTTGAACGAGACGGAGTGCTGTGATACCGTGGAAGAGAAGTTGGAATTTCTGGATGAATGCGATTTTAAACTAAACACCAGAACTTTGATGTTTGACTACATGGAAGAGCTTGAAGGATACGAGGATGTCGGTGTCTTAAAAGCTCTTATGCAAAAAAGTCTCCTAAATGCCAGACTCAAGGGCTACAGAATAGCGCAAACTATTATAGAAATCGGTTCATTGGAAGCAAAACTCGATTATAAAAAACTAGGCTTCAAAGAGGTTCAGGAAAAAAACTGCGAACTTTATAAAGAAAAATTCGGAAGATCCGGTCTCGTTCTTCTTAGCATAGAGTTTTAGGAATTTTCATAGAACTCTCGCCCTTATCTCTGCTTCCCCCTCTATTATCCATTGCCTTGGCTATCTATACAAAAAATGTACTTTTATCTTTGCTCGGCGGAATAATCTTGGGGCTCTTGGTGATAAACGGCTTTAATATTCTAGACTCTTTTGATGCATTGATTTCACTTTTTCTCACCCTGCTCTCTACGGAATGGATACTCAAGACCTTGGCTTTTGCGGTTTTAGTCGGAAGTATTATGGCATTGATAGAAAGATCAGGAGGTGTGGGCGGATTTGTAGAGTTTGTTCAAAATAAAAGATCTTTTGTCAAATCCCCCCGCTCTGCTTTGATGCTCAGCTATATCGTGGGTGTCGTCATCTTTGTCGAATCGTCGATAACTGCCCTTATTTCCGGTGCAGTGGGAAAACCCCTGTGCGATGCCTACAAGATTCCACATGCCAAGCTTGCCTTTGTATGCGATTCCACTTCAGCGCCTATCAGTTCTTTGATTGTATTTAACGGCTGGGGAGCCTTGCTGCTTGGTCTGATCTCTGCCCAAATCACACAGGGAATGATTGGCGGAAACAGCGTAGATATTCTTATAGACTCCGTTGTTTATAACTTTTATGCCATGAGTGCTTTGCTTGTTACCTTTGTGTATATTTGGTTCAATGCAGACATAGGGGCGATGAAAACTACACGATACACGCCGGACAAAACAAAAAGCAGGCATCAAAAAAGTGAGAGTATGTATTTTATGGTTTTGCCGATTGTTCTGATAGTATTTTTTACTTTTTTATTTTTGTATATCACCGGCGATGGGAATATTTTAAAAGGCAGCGGTTCAAGTTCCATTTTTTATACCATGATCGCAACCCTTGTTTTTACCCTTTTGTATTTTGTCGGCACAAAAAATATGAGCTTCTCCTACTGGGGCAAGACTTCGTATCTTGGAGCAAAGAAGCTTCTCCCGATTGCTGCCATACTCTTATTTGCCTTTGCTATCGGAGAGGTGACGGGTGAGCTTAAGACAGGTTTGTATCTTGCATCTTTGGCAAGTGATAGTTTGAGCATCTCTTTGCTTGGAGCAGTCATTTTTTTGCTAAGCTCGGTCATGGCCTTTTCTACGGGTACAAGCTGGGGGACTTTTAGCATCATGATTCCCATAGCGGTGCCTATGGCGGTCGGGATGGATGCGGATGTCGCTCTTTGTATCGGAGCGGTTATCTCAGGCGGAGTCTTTGGTGACCACTGCTCGCCCATATCCGATACGACCATCATATCTTCTATGGCAAGCGACTGCGAAGTGATAGAGCATGTCAGGACGCAACTCCCCTACGCACTTATCAGCGGCTTCATCGCACTTGTGCTGTTTATTGTTTTTAGTGTGTTTTAAACGCCCATGACGCAATTGATGGAATATCTCATATCTTCATCAAGATTTTCCATATTGCTTAGCATCCATCTCAGATAACCGGCATCGCTTGCCGCCACCTCTTCGAGGCTCTTGCCTTTGTATTTCCCAAATCTAAAGGTTTTTATCAGAATCGGCGTATTGGTCAAGTCCACCATCTTCTCAACCGGATTGGCATGTGGAAACTGTTTTAAAACCTCATCTTTGAGTTTTGACAAAAACAGCTTGAGAATGAGGACATCTCCTATGGCATCATGCGCTTTTACGACGATACCAAGGGCATCAGCCTCTTTTTGTTCCTCTTTATAAAGCTCAAGTTTATAACGAAAGTACTGCAGTCTGTGCGCTTCTTCATCGGCAAATATATGTTTTGCCACCCTAAGCGTGTCTATCACTTTCATCTTTGTGTTGAAACCCTCTTTTTCAAGCATCCCCAAGTCAAAAGGTGCATTGTGGATTATCATATAGTTATCCGCCGTATTTAACTCAAGCAGTCTTTTATAGGCTGAAGTTTCCCGGCACAGGGGTTTTCCCTCAATCATACTCGGTACGATTCCGTGTACTTCCATAGCTCCGTAACCAATAGGGATATCCGTACTGCAAAGCTCATTGTGCACCTCAATCTCTTTGGCCCCAAGAACTATATATCCAAGCTGTATCACTTTGTCCGTCTCGCCTGCACCTGTTGTTTCCGTGTCTAAAATCACATATTTCTTTGCCAAAATTTACCTTTTATCTGTTAAAAAGGGTTCAAGCATGTACTCACTCTCCGCATGCAAAAACTCTTCACTTAGTTCAATCTCAATGAGAGTATCTTTTATGGTGTATCTACAAAAAGTAATAAACCTGATGGGATAGACCTGCGCGTAAAATTTAAAATCTCTTACCGCCAGCGGTTCATTCAATTCCTCAAACAACTTTTTGATATATGAAACCGTATCAACGCCCGAATCAAGTTTTAAAAGATTTTCAACGGACTTGATTTTTATCTCCATCGACAACTCTTTATCTAAATTGACATAGGTATTGTAAATGGCACGGGCAAGCCTGAGAGCTTCATAACTAAATGGTTCTGATAATAATTTCTGCTTAGTTATTGTATGTAAACTCATGCCCGTAATATATTCATTTTATAATTAAAACCCTATAAATATCCTCTTTTTGCTTCAATTTTGTCTGTTTTACTCTTTTAAATATATGCTACACTGTCAAAAATATACAAGGAGAGCATTGTGATTAGCTCCGGAGCTGTTTATCTTTTTTCTTTGGCACTTATTGCTTCAATTTTTCATCTCCTAGAATCAAAAAGCAGGGCTAAAATATTCCAGTTTGTCCCGGGTGTGGTTATGATTTATGCATTTAGCATGCTTCTTGCGGGTTTGGGCATCTATGAAAAAAATGAACAGATTGATGCCGTCTATTCTCTTGCAAAGTCCAATCTTCTTCCGGCCATGCTTTTTTTAATGCTGCTTCAGGTTGACTTTTCCCATTTTCTAAAACTTGGAAAGACCCTGCTCCTCTCCTATATCTTGGCTGTTTTAAGTCTTGCTCTTGGATTTATCCTCATAGCGGCGCTTTTTGATTTCAACCAAACCGAGGCTGCGGCATTTGGGGCACTCTCGGGAAGCTGGATGGGCGGAACAGCCAATATGATTGCAGTCGGTTCCGCATTGAATGTATCAAACGAGGCTTACGGCTACGCGCTTATCGTTGACAGTGTCAATTATACGGTTTGGGTTATGTTCTTGTTGTTTCTGGTCCCTTTTGCCAAAAAATTCAACACCTTCTCAGGCGCCAAAAAGAGTGAAGCCCTTTTTTCGCAGATTGGATGTGCCTGCAATATGGGAGCTAAAAGATACTGGCTTTTAATCCTCTTTGCAGTGCTTGTTTCTTTGATATCGCAGATAATCGCTACACATATAGAGATACTCAGTCAAACAACGACGGTGGTTCTTCTTGCCACCCTTTTTGGGGTGCTTGGCTCATTTACAAAACTAAAAAGCATAAACGGCTCAAGCGAGGTTTCTTCTACCATGCTCTATATTATGATTGCACTTATAGGTTCCAAGGCTGTATTTGAGAGCTTTAGTGAGGTCGGGGTGTATGTTTTGGCGGGCTTTTGTATCCTTGTCGTCCATGCCCTCATCATGACGGCAGGTGCGAAAATATTCAAACTTGACCTTTTTTCAGTTGCAGTGGCTTCTTTGGCGAATATCGGAGGAGTAGCTTCTGCACCTATTTTAGCCGCGGCATACAATAAATCCCTTGTAAGCGTAGGTGTGTTGATGGCTGTTATGGGATATCTCATAGGCACCTTTGGCGGACTGATTATCGGTACTGTTTTGGTGGGGATGAGCAAATGAAAATACTCAGCATATCCACAGAGCTAAAACATATCCCTTTAAAAACACCCTTTATTACTGCCCTTAGAAGAGTGGATTCCGTTGAATATGTGCGTGTGACACTCCGATGTGAGAACGGATTGTTTGCCTACGGAGAGGCACCCGCGACCAAGGCCGTTACGGGTGAGGATATACCAAGCATCTTGTCCTCTGTCAAAAAAATAAAACACTCCCTTCTTTTTCAAACTCCCAAAGATGCCCTGAAACTCCTGCATGCCTCTCACATAGGTTCAAGCGCAAAGGCCGCTATCGATATGGCATGTGTAAGTCTGCTTGCCCAGGCGAACAATAAGGAGCTGTATGAGTATTTTCAAGCCTCTGATTTTAGCCCGATTCATACCGCGATAACAATCAGTCTGAAGGATCCACATGCCATGCTCGCTGACGCAAAAAAAGCCTTTGATGGGGGCATGTGGATTTTAAAAGTAAAACTCGGAAGCGATATTGCACATGCCATAGAAGTTGTAAAAAGCATATCACAGAATATAAAAGGTGCAAAGATACTCGTAGATGCCAATCAGGCCTGGCATGTGCAAAATACGCTAAAATTTATAGATGCCGTAAAAGATTTGGATATTGAGCTGATTGAGCAGCCTGTAGCTGCAGATGATTTGAGCGGTCTCAAAAAAATCACTGCATATTCAGAGATACCGATACTCGCGGATGAGGCCGTGTATACCTTGGATGATGTAAAAAATGTGACCTTGCACAAATGTGCGGATATGATAAATATCAAGCTTATGAAATGCGGGGGAGTGACCAAGGCGATAGAGATACTCGATTATGCCAGAGAAAACCGGATAGAGTGTATGCTCGGCTCTATGCTTGAAGGTCCCTGTTCAATCAATACCGCACTGCATCTGGCTTTTGCATATCGGGATGTGATTCGGCATGTGGACTTGGACAGTCCTTTGCTCTGCAAAGGACTTCCAGGTGAACTTGATTTTGACTATAATGGCTGTGCTATCACGCTCAAAGCAGATAAGCTACACTAAAACCATTTTTAAGACTTCTTCCACTCTGCTGACACCGACAATCTCAACGGCGTCTCTGACCTCTTTTGGAATATCTTCCAAATCTCTTTCATAATTTTTGGCAGGGATAATCGCCTTTGTCATACCCGCCTTATGCGCGGCGATCAGTTTCTCTTTGAGTCCGCCTATAGGCAAAACGTCTCCGCTTAGTGAAACCTCTCCCGTCATTGCGATTTCTGAACGTATCTTTTGTGAGCTGAGTATCGATGAGATGACGCTCACCATCGCTATACCTGCACTTGGACCGTCTTTTGGCGTCGCACCGTCTGGGACATGTATATGCAGGTCATAGCGTTTATACACTTCGCTCGGGTCCACTTTGATCTTCTCTTCGAGCTCTTTAAAACTCATAGGCAGATTATCATCGGAAATTTTAAGCTTTTTAGTGTCTATCAAAGTCTTTACAACACTCATGGCAATTCTCGCCGATTCTTTCATAACATCGCCAAGACTGCCCGTAAGCTGCAGATTGCCCTTGCCCTTAATGCGGATGCTCTCTATTTTTAAGACATCTCCGCCGACCGCCGTCCATGCAAGGCCGTTGACAACTCCTACGACAGGGATTTTGTTTGTTTTTTCAATCTCGAATACGCTTTTGTCAAAGTAGTCTTTTAAATTTTTCAGAGTCACGGAAATCTTCTGAACGTCAGGATGTTGTAAAATTTCTTTTGCCGCCTTTCTGCTCATATCTGCAATTCTTCGGCGAAGATTTCTTACCCCTGCTTCACGCGTATAACTGTGTATCAGTTCTTTGAGCGCCGGTTTGGAGATACTTACCTCAGAGCTTTTAAGCCCGTGTTTTTTAAGTTCCTGAGGGATAAGGTATCTTTTTGCTATCTCAAACTTCTCCTGAGGAGTGTATGAGCTGACCGTGATAAACTCCATTCTGTCACGAAGCGGTGCAGGTATGCGCCCTACGTCATTGGCTGTTGCTATAAAGATAACGTCGCTCAGGTCTATGTTGAAGTTCAGATAGTAATCTCTGAAATCTTTATTTTGCTCAGGGTCCAAAATCTCTAAAAGTGCTGCCGTTGGGTCTCCTCTTTGAGAGCGGCTCACCTTGTCTATCTCATCCAGAACCACGACAGGGTTCATTTTTTTGGCATCTATCAGACCTTGTGTAATACGCCCAGGCATTGCTCCGACATAGGTTCTTCTGTGTCCGCGAAGCTCATTCACGTCTTCAAGCCCGCCTAGTGCGATTCTTACAAGAGGACGCTTGAGCGCTGTGGCGATAGAGTTTGCAAGGGAGGTCTTACCCACACCCGGAGGTCCCGAAAAACAAAGGATAGCTCCGCTTGAATTTGCATTGCTTATGCCTCTTAGCTCCAAAAGTTCTTTTACTGCGAAATACTCTACTATTCTTTTCTTTGGTTTTTCAAGCGAGAAGTGGTCGCTGTCAAGCTGAGTCTCGACATCTGCTATCTTAAGAGCTTTTTTCGCCTTCTCACCGAATGGAATCTCCAAAACCCAATCCAAATAGGTCTGAGTCATAGACGCATCAGAAGAATCCGGATGCATTCTTGAGAATCTCTCAATCTGCTTGCTTATCTCCTTGTAGGCCTCTGAACCCATTTTGTCTTTTTTGGCTTCAAGTTTTTTACGGTATTCTTCTATCTCTTCATCTCTTGAGGTGTCCGTGCCAAGCTCTTTTTGAATCTGCTTCAACTGCTCTTTTAAAAAGTATTCTTTATTGACCTTTTCTATATGCGTATGCACTTTTGAACGAATCTCTTTTTGAAGTTTGTTCGCTTCTATCTCCTCTATAAGATAATCGATAAGATGCAGGAATCTCTGCTCCGTATCCACCTCGACAAACAGCTTGTAGGCCTGTTCTTTTTTTAGTTTTACGGTACTGCATATAAGGTCTATGATACGGTTGTGGTCATGGTTTTCTTCTATGGTTCTGAGCAGGTCAGGCGGGAAATAGTTGCTCACGGTGGATAATGTTCTCACCTTTTCGCGAACCACTTCTAAAATAGCATCGATTTTAAGTGAGTTCACGTTTGTCGGGTTTAAGACATCGACATGCGCGATCAAAGGCGCTTCACCCACCTGATGAAGTATTTTTGCACGTGCGAGTCCCTGAAAAAGCACCTTGAATCTTCCATCGGGAAGTGCCACTTTTCTCATAATAGAACCGACAACTCCCGTATCATAAAGAGAATCGTAGGTTCTCTCCCCCTCGTGGGACGGCTTTGTAGAGCAGACTATCACCAAAGAATCATCCTCTATCGCTTTTGCGGCCGCCTTTATATTGCTTTCATCGCTTAAAAAAAGCGGTGATATCATAAATGGATATAAAAAAAGTTCATCTTCTGCTATAACCGGAATATCTGCAGGAAATTCACCATAATTGCTTAGTTTCATTCATCTTCCTATTTGTTAAATTATTTATTTTGTTTCATTTTCATCATGAACAGAGTTTCTTGATACGACACTTCTGGTATCAGGTACTATAAATCCGTACCAACTCTGTGTACCGTCACCTTCAAACCAGGCTCTGTACCAAGGGATATTCGCCTGATCCACATCATCCCAGTTGATCCAAGGCTGCGGCTTCATAGCTCTGTAATAGCTTGCACTTTTTGGCTTATCGAGTCTCTCATACAAATCTGCTATAGATTCGTTTAATGATGTCTGTGCCATATAAAGGTTGGTGAGCATAGTATCGACTATCGTGTAATACATAGAATAAGGATAATTAAGCTTGAATGCCTTGGCATCGCTTATCGCCTCATCGATTAGGGCCTGGTCTCTTCTGGGGTTGGGCAGAGCCAGATATTTTGATTTTATCTTGATAAACTCTGCAAACTCTTTTTCATTTGGATTGGCATAGCGTTTTATATACTCATCCAAAAAATGCTCGCTCAGCAGATACTCTTCATACTGCATGTGGGCAATTGCCAAAATCATCGTAGCTTCAGGCAAAAGAGGAGAGCCTATATGCTCTCCCTGAAGAGAGCTGTAGTAACTGTCCGCCTTTTCCAGGCTTCCGTCTGAGATTGACTTCACGATCTTACCATACCAATAAATAGCCGGTTTATTATATTCTTCTACATCTTTGGAACATCCTCCAAAAAAGATAGAAACAGCCAGTACGACCAAAGTAAAATTAATTTTTACATTCATATAAATATTTTCCTAGTTTTAAATAACTTGCTATTTTATCAAAAAGAACTCTATCTCTTATTAAAGTGGGTACATTTTATGCTTAAACTGTTATAATCACTAAATTTTAAACACCAAAAAAGGTGTCTCGATAAAAGGTTTTTTTATGATATTTGATATAAGTGCGCCAATTTTAGGCTTTGAAAGCATAAAGCAAGTTAAACTAGAAAAGATAGATGATATTTTTATGAAAATGCAAGCTGTAGAAGATGAACATATCTCTTTTACGCTTATAGATCCTTTTGTCCTTAGAGAGTACGATTTTGAAGTAACAAAGAGCGTAGAAGATGCTATCGGCGCCGCCAAAGATTCAAACCTGCTGGTTTTAAACATCGTGCTAATTCAAACCCCTATCGAAGATTCGATTGTAAACTTCATAGGACCGCTTGTCTTTAATACCGATAACAAAAAAGCTATTCAGATTATCCTTCCCGAATCCACAAAATACGGCGTGGCTGAAAAAATTTCCGCTTTTTTGAAAAAATAACCCAGCATAAATATTTCCACATGCCAAAGAGTGCGGCATGTGGAAATAAAACTTTTTACAGCCGTATGCCAAGGCTTCACTCTGTTTATTTGTATCATATTTGAACAAATCCATTCACTTTAAGTAATAAACAAGGTCAGATGGTAGTATAATTAAGTATGTATAGTAATGATTGCTACTGAGCCCACTTTTTGTGTGCTTGTTTTTTTTGCTTCAAAGGAGGCTGTTATGAAAGCTTTTAAAAATTTTACGCGCCTGCCGGCCGTTCTTGGTCTTGCAATGGTGTTTGCCGTATCCGGTTCAGGGATGTGTATCGATGATGCGGTGAACACCTACGGTTCATCAAGCAGAATCAATTTCGGGGGACAAAGTTATATTTATAACAATCCCGACAGCGCCCTCTCCACCTCTTTTGTGGTCAATGCGGCAGATACCGCTTCGGATTCCTGTAAAGCGCAGGGAACAAGATGTACGGCAGATGGAGCACCGATCTCATTTAGCAGCTTTTTAAACACTCCGAGTCCTTCAAGCCCTAGTATAGACCAGTCATTCAGAAATAACAGCAGGACGGATAAAGACTACACAAGCGATACCACCGAAAACAATGTAAAAGAATTTGATGATGTCAAAGTCCGCAGTTACGCAACCGTAAAGATGAATGTCAAAAGCAACACTTCAACATTCAAAATCAAATCACTTGCAATCCATGACACAAACTCCCAACTGATTGTCAATAAGTCAAGTTCCTATGCCGTTGAGATTGAAGATGCCAGCGGAGGGATAAACTCTCAAACCTCTTTGACACTCAACAACGCCTCTTCCTTTCAGACCCGAAGGCTCACTCAGGGGGATAACTCCACGGTCAATCTTCCCGATGCCAAGACAATCGATGCCGGAAGCTGGAAAATGAGCGGAGACGGAGCCACGCTCAATATCGGCGGATCAAACGGAGACTACAAGTTTAAAGACGGTATAGACGCAGGTACGGGCAATACATCGATAAATATTGCAAGCGCCGACAGTTTTTACGCACAGGGACTCAAGGTACAAAACTTCGACATTCATGCCGATACGATTTATATCAACGGGGAGCTCAGTATCACCGAAAACGGTGTTGTAAAAATCGATACAAACAGACAATCTCGCATCGCGATGAAAGTCAATGGTACGGTAAATTTCAAATACAATTCAATCATCTATCTTGCACCCGGTGACTACTACTTCCAAAATCTTATCATCGGAAGCAACGTTCAAATAATCCCTACAGGCGACGGCACCGTCCGCATTTTTACCTACAGCTCTTTTAGCGACAGCAGCAGCGGACTGGGTATGAAGATGAACGAGGGGGGAGATCCTTCCAAATTCCTTCTTTATTCCAAAAACGGAATCCAGCTCAACGGAAATACGAAAGTCTCGGGATTGGTCATTTCAGAAGGCGATGTACGCCTGGCCAGCAATAATGCCGCTGTAAACGGAGCTATCATTGCAAAAAACAATATCTATCTTGATGCGTACACTTCGGTTACATATGACAGCCGTGTAAAAGGGATAGACAGCGGCAGCAATCAAACGGTCTGTGTCATTGCAAATGCCGATGATATGTGTTATGGCACTCCAACCGAGAATTGTGTCAGCAGTAGACGCTCCGGTCAAATCTGCCAAACTACAACACCTATAAACAATCTAAACGGCACAGACAGCCTTGAAAATGTTATAGTGTACTTTGACACATCGAGCCTATTCTCCTTTGGCAGTTTTGATGATTGTTCTGTAGACGCAGGTGCAAAGGGTGACAATTGTAATGAGGACAGCAATGGAAACACAATCGGTCCCATCAGTATGTTTAACAACGGCGGCTGGACTTTTGAGCTTAATGGGGTAACAGCAAATCAAAATCGCAGCGTCAGTGTCTATAAAGGCAGCAGCTTTATAGATATAATGAACAGTTTTTTCAGTACAAGCGGTACCCTGCAGGCTACTTATGTAAAAAACGGAACGACCTACAGCGGTGTACTTGGAGAGTGTGCTCCTCCTGTTACAGATCCCGCTATCTCGCAGTGCGGTATCTTCCCGAGTGCTTTAGCGACCTACCAAACACTAGACCTTAGTTCGGCCAGCAGCGGGACAACGATACTTAACGTAGATTCTGTCGTTGCTACAACTACCAATCCCTCACCGCTTACAAGTAAGGTAAGCTGTGACGGAGTCGACTGTAATGTGAATACGCCTGAATTTGATAAGTTTGCCGTTCCTTTTTATGCCTCAAGCAATGCCGCGGCACTCAGCATTACAAGTGCCACTACCCTTGGCGATGCAGACTACGGTGATATAACCGTAAACGCAAAAACTACCGTCACCTTTGACCCGGGCTCTGTCTACAACGATTCGGGTACAAGCTATATGAAAATAAAATCTCTTCAAAGTTCCACAAGTGACGTTACATATATCTTCAAAAGCGGGGATTACTATATCGGAGAGTGGATTCACCACGGGGATAAGTTTGTTGTTGAGATACAAGGTCAGGTACGTATATTTTTAGAAAACGGAGCTACTTTCGGCGGTCATCCCATCACTATGAATGATAACGGTACGGCATCTGATTTTATAATATTCTCAAGAGGGGATATCACCTTTACAAGCAGCAGCGGACAATATGACATAACGGCTTTCTTCTACACGCAAAAAAACTTCAATCTTGATGGAAACTCAAACAACACAGACGGCTGGAAAGGCGGTATCACCGCAGAGGGCAACATAGTCATGAGAAATAATCAAACCTTCGTTTATGACAGCACGGGTCTGGATCAAAACGGGGTGGGAGAATGTAGCACTATTACAAGCCAGGAAAGAGAGTTCACTATAAGAAATCCTATAAACACAAGAAATATCAAGGGGAATCTAAAAGTTATAGGAAATACCGTTTTATGCTGGAAAGACGGGGGCAGCACATGTAAGGCTACGACACAGTCAAACAATAACTTGAACCTAAGCTATATTGATATAGATTCGGACACGACAACACAAAACTCTTCAAAAGCGGAAATCTCAGGTATCCCCGCAAATGCAAAAATTGTTTGGGCAGGTTTTTATACACAGGGATTTTTGGCAAAGAGTATGGATAACACGATAGCCGACCTACAAGCCTCTGCATCTAAACTCACAACTCCTGATGGAACTGTAATTGAGCTTCTTCCAAATGTGATCGATGTCTTTGAATATTCCAGCAACCAATACACCTACTCCACTTTTAATGAAGTATCAGAGCTCCTTGGACTCTCAGGTTCCCAGGCAAACGGATGGTTCACCGGAGCCAATATAAAAGCAACAGAGGGGAAACATAGTAACCTAGGTTATTTTGGGGCATGGTCTTTGGTTGTTATTTATCAGGACAACTCTGCAAGCAGCACGGAAACTCTAAAAAATATATCCGTCTTTGACGGCTACAAAAGAGTTTCCTCCCAAACTGCCTATAAAAATGTAGATATCACGGTGGATGGTTTTTTAACTCCTACAAGCGGAGATATCGCATCTACCCTTTCTCTTTTTGTAGGGGAGGGAGATATCGCCTACACGGGAGACAAACTTAATCTGGATGGAGAGCCAATCAACAGCACGAATGCCTTTAACTCCTCTACAAGCGGATTTACAGCCGATCCAAGTTTGGCAAACAACTCCGGTATAGATATTCAAAACCATGATGTCGGAACAAGCGGCTTAAATATAATCCAAAACGGCCAACAAAGCGCGACCATCAATATGACATCATCTTCTGATGCCTATTATCCTAGTATGGTCGCCTTTACCACGGAGCTTTATGAACCTAGAGTCTGCTACAGACAGCAGTTTTTGGATGCGAGCGGAAATGTTCTTGAGAGTGTGAGCGTCGGAGACACTATTACCGTCAACACCTGGATATCCAATATGAAAAAAGATGCGGCTGATGGTAACCTTGAAATAGCCGACAAAGTTGAAATCACGATGGAACTAGATACACAAAACCTTGAATATGTTCCAAATACATTTTTAATGAAAAATATAGGTGAGTCCGTTTACACTGCACAGACAGACAGTCCCAACACATCCAGCAGTGACAAAGTGGATTACTTTACGGACACGGACACTACGAAGTGGAGAGTAGGAACCGGTGCTAGTTCGGTGGACGGGGGACAGCTGCTTCCAAATGTCACGGGTTCTGACAGCCTCAAATCATTTGTCAGTTTCCAAACAAAACTGCTCCAATCAGGAGATATAAGCATAGAGAATATCTATAAGGTCTCTTATGAAAACAGCTTGCTGGGTGTTAGATTTGGGGATGAGTCGCCTCTTAATATCGGTATCTGTAAGGATGTTAACACATCCTTGGGCGTTTCAGGAATATTAGGAGCCTTCAATGTCGTGAATGAGACAGGCGGAGCTTCCGATTTCAATGATGCAAGCAGCAATCAGACATGGCTCGTTACACAAGTAGCTGCAAGACCTTTTAATGTAAAACTGATCTCCCTGAACTCTACAAATGATGCGCTCAGCGCTTATACGGGTGATGTCACGGTTTCTTTGATTGCGACACCTGATTATCCTTCATGTGGCGACAACGCAACTTGTAAGCAGAGTCTCTGCGACGCACAGCCCTCCATCTCCGCCACTGCCGATGTTACCTTTACAAATGAAAGCAGTAAGATTTTGAATCTGAGCCATAACAATGCCAGTCAGAGTGTTTCATTTAAAGTCGCCTACAATGGCGGTACTAAATTTGCCTGTTCCCTTGACAGTTTTGCAATTCGTCCGGACAGATTTATTTTAGGTACCCCTGCGGGAGAAGATATAGAACTCTTAACCGCCGGTCAAAATTATATGTTCTCACTTACGGCGGCACAGGCCTCTGCAACGACTGCAACTATAGGTTATGATGTACTTGGTGCAAATTCGATACTTGAGAATGAACTGCTGCTCTATAATCCGGATGGCTCAGACGGATCAGGGACACTTGCGGGGGATTTAAATTTCGATGCCCTGTACGCCTTTAATATCATCTCGGGAGAAGCACTGGACGTAGTAAAAATGAGCTTCTCCGATGTTGGACAGGTCAATCTCAAACTTATAGACAAGACATGGGCTCAGATAGATATAAACAACGCAGACACGCTTCCTGAGTGTTCTGCGAGCGGTGCATGGGTATGTGGCGATGTGAATGCCACTTTTATTCCAAGCTATTTTTCTTTTGCCGGAATCACCCTGCATAATAACAATGATTCAAACTATACCTACATCTCAAACGACCTTAATATGTCTGCACATATTGCCTTGACGATAGAAGCTAAAAACTCAGCAGGCGATACTACAAATAATTTCGACAGTAATTCCTGGGAAAACCCTGTGGACATATTCATAAATGTTCCTGCAGTAGCGGGTATGACATCACATCAAGATGATATCAATGAAACACTCAACCTTGGTTTTGCCAACGGCGCGCTTACGGTTCCATGGAACGAAAGCAATGACTCCAAAAAACTTATGTTCAATTTCAACAGAACTGTAAACAATGAACTGAATCCTGTCCTTGTAAACGGAAATACCCTAACTGTGACTGCCAGCTCCGTATACACCGCAGCCACATCAGGCAATGCGGCAAATGTAGCGGGGAATGCAACGGCTCTCAACAATACTACTTTTGTGTATGGGCGTACGCATTCTCCAAGAACCATGATTACCGGCAACAACGGTTCTGCCCTTATCTACTATGAGTCTTACTGTTTTGGAACCGATCCAAACGGAAACACATGTGACAAATCACTGCTGCCAAACGGAACTGCCTCTACATTTTCAGATGATCCGAGATGGTTTACAAACGCCGCCCATGTTGTTGCCAATGACGGAAATATCTCAAATATAGTACAAAAAAACGGACTCAACATTGTAAGTGCAGGCGCTGCGTCTGCCACGAATCCTGAGACGGTAAATCTCACCTACAATGCATCGGCCACAAAAGGCTATCCGTATAAGACTACGATGCAAAACAATGCATCGAGCTGGCTGATATTTAATAAATATAACGCTGCTACCAGCAATGAGTTTGAAGTCGAATTCCTGGGTGATTCTGCTTCATGGGCCGGAATGCGTGAAACCAATACGACGACAAATCCAAATGCATCTACTAAAACCAACAGGAGACTTATGTGGTAAAGAGATATGCATTCACGATGATAGAGCTTATCTTTGCGATTGTCATCATTGCGATAGCTGTTATTTCCCTTCCCAGGATGACGACTGTACTCTCTTCTGCCATAGATAGCAATATCGTTCAAGAAGCTATCTTCGCAGCCACGACGGAATTAAACCAGGTTACAACCGCAAATTGGGATGACAATTCGATAGAAGCGGGTGCAACTTTGGCGAGGGTTATAGATACGACGGGAGATTGCGACAACAATACATCTTCACCAAGATATAGACTAAGACCCGGTCACATAGACCAGCCCTTACACAGAAGATGCCTTGACAATGGTGGCACCGGAGCCTCAAATGCAAATATCAATGCCAATGATTCCCTCGATGATATGCATCAGGCAAACTATGAGAATATTTTTATCAACAACACTCCCGGAGAATCGGGGTACAAAAATGCCTATACAAGTAAAATAACAATAACGCCCGATGCCGACTTTGGCATTGCAAACAATCCCGATATAAAACGCATTGCAGTGAGTATTAAAAATTCAGACGGGGATATAATCACTTCTTTGGTAACCTATAGTGCCAACATAGGTGAAGTTGATTATTACAAGAGGAGCTACTGATGATAAACCGCAGTGCCTTTACAATGCTCGAACTTCTCTTTGTTATTGTAATTATGGGAATTCTTGGAAAATTCGGAGTGGAATTTTTGGCTCAGGCATATAAAAGCTTTATATTCTCAAATATAAACCATACCCTGCAGTCCAATAGCCAGTTTGCGGTCGAATCAATAGCTGCAAGACTTCAATACCGCATAAAAGACTCGATAATCGCCAAAAAAGCCGACGGAACATTTGAAGCTCTGGCAGGCGTAGATCCAACTGTTGCCAGCAGTTACACGGTTTTGGAATGGGTCGGTGCGGATATAGCAGGATTTCGTGGAGATTCCACCCCTTATTGGAGCGGTATCGTAGATTTGAACCACCCCAATGCCACAAACAGCATCTTAGTTTCTCCGGAAACGAATACAAGCGCTGCAGATGCTCTGATACAAATATTGTCTCATTCAACAGCCACAATTGATGATGCAGCCCTTTATTTTATCGGTTCAAACAGTGATATCAAAACAGACTATGCCTGGGACGGCAATACCACTGCTATAGATTTACAAGAGGGGGCTATGCATCCCGTTGTCGATGTTGCGGGAGATATAACCCAGTTTGCTCCGGCAGTGGATAATTTCAGCGGTATCGATATTTATGAGTACTACCAATTAGCCTGGAGTGCCTATGCGATATCTATTGAAGATTACAATACGACAAGCAAAATGGGTAATTTGGTCTTGCATTACAATTACCAGCCTTGGCAGGGTGAAGCGTATACGGACGGCAATGAATCTGTAATCATGGAGAATGTAAGTACTTTTCAGTTTATGGCTGCGGGCTCCGTGGTAAAGATACAGGTATGTACAAAAAGTGATTTAGTTGAGGAGTACTCTTTATGCAAAGAAAAAACAATCTTTTAAAATCTTCTCGAAACGCAATGGCAATGATTATTGCGATTGCCGTAATCGTCATTATAGCTACGATTATGGCAATCGCGCTGTCTCTTACATCACAAACAACAAAAAGAACAACCGACCTGTATATCCATGAACAGGCGGTACTGCTTTCCAAAAGTGCGGCGGAGTATGCCTTGCTTAGAATTGCACAGGATGGAAGCTGCACCCATCTAAACGACCTGATATTTTCTCCAGATCTTGATGGAGACGGCACCGCTGATTATTTTGATATTAATATCAGCCTACAATACATCTATACCGCTCCCTCGCCATGTGCAGCAATTGCAAATGCAGACTATGCGACGGTAACTACCCCCGAGCAAAACGGCTCCGTAGTGATGGATATCACCGTAAGCGTCAATGACACGACCGTTGCTACAGAGCCTGTAAGATTTTTCAGAAGAAGTATTCAAAAACTTTAATAAAATAAATTTTTCTAAACCTTTTAATGATATAATTATTTTTTACTATATAAAAAGGATTTTATTATGAATATTTCCCTGACAGGAAGACATTTGGAGCTTACAGAAGCTATCAAATCTCATATGAATACATCAATCGAAACACTTGCCAAGTTTAACATGGACATAATCTCAGCAAATGTCGTTGCAACTGCCCAAAATAAAAAGGGCAAAGAGCATATGGTAGTTGAATTTGCTATCCATCTCGCTCATAAAAACTCGATCATTATCAAACAAAGTGACAGTGATTTGTATGCTGCTATAGATCTGGCAATCAGTAGAGCTCAAAAAGCTATGGGTCGTATGCATGACCGTGATTCTGCACACCATAAAGTAGGACTCAACGGACTCAAAGCTGAGAACGTAGACGTTAAAGCTGCAGCAGAAGCCAGTGAAGATGAGATCGTACCTGTTGAGTTAGATCTTTACAAACCTCGTGAAGTTGAAGATGTTTTAAACGACTTGAAAGAAAGCGGAAAAATGTTTGAGATATTCTTGGACAATGAAGACAAAACACGTGTTCTCTACAAAAGAAACGACGGTAAATTCGGACTTTATTAATAGTCATTTTTACAGAACATGCCAGGCAAAGCTTGGCATGTGGAATCAGATAATATTCAAATCTTTTTTTACACTCTTTACAATCTCTTCGTCTTCGGCAATATCAACCCATTTAAACTGACTTCCGCTTTGATTTGAGCCCTTTAGCAAGTCTCCGCTTTTTCTAAACTTCAAATCCAGATTTGCTATGTCAAATCCGCTGAAAGTCTCCACAAACTGCTCAAGTCTTGCAGATGAAGTTTGATTTGTATAAAGATAACAATACCCTTGAAGCCCTGTTCTGCTCACTCTGCCTCTGAGCTGATGCAGGGTTGAAAGCCCGAGCCTCTCCGCACCCACTATAACCACGGTACTGAGTCTTGGCAAAGAAATACCCACCTCCACAACGGTTGTGGCTATAAGTATCGTCCCCTTCTCTCTAAAATCCAGAAGTACCTGCTCTTTTTCCTTGTCTTTTCCGTGTGTCACATACACACCCTCAAAGTTTTTTTCCCAGTAGCCGCGGGCTTCTTCAATACTCTGATACTCCATAAGCCGGCTTTGCTCCACCAGCGGATAGACGAGTAACACCTGATGCTTCTTTTGTATCTCATCTTTTATATGTTCGAGCAACTCCTTAAAATCGCTCTTGTGAATCACCTTGCTGGCAATATTTTTCTTAAAAGGGGTGGTGGTAATCAGGCTTACGTCAATATGTGCCGTTTCTATCATAGCCTGCGTTCTTGGAATGGGGGTGGCGGAAAACTGTAAAAAATGCGGTTTTTTATCGCCGCTGCTCACTAGTTTCTCAAGCAGATTTCTTTGCTGGGTTCCAAAACGGTGCTGTTCATCCACCATTACCAGCTTGGCATGTGGAAGTTCTCTGTAGAGCAAGGCATGTGTGCCGATTATAAAATCGAACTCTTGCAAATCTATTTTTTTGCTCTTATTGCTGACAAGAACACATCTGATTCCGGGCAGAAATCTTAGCGCTTCTTCAAAAAGTTGGTTTGCGAGGATGGTCGTGGGCGCCATAAGTATTGAGCGCTCAGGCATCATCATAAGGGCTGAAGCTAAAATAACCATGGTCTTTCCGCTTCCCACATCACCCACGACCATACGCTTTGCCGCCACCTCTTTGGCGAAATCTTTTTTTATATCCTCTATGGTACTTATCTGCTCATCCGTAAGCTTAAAGGGCAGACTCTTTGCCCATTGGCTGTAATGCCCCTCTTTGGATATCAAAGGCTTAAAGTAGCGTCTTTTTCCCGCGAGCAGTTTCATATAGCAAAACAGCTCCGTATACTTCAGGGCATGCAGTATTTTTGTGTCAAGCTCTTTACTTTGCAAATATTCATCTCGCGGGAAATGCGGCTTTAAAAGTTCTGTGACTATCTCATCTTTTAAACCCTCCGCCTTTAAGTTCTCAGCATTAAGGTTTTTTTCTATAAAACGGTTCATGACGTCACTTCTGAGACTGGATTTGTATTTTGGATAAATGGCGCCTGTTTTGATCACTTTTTTGGGCATACTCATACTGCAGACTCCCCCCTTGCAGTCGATGAGCCCATAAAAATAATCTCTCTCACCCGCTTTAAACTGATGCATCATATAGGGCTTGGGGCGAAACAGCACGCCTTGGATCCTGTATCCGAAATTATGTGCGAAAAATGTTATCTGTATGGAATTTGGAGCGCGATGCACCGACTCTACCGTCGCATCTATCACCTGCGGCATGTGGAGTTTGAGTGTATCATGAATACGAAAGTCTTCGTATGAGGAGGGAACACTAAGAGCAAGTTCCGAGATGCTGTTGATACCTAGTTTTTTAAACTTTTCTTCTTGCTCTTTTGTGTAATTCATCTTATATCCTTAGTATAAAAGAGTAGCTATTTTTTTATACCTTATGCAAATATATTTCATTTTGCAATATTTTAAAAAGATTTTATTTCGTCACAATTGCGTATGTCAGTTCCTGTATCTCTTTGTGATGCTTGATATATGCATTCAAATCTTCAAGTTTCAGCTCTTTTATAAGTTCAAGCTCTTTATCGGAATAGCCAAGTTCCTGCCCTTTGTAAAACTCCATAAAAGTACGGTTGAGTCTCTGACTCATAGTCTCAACCCTTAGCGGTTCACTCCCGAGCAGGAATCTTTTGGTCTGTTCCAGTTCAGCCTCGCTCACGCCGTTCTTTACAAACTCGGCGATCACTTCGTTTACTGTTTTTTGAGCCTCTTTAAGGGATTCTATCTTCGTCTGCAGATAGCCGCTGAAGTAACTGCTTGATTTTGTCACCTGAACATTGGCATAGGCTGAGTATGCAAGACCCCTTTTTACCCGTATCTCTTCCATAAGTCTTGAGCCAAAACCGCCTGTTCCCAAGATGTATGTCGCTACTCTTGCTTTATAATATTCTTTATCGTTTTCCCTCATATTATAAGGGGAACCAAAATAGATATATGCCTGCTGGGTATCTTTTATAAGGATGTTTTCTTTAGGTTTTTGCGAAGCGCTGATGTATTTGGTTTCGCTTTTTTCACCCTTTTGCATAGCGTCGATAATCTTGGCAATTTTATTTTTTGCAGTGCTCAGATCGATATCTCCGCCAATCACCACAATAAGTTTTGACCTTACTATGTTTTGGGCTACAAACTCCTTTACGTCTGAGAGTTCTATGCTTTTAACGCTCTGTACGGTACCTGCTGCAGGTTGCGCGAGTACGCTTTGTTCAAACATAAGCGCCTTTAACTCATTGGATGCCACATAATCAAAATCACTCTCTTTTGAACTGAGTGAACCGATGGTGGTCGCTTTGACCTTGTCTATGGCCTCTTGGGTGAAATTGGGATCTTTGAGAAGTAAATCCAGGTATTTCAAGCCATCATCAAACTCCTCCTTTAAACATCCAAGCTCTATAACAAAAGTTTCGGTTCCAACGGAAGAAGATATATGTATCGCCTTTGCCTCAAGCGCATCCGCAAAAGCACTTGAACCCATTTTCTTGGTACCTTCGCCCATAAGCTTCGCGCTGAACTTTGCCAAACCTGCTTTATTCGTATCTGTTATGCTTCCGCTGTTTGTAAAAATAAACTGCGTTGTCACAAGCGGCAGGCGTTTGTCTTCCTCAAAAATAAGAGGTACCTTTATACCGTTGGTCTCAATATATTCTATAGTTGCTGCCATTATTATCTGTCCTAAAATTAGTAGTGTAAATAGTATTTTTTTCATTGTTAAAAAAGTTCTAAAGTTTCATAAGCTGTATTGCGGATAGCCGGTGTCTCACCAAGATCGCGTATAAGTCTTACCATCTCTTCCTTTGCCATTCTAAAACCGGCTCCGGCACTTCGTACGACATTTTCTTCCATCATCGTAGAACCCAAATCATTGGCTCCAAATCTCAAAGCCATCTGGCCGATATAAGGACCCTGTGTCACCCATGAGCTTTGGATGTTTTGGACATTGTCCAGATAAAGTCTTGCAACAGCCAAAAGTCTTAAATATCTGTTGGATGAGGGTTTTTCCATGTCAGGAATCTGTTTTAGAAGCTCCGTGTTTTGTCCCTGAAAACTCCACATGATAAAAGCTCTAAAACCGCCCGTCTCATCCTGAAGTTCGCGTATCATATCAAAGTGGTCGATAATATCCTCATCCGTCTCAACCGTTCCGTACATCATCGTAGCAGTGGACTTGATATCAAGTTTATGCGCTTTTCTGTGTATATCCACCCACACATCGGAATCTATTTTTTTAGGTGCGATAATATCTCTGACCTCATCGCTCAGTATCTCCGCTCCCGCTCCGGGTATAGAAGCCAGACCCTTGGCTTTTAATCGGGTAAGCACTTCTTCTACGCTGATACGTGAGACTTTGGCGATAAAATCTATCTCTATAGAGGAAAATCCGTGTATGGTGATTTGAGGATATTTCGTATGGATATGCTCCACCAGATCCTCGTACCACTCGATTTTAAGCTTGGGATGCACTCCTCCCTGAAAAAGGATCTGCGTTCCCCCTATCTCTAAAAGCTCATCTATCTTTGCGTCTATCTCGTCAAATGTGAGCACGTAGGCGTCCGCATCTTTTTCATGTCTGTAAAATGCACAAAACTTGCAATCCACCCAACAGATGTTTGTATAGTTTATGTTTCTGTCAACCACAAAAGTTGTCACACCTTTTGGATGAAGTTCCTTCTTTCTGGCGCTTGCCATACGTCCGAGTTCTTTAAGATCTGCATTTTTCAATAAATACAGTGCATCTTCTTTTGTCAATCTTTTATTCATTTGCTTGCTTTGTCTGTAATATCGTCTAATCTCTTGTCTGCTTCTTGTATAAGTGTTTCGTTTTTCAGGGCATGTGCATCTTTTAGCCAGGAAGCGTTTCTGTATGCCAGTTTGACTTTTTCATCTTTATCCCTGAAAACCAATACCTTCATAGGCAGATCAAGCCCCAGCAGTATGTTTTCCTGCATCAGTTTTGTTCCCATCTTGGGATTGCCAAAGATTATAAGCTTGGCCTCACGCATCTCCATCCCCACCATGCCGGCATTTCCGTGATGGTTTATAATCGCAAATACGCCCATCCCCTCTTTTGTCACTATCTCTTTAATATTCTGTATAGTCTGGGATACACCGTATTTGCTTTGTTTGATTATTAGCTCATTGGCACTTAGTGTTATTGCACATGCCAAAAACAACAAAAACTTTTTCACTATTTCCATCCTTTGTTTCTTGGATTTTGGGGCGCTTCTTTTATAAATTTGTAATATACAAACAGCATAATAAGCACTCCTGTAATAATTCCACCTAAGAGCTGTGTCCAAGCTGAGATTTTTAAGCTCTTATTTACTATCTCTTTATGCCTCGTGTTGTCGATGTTTATCTCCGCCATCTCCGCCATATGATTCAAAGCAGATACGCCCAGATCTCCCTTGGGGATATCCTGGTGACAGGAGAAACAGATTCCGCTTCTATCGAGCTTGTCGCGTTGTGCTTTGCTCAAGGGCCCCGAAAGCGTAAAGTGATGTCCGACTGTTTGAAGCTGCGTTGCATTTTCATCCAAAAATCTTGAATAATCAAACTGCAGATTGGGTATCGCTTCGATTTGAGTATCGAGTATGCCCGGCATCACTTTTGCATCCGCACTCATAATATCCACAATAGTTTTCATTGATGGGTCTTTTGTGGTTTTTGAACCGCTTATTCCCATCCCCATGGATTTTGGATTCGTATGACAGCTCTCACATGTTCTCGCCTCTTTGGTAATGGTATGCGGCTGAACGGGGGACATATCTATAGCATTTTGTCCTTCTTCTGCGGCACCCTCGGCATGTGGAACTTTAAAGATATGGTTTTGCAAAAGTGCTTTTCCATCTTTTCCAATCACGGTAATCGTAGTCTGACATCCAGGGATCGTAGGGCTGATACGCCCTTCACCGTTTTGAGACAAGGGGGGATCTTCCCAGCGCATAAAACTTCTGCTCTCGGTTACCTCTCCGTCTACAAGATACTTTTTAAGATCCTTCATCCCGCCTGTTCTTCCGTGGATATCCTGATCATGGGAAGCTTTGAGATAATCCGGATTTTGTTTTCCCTTGGAGTAGTCGATCTTCACATGGCAGCCGTAACACTGGGGAGCCCAGGCAGCGTGGCAGGTGTAGCATTCCATATTGTCATTATGCGCAGCTATACCGTCCATGGCTAAAAGCCCTTTTTTGGAGAGTTTTTCCTCCTCTTTTAACTTTTTAAGAGGTGTCAAAAGTATATCTTTGCCGCTTGCAAGCTCTATTTTCACTTGTTCGCCGACTCGGGTGGCATGGACGAAAGGGTTCCCTCTGGCGGTAAGTAAATACCCCTCATTTGCTTCACTCACACTGCCCTGTTTAAGATACTCGGATACCGTTTTGGTCGTTCCCCTGGCCTCTCCTGTCATTGCAGTTGTGTTAAACTCATCCGAATATCCAAGAGGCAGTTCCCAAGGATAAGCCTTTGTAGTTCCATGACAATCCTGACACTCCACCTCAACGGCTGCAAGATTTGCCCCGCTTAAAAATCCGTCACCGTGCATATCGTTGGATGTGTGACAGTCCTGACAAAGCATCCCTTTTTGAAAATGGATATCTTCTTGCATATGCATATATCGTTTCGTATGGAGCTTAGGCTGTTCATTTCCCTCATCGTCAAAGGGGGAAGAATAAGCTTGCTCCATCAAACCCTGATATGATACACCTATACGCTTTCCGCGATTATGGCATGTGGAACATGTCTCGACCGGAACACCCGAATACTCTTGTTCATGCACTTTCACCTTTGTCCCGCGGGAAGACTGAATGGAGTGCACCAGAAGATGCCCAGGATTTTTTTTGTCTATACTCTTGTCATCTCCCTCATAATAGCCGTTGTTGGAGTACGGAATATGGCAGGAGGCACAGCCTATACCCCTGTAATCACCCCGAACCAAACGCCCTTTTGAACCGGTATGGCATCGCAGACACTCCTGGCGGAGATACGTATACACTGCCAAAGAGGGGTCTTTTTCAACTTCTTCGGCTGTCGGTGCATCCGGCAGTTCCTGCATCTCTTTTGGAAATGCCTGAGGCTCCATACGTGAGAGTTTATCCATATATTTTTTGTAAGAATCAGTTCCGAGGCGTTTATGTGGGTCTTGCGGGTTTTTTGTTTTGTAGTTTCCTATATCGTGCTCGTAGCCGTTTTTAGCTCCAAAACTCCAAAGAGCGCCCTGAATCTTTCCCTGTTCGGTCATCATAAGAGAATTCATTTGGGAGTTCACCTGATTTTCGTGGCACATCCCGCATGTGTTGTGATTGATCCAGGTACTGCCGGGCGCGGGATAATACTCTTTTGGACCCTTGTTATTCTTAAAGTATTCTACCGTGCCCGAATGTGCTTCGTTTTTCGTTTTGGCAGTCGGATTGCCTCCGTGGCAGACGATACAGTCATTGCCTTCATATCCTGCTTTTTGTGCCACTTCAAGTATAGCCCGCATCATCCCCGAGTTTTCCTCGCGAATGGGTTCTATCCCTTTATGGCATGTAATACATTCGTTTGCCCCCGATACAAGCGTACAAAAAAACAAAAATGAAAGGGCAAACTTCAGCATAATGACTTTTATTTATCTTTTGATATTGCGTCAAGAACACCGTTGATAAATTTTGGAGACTGTTCAGTTCCGAATGCTTTGGTAATCTCTACCGCTTCATTGATAACAACGGCAGAATCAAGTTCACCAAAAAGTATCTCATAAGAAGCAAGTCTTAAAGTTGCCCGTTCAATGCTTCCGAGTCTCTCAAAATCCCACTCTTTTAAATGCTCGATTATCGCCTTGTCGACAGCCTCAAGATTTTGCATAACACCCTCGTAAAGACCCATTGCGAAATCTTTTTGCTTGTTACGGATTTTTTTCTCTTCCAAGATCTCATCCGAGTGTTGGGCTATATTTCCGTTTCCTAAATCAAAAGCGTACAACAAACTGACGACTGCCATTCTTGCCTGATGTCTAGTCGCCATTACATAGTCTCATATAAATCTAAAAGTTCGATAACAACCGTCATCGCTTCAAAACCTTTGTTACCCGCTTTTGTCCCCGCACGCTCAATAGACTGCTCTATAGTGTCCGTAGTCAAAAGACCGAAAGATACAGGTTTCTGATATTTTAAACTCACTGTGGCAAGACCTTTTGTCGCTTCAGCAGAAACATAGTCAAAGTGAGGCGTAGCTCCGCGGATAACAGCGCCCAAAGCACATACAGCGTCATATTTGCCGCTCGAAAGAAGCTGGTCTACAACCATAGGAAGCTCAAAAGCACCCGGAACCAAAACATGCGTAAGGTCCTCTTCATTTCCGCCATGACGTGCGAATGCGTCTTTCGCGCCTTCTACGAGTCTGTCAACTATAAAGTGATTCCATCTTGTGCTTACAATCGCAACTCTCTTGCCGTTTACTACTTTTAACTTACCTTCTACTAATTTCACATTTTCTCCTTAAATTTCTTGAATTTTTTTAATCGTTGCTATGAGAGCTTCTAGCTCGTCAAGTTTTATCATGTTTGGCCCGTCGCTCAACGCTATACTCGGGTCGAAGTGCGTTTCAAAGAAAAACCCGTCCACTCCAACCGCCGCGGCAGCTTTTGACAAATAAGGCACCATAGAACTGTCTCCGCCTGTTTTGCCGCCCAAAGAGCCCGGCATTTGAACAGAGTGCGTAGCATCAAAAATAGTCGGTGCAAACTCTCTCATAATCACCAAAGAGCGCATATCCACGATAATGTTTCCGTATCCGAAAGAGGAACCTCTCTCGCAAAGATACACTCCGTATTTTTTGGAGTTTTCATAACTCACTTCATCACAGCCGCGCGTCTTTAAGACTTTCATAACGGAGTGTTTCATATCGGGCGGGTTTATAAACTGCCCTTTTTTGATATTTACTTCCTTATCCGTTTTTGCACATGCCACGAGCAGATCTGTCTGACGGCATAAAAAAGCGGGAATCTGGAGCATGTCCGCTACTTCCGCCACCTGAGCCACCTGCTGTGATTCATGTACATCCGTTACTATTTTGTAGCCAAAATCATTTTTGACCTTTTCTAAGATCCTCAGACCCTCATCGATTCCAAGCCCGCGGAAGCTCTCCAATGAAGTTCTGTTTGCCTTGTCAAAACTAGACTTAAAATAAAAATCAATCGCTGCATCATTATGATAAGTTTCTAAAGATTTGGCAATCTTAAAAATATTTTCTTCACTCTCAATAACACAGGGTCCAGCCAACAATTTCATAATATTTGCCTTTAAAAAAATAGGAAATGATTATATCATAATGGATTTAAATATAAGTTAGGGTGTCTCTTTTACAAATATTTTCATCAAAGCTTTTTAGCCCTTGTCAAAACCGGTCCAAAACGCAGTGCCCAAAAGACAAACAATACAAGCCAAAGTGCGCTGGAAAGATCAAAAAGCCAGAACATCTGCGTCTGGGCACCCATGGCAATAGAGAATATGATTCGCCCGATGACGACAGCCTGAAGAATATAAAAAATCTTCAGCGTAATACCGTCGGCATGTGGAGGCTGACCCGAATGACCCAAAGTAACACGGGTTCCAAACCCGATAAGCATGGTCGTTACAAAACCAAGAGCCAAAAGATGCACCTGCATCTGCATAAAGTTTAAACCAAATACACCCTCTAAAAGATGAAATACGGCTCCCAAAATCAAAGAGACGAGAAGCCAATAGAGAGACAGATGAAGTATCTTTAATATTGCGGCACCGTTTTTAAAGCCGAGCTTCCATCTTTTTATCTCATATCCGATATAAAGTCCAAGGGCAATATCGATAATCGATTCCACATACACAAGCGAGAGATAGTTCGCGACTACTTTTAGGAGCAGCCCTATAAAAACAATCGGAGCAAAATTCTCATTTTTCGGGGCGAAGGAGTGGCTAAAAAAAGGCACCATCCTTTGGGCTACAGAAAAAGTGACAAAGACAAGATAAAGATTCAAGGCAAAAGGAGCGGCATTGACCCCAAGCTGTAAAAAAGACAATATAAACAGGAAGTGACCAAAAACACCGAAATAAAAACCGACGAGAATCCACCTGGGATCGCTTCTCAGGCTGGTATGGCTCTGCATATAGATTTTTTGCAATATGTTTACGATCATGCTGTTGGCAAAAAACAAAAAGAACAAGCCGCCATAAAGCATATAGATGGAATATACCGAACCAAGGACAAAGAGCAGCGAACCTGCTTGGTGGATGATAAAAACACGCATATAACTCTTTTGCCCGATCACCTCACCCTGGGTAAACCTTGGAAAGGTCGTAAATATAAACCCCGTAAAAAACTGCGTGAATACGACATAGATCAGTGAGTAGCTGTGAAAGGAGAGCGTATCCACCCTAAGCGTGAGAATCCCTTTATAGGAAAGCATAAACAGCAGCATAACAACAACCGCATAGATGACACCAAAAAGAAAAAACGGCTGGTGAACCTGAGATAAAAAATAGTTTTTGGGTTTTGTTGGAGTAAACATAGCATCACTTCCTTTTTGTAAATTATATACAATATCCTTTTCTATTTTCTTGATTCACGTCACCCTTATTTTATTTGACAAACATCAAAGTAAAATCTCCCCCCTTTTGATAACATACGCAAATCAATCCCATAATTTTCAGAGGATACAATGCAATTTATTTATAAGAGAGATTCAAGCAGGGAAGAGTTTAAAAAATACAAAATAGAAGATGCGGTTAAAAAAGCTTTTAAAAGCGTTTTGGCTGCATATGATGAAAAAATAGTTACTCTTGTACTTGATGACATTCTAATCAAAAACATTCAGACCGTAGAGGAGATCCAGGACCTTATTGAAAAACGGCTCTTCGATGCAGGGTATTTTGATGTTGCCAAATCTTTCATAACCTACAGATTTTTACACAAGATGCAAAGAGAACATATTTTGGGTCTGGATGAGGACACGACCTATGTAAACTCGACAAACTCCGTGGAGGAGTATATAAACAAAGCCGACTGGCGCATCAACGCCAACGCAAATACCGGATATTCAAATGCGGGAATGGTGAATAATCTAGCGGGAAAACTTATAGCAAACTACTGGCTGGACAAGATCTACACAAAGATAGAAGGAAACGCGCACAGAAACGGTGATATCCATATCCACGACCTGGATTGTCTCACAGGATACTGCGCCGGATGGAGCCTCAGAGTACTTCTGGATGAAGGTTTCAACGGCATAAGAGGCAGAGTGGAGAGTTCAGCCCCCAACCATTTCAGAGAAGCACTCGGGCAGATGGCAAACTTCCTCGGGATACTTCAGAGCGAATGGGCGGGAGCGCAGGCTTTTAGCTCTTTTGATACCTATTTGGCACCCTATGTCTTTAAAGACAAGCTGGATTTTATCGATATCAAAAAAGCGATCAGAAGCTTTGTATATAATCTGAATGTACCTGCAAGATGGGGACAAAGCCCTTTTACGAATATCACGATCGACTGGGTCGTGCCAAGTGACTTAAAAGATCAGATTCCCACAAAGAACCAAAAACATCTCTTTAGGGAGATCCAAGACAGTGAACTGCTCGAAGAAGCCAGACAAAGGGGTGTAGACTCTTTAGAGGAGATGACATACAAATATTTTCAAAAAGAGATCAACCTCATCAACAAGGCCTACTACGAGATTATGACCGAAGGGGACAAGGGAGGACAGCCTTTTACCTTTCCTATCCCCACCGTAAATATCACCGAGGACTTTGACTGGTACGGTGAAAATACGGAAATACTTTTTGAAAACACGGCAAAAATAGGCTCAAGCTATTTTCAAAACTTTATAGGAAGCCAATACACAAAAGATGCGTTTGGAAATTTGAGTGAAAACCCAAATGCCTATAAACCCGGACACGTAAGGAGTATGTGCTGTAGACTGCAGCTAGACTTGCGTGAACTTTTAAAAAGGGGCGGCGGACTCTTTGGAAGTGCCGAGATGACGGGAAGCATCGGAGTGGTTACACTCAACATGGCAAGACTCGGATATCTTTACCGGGGAGACAAAGAAGCACTTTTGCAAAGAGTCAAAGAGCTTTGTGATCTCTCAAAATCCACCTTGGAGAAAAAAAGAGTCTTTGTAAACCAGATGTTTGAGCGGGGCCTCTACCCATATACAAGCAGATATCTCAGAAACTTCAACAACCATTTCTCCACCATCGGGGTCAACGGTCTCAATGAGATGGTGAGAAACTTTACAAATGACACGCATGACATCTCAGATGCATTTGGCAAGACTTTCTCACTTGAAATTCTCAACTTCATAAGAGAGCTTATGAGCAGCTACCAAGAGGAGAGCGGCAATCTCTATAATCTCGAAGCGACTCCCGCAGAGGGAACAACCTACAGATTTGCAAAGGAGGATAAAAAACGGTATGGGGATATTTTACAAGCAGGAAGCGGCGAAAATATATATTACACCAACTCTTCACAGCTACAGGTCGATTATACGGCCGATCCGTTTGAGGCATTGACCCATCAGGATGAACTACAGTGCAAATACACCGGAGGCACGGTACTGCATCTGTATATGAACGAAAAGCTCCAAAGCGGAGACAGCTGCAGAGAGTTTTTAAAATCTGTCATTACAAATTTTCAACTGCCCTACGTGACCGTAACCCCGCTCTTTAGTGTTTGTCCGATACACGGATATATAAGCGGTGAGCATGAGTATTGTCCAAAATGTGACGAAGCGATTCTTCAAGACCACCAAAATAAATAAAAGGAAAAAATGATGCGTACAAATGAGATCTTGCAAGCAAGTAAAACCAAAAGAACAAAATGTATAGTCTATACAAGAGTTATGGGATACCATAGACCGATTGAGAGTTTTAACATCGGAAAAGTCGGTGAGCACAGACAAAGAACATATTTTATAGAAAATGAAACCTGTCTTGAAAAAGCACATCTATAACCTCACGCCCTTTACCTTACTTGATTTTCCGGGCAAAGTAGCCTGCGTAGTCTGGTTCAGCGGTTGCGGTATGCGATGCGGGTACTGCTACAACACCGAGATCGTAACGGGCCACGCGAACTATACCTACGAGGATGCGCTAAAGTTTTTACAAACAAGAAAAGGACTTCTTCAGGGTGTGGTGCTTTGCGGCGGAGAGCCTCTTTTTAGTTTTGATGATGAGATGCTGCATTTTATCAAAGAGATCAAGGAGATGGGTTTTTTGGTAAAACTTGATACAAACGGTGTGAACTTCAAGGCCCTGCAAAGGCTCCTCGATGAAAAGGTTCTGGACTTTATAGCACTGGACTTTAAAGCGCCCAAAAACAAGTTTCAGCTCGTAACGAAGAACAAGACCTATTCCTACAAGCTCTTCTTGAACTCCCTGAAAATACTCATCAAACACGATACCAAGTTTGAAGTAAGAACGACTGTTCATCAGGATTTGCTTGGCTTGGATGACATACAGAATATGGTTGATGTTTTGGAATCTCTCAACTACAGAGGCGACTACTGCCTCCAGAACTTTGTAGAGAGTGAAAAAAACTTCCAAAATCTGACGAAAAGACATGACAGCTTTGATATAAAAAAAATCACAAGCGAAAACCTCAATATACTCTACAGAAACTTTTAACTCAAAAGCCTATTTAGCCCTTGCAACCATTATCCCAGCAAAGATAATCAGCACAATTCCACATGCCACAATCATATCAGGCCAGGCATCCCCAAGAGCCACTCCTACAAAAATAGCAAAGATTATGTTTGTATAACTGACTACACCGACAATAGCTGCCTTGGTCTCACCGTAGGCCTTTGTCATGTAATACTGCGAAAGGGTAGCCAAAATCCCCATTCCGGCTACATACAACCAGACAATACCCTCGGGCATAATGAATTCACCAAACATAAAATCAAGTGAAGGCATATAAACATAGGGTGAAATCAGCAGAAGGATTAAAGGGCCCACGGTTCCCACCAGCATAAAGGACATGACAATGGCTCTTGTGTCATAGTATTTTCTAAGCTCCCGCACAGAGGTATACGCAAGGGCAGCACCTACGCCGCTGAAGATTCCAAGCAGGTCGTATTTACTGAATCCGCCTGTCGGCTGCGTGATAAAGAGTATTCCCAAAAAGCCTATAAATACAGCTATCCATCCTTTGAATGTTATTTTTTCATGCAAAAATATCCATGCGAAAATGGCTGTAAAGATAGGTGCCGTCTTTGAAAAAGTCGCGGCATCACCAAGAGGGATATTTGCAATATTGTAAAAATATGCAAGCAGGGCGCTAAAGCCCATAAATCCCCTAAAAAAGAGTAAAAAGGGTTTCCCTCCCCTATGTTTCATAGGAGACTTGTAAATAGCAAGACCGATTAAAACCACGCCAAAAACGTTTCTAAAGAATACAACTTCCAAAGAACTCATATGTTCACTCGCAAGCTTCGCAAAAGCTCCCATAAGAGCAAATAAAAAAGAGGAAAGCAGCATATATTTTACGCCTGCGTTTAATTCATTAACATGTTTCATAGGCGCAATTATAGCCAAAGGAAAAATATAAAATTCAAAGATATTGAATACTTTTACCTGTCCGTTAACCTCAACTTTCTATAATTGCATCACTAAAAAAAGGAAAATCATGGGAAATATAATACTCTTTGCGATATTAGGTGCAATTTTTTACTGGATCTTTAAAAGCTACTCAAAATATACCGCATATTCAAAAGAAGCGTTTAAAAACTTTTCAGTCTCAAAAGAATCGCTGAAAAACAGCGAACTGGGGCTCTTTGTAGCCCTCGTTGCCAAGGTTGCAAAGGCTGATGGAAAGGTCGATGCTCTTGAAGCTCAGCTCGTAGGGATAATGTTTGATGATATATCATCGGTATTTCCGGAGCCTCATAAAACAAAAGATATTTTAAAAGAGATCTTTGCCGAGGAAAAAGAAAGAACGGACAATGCCCAATCCATTGCCAGGACTTTGGGTCAGGCTATAAAAAGGGACAAGACAAAACAGCAGCAGTTTATGGGCTTTTTAATCCAGCTTGCATTTGTTGATGGCAGTGTAAGCGAGAGTGAAAATGAACTCCTGATGCTTATCGCCGAAGCCTTTGAATTTGACCCGAATGCCTACCATGCGATATTTGACCAGTTTGAAAAGATAATGCAAAACGTAAAACCAAAGGCAAATATCAATGATGCATACAAGCTTTTGGGCGTAAGCGAGAGTGATGATATGGATACAATCAAAAAAGCCTATAGAAAACTTGTAAAACAGTACCATCCCGACATCATAAAATCACAGAACAAAGACGAAGCGTATCTGCAAGAAGCAACGGCAAAGACCCAAGAAATAAATCAGGCGTATGAGATGATTAAAAAGGTTAGAAAATAAAAAAAGCTCTGTTTGTATTTTTTGTACTTATCCTCCATATAGAGGCGGACGAGATGGGGTCCCTGCTCTTTCACGGCAACTGTACAACCTGCCATTTTGAGAACAAGACCGTATCTGCTCCCTCGGTTGTGTATTTTAGAGACAAATACATATCGGCGTTTCCCAAAAAGGAAGATTTCGTGGAGTATATGTCTGCTTGGGTCTTGCATCCAAAAGAGGAAACGTCCATAATGCTCGAAGCCATAGAAAAACACGGGCTTATGCCTGAACTTGCCTTTGATATTGAGACGCTAAGAACGATTTCCGGATATATTTATGAAACAGATTTTAAAAACAGCAGTGAACATCACGCCGACTAACTCTTAAAATCTCTCTCCCAAAAAAAATCTATCCAGTCATCGGCTTCATTGATCCAAAAATCCGGTTCGTATACGGATGTTTTTTTATAAAAAAGCGTTGCGGACCTGAACTCTATCTCTTCAAATCCACATGCCAGATGGTTCATCACGGCTTTGAGCGTGTCTCCGCTGTCTGATATGTCATCAAGGACCAAAACTCTTTTTACCCCGCCAAAAGAACATTCTCCGTATATGCTAAGGTTTTCCCTTTTTTCGGTTTTGTCATACAGCTCTGTTCTGATGCTCTGCACATCCCTTACATCTAAGCCTTCAGCCACGGCATGTGAAAGAGTCAGACCGCCTCTGGCTATGCTAACTATTGCTTCTGGGTTAAATTCTTTTAACTGTTTGAGCAACTGATTTGTATCGTTTTTAAAATTTTCGTAACTATAATATTTCATAAATGCAATTATACCAATTAACAGTTATTTAAAACTTCACAGGTATAATTTCTAATTAAAAGAGCGAGGAAATTTATGCAAGAAGCAGTAAACGATGCGGCAACTATAGAAAATATCACAAATAAATCATTTAATTCTTTGAGTGCCTTTATCTCTGAGTGGATTGAAACTCCTCAATACATTCAAAATATCCTAGATTTTAAAATATTCAGCAACAGCTTGGCAGACTGCTTGGGTGCAGTCCTTATCTTTACCCTGATCTACTTGTTTCGAATTCAATTCATAAAGATATCAGAATATTTCATCACAAAAATATCCAAAAAGTTTTATCCAAAACTCGGTCATAAATTTTTTCGTATTTTTTACAAACCGCTTATGTGGAAAATCCTGCTTATAGGATTCAGCGCTTCTTACAGCATTCTGGAATTTTCGGAATCTACGGATAAATTATATTTTACACTCAACGGTTCCATGAATACCCTGCTTATAAGCTGGGCTCTGATTCTTTTGGTCGACTTTGTACATGAATCATATATACAGTTATGGGATGACGGTATTTTGGATATGAGGGACACATTCGTCAAGCTCTCGGTAACCATCGTAAAAGTGATTGTTGTCCTGGTGACCTTTATAGTTCTTCTTCAGACATGGGGGTACAATATAGGCGGGCTTTTGGCCTCTCTTGGTCTTGTGGGCATGGCTATTGCCCTAGCTGCCAAAGATTCAGCCAGACATATCTTCGGCTCCATTATGATTTTTACGGATGCTCCTTTTAAAGTGGGGGACTGGATTCATACACCCGATGTGGAGGGCACGATTGAAGACATAGGGATGCGTTCGACAAAGGTCAGAACCTTTGCACAAGCTTTAGTCAGTGTGCCAAATGGAAATCTGGCTGACTCTGCCATCCTCAACTGGTCCAAGATGGACAGAAGAAGAATAAAACTTTCTCTTGGCGTCACATACTCCACGACATCAACGCAGATGCAAAATATACTAAGCGATATAAGAGAACTCTTGAAAAACGATGCGGATATTGATCAGACCACAATTCATGTATACTTCAGTGATTTTGCCCAAAGTTCCCTTGAGATATTCTGCTATTTCTTTACCAAGACAACTGTCTGGGGAGAGCATATGCAGGTCAAAGAACGTATCTATCTGGAGTTTATGAAAATCATTGAGACAAACGGTGCCTCTTTCGCATTCCCGTCCCAATCCATCTACATAGAACAAAACGAATCAAAAAGTACAGAAAATGCTGTATAAAAATATACTCTTCGCATTTATCATAGCCCTATTTGCAGGGTGCAGTACAGCGCCGGCGCCTAAGACTCTGCCTGATTGGTTTATAGCACCTCCGCAGCATTACGAATTCTTTTATGCTGTCGGAGCAGGAGAAGACACCCAAAAAGCCAAAAATATTGCGATTTATTCATTAAGAAAGATGTTAATAGCAGAATTAAACGCAAAATTTCAAACTCCTAAACACAGACTCGGATTTACGGATGATGAAACCTTATCCGCACTGCTCAAATCGAATGAACATCTCTGCAAGACTCTTTCCATGAGAAATATAAAAATTGAAAAAGCAGAAACATTTCAGGGCAAAAGCTTTGTTTTGGTAAAGCTCTCAAAAAAAGCCGTATTTGAAAATATAAAAACAATTTCGGAAGAAAAATTTCTGACTCTTCAAAAGGACTATGACAAACAAAAAGATGAGATTGCGATACAAAGGTTTATTACTCTAAAGCCCTTGGCAAAGCAGTACGCAGAACTTGCCTCATACGCACAGCTCAAAGAGTTGACTATAACAACTTACAGCGCAGGCGATGAATTTGAACTATTGAAAAATATCAAAGACTCCTATGCTAAACTCAAATCTGAAATAAGCTTTTACGTATTAAGCGATGCAAATTCCATCCCTTTTGTTCACAGTATCAAGTCCTCTTTGCAAGGCGAGGGATTGGGTATCAGCAACAAACCCAAGAGTAAAGAATCCTTAAAAATTCTTGTGACTTCAATAACTGAAGACTCCATAGATTACAGCTTTATGCAGTCAAAAAGCCTACTCAAGCTTACCACTTATGACAGAGACAAAAATGAAATAGCCTTTAGACAACACACCTTTATAGGCAAATCAAGAAAAGATTACAAAGAAGCCAAAGAACAATCGGCTCTCCATACAAAATCAAAAATTCAAAAACTTGGCATATTTGATTTTATCGGGCTCAAAGTGGCAAAATAAAAGTTAGTTAATAAATATTAATTAAGATTATCTAAGTATAATTTAATCAATAAAAAAACAAGGAGATCTAAAATGATCAAAACTATTTCATCAATTGCTTTAGCAGGCTTAATTGCTGCAGGTATTTCCGGATGTGGTGCGGCGCCGGAACCAAAAAAAGAGGAAGCAGATTTTCGTTGTAAACAAGAAAATACATTAGCTCCTACTTGGACTTGTGTGCCTATGGCCGAGGGTGCTTATGCCGGTGTAGGTGTTGCTGCTAAAAGTGCTGCTGGCATGGGTCATATGAGAAGAGTTGCAACTGCTAACGGCCGTTCTGACTTAGCTCAGCAAATCAAATCTCAGGTAAAAGACAAGGTAGAGACCTTCACTCGTGCTACAGGTGCAGGAGATCAGGAAACTGTTGACCAGGTAACTACTGCCGTTTCCAAGCAGGTAGCTAAAATCGACCTTCAGGGTTCAAAGGCTATAGATGCATGGACTGCACCATCAGGTGCTCTTTACCTTTTAGTGACTGTTCCTGAAGCAACAGTAAACAGTGAGGTAAAAGCTGCCGTTAAGACTAGCTTCAAAAACGATCAGGCTTTATGGCAACAATTTCAATCAAAAAATGCTTTAGAAGGTCTTGAAAAAGAATTTCCAACTGAATAATGAAGTTAATTTTTACCTCTATTATTCTCGCTTTGTTAGTTTTAACAGGCTGCAACACTCAGCCTGTTAAAGAAAAAAACTCAAAGTTCGATCAGCCCTCTTGGATAATGAAGCCAAGTCAAAATGGGAAAATCGGTGCCGTTGGGACTGCTTATAGACACTATAAGGGTCTGGCTTATCAAAGAAAATTAGCGATTACCCGTGCCTTGGATGAATTAACCCTGCAGCAGGGTGTAAAAGTAAACCTCCGTATGGAGAAGGAAGTTCAAGTCGTAAATGACAGAGCAAGCTCTTCATTGGACGTCAAAAGCGACTATACTGCCAACAACACCATCACCGCGCATATAGAAGAGATCTGGCAAGATCCAATGAGCCAGGAATTTTTCGTATGGATGGTTCTGGATTAAAATTCTCTCTCCTGAGAGAATTTATAAAAACCTCTTATAAACTTCACTTATTTTGATATAATTCCGTTTAATAATAAACATTTTTAGAACACTTCTATAAAGTACACACTCAAATCACAAGGCAAATCATGAAAAAAATTGCAATTATTGGTCGTCCTAATGTCGGTAAAAGCTCACTTTTTAACCGTTTGGTAAAAAAAAGAGATGCTATTACATCTGATCTGGCCGGAACAACCAGAGATGTTAAAAGAAAAAATGCAATCATACTTAACAAGCAAGTTGAGCTGCTTGATACCGGCGGACTGGACAAGGGGTGTGAGCTTTTTGACAAGATAAAAGAGATGTCACTCAAAGCCGCATACAAAGCCGACATAATTTTATATATGGTTGATGGAAAGGGGATTCCTGAAGATGAGGATAAAAAACTCTTTTATGAACTCCAGACCATGGGAAAAGATATAGCCCTTGTAGTGAATAAAATAGATAATGATAAGATGAAAGAGAACCTGTGGGACTATTATGAGTTTGGAACAGATGCGATTTTTGGAATCTCTGTAGCTCACAATAGAAATACGGTAGAGCTTATGGATTGGCTCTATGATAAAATTCCTGAGAGCGATATCATCAAAGAAGTAGATGAAGAAGAGGAAATCGAGGTTATTGAACCTGAAATTGATGACGACTACTTTGCACAATACGCGCATGATGAAGAGGATGATGGTTTCTTTTATACAGACGAAGATGAGGATGAAGTAGAAGACAATTCAATATTTGCCCAGAACGATCTAATAAAAGAATTTGATGAAAATGATGTCAATCACATTAAAATAGCAATAATCGGCCGCACAAATGTTGGAAAAAGCTCACTTTTAAATGCCCTTTTAGGCGAAGAAAGATCCGTGGTCAGCAGTGTTGCAGGAACGACTATCGATCCTATTGATGAGACGATTGACTATAAAGGAAAACAACTTACCTTTGTTGACACGGCAGGTCTAAGACGCAGAGGCAAGATACTCGGCATAGAAAAATATGCTCTTATGAGAACCACAGAGATGCTTGAAAATGCGAATATGGCTCTAATAGTCTTAGATGCAAGTGAGCCTTTTTTAGATCTTGACGAGAAGATTGCAGGACTCGTTGACAGCAACAGACTGGCTTCCATCATCGTTTTGAACAAGTGGGATATCTCTAAAAAAGATGAGCATGACAAAATTATTAAAGAGGTCAGAGACAGATTTAAGTTTCTGGCATATGCGCCTATTATAACACTCTCGGCAAAATCACACCAAAGAGTAGATAAGCTTCACGACATGATTTTGGAGATAAACGACAACTATTCTCAAAGAATACCAACTTCCAAACTCAATGAAGTGATGGAAAAAGCTCTTAGACGCCACCAGCTACCGAGTATGAGCGGTCAAGTAATCCGTATATATTATGCGACGCAATATGAGACAAGACCTCCAAAAATAGCTATTGTTATGAATAAACCTCGAGGACTTCATTTTACATACAGAAGATACTTGACAAATAAACTTCGTGAAGCTTTTAATTTTAGCGGAACACCTGTACTCTTTAAGGCGAAAAAAAGAGGGGAAAAATAGACCGTATTAAAACGGTCTAATCATAACCATCGCAATAATTATCATTAATAATATTGTCGGTATCTCATTGTAAAACCTGAAAAATTTTCCGCTTTTTACACAGGCATCTTTAAGCAGTTTCTTTCTAATAGTACCAAGAGAAAAAAAGTAAGCCATCAACAAGACTACAAAAAATATTTTGGCATGCAGCCAACCGCCTGTAGATAAAATATTCACTCCGCCATAATGCGAAGTAGATAAAAATATCAAGGCAACACCGCTTATAACAGTTGCCCACATGGCAGGAACACCAATATATTGATAAATTTTAAACTCCATCACTTTTACAACTTCAATAAATCCGGCATTATCAGCATTTTCTGCATGATAAACAAAAAGTCTCGGCATGTAAAACAAAACCGCGAACCAAGATATCAAAGATATTATATGAAACCAAACAATCCAATCGTACATTATTATATTCTCCTTTTCAAAGGAAGTAAATTCCTTTGCAAATTCCTCTCACTAAAGCTTTGCCTATCGGCAAGAGAAATATTCTCCCCTGCAAAGGAAGTAAATTCCTTTGCAAATTCCTTTGTATGACTCGTTAAAAATTTGTTTCTACATAAAAGCAGATATAGTTTGATCCGCCTTTTTTTACATTGTTTATTAAACCATACACTCCGGACCTGTGTTTTACCCCAAAGCCCATAAAAGTCTCATAAAGCGGCTTGTATCGGAACAGCCTTCCGGCATCCAAATCCAAACTAAAGTCTATATAGTTCAAATACTTTGAATTATTCCCATTCTTTGGCAGTGCTTCAAGATATTCAGTATATAGAATGGAGTTTGTATAGGAAACTCCTTCTCCAAAACCGATTCTGGCTTTGTTATCCAAAAAATCAATATTCCAGTAAAATTTAAAATACAAGGTACCCTCAAAAACATCATCCTGATTACCCCCCTCATCAAAAACGCTCAATCCGACTTTTAAATATACGTCTATGGGCATATCAAAACTGTTTTCTTTTAAAAGATACCCCCCATCAAGAGCCAAAACTCTCAGGTCATAAGGATGAGGCTGTATATATCCGGTTAGAACTTCGCCAAAGTCACTCTCGGTAACCTTACCGTACGCAGCTCTAAATGAATACTCATCCTGTGCAGTTAAATTTAAAAATAAAAAGAATAAAACAAAATATTTCAAAAATATTTCCTAAGAAGGGGGATTGAAGAGATATTTGTACACCCGTAAAGGGCATACAAGATTAAGCGTCTAGTGTTTCAAGATCTTTTATAGAAGTAGCTTGTTTTTCCGTTACTTTTCCATGTAAACGACGAAGTGCTTTTGAGGCTCTGTCTATTGCTAAATCTATAGCCGTATGCAAATCATCATCACTCTGGTTAATAACAACAGGTTGCGCATGTGCGATATGGATATCAAATTCTATTGACACCCCTTTTTTTTGTGTTTCAATATTTACATTAACCGTAGTTATATCCAACTGAAATTTTTTAAATGCTTCAACAGCACTCTCAATGTGTGCTTTTGTATCTGCGTGAACAGTTACATCTTTTGAACGAATTTGTACATTCATAATAAATCCTTTTTTGGGCGAGATCCCTCGCTTTTATATTTTGTCATGCTAACACAATTAAGCTGAAATGGTAATTTAGGTTAGCTATAATGTCACAAAAAATTAGGAAATTTATATGAGAGTACTCACAGGCATTCAACCATCGGGAGATTTACACATAGGAAACTACTTCGGTTCTGTAAAACAGATGGTAGAAGCTCAAAAAGACAGTGAAACTTTTGCTTTTATAGCAAACTATCATGCGATGACCAGTCTGAGTGAGGGTGACAAATTATCTAAATTGACTATGCAGGCTGCAACAGATTTTTTGGCTCTTGGCATTGATCCAAACAAGTCTACATTTTGGGTGCAGTCAGATGTAAAAGAGGTATTGGAGCTGTATTGGACCTTATCATCCTTTACGCCTATGGGGCTTCTTGAGAGAGCGCACAGCTACAAGGATAAAACTGCCCGCGGATTTGCCACAAACCATTCCCTACTTTCTTACCCGGTGCTGATGGCAGCTGATATTCTGCTTTTTTCACCCGATATCGTCCCTGTCGGAAAAGATCAGATTCAGCATGTGGAAATCGCCAGAGATATCGCCATTAAATTTAATAATCAGTATGGTGATATTCTAAAACTTCCGGAATTCAAAGTTGAAGAGCATGTTGCAACGGTTCCGGGGACAGACGGACAAAAAATGTCAAAGAGCTACGGCAATACCGTCAATATTTTCGGCGAAGAAAAACAGCAGCTCAAAACAATCAAAAAAATTGTCACCCAAAATGTTGCAATGGAGGATCCAAAAGAGTACGAGACGTGTAATGTCTATAATATCGCAAAATTGTTTTTGGACGATGATGCATTAGAGGAACTTCAAAACAGATACAAAAGAGGCGGAGAGGGTCATGGACATTTTAAACTCTACCTTGCCGATGTCATGTGGGAATATTTTGGAGACTTTAGAGAAAAACGGGAATATTATCAAAAGAATCAAAACGAAGTAAGAGAGATTTTAAACCTTGGAGCAAACAAGGCAAGAGAATCCGCACTTCCGATGATAGAAAAAATCAGAAGCGTAACAGGAATTCGATACTAAATACTTATAAAATATGCCTTATCTTGATATAAGTCAATACAGCTTGCACAAAATCAGTTAAAATCGCTTTCAAATAAATTCAAAGGTGTTATTGAAATGCGTATTTTTATCGTATTAGCTGTATTATTGTTTAGTTTAGACGCGAAGTCTCTTTTTAGCAATAATGATCAAATGAGTAATTCTACCTATATTAACTCATTAAAAGATCTCGTCGTTGCAACCCAGAAAACTCGCGGCTTAACAAATAGCTACCTCAACGGCAACGAAAGTGCTCTTCTCCTTATCCATGGGAATCAAAGAGATATGAAAAATGCCATAGGGGTAATGGAGTCACTTCCTCTGGCATCCAACCCGATTGTGATGGATAGAGCTACGAACATCTCTCAAGCGCTTATTAAGCTCAACAACAAAGCTTTTAAACTTGAACCTAGTGTTGCATTCGATAGCTATACAGAACAGGTTGAGCAGATTCTTATGCTTGCACAGACTATCAGTAAGCAGGGCTCCCAGGATCTCAATCCTCTTGGCAAAGAAGCCTCTGCCCTTATGATGGAAGTGATCTTGCCTCTGACAGAGCAGATAGGACGAATGAGAGGAATGGGCTCAGGGATTATTGCAAAAGGCAGTATAAAGAATAATCAGAAATTTGCAATCTTAGCCATGCTGAGTGAGATTGAAGATTTGGATTCCAAGATGCAGACAGATATGAGAACTATCTTAGCCAAGAACAAAGACAAATATGACAGCGGTATTGACAGGAATCTTATCAGTGCACAAAAATCTATTCTTGAATACACCAACGTAACCAAAAACTCTGTTTTACAAGACAGTTCGAGCCTGAATGCAGATGACTATTTCACGCAGGGAACAGATATCATCTCTATGCTTATCAATATATTCAACTCAAACAACAAGGCAGTTTTGGCGGACTCAAAAGGGTGGATATAAGCCACCCCTAAAATCTTATTTGAGTTTTAAAGTTTTTGATGCTATAAAACTTTTATCAGACCAGATAGGGTCTTTAAGTTTTAAAATGGAGCGTACCTCATCATTTACTAAACGGTAGTACAGTTTAATCTCGACGCTTGTAGCTCCTGCTTCATTTGAAACTTTTAATATTTTTTTGCCGTTTGCGGGAATACTCAGGTCTTCCGAAGCTTTAACAGCCAAATGAGGTATAGTCGGTTTATCCCTTTTGCTCGTATATGTACGCGTAAGAGAGATAGATTTGTTTCCTATATCCTGATGACCTTTTTTAAAGACCATCTCCAAGAGCAACTCTCGTGAGCCAAAACCGCTAGGGATATTATGGGGTTGAGGATTGGATATGGAAACAACGATATCGTTTCCTTTTTGGCGTGCATTAATATTTAGGGCATCTTCCCACATGCTTGCAACATGCCCCCCGGCAAATCCATGACTTCTAATCTCCCGTTTTTTTGCTTTTCCGTTATCAAGTTTCAAAGTAGCGGCAACACCCATGGTTTTTGGCCCCATATGGCAGTCTACACACCCTTTGTCACTTTTTTTGTACTCACTCTGCATATCTGTAAATACCAGGCCTTTTACTGCCCTGTCATTGGCGTGACAAACAAAACATAACTGGTCTGAATTATTATCCATAAAATCACGATGTTCCACTTTATGGTAAGGCGACATCGCGTCATCATAAGGACCTGTCATAGTTCCCGACTTCGTCCATTCTACGCGGTTTATCCCTCTAAAACTTTCATCTTTATCCGAATGAATTTTATCAATATTATGACACACCACACAATTGATGCCCTCATCTATAGCATCACTTTTTAAAGCCTGATTTACTTTGGAGTCTTTATCGAGTTCCATAACAGCCATTATCTCATAATCGATTCCGGTGCTTGTTACAGAAATTCTCGGATTATGGCATGTGGCACATTGTACCTTGACACTGTTGAGACTTTTTCTTGTTTTTCTGCTTACATAGTCTATTGTAGCTTTAAAATACTCATCACTCTCATAGTGAGATTTTGCATGCCACGATTTTTCCCAGTCTTTTACTATGTGTAAATGACAAGCCTTACATTTTTGTGAATCTTCAAATCTTTCACCAACCTCAACTGCTTTGGCGGCAAAAAGCGCAGTAAATGCCAGCAAAATACTTAAAATAATTTTCATCTATTCTCCTCTTTGTTTATCTAACCATACCATTAGACCTTTTTGTGCGTGAAGTCTGTTTTCTGCTTCATCAAAAACGATGTCAGCATGCCCTTCCAAGACCGATTCGCTTACCTCTTGTCCACGATATGCAGGTAAACAATGTAAAAACTTAGCTCCTTTTTGGGCTAAGCACATCATCAAATCATCAACCATAAAACCCTTGAAGGCTTTTACTCTTTCCTCTTTTTCTTCCTCTTGTCCCATGGAAGCCCAAGTGTCCGTTGTCACGATACTTGCACCCTTCACTGCTTCTTTGGGGTCATTTGTAACAGTAATAGCCGCTCCGCTTATTTTTGCAATCTTTAGAGCCTCCTCCAAGATTGTGCCATCAACCTCATAGCCCTTTGGTGTTGCAATCCTAAGATCAAAGCCGATCTTAGCCGCAAGCATCATCCAGGAGTGTGTCATATTGTTTCCATCACCCACATACGCAACAACCGCGTTCTCGCTTACGCCGTACTCAACCATAGTCATGTAATCGGCCAAAAGCTGCACAGGATGAAAAGAATCGGTCAGTCCGTTAATAACGGGAACTTTTGAAAAAGAAGAAAACTCCTCTACCATAGAGTGCTCAAAGGTTCGAATCATCACCATATCACACATACTTGATATCACTCTTGCCGTATCTTTTACAGGCTCACCCCTACCCAAATGTATATCCCTGTTGGACAAGAACAAAGCATGCCCGCCAAGCTGAAACATCCCGGTCTCAAAACTGACCCTTGTTCTGGTTGAACTTTTTTCAAATATCATAGCCAAGGTCTGATTTGACAGTTCCCTTTTATAGATGCCGGCCTTTAAATCTTTTTTTATTGCAAGACCAATATCTATGATCTCTAAGATTTCCTCTTTTGTGAAATCTTTAAGTGTTAAAAAGTGTCTCAATTGTTTTTCCTAAAATTTAATAATTACATATTCTAATATAGTTTTCTTTAATTTAACAAAAACTACCTGCTCCTGAGCATTCTTGCAACTTCTTTTGCGTGATAAGAGATAATAATATCAGCACCTGCTCTTTTGAAGCTGACCATTGTTTCCATGACGACTCTTTCATAATCTATCAGATCATGCTTCTGGGCAAGTTTGAGCATTGCGTATTCGCCGCTCACATTGTAAACGGCAAGAGGCAGAGAGGTGTTATCTTTTATCTCTCTGACGATATCAAGATATGCAAGAGCCGGTTTGACCATTAGGATATCTGCTCCCTGAGCCTCATCCTCAATACTCTCTGCAAGTGCCTCGCGGCGGTTTGCCGGATCCATCTGATACGAGGCGCGGTCTCCAAAACTTGGAGTAGATTCCGCAACATCACGAAAAGGCCCGTAATAACCGCTTGCAAACTTGGTTGAATAACTCATCACAGGCACATTGGAATATCCCGCACTATCAAGCGCTTCTCTGAGTGTGAGGATGATTCCGTCCATCATTCCTGAGGGAGCTATCATATCCGCTCCGGCTTTTGCATGGACAACTGCCTGCTGTGCAGACATCTTCAAGGTAGAGTCATTGTCTACGGTATCGTGCTTATGGTCTATTATCCCGCAATGTCCATGGTCTGTATATTCGCAAAAACATAAATCCGTTACTACAAACATATCAGGGTGCGCCTCTTTGATTGTTCTGATAGAAGAAGCTATGATCCCGTGTTCGCACAGAGCATCCGAACCCACAGAGTCCTTTACGTCAGGAATCCCAAAAAGTATAATAGAGTAAATTCCCAGTGATTTTAACTCATCGCACTCTTTTAAGACCTCATCAATGCTCATTTGATACACTCCGGGCATCGAGGCAACTTCTGTTTTTATCCCTTCGCCGCTGCGGATAAAAAGAGGATATATAAAATCTTCTACATCAACTCTTGTTTCACGAACCAGAGAACGGAGATTTTTATTTAAACGAGTTCTACGAAATTTACGAAACATGATAAACCTTTTTTTGCTATAATAATTTTTTAATAAAAATATTTTACCGTTTTAAAGTTTAAATAAATGAATATAAAAATTTCAAATGTTGCCAATCTTCCTTCAAGATTTGGTAATTTTAAAGTAAAAGCGTTCAAAGAGGGCGAAAAAGAACATCTGGTTATTTATACAGATAATATGTCTGATACGCCTATAGTCAGGGTTCATTCCGAATGTTTAACCGGCGATGCAATCGGCAGCCTTAAATGTGACTGCCGTGACCAGTTGGAATATGCGTTAGATTTAGCCTCCAAAACAAACGGAATGGTAATCTACCTCAGACAAGAGGGCAGAAATATAGGTCTGTTAAATAAAATCAATGCATACGCTCTTCAGGATAAAGGCTATAATACCATAGAGGCTAATCATCAATTGGGGTTTCGTGCGGATGAGAGGACCTATGAGATGGTTACTTTTATACTGCACCACTTTAATGTTCATAAAATCAGGCTTCTGACGAACAATCCTGATAAAATAAATTCCATAAGCGATATTGAAATTATTGAGAGAGTGCCGATTATTATGGAATCCAATAGACATAATAAAGATTATCTGGACGTAAAAAAAGATGAGATGGGTCATCTGATCTAAATTAAGAGGAGCTTTTCCACATGCCTATCGACATTTTAAAAGATGATCTGAAGACTGCTCTGTCAAAACTCAAGGCAAGAGAGGACAGTCTTAAAAGAGTAGAATCCATATCCCATCTTGGCAGCTGGGAAATTGACCTCAAAACAAAAAAAAGTATCTGGTCGGACCAGAGTTACAAAATTTACGGTTTTGACAAGAACGAAGTCGAACCGGATTTGGCTCTGTTCTTTTCACGTGTGATGCCCGAAGATTTGGTAAATGCGCACAAAACCCTGCAGCAGGCCATGACCTCAGGCGAAGTCACCACTTTTGAGTGTCGCATCAAAAGAGCAAACGGAGATATAGCAAACCTTGTAATCAACGGTCAGGTTATCTTTGATGAGAATAATATTCCCGCCAAACTTATAGGAACATCCCAGGATATTACGGACTATGTCTCTTTAAAAAACCATTCTCAGGAGTTGTCAAATATCATTGACCACTCATCAAGCGAAATATACATCCTTAAAGAGGACACCTTTGAATATCTTTATGTCAATGACGGTGCCTGCAACGCTTTGGGGTATTCCAGAGAAGAGCTGTTGCAATTGAATGTTTTTGATATAAATCCTACCCTTACAATAGAAAAGGTCAACCTCTTAAAAATAATTCATGAAAAAAATCACGGTGTTGCAAACCAGACCATCCACAGAAGAAAAGACGGCTCCATGTACCATGTGCAATCCTACATACACAGTATTACCTATAATACAGAGAGCGCCTATGTGGTGTTTGATGTAGATATATCAGATAAAAAAGAGACCGAACAGCTGCTCAAAGAACAAAATATCAAGCTAAACCATCAGGCGAATTATGATAAATTGACAAACCTCCCAAACAGAACTCTTTTTAAAAACATGCTTTCCCAAAGTATCTCTCTATCTAAAAAAGAGCAGAAGCAGTTTGCCCTGCTGATTGTTGATTTAGACCAGTTTAAAAAAATAAATGATTCTATCGGCCACCATATTGGAGATGAGATAATCATAGAAATCGCCAATAGAATCAACAGTTCTCTTAAAATCAACAATACACTGGCAAGACTCGGCGGTGATGAATTTGCCATAATCTTAAAAGATATACAAGATATACAGATAGCCTCGAGGGTAGCCCAGATTATCATAGATACAATAAAAGAGCCGATTGAGACGCATGAGCATACACTCTTTATATCTGCGAGTGTGGGTATCAGTCTCTTTCCGAAAAATGCACAGACCGAAGATGACTTGATGAAGTTTGCAGATGCGGCAATGTATAAGGCAAAAGATGAAGGAAGGGACAACTTTCAGTTTTACTCAGCAGATATGACGGCCCTCGCATTTGAAAAAGTTGTGATGGAGAGCAGTCTGAAGATCGCGATAAAAGAAGAGCAGTTTATTGTCTATTATCAGCCTCAAATCAACAGTATCGATAACACTATCATAGGCTTTGAGGCGCTTGTGAGATGGATGCACCCCCAAATCGGCTTAGTGCTTCCAGGAAAGTTCATCCCCTTAGCCGAAGAGAACGGATTTATTATAGACATAGACAAAATAGTGATGCAAAAATCTATGTCCCAATTTGTACAATGGTATAAAGAGGGGCTCAATCCCGGTATCCTTTCTTTGAACCTGGCCATGAAACAACTCAATTCGGATACTTTTGTCTATGAGATGCTAAAGACGATGAATCAACTTGGATTTAAACCTGAATGGCTGGAGCTGGAAGTGACTGAAAGCCAGGTTATGAACAACCCGCAAGCTTCTATAGAGAAATTGAATAAAATCAGCAGTTACGGTATTGAGATAGCTATAGACGACTTTGGAACCGGTTATTCATCTTTGACGTATCTTAAAAAACTTCCGCTTGACAAACTAAAAATAGACCAGTCTTTTGTAAGGGATATTCCCGAGGATGACGATGATGCAGCTATAACAAAAGCCATCATCGCTCTGGGAACAAGCCTAAATTTAAAAATAATAGCCGAAGGCGTTGAAAAACAGGAGCAAATGGAGTTCCTCACCCAAAACGGATGCCATATCATACAGGGCTTTTTCTATGCCAGACCCATGCCCGGTGATGAAATTCCAAACTTCCTAAACGGATCTAAAAAAATTTAGATTCGTTTAGTGCGGAAATTCTTCTCTCGGATGAACCAAGAGCATGCAGAAGCTCATTTGTCAAGACCTGAAGCTCCGAGAAATATAATTTGGCTTTATCTATCTCCATCTGATCAACTTTATTAAAAGGAAGAAACTTTGAGAAAAACCCCTTTTTCTTTTCTTCTTTAAAAAATATCTGATAGATTCGAAAATAATCATTATGCCACTGCGCATGAAGAGATTCAAGATTATTATAAAATTGCGAACCTAAAATCTCTTTTACATGGTTTTCTTCAGCATACAGCCACATTCCAAACCCGCACTTAGTCTTAGAGACGGCTGTCGGATCATCTATACTTTTCCCTGCGATAAGAGTCTCAATCTTTGCCATCTGGGCTTCATGGGACCTTCTTGCGTTTTGAATCGATTCTAATGTTTTAGCTTTGTCCATAATCCACATCTTTAAAAAAATTTCTTTATTATTACATAAGTTTAATAAAAAAAACTATACAATTATTATCAACTTTACAAAAGGATATTTTTTTGAGCCATCCAACACCAATAGATAACGAAATTAAGCTGAGTTCTAAAAGATACATTGTTTCAAAAACTGACGCGAAAGGTATCATAGAATATGGAAATGACTACTTTGTTGAAATTTCAGGCTACAGTGAAGCTGAACTTATAGGGAAGCCTCACTCTATCGTAAGACATCCTGATATGCCCAAAGTGGTTTTTAAAATGATGTGGGACAGAATCAACAAGGGTCAGAATATTATGGCCGTTGTTAAAAACATGGCAAAAAGCGGTAGTTACTATTGGGTTGTAACCGAGTTTGAGCCAAAAATAGATCCTATAACAAATGAGATAATCTCTCATACAGCTTTCAGAAAAGCTGCGCCTCAAAAAGCGATTGACGCTGTTATCCCTCTTTACAAAAAATTATTGGAAATAGAAAAAGAGGGGGGAATGGAAGCGAGTGAAAAATATCTTCGCGGATATCTTGAAGAAAACCATACCACTTACGATGAGCTTATAAATAATCTTGTAGGCAATTCCGGTCTTTTCAAAGTATTTTTCACTGCTATGAAAAAGTTATTTTCATAAACACCCTTTCTTAATACCTACTCAGTAAAATTAAGATAAAATATCCTTTTTAAAGGATATTTTAGTGGATTTAAAAGCTACACTCAACAAAGACAATATTACATTGCCGGACAACTTTTTTCATAATGTACAAAAATATAAAGAGCATCTTTTTAAATGGAATAAAATCCACAATCTCACCGGTGCAAAAGATGAAAAGACAATCAATGAATTTATATACGATGCGGTCTTTCCCGTCAGTTTTTTACCAAAAACAAAAAATCTTATGGATATAGGGACAGGAGCCGGGTTTCCTGGTATGATTTTGGCATTGGCGCTTCCGCAGACACAGGTGACTTTGGTAGAACCGCTTGCAAAACGGGCCAGCTTCTTGCAGTTTATCAAAGCAGATTTGGGACTTCAGAATGTAACGGTCATTAAAAAAAGAGTCGAAGAGATGCCTCCGCAAATCTTTGAACTTATAACATCAAGAGCGGTAACCGATACCAATATGCTCTTGAAACTAAGTGAAAATTTTCGTGATGAGAACTCAAAGCTTCTTTTTTATAAGGGTGAAAAGGTTTATGACGAAGTGGATAAAAACATGAAACACAAGATTATCCAAACCAAAAACAGACACTACTTACTTCTGGGAGAAGAATAATGATATTAAAACTTTTACTTGTAATAGCCGTAATCGCAATAGTCTATTTTATATTTATAAAGAAAAAACCTCTCAAAAACGATGCGGATAATTCAAAACTCCAAAGCAACGACATGATAGAATGCTCGGCATGTGGAATCTACAGCGAGATAGATGATTCTATTTTAAGCAATGGAAAATACTACTGTTCAAAAGAGTGTTTGGAGAAAAGATAATGCTGATTTACGGACACAGATTTATACCGAGTATCCATTTTTATCATATTGCAGATATCGATTCGATACAAAACACACCTCCCTCTTCGGTTATTTACCTGCCTTTTACAGAGGATAATCTCGATATCATCACGCATGCCAATCAAAACTCTGTTCCATTTGCCCTGAAGGTAAAAGAAGTGACCCAGATACTCTATGCATCCTCTTTTAATGCCTCGTTTATCGTAGTGCCAAGAGAGCTTGCCTCAACTGCCCAAAAGATAGCAAACAACTATCTCTTTGATGCCAAGATACTCGTAAGTATCAAAGATGAGGACGAGATAGAAGATTTGGCTGTTTTAGGGGTTGACGGGGTTATCTTTACAAATGCGATTATAAAAATAAACTCCTAGAGTATCTCTCTTTTTATATCCGCTTTTAAAGATGTAAGCACCTCATAACTTATGGTTTTTGCAGATTCTGCCAGCTTTGAGGCATCATCGAATATAAGAATCTCCTCATCTTCACACAAAAAAGAGCTGTTGTCCATGGAGATTCTCCCGATAAGCTCTTTACCCGAAGAGGTAGTGTACTTATTGGAGCATATTCTCAAGAATCCGTCCCCGTATCCAAAATCATAATTGGCGACGACACAATCCTCTTTTGCTTCAAAAGTGCCGCCGTAACCGACGCACTGACCGGCTTTGAGAGCCCTTGATGAGATTTTATTGGCATAAACCGATAAAACGGGCCTGAAACCCTCTACATGCAAAGATGCTGGCAAAGTCATGCACCCATAAGCGGCGATTCCTATTCTTGCCATATCCTCTTTAAAATCGGTATGTCTAAAAAGCGAAGCAGAATTTGCCGAATGAAACCTGAGTGCACCAAAACCAAATCCACATGCCAGTTTCAGCGCCTCTTCTTTTACCTTTTTAAAAATATCATTTTGCCAAAACCACTCGCTGCTGAGTTCATCTGCACTTCTGTGATGGGTAAAAACCGCTTCCAGCACAAGTCCCTGCTCTTTTATCCTGCTAAAGGCCTCCTGGAGTTCACCCACGGCTATGCCGTTTCGGTGCATCCCCGTATCGACTTTGAGCTCTACCAGGCTGGCATGTGGAAACTTCTCTATCGAGTTTATATCATTGATCGTATAGCGTATTTTCCCACTCGGACTCTCATGTGCAGAGGGAATATCCGCCAGGACCAGAATATAATCAAAATACTGTTCTATCTTTTTTGCCTCTTGCGTCTTTTGTACTACGGCTTTTTTCACTCCGTACGCACTTGCCAAAGAAGCCATTTCCACGAGTCCGTGCCCGTAAGCATTATCTTTTAAAACCAGCGCAATTTTATCTACGCTTTTGGTAAATCTAGCGATAATGTCAAGATTATTAAAAAAATTATTTTTATTCAAAGTTATATAAGCCATAAAGGAATTATACCAGATGAGAAGGTTCATTGCAGAGTTTGAAGAACAAAGTTTTACGCAGATTATATTTCCACATGCCAAGAGCGATTGGCTGGAGTATTTGGACGAAGCAAAAGAAACTTTTGTACATATAATCAACGAGATTATCAAGTATCAGAAGTGTTTCGTCGTTTGTGATGATATCCAAAGCGTCAAGAGCTATTTCAGCGAAAATGACAATCTTTATTTTGCAGAGTATCAGACGAACGATACCTGGGCCAGGGACTGTTCCGCCTTATGCATCGAGGATGAAAGCGGTATCAAACTTCAAGATTTCACTTTTACGGGCTGGGGCGGAAAATTTGACGCTTCTTTGGATAACGCTATGAGCAAAGCCCTAAGAAGCCATTATTCACGTCCTCTTGAGAGCATCGATTTTATCCTTGAAGGGGGCGGCGTAGAGAGCAATGGAGAGGGAATTATCCTGACAACTTCGGAATGTGTTTTAAATACAAACCGCAACGCTTCGTTTGACAAGGAGGGAGTGACAAAAAAACTCTCCCAAACACTTGGCGCGACTGAAGTCTTGTACCTCAACCACGGCTATCTTGCGGGTGATGACACGGATTCGCATATAGATACTTTAGCCAGATTCATCGATAAAGAAACCATTATGTATGTTCAGTGCAAAGACAAAGATGATGAGCATTACAAAGAACTCAAACTTATGGAAGAGGAGCTCCGTGGCTTGCAAAAATCACACGGGTTCAAACTCATTGCGCTTCCTATGACCCAGCCCGTCTATTATGATGGGGAGCGAATCCCTGCGACGTATGCGAATTTTCTTTTTGTAAACGGTGCGGTTATCGTACCGACGTATAATGTTCCTCAGGATGAGGAAGCTCTGGATATTTTTAGAAAGAGTTTTAAAGAGCTGGATGTCGTAGGGGTAGACTGTTGTGTTTTAATACGCCAACACGGTTCCCTTCACTGTGTGACTATGAATTTTGCAAAAGGCGTAGAGATTATTTAAGCTCTACACTTTTTGTACTGTTGTTCTCCTCTTTTTTGTCCAAAATGGCCATTCCGTTTATTATCAAATAGGTGGAAAGTCCAAAGCCTAAAGCTATCAGTATGATTTTTTTTATCTTTTCAATTTTACTCATAGCGAAATTTTAGCACAGTTTTCTCCTAAAATTAATACTTTTGTAACACTTATTTCATATTATAGGCACAAGAATTTAAAAGGTGAAACACAATGAAAAAAATCATCCCACTCTCTCTTATAGCACTCTCAAGTCTCTACGCAAACGAAGTTGAACTCTCAACAATCAGCGTGGAATCAACCGTACTCAAAGAAGTAAGCCAAAACGCACAGGTATCTGCCGACCTTTCGGACGCACTCAGCAAAAGCGTGCCGAGTATAGACATGAACCGCCGAAGCGGCATAGCAAACGATATTTATATCCGCGGACAAAAAAGAGATAATATCTCTGTAGAAGTTGACGGCACTAAAGTATGCGGAGCATGTCCAAACAGAATGGATCCTCCTGTTTCGCATATACTCGCAAATCAGATCGATGAGATAAAAGTTATCGAAGGTCCTTATGATGTGGAAACTTTTGGAACAATGAGCGGCGGGCTTAAAATAACGACAAAGAAGCCTAAAAAAGATGTACACGGTGAGATAAACTTCGGCTTAGGAAGCTGGAGATATACAAAAATCGGGGCTACTCTCAGCGGCGGTAACGATACCATAAGAGTCTTGATAAGCGGTTCGAGTGAAGCAAGCGGCCAGTACAAAGACGGTAACGGCGATACTCTGGCCGAACAGGTTGCAAACAATCCTCTATCGGGAATGGCACAATACCAGCCGCAGTATGAAGAGATGCAGGCGTACAAGAAAAAAAGCGTTATGGCAAAAATGTATGTGAATGTAACCGATGAGCAGGAGCTTCAGCTCAGCGTCACAAAAAACAAAAGTGATGATGTCTTATATCCAAACTCAAAAATGGATGCTGCCTACGACTATTCAAATATTTACAGCATTGCCTATGATATAAAAGATATCAGCGATGAGTACAAGAACATAAACCTGCAATACTACTACTCTGACGTTGACCATCCTATGGATACAAAATTCAGGATGTCGGGTGCGACAACATATATGACAGCACAGCTCCAGACGACGATGCAGGGAGTTAAACTAAAGAACAAATTTGATTTAAACTCTTACAAACTTTTAGTAGGTCTGGATGGAAGCAGAAGAACGTGGGAGGGTGAAAAATTCGCAACAGACGTGCTCTCAGGGATAGATGGACCTTCTTCTTTGATGCTGACACACACAACTACGGACAACAGAGCGCTCTTTGCAAAACTTGAAAAATCTTTTGGAGACCTTAGTGTTGAGATTGGTTCCAGATATGATGCGACACATGTGAACCCCGACAACACTTCTACTCTCACATACAAATCAAACGATTACAATGCCCTAAACGCAAACCTGATGACATCCTATAACCTCAATAAAGAGAATAAAATCTTTTTAGGCGTAGGCCAGGCTTCACGTGTTCCTGATGCCAGAGAGTTGTATTTGGCTCCTACGGCAAATGAAAACCTTGAGCAGACGACAAACCGTGAAGTGGACTTGGGATATGAGCTTAACAACGATTCTATGAAGTTTAAGATCAAAGCATTTTACTCCGTATTAAAAGATTATATCTATTTGCAAAAAGGTTCCACTTTTCAAAATATCGATGCAAAAGTTTACGGTGCAGAGCTGAGCTCTTCGGTATATGCTACGGATGATATCACGCTTGATATGGGTGCTTCGTATAAAAAAGGGCAAAAAGATGAGGCGCTTGCAGGTCAGACAGATAAAGACCTCGCAGATATGGCTCCGCTAAGAGGAAATTTGGCTCTTAACTATGAGTACAAAAATGAGAGTATCGCAACAGTTGAGACTCTGCTCTCTAGCAAATGGAGCGACTATGATGCGGACAACGGCGAGCAGGAGCTTGGAGCATGGGGAATCATCAATGCAAAAGTAAAACACGCTGTAAACAAAAATATTTTCTTTACCCTTGGCGTAAATAATCTTTTAGACGAGACCTATGCGCAATCCAACACGTATGTGGATTTAATCCTCCTAAGTGCAGGTACGGACACAATGCTTCTGAATGAACCCGGAAGATATGTATATACAAACCTGGATTTTAAATTCTAAAAACCGTTCGCTTTTTATTTCCACATGCCAAAGCGCGGCATGTGGAAATAAAGCTTATCTTTCTTGGAGTAAAAAATCTATAAAGCACATTTTTATCCCAAAAAAGATAAAATCTCTCCTATGATAAAAAGAATCCCTACTAAAAAAATATATGTCGGAAATGTTGCCATCGGCGGTGATGCTCCTATAAGCACGCAGTCTATGACCTACTCCCAGACAGCGGACGTTGCAGAGACGGTCGCACAGATAAACAGACTTCATTTTGCCGGTTGCGACATCGTTCGCGTTGCCGTTCCCGATATGCAAGACGCACTTGCGCTCAAATCGATAAAAGAACAGATAGCCCTGCCTCTGGTTGCAGATATCCATTTCAATCACAAGCTGGCCCTCATAGCTGCTGAAGTTGTGGATTGTATCCGTATCAATCCGGGCAACATCGGTTCAAAAGAGAAAGTGGCAGAGGTTGTAAAGGCCTGTCATGCGCGTAATATTCCCATTAGAATCGGTGTAAATGCCGGAAGTCTTGAAAAACCGTTCTTAGACAAATACGGCCAAACCGCAGAGGGGATGGTAGCTTCTGCCGAGTATAATATAAAATATCTCGAAGACCTGGGATTCAGTGATATAAAGATATCTCTCAAAGCCTCTGACGTCCAAAGGACAGTTGCGGCCTACAGAATGCTTCGTCCAAAAAACGACTACCCTTTTCATCTGGGAGTTACTGAAGCCGGAACACTCTTTCATGCGACCGTAAAAAGCTCTATAGGTCTTGGCGCACTTTTGCTTGATGGTATCGGCGATACCATGCGCGTATCTATTACGGGCGAACTTGAAGAAGAGATAAACGTAGCCCGCGCCATTTTAAAAGACAGCGGAGCTATGCCCGAGGGACTCAACATCATCTCCTGTCCTACCTGCGGAAGAATCGAAGCAGATTTGGTAAGTGCAGTGAGCGAGATAGAAAAACGCACAGCACATATAAAGACTCCTTTGAACGTCTCTGTAATGGGGTGTGTGGTCAATGCCATTGGAGAAGCCGCGCATGCCGATGTTGCCATAGCCTACGGAAAAGGCAAAGGTCTTGTGATGGTTAAAGGCGAAGTTGTCGCCAACCTGAATGAGAGTGAACTTGTAGACAGGTTTGTTAGCGAAGTTGAAAAAATGTCAAAAGAGAGCAAATAGTGCAGGATAATCTATATAATCTGGCCTTTGAGAGAAGCATCCTAAGCTCAATCGTATTCGAACCCGGACAGTTTGACGAACTGAGCAGCACTCTGAAAAAAGATGATTTTTATCTGCCTGCGCATCAGGATATTTTTGCCTCTATGCTTACACTTTTGCAAAAAGATGAGCCTATTGATGAAGAGTTCATAAAAAAAGAACTTCTTAAGATGAAGAAGTTTGATGAGCAGATCATGCTCGAGATCCTCTCCGCCAATCCTATCTCAAACACAAAAGCCTATGTCAACGAGATAAAAGACAAATCGCTCAAACGCCATCTCTTAACCCTCACGACAGAGATAAAAAGAGTCACGGTCGAAGAGGAACTGCCAAGTGCCGATGTCATCGATATTGTGGAAAAGAAGCTCTACGAGATTACGCAGAATAACCAGACAAGCGATTTCAAAGATTCTCCAACCATGACCTTTGACACCATGGAATACATCAAAGAGATGAAAGCACGCGGAAACAGCGTACTTGTCGGAGTCGATACCGGTTTTCACGAACTCAACAAGATGACGACGGGTTTTGGAAAAGGTGACCTGGTGATTATCGCGGCTAGGCCTGCGATGGGGAAATGTTTAGGTCGCGGCACAAAAGTAGTTATGTTTGACGGAACCATGAAAAATGTTGAAGATGTAGAGGTTGGCGACCAACTTATGGGTGATGATTCAACACCCCGCAATGTTCTCTCACTGGCTCGCGGACGAGAAAAGATGTATTGGGTACGCCAAAACAAAGGGATTGATTACCGTGTTAATGAATCACATATACTCTCACTAAAACGCTCACGAAACGAGGACAAACATAAGCATGGAGATGTACTAAATATATCAGTTAAAGAGTACAATAAAAAATCTGACAAATTTCACTCAAACTACAAAGGCTATAAAGTCGGTATAGATTTTTTAGAGCAACATCTCGAAATCGACCCTTATTTTCTTGGTATTTGGCTAGGTGACGGTACTTGTTCAAATATCTCCATAGCATCACAGGATATAGAAGTGGTTGATTATTTAAACTCTTATGCAAAAGAGCTAAATCTTCAAGTAACAAAGTCTAAAAATGAAGATAAATGTCCTATGCACAGCATCACTAGCGGACAAAGAGGCGGTTATTACAAAGATGACAACTCTCTTCAAACCAGAATGAGAAAACTTGGGGTTTTAGACAACAAACACATCCCGCACTCTTATATACAAAACTCTCGCCGAAACAGACTCCAACTTTTAGCAGGACTGCTTGACAGTGATGGCTACTATGATGAAAAGTTTAATGTGTTTGAGATAGTGCAAAAAGATGAGAAGCTTACAAAGCAAATTAAATTTTTAGCGGATTCTTTAGGCTTTGGAGTGTCACTTAAAGTAAAAAAAGCAAAAATAAAGAAAATCAACTACGAATGTGATGTATATAGGCTAAAAATCGTTGGTGATTTAGATTCTATTCCTACAAAAATCAAAAGAAAAAAAGCCAGAAAATTAAAAGCTCCAAGAGATATAAAACATACCGGTATCAAAGTTGAGTATGACAAGGTCGATGATTATTATGGCTTTACAATAGACGGCAATCATCTGTTTTTACTTGAAGATATGACTGTTACACACAACACCTCTTTTATTTTGAATACCGTCAACAATCTTATAACACAGGGCAAAGGTGTCGCATTCTTTTCTCTGGAAATGCCGGCTGAACAGTTGATGCTCAGGATGCTGAGCATACAAACATCCATACCTCTTCAAAAGCTTCGTGTCGGCGATATGAACGATGACCAATGGTCCAACCTCAATAATGCGATTGACAAGATGAATACGGCCAAACTCTTTGTGGACGATGCAGGAAGCGTGAATATAAATCAGCTCCGCTCCAAACTAAGAAAGCTCAAAAACCAGCATCCGGAGATTGAGATAGCCGTTATCGACTACCTTCAGATTATGAGCGGTGTGGGTAATCAGGACAGACACCTGCAGGTTTCGGAGATGTCACGCGGACTTAAGATGCTTGCACGTGAGCTCAATATGCCTATAGTCGCACTCTCTCAGCTCAACCGCGGACTAGAGAGCAGAAACGATAAACGTCCGATGCTAAGCGATATCCGTGAGTCTGGTTCTATTGAGCAGGATGCCGACATTATCCTTTTTGTTTACAGAGACGATGTTTATCTTTATAAAGAGGAAAAAGAGCGTGAAAAAGCCGCCAAAGCCGAGGGCAAAGAGTTTGTCTCAAGCTACATAGAAAAAGAAGAAGAAGACGCAGAGATTATTATAGGCAAGCAAAGAAACGGCCCTACAGGTCATGTAAAACTTGTTTTTCAGAAAAAGCTTACCCGTTTTGTCGATGCTCCAAAACATGCACCTGCCTATGAGACGGTCTTTGAAAATGTCGATACACGTTCAGCCTCTATGGATACGGGAAATGATATGGTATCCATGCCCGCGCTCTAGATGCTCAAAGAAAGAGTCTCGCTTTTTACAAAAAAAAGAGACTTTTTCTTTTTCATCCTGGCATGTGGAATTGTTCTAAGCTACTCCCTGCTCATAGAGTTTAACAACTACAAAAACTTGACACGATTTGATTCAAATCTCCTCACGGCTACGGTCCTGCGTCAATACACAAAAACAAAAGATGAAAAAACATATCAGGTATTGAAACTCAAAAGCGAAGAAGGTTTCTCGTTTTTCACCTCTGCAAAAGAAAACTTTCAGCAGGTAAAAGATAAAAGACTCAAGCTGGAGATCTGGGCCGCAAAGATAAGTTTTTATGAGTATCTCAACGGTTTTTATGCCTATACAAAAGTGTTGGGGATCCAAACAGATGAAACACTCAAACAAAGACTAAACAATCATATTGCCTCAAGCCACGCCAATGAGGATATAGCGAATATCTATCAGGCTCTTTATACCGCACAGCCTCTGCATACACACCTCCAAGCTGCTTTTTCAGCACTGGGGGTTTCTCATCTCTTGGCAATCAGCGGATTTCATCTGGGCGTTTTAAGCGGTGTTCTTTTTTTTCTGCTGAGAGTCCCCTATAAATTCTTTCAAGACAGATACTTTCCCTACAGAAGCTATACTTTGGATTCCTTTATGCTCATCTCTTTTGTCTTGCTTTGCTATCTGCTCTTTTTGGATTCTCCGCCCTCGCTTTTACGTGCATTTGCTATGCTGCTTATAGGATTTTTTCTTTATGAGAGGGGGATAAAAATCGTATCCATGCAGACACTTTTTTTGACAGTTGTCCTGCTTTTGTCTTTTTTCCCGAGGCTTGTCTTTTCACTTGGATTTTGGCTCTCGGCCGGCGGAGTGTTCTATATCTTTTTATTTCTTATGTATTTTAAGGATTTGAACAAAGTCTGGCAGTTTGTCCTGATGCCGTTTTGGGTCTATCTTTTAATGCTCCCTTTTTCTTTGTCCATCTTCGGGGGCTTTAGTCTGTACCATCCGCTCTCAATAGTTTGGACAACTCTTTTTAGCCTCTTTTATCCTCTGAGTATTTTTTTGCATCTTGCAGGTTTCGGGGATTCTTTTGACACCCTTCTTGAGATGTTTCTATCCTTTGCAGAGTTTAGCGGTTTTGTACGGCTTCAGCAGATATGGCTTTTTGTACATATCGCGCTCTCCTTTCTTGCAATCCCCCAAATATTTTCCGTCTCACTCAAAGAGATTTGGAAGAGCCCCTTTCTCGCGCTTTTGCTTTTTTATAGCAGCTCTCTTTTCATATACGCGGTTTATAATGTAGCATAGTTTCAGACCGTATATAAAAATAATCCACGATACATAAATCCACAAAAACAAAAATAGCACGATGGCAAAAGAGCCGTACATTGTCATATATGTTTTATTGTAAAACACATAATAGATAAAAGCATTTTTAGAGATACTAAATACTATGGAGATTATAAATGAGCTGATTGCGGATGCTTTTGCATAAACCTTGGTATTTGCACTGATTTGAAATATAATAAAAAAGAGTCCCCATATTATCGCATAAGGTATATAGGGAAGGATATTTATACCCGATGTCAGGTCACTGCCTGCCATCAAGAGAGCAACATATCCCGTAATATAAAAAGACACCCCCAAGGCGATAGGAGTAAGGGTTAAGAGCGTCCAAAATGTCGTGACGGATTCCCAGAGTCCCCTTTTTTTGACATGAAAAATCTTGTTTGCGATATATTCGAAGTTTTGAAAAAACAAGAGGGAGGAGACGATCACCATTACAAAGCTCATCGTGCCCATTTCCGAAGAGTTCTGCAAAAAACCGTTGATCTGCAGCATCACCACCTCAGAGTTTACGGGCATAAGATTGGAGAAAATGAACTCCTGAATCTTTTCGTAGTACTCGGAAAAAGAGGGAAGCGATGTCAAAAGAGTGAGCATAATCAAAAGCAGCGGGATAATAGTAAAGATGGTATAAAAACTCAGACTTGCCGCATAAAGGGTCAGCTCTTTGTCAATAAAGGTACCGATAAAAAACTTGATATGTCTGTAAAGATTATACATTTTATTTTTATACATCGGCACCTTCTTTTTGTACGAATACGACTAGTCAAGCCCCATTTTTGAAGGGTTTAAAATATTGTTCGGATCAAATGCTTTTTTTATTGATTTGAACAGATTCATCTCTTCCTCCGTAAAAGCCATGTGCATGTAAGGGGCTTTTGCAAGACCGATACCGTGTTCACCGCTTAAAGTCCCGCCCAAATCGATTGTAGCCTGAAAAACTTCTTCTATCGCCTGATATGCAATCTTGACCTGCTCAGGATCTTTACCGTCCACCATTACGTTCGTATGGACATTTCCATCGCCTGTATGCCCAAAACACGGGATTTTTACATTGTACTTGTCGGCGATTGCGTAAAATCTTTCCAAAAGTTCAGGAAGAACGGCTCTTGGCACGGTTACATCTTCATTGAGTTTTTTACTTCCATAAACACTCAGAGCCGGTGAAGCATTGCGACGGGCAAACCAGATATCCTTTGCCTCGCTCTCATCTTTTGCGATTTTAAACTCGCTGCATCCGTTTTCACGGAATACTTTTTCTATCTGGGCAAGCTGAAAGTTTAAATCCTCTTCAAGATTTCCATCGACATCCGTCACAAGCAAAGCTCCCGCGTCCACAGGCAGTCCTTTGTGAAATGTCTGCTCAACAGCACGGATAGTAAGATTGTCCAAAAACTCCATAGCAACAGGGGTAATCCCGCTTGCCATTGTTTTATAAACAGCCTCCATCGCCATATGGACCGTAGGAAAGATTCCCATCGCAGTTTTTGTCATCTTTGGCTTAGGGATAAGTTTTAGGGTAATCTCGCTTAAAACGGCAAGCGTTCCCTCGCTCGCAATCAAAATACCGCTGATGTTATATCCGGCTACATCTTTGATGGTTCTTTTTCCCGCTTTTATAACATCGCCGTTTGGCAAGACTGCACGGGTAGCCATGACATAGTCTTTTGTTATTCCGTATTTTGCAGCTCTCATACCGCCCGCATTCTCACTTACGTTTCCACCAATTGTAGAGTATTCCTGGCTCGCAGGATCCGGCGGATAAAACAGTCCCACCTCTTCTACTGCACGTTGCAGATCCATATTTATCACACCCGGCTGTACAACTGCCACCATGTTTTTCATATCGATCTCTAAAATTTTATTCATATGTTTTTCCATAGCCAGCACTATTCCGCCCTTGCTCGGAAGTGCTCCACCCGTAAATCCGCTGCCTGCACCGCGGGGAACAATGATGATTTTATGTTCGTTGCAGTATTTTAAAATCTTGCTTATGTCCTCTTCATCTCTTGGAAAGACAACCGCATCAGGCTCAAAATGCTCACGCGTTGCATCATAAGAGTAGGCAATCAGATGGGCTTTATCGCTGTAAACATTCTCTTTGCCGACTATATTCTCAAAATGTGTTAAAAATTTTTGTTCTATCATCTTTTATTCCTCTGTCTGTTTTACTTCGCTTAAGGGAGTTTTCTTTTCCTCCAAAGAGACACCTTTGAGAATCTCTTTGAGTTCCTTGTTATCTTCATTGTATTTTAGCAACAATCTATAATAATGGGGTTCATATTCCTGCAGTCTGTCACTTCCCTCACCCCACCAGGCGGCGTCTATCTCTTCAACTCTTGTATAAAAAGGCAAAACGACATTCTCCTGCACCTGCTTAAGAGGTGCTTCTGATATGTTTAAAATTTTCAGGCTTTTCACATCAAGCATAAAGAGTTTCTGATTGAGATAGATAAAGACAAGCCCCACCGATAAAGAATTTCTTAGATTGTCAAAATCCTCTTTTACGGGTGTAGGATGCCCGTTTAAAGAAAGAAGCGTGGCAAAGATATCGGGATGTATCCATTGCAGGGTCTGTGTACTCTTTGTAATCCTGTGATAGATCTCTTCACTCGGAGCTATTAAAAAACCTCGTGAATAACCAAAAGCAAGAATTGCACTATCGCCAACTTCCACATGCCAGTTGCCTTTTGGGAGGGAGTTGTTCTTGAGGGCATCAAAATCACTCATCTTAAGCACGGCTGTCCCGCTTGCCTTGTCAAAAGAAGTCACAACCGCATTTTTGAGAATGCTCTTGTGGTTTTCCCCCAACTCATGGACGATAAAACCGCTCATCCCGACATCAATCTTATCTATTTTTATACTTGCTTCATCTTTGTCCACACTGATTATCGGGGCTTGTACCACAGATGCGAACAACTCAATAATTAAAATTGAGAATAAAAAAATATACTTCATCCAGACTTCTTTGTTTTAATATAACGCGATTATAGCAAACTAAGCCAAATTTTGATAATGTTTCAAAACTATTTTTTATCTTTTTATTTTAGGTTCAATTTTTATGATACGATTTTTCATCCTTTTTCTCTTATCTCTCTCACTTTACGGCGCACAGGTTGAAAATCTTCGCTGGGCAAACGGTGAAACATTTTTAGTATTTTTGGAAAGATTGAATCTGCCGACAAAAGAGCTGTACTACAACCTCGACAAAGACGACCAAAAACTCACAGAAGAGGTCAGAACGGGCGTAAACTATCAAATTTTAAGAGATGAAAACGCTCTTATCGAACAAGTGCTCATCCCTATGAATGACGACCTGCAGATTCATATCTACAAAAATAACGGCTCCTATGATTTTGAGGCTATCCCTATAATCAGCGAAACAAAAGAGGAAGCATTTACCATACAGATAAACCACTCCCCTTACTACGACATAGTCAAGGCCACAGGCTCAAAAAAACTGGCGCAGATTTTTGTCGCAAGCTTCAGAAACTCTCTAAACTTTAAAAGAGATTTGCGCAAAGGCGATACCCTGGTCGTTATATATGATCAAAAATACCGCTTGGGAGAACCATTTTCCATGCCTACGCTCAAAGTGGCGATGATTGAGATGCGAGGTAAAAAACATTTTATTTATCTCAATGACGATGAGAGATATTACAATGAAAAGGGTCATGAGGTTGAAGGATTTCTGCTTGCCCGTCCGGTAAAGAATGCAAGAATCTCCTCCTATTTTTCAAACCGCCGTTTTCATCCGATTTTGAAAAAATACCGTGCCCATCTGGGTGTTGATTATGCCGCTAGAAGAGGAACCCCGATTATGGCCGCGGGAAGCGGAAAAATCATATTTGCGGGCTATACAAGAGGCTACGGAAACCTGATAAAGATACGACACAGCGACGGATATATGACTTTATACGCACACCAGAAATCATTCCGAAGCGGCATAAAAAAAGGCAGATACGTTAAAAAAGGCCAGGTTATAGGGTATGTCGGAAACACGGGTCTCTCCACAGGTCCGCATCTGCATTTTGGTCTGTATAAACAAGGACGTGCAATCAATCCCCTTCGAGTGGTTCAGGTAGCGACGAAAAAGCTAAAAGGCAAAGAAAAAGAATCCTTTTTGAAGCTCAAAACCGATTACGATAAAAACGTAGAGTCTCACATCGCAAACAAAACAGCCTTTGTAAAGAAAAAAAGCAGGGAAACAGTCTGCTATTTCAATAACTGCAAAACAAAAGAAGTGATAAAAACGGATGGGTAAGATTGATTCTGTCACCTCCCTTGAAAATCCAAACTTCATACAACCCGTAAAAATAAACTATACTCAAAAAGGTGTGCAAAAAGAGTGGGAAGCCGTGCTCAGCCACGACAGTGTGGCAATCCTGCTTTGGCATGTGGAACTGGAAGCTTTTGTCGCCGTAAAACAGCTCCGTGCCACCGTGCTCAACCAAGACAATGACAACGGATACACCTATGAACTTTGTGCGGGAATCGTCGATAAAGATACCAGCCGCGTGCAAATAGCAAAAGAGGAGATCTTTGAAGAGTGCGGCTTTGACGTGCCCCTGGAACATATACAAAAAATCACATCTTTTTACACAAGCGTCGGAATTTTAGGTGCAAAACAGACTCTGTATTTTGCCAGGATAGACGAGAGTATGAAGGTTCATGAAGGCGGCGGCCTTCATGAGGAGGAGATAGAAGTGATCTATCTCCCTCTGCGAGATTCGAAAACGTTTATGTTTGATGAGTCTTTTCATAAGACACCCGGCATGATAATGGCGTTTTACTGGTTTTTTGACACTATCCAAACTCTATAGGGTCCATATCGACCTCAGCCATATCGACCTTTGTTCTGGCAATAGCCTTGAGCAGATCCGTGCTTTTATCCGCTCTGAGAAGTATCTCAAATCTGTACTTGTTTGCGACTCTTTCAATGGCACATTTGCCAAAACCCACCAACTCTATATGGGGCTCTTTTAAAAGAGCTTCGTGCATCCTGCTCATCTCTTCTCTTGCTTTTGCACCGTTTTTATGTGAAAAAAGAATGCGGCAGAGTTTTTTGTAGGGAGGGTACAGAGCTTCTCTGTAGTGTTTTTCCTCCTCTAAAAAATTCTCATAATCGTTGATATATGCGTTGAAGAATTCTTCATTAAAACTCTGCACCAAGACTGTTGAACTTTTTTTTCTCCCGCTCCGTCCGGAGACTTGTATAAGCGAAGAGAGCGCTTTTTCTCTGGCTCTGTAATCGCTCATATTGAGCATATTGTCCATCCCCAAAACAACGGCCAGGGTCACACCGTGGTAATCGTGTCCTTTACTGAGCATCTGCGTTCCCACCAGGATGTCCGTTTCTTCGTCATTAAAGCGTTTGAGCGCACGTTTGAGCTTGTTGGACGTGGTAATCACATCCCTGTCGAACTGTTCTATCTT
>JAHJEG010000038.1 GCA_018825665.1 bacterium | reverse complement strand
TTTAGATAGATTTGCTAAGGTTGAAGCGAAGGGTACTGAAGTACTTGAGCTAAAATCTTTATGCATATATCGCAAATTATGGTGGGCACTACTGGACTCGAACCAGTGACATCTACCTTGTAAGGGTAGCGCTCTACCAACTGAGCTAAGCGCCCAAAAATCAAACCAAACAGTGGCGCGGTGGACGGGATTAGAACCCGCGACCTCCTGCGTGACAGGCAGGCATTCTAACCAACTGAACTACCACCGCTTCTTTTCTTTTTCAAGAAATCTTCATCTGTTTTAGTTTAAAAAATGGTGTCCCGTGATGGATTCGAACCATCGGCCACATCATTAAAAGTGACGTGCTCTACCAGCTGAGCTAACGAGACATTTTCTCCTAAATGTTTAAGAGGTCGAAATTATAGGCAAATAGATTTTGTTTGTCAAGATGTTTTTGAAATATTTTTAAAAAAGATTTCTTTATCGGACAAAAGAAGCATTTTAACAGCAAACAATACGCTTTGATGCTGTATATAATTTCTGTCTCCTTTGAGTCTTAAATGCAGCTCCTTATTTGACGTTTTCGTTCTGATGCCAATATGAACCGTACCAACAGGTTTTGATTCGCTACCTCCCGTATCACCGGCTATTCCGCTTATGGAGAGTGCATAATCAGCATTGCTCACATTGAGTGCGCCTTCGCTCATCTGCGATACCACTTCACTGCTTACAGCTCCAAACGCTTCCAAAGTTTGGTGTTCCACTGCAAGCCAGTTCTCTTTTAAAGCATTTGAGTATGTGATGAGTGAACCCTCAAGTATTTTGGATGCCCCGTTCTCTTTTGTAAAGTAATAACTGAGCAGACCCCCGCTGCAACTCTCCGCAAATGTCAGTTTCTTGTTATGATGGGAGAGTGTCTCTATGATATATAAAACTATATTGGATGCCGGAATCAGCTTGAGTGAGAGCAGTTTTTTGGCTGAACTGATAAAATTGGAGATATTTCCATATTTTTTACTGACAATATCCACTCTGAGCCAGCCTTCTATAAGGTCTATAACATCTATGGTCACGTCATTCGTCTGCGCTATCGGGCTAAGCATAGCGACGGCACTCTCTTTATCTTCTTCAAAAATATGTACAACAGCATTACTCTCCTGATTTTGCAGTAATATCTCCGGCATCTTTTGCATCTCATCGATATGTATTACATTTGCAGTAGAGTTTTTATACTCTAAAAGATAGCTTCCATCCTCATATATTGAGCTTTTTTGGGGAATCAACATATTCTCTTTTAAAATTTGATTGTCACTTGTCACGGTACATATAAGTTTGCCTATCGTTGAGAAATTTTGCTTTGTAGTTATAATGATAAGCTTTGTAGATGAATTCAGCTCGTTTTCCAGATATAAAAACAATGAATTATCATTCTCCTTGAAATAGGTCACAGAACTTATAAAATCGATTTTTTTCTCAATATTTCGAATAATATATTCTTTCAAAGGTGTATTGTAAATAAATTTGTTGCCAATAAATAAAAGATGTAGTTTCATGTTCTAAACAGCCCTTTATAATGAATTTGATTCGGCTTATTATAGCACCATTATCAGAGTTTAAAGAAGGTTTTAAAGGCTTTGGATGTATAATGCAAAAATTTTATATACTTTTGAGGTACCGATGGACTATAAAGATACGCTGCTTTTGCCTACTACAAACTTTGCCATGAGAGGCAATCTGACACAAAATGAACCAATAAGATATTCTTCGTGGTATACAAATAAAATTTATGAAAAGATGAAAGCTAACCGTAAAGATGCTCCTAGTTTTACTCTTCATGACGGACCTCCTTATGCAAACGGACACACGCACATCGGTCATGCGCTAAACAAGGTTTTAAAAGACATTATCGTAAAGCACAACTATTTTGAAGGAAAGTCTGTACGGTTCACTCCGGGCTGGGATTGTCACGGTCTGCCAATTGAACAGCAGGTTGAAAAAAAACTCGGAGGCAAACAGAAAAAAGAGCTTCTTGAAACTGCAAAAATCAGAGAACTTTGCCGTGCCCATGCCGCAAAATTTGTAGATATACAAAGAGATGAGTTTAAAAAACTCGGTATTTTGGCTGATTGGGAAAATCCTTATGTGACTATGGATTATAAATTTGAGGCGAATATCTACCGTACTTTATGTTCTGTAGCTAAAAAAGGTCTTTTGATTGAACGCTCCAAGCCTGTATTTTGGTCATGGGCTGAGAGAACTGCACTTGCAGAAGCTGAAGTGGAATACGAGGATAAAGAATCACATTCTATCTTCATTGCCTTTGAACTAAGCAGTGATGCAAAAGAAAAATTAAACATCACAGGCAAGGCGGCTCCGGTTATCTGGACTACAACACCCTGGACAATACCTGCCAATACGGGTATCTCTTTAAATCCTGAGGAAGAATACGTTCTTACCACAACAGGCTATATAGTGGCAAAAGAGTTGCTGAACTCCTTAAAAGAGCAGGAAGTTTTAAGCGGAGATATAGCGCAGACATTCAAGGCAAAAGAGTTTGAAAATCTTTTGGCGATCAACCCTCTAAACGGCAGAACATCCCGTATCGTGCTTGGTGAACATGTTTTGGTAGACAACGGTACAGGCTGTGTGCATACGGCACCGGGGCATGGTGAAGACGATTACCGTATCGGTCTTATTTACGATTTGGAAGTAGTGATGCCTGTAGATGAGACAGGATGTTTTGACCATACAATCGTAAGAGACGGTCTTATTCCACATGCCGAGAATTTTGTCGGCAAGCATATCTTTAAATCCAATGATGAGCTTATCGAGCTGATGGGTGAGAGCGTATTAAAAGTAGGCAAGTTTACACACTCCTACCCGCACTGCTGGCGCTCGCATACGCCTCTTATTTTTAGAGCGACGAAACAATGGTTCATCTCTGTAGACGAAAGACCGGAGGGCGAAGATAAAACACTCAGAGAGATTGCTCTGAGTGAAGTTGAAAAAACTCTTTTTGTTCCCCAAAGCGGTAAAAAAAGATTGACCTCTATGGTTGAGAACCGTCCGGACTGGTGTATTTCCCGTCAACGTGACTGGGGTGTGCCTATCGCATTTTTTAGAGTAAAAGCTACGGGTGAGGTTCTTTTGGATGAAAAAGTATTGAACTTTACGGCGATGATTTTTGAGATGCAGGGAAGCGATGTATGGTATTCTATGCCTATAGAGCAGCTTCTGTACCCTGGTGCAGGATACAAGCCCCAAGAGCTTGAAAAGGTAACAGATATTCTGGATGTATGGTTTGACAGCGGTTCAACCTGGAATGCGGTTTTAAAATCACGAAACTACGATGCAGGCGAATATCAGGCAGATCTTTACGTAGAAGGAAGTGACCAACACCGAGGATGGTTCCAATCATCACTGTTTTTAAGTGCTGCAGTTGAGCACAAAGCACCTTATAAAGGGGTACTTACTCACGGTTTCACAGTAGATGAAAAAGGTGAGAAGATGTCTAAATCCAAAGGCAATGTCGTTGCTCCTGATTCAGTCCTAAAAGAATACGGAAGTGAAATACTTCGTCTTTGGGTAGCTTCAAGTGACTATCAGGGTGATTTGAAAATATCTCAGGGGATATTAAAACAAACAGCTGAGAACTACCGCAAGCTTAGAAATACTTTTAGGTTTTTAATGGCAAACATCAATGATTTGCAAACACTCACCCCTTATGAAGAGATGGGCGAACTTGACAAATGGATACTCGGTGTTGCAAAAAAAGTTTTTGCAGATATTCATGCATCATTCGGAAAATACAACTTTGTTCACGGTATGAGTCTGCTCAATAACTTTATTGTAAATGAATTGAGCGGAATTTATTTGGATATTACAAAAGACAGACTTTATTGTGATGGAGCAGACGATATTCACCGCCGTGCTTCCCAAAGTGCAATGGCGATGATCACTAAATCATTGCTTCTTTTAATAGCTCCTATCCTAACCTACACTGCGGATGAGATTATTGAAAATGCGCCCTCAATTATCAAAGGCGAGGCTGAAAGTATTTTTGACTTCACCTACGAAGGAATTCAAGCAGGTGAATCCGGCTTCAATGCAGCCTACATGGGCGAGGCAAGAGAAAGTTTTTATGAGCTCGTAGATAAACTTAAAAAAGAAAAAATAATTAAAAGCACTTTGGAACTTGTACTATCAACAGAGTCTGAGATAGTGCTTGCTATGGACTCAACCGAGTGTGAAGACTGGTTTGTCGTCTCAGAGGTCTCAAACAATGAATTCGAGGAAGAACTTGGAGTATTTAAAGTGGATGGAGACGTGTTTAGAATCTCTAAGGCGCAAAAAGCAAAATGCCCAAGATGCTGGAAATACCATTCCAAAGACGAAGAATCCACATGCCAAAGATGTTCAGAGGTCTTAAGTGCCTGATTTCTCTCAGCCGGCTGAGGGTTCATTTATCGCAGTGACGATCACTGTGATATTTGTCATAATAGCTATCGGAATAGCCTTTGTCAAACTAGGGAAAAAATCCAGAAATCCAGAAGATTCATAAGCTTAGTTCTGTTCAGCTTAAAAACGACCCTTTATTAAATTTAAAATCTATATCTATTGTTCTCAAATGAGTGCTTCATTGCCCAGGAGGCTTTTTAGAATGAAAATGATACTCGCTTTTCTTTTTTTGCTCTCACAACTATATGGCGAATCATTTGAACACATGCATTCAAGAAGCTGTTTGGAAATAATGAAAGAAATAGATTTGTTAAAAAAAGAAAAATTTGACAATACCTCTGCAAAAGTTGCAACTTTCTTTTTTGCCGGTGCTTATGTGTTTGGAATCTCCAATAAGGAGATTGATATGAAAATCAGAGCTTTAAGACTGGGGCTTTTTAATTGCTCAGATATTTGAAAGTGCTGAAAATGAGCTGGATTTTCGGCACTTTTTTATCTCACAGAATGCCGCTAAAGAAAAAATAAACACATTTTGCTATAATACACTCCATAATTTATAAAGATAGGAAAACTGGTGATTACATTAAAAGAAGCGTTAAAATTAAGTAAAGAAGAACTAGAAAATTTTAAAAACGATTTAAAAGCAAAGATAGAGGCGAATACTGATTTAAACGCTTATATAGATGTAAAAAATGTCGGTGAAGGCGTGCCGGTAGCTATTAAAGACAATATCCAGGTAAAAGACTGGTCTGTTACCTCCGGCTCGAATATTCTTCAAGGATATATTGCTCCGTATAATGCGACTGTTATCGAGAAAATGAAAGCAGCAGGCATCAGCCCGTTTGGAAGAACTAATATGGATGAGTTTGCTATGGGTTCTACAACCGAATCAAGTTTTTACGGCAAAACCTTAAATCCACATGCCAAAGACTGTGTTCCGGGCGGAAGCTCCGGTGGGAGTGCCGCTGCAGTAGCTGCAGGCCTTGCAATAGCAGCACTGGGAAGTGACACGGGCGGTTCTATCCGTCAACCTGCCGCGTTTTGCGGAATAGTCGGAATGAAACCTACGTACGGACGTGTCAGCCGTTACGGTCTTGGTGCATATGCTTCAAGTCTGGATCAAATCGGACCAATGACACAGAATGTGGAAGATGCGGCTATCTTATATGACATCATCAGCGGTCATGACGCAAAAGATTCCACCTCTGCGGATATGAACGACAAAGTATCGGATAAGCTCGACGCAAACCGCAAACTTCGCATCGCAATACTTCCAAAGTACATAGAAAATGCAAGCGATGATGTGAAAAAAGCATATCAAAAAGCTGTAGACGCACTCAAAGCGCTTGGACACGAAATAGTAGAAAAAGAGATGATGGATGCCAAATTTGACATCTCTGCTTATTATATCACTGCAACTGCGGAGGCTACGACAAACCTGGCAAGATATGACGGCATCCGTTATGGGAACAGAGTTGTCGGAAAAGATTTGAATGACACTTTTATTCAGACAAGAAGCAACGGTTTTGGTGATGAAGTAAAACGCCGTATCCTCCTTGGGAACTTCGTTCTCTCAAGCGGATACTATGAAGCATACTATGTAAAAGCACAAAAAACACGACATATCATCAAAGACGAATATGCCAAAATTTTTGAAGATGTGGATTTGATCTTGTCTCCCGTTGCGCCAACGACTGCAAATAAATTCGGAGCCTTGTCCAATCCGATGGATATGTATCTTAGCGACATCTACACAATCAGCGTAAACTTGGCGGGACTTCCTGCCATTTCGCTTCCTATCTCAAAATCTGATGACAATATGCCTGTGGGACTTCAGCTTATTGCAAAACCTTACGATGAGCAGACTCTTTTTGACGGTGCTCTTGGTTTGGAAAAACAGATAGATTATACAAACTAAAAACTCTAAGGGCATACTTTTCTGCCCTTTTGCAGCCCTCTTTTTTACAATAAAAATCAAATAAACCCAAAATTCGCTGCAGACGTGAAAACAGAACTATTTCTTCTTTAAATTTTATATCTTAAAAGAGACTTTACCTATCTTTAACAACAAAAAAGATATAATCCAAAAATTTTAAATATCAAACCACAATAGCTTTTGTTCTATAAAAAGGATAACCATGAGAATACGTAAACGCGCACTGACATTTGAAGATGTATTATTAGTACCACAATATTCTGAAGTATTACCTAAAGAGGTTTCTCTTGAGACTAAACTTACTCGTAACATCACACTTAACATTCCTATGGTTTCAGCTGCTATGGATACTGTTACTGAATACCGTGCAGCTATTGCTATGGCCAGACTCGGCGGAATCGGGATTATCCATAAAAACATGGATATTGAAACGCAGTGTAAACAAATCAGAAAAGTAAAAAAGAGTGAAAGCGGAATTATTATAGACCCTATTTATGTTCATCCGGATGCGACTTTGGCAGATGCCGACGCACTTATGAATGAGTTTAAAATATCCGGTGTTCCTGTAGTGGACGGACACAACAAGCTTTTGGGGATTCTTACAAATCGCGATATGAGATTTGAAAAAAACATGAAAAAACTTGCAAGCGAAGTGATGACTAAAATGCCTCTTGTAACTGCAAAGAGCGGTATTTCACTTGATGATGCGGCAGACATCATGCATCAGCACAAAATTGAAAAACTTCCAATTATAGACAAAGACGGCTTTTTAAAAGGTCTAGTGACTATCAAGGATATTAAAAAACGTATCGAATATCCACATTCCAATAAAGATGCTTTTGGAAGATTGGTAGTGGGCGGAGCTATCGGTGTCGGGCAGCTTGACCGTGCAAAAGCGCTTGTTGATGCAGGATGTGATGTTTTGGTTTTAGACTCTGCACATGGCCATTCCAAAGGTATTTTGGATACTGTCAGAAAAATTAAAGAGAGCATGGCAGTAGATGTAATCGCCGGAAATATTGCAACAGCCGAAGCAGTAGAATCCCTTATAGAAGCCGGTGCCGATGGTGTCAAAGTGGGAATCGGACCAGGTTCTATTTGTACTACACGTATCGTAGCGGGTGTGGGTGTTCCTCAGATCTCTGCAATTGCAGAGTGTGCTGAAGCTGCAAGAAAACACGGAGTGCCTGTTATCGCAGATGGCGGTATAAAATATTCCGGAGATATCGCAAAAGCTTTGGCAGTGGGTGCTTCATGTATCATGGCTGGATCACTTCTAGCAGGAACGGAAGAATCTCCGGGAGACACGATTATGTTCCAGGGACGCCAATACAAATCATACCGCGGTATGGGAAGTATAGGGGCTATGCAAAAGGGCTCAAACGACAGATATTTCCAAGAGGGTACGGCTGCTGACAAACTTGTTCCGGAAGGGATTGAAGGGCGCGTTCCGTTTCGTGGAAGCATTGCGGGAATCGTTCATCAGATGATGGGAGGTCTTCGTTCATCAATGGGTTATTGCGGAAGCAAGGATATTGTTACTTTCTGGGAAAAAGCAGAGTTTGTAGAGATAACAAGTGCAGGACTCAAAGAGTCTCATGTTCATGACGTTATCATAACCCAAGAAGCTCCAAACTATCATATATAAAATCTATTCGGCATGTGGAACTGTCTCAGTGTTTCCACATGCCGACATCAAAATCCAATCTATAAACTTTTAAGAGGTAATAATTTTGAATGAGGTCAGATACGCAGGCTTTTGGGTTCGTTTTGTCGCTTCATTTTTAGATACGCTTTTTTTAGCTTTCCCTGTTGCGATAGCCATATATTTTTTAAGTGATGGCAACTGGTTTGACTTCTCCCAGTATCAGCAGAATATCTCCTATGCAATGAGCGGAAACGCACAAAAAGCACTGGCAGTTCAACCGCAGACCTCGCTGAAATGGGAACTCCTTTTTGAGGTATCTGTCTTAATTGTGACTATGCTGTTTTGGAGAAGATGGCGCGGTGCGACTCCCGGTAAAAAATTGGTTCATATCAAGATAGTTGATGCCGGCACATACGAAGATATAGACAATAAGCAGGCTATTACACGTTCTTTTGGATATATAGTCTCCGCTTTTACGCTTTTAATAGGTTTTATAATGGTTGCTTTTCGAGAAGACAAGAGAGGGCTTCACGACCTTTTAGCCGGAACCGCAGTGGTTTATGATGATTGTATTTGAGAGATTTTTATCTCTTGTGAAGCTCAGTCAAGCATATTATTATATCTTCAAATCTATCTCCTGCAAAGTTCCTGCTCCGCCGTTTTCTCTTAGGTATATAGAGCTCTCACGCATCTGTGCTACGGAATCTTTTTGCCTGTTTTGTAATTCAAAGGGTGTAGAACTGCTTTGGAGATAAAGCGCGCCGATTCCCTTCTCTTTTAGAGTAAACAGCCGTTCATTCGCGTCTTCGTCCTTTGTCCAAATCAAAAGTTTGTCAAAAACCGCATCATTTTCATCTATCCATCCATTATGGTCACTGTCATATTTTGACAACTCTTCAAATCCGTTTCCGAGTGTCGGACCAAAAAGTTCACTGCCGTCATTTATAGTCTTATCGCCATTTTTATCCAGTGCCAAAAAACCGCTCCCCTCACCTACAAATGAGAACTCGTCATTTTTTCCATCAAGATCCAGGTCAAAATTATGTTTCACATTGCTCATGCTCAGGGTGTTGCTTCCAAAATTAAGCACAAGAGGGTCTATCAGAGCATCACCGGCTTTAAAGAGAATACTTTCCTCAGAAACTGAACTTCGCTGCATACTAAAAGCAAGTTTAAAATCGATTCTCCTCCCCTCTTTTGTACTCACGCTGCCGCTTGAGGAAAAATCCAGTTTTTCCCCTCTTTTTTCCGTTTTGCTGTAGCTGTATTCAATACCCCAGCCCAAGCGTTCGCTTGGCGGATTATTTTGAGCATCCCCGTGCAGTCCTGATTCTGACACATCCGCCTGTCTGTAGGAGGAGATATTAATTTTTTTGCCCATAAGTGCTTCAAGTGCACGTACGATGCTCATCATCTTTGAATCAAGAGGAACATCAAACAGCGCATCCGAAGAACCCTTAAGCGCATCATCCCTGTGCAGGCCCGCAAACTCTTGCGAGAGTTTGAGCGTGTCTCTTCTTTGCAACCGCTGCGGTGCATCCTCTTCCCTGTTCCATGTGTTTAAATGTTCCTGCTCCTCAATCTCGTGATATTGTTTATGCGAAGAGAAAAAGGAGACTTCAGACTGATCTATTTTCATCTTACATCCTTTTATAAAAAACAAATCGGCACAATCCTGATACTTATAAAATATCAGACCGTCTGCTCCGGAGTAATAAAAATAATCATAGTGTATAAAACACTATATTAAGTCATTTTCGCTAAAATAACAAAATTATTTTTAAAGTCAATTTTTAAGATGGGGAATACACTATGGATTTACAGACAAAAGCACTTCACGCAGGATATACAAAAGACACACAGGGAACGATGGCAGTTCCTATTTATATGACGACAGCCTATGAATTTCGTGACGTTGAACATGCTGCAAACCTGTTTGCCCTAAAAGAGTTGGGAAATATCTATACCCGCCTCAACAATCCTACTACCGACGTATTTGAAAAAAGATTTGCAGAACTGGAGGGGGGAGAGGCTGCACTTGCCACTTCTAGCGGTATGAGTGCTATTTTTTATGCCATTGCCAACTCTGCCGAGGCAGGAGACAATATAGTCTGTGCCAAACAGCTCTACGGCGGAAGCCTGACTCAAACTGCACACACACTGAAGAGATTTGGAATTGAATCCAGATTTTTTGATGTTCATAAACCTGAACTGATAGAAACTCTTATAGATGACAAAACAAAGGTTATCTTTTTTGAATCTCTGACAAATCCAAGCATAGATGTGGCCGACATAGAAGCGATAACAGCGATTGCGGACAAACACGGGATACTTACCGTGGTTGATAACACGGTAGCTACCCCGGTTTTATGCCGTCCTTTTGAATTTGGCGTGGATATCACAGTGCACAGTGCCTCAAAATATACCACAGGTCAGGGTTTGTCTATAGGCGGTATTTTGGTTGAGAGAAAAGGTCTGATTGAGAAATTAAAAGCAAATCCGCGCTACGCCCATTTTAACGAGCCTGACCACTCCTATCACGGACTAGTCTATGTGGATGTTCCATTGCCTCCTTTTACGCTTCGTGCAAGACTTTCTCTGCTTCGTGATTTAGGTGCGGTGGTATCCCCTTTCAACTCATGGCTGTTTATCCAGGGAATCGAGACTTTTGCACTCCGCATGAGAGAACACTCCAAAAATGCGCTTGAACTGGCAACATTTTTAGAAGCGCATCCAAAGGTAAAAAAAGTAAACTACCCTGGACTCAAAAGCAATTCGAACTATGAAAATGCTCAAAAATACTTTGACGGCGGAGCCTGCAGCGGACTTTTGAGTTTTGAAGTTGCAAGCTTGGAAGAAGCGACGAAGATTGTAAATGCTACCGAGCTTTACTCTTTGGTCGTAAATATAGGCGATTCCAAATCGATTATCACCCATCCGGCTTCTACGACGCACCAGCAGTTAAGTGAAGAAGAACTTCTGGCATGTGGAGTTCCTTCAGGACTTATCAGAATCTCCTGCGGTCTGGAATCATCCAAAGATTTGATAGATGATATCAAACAGGCTTTAGAGGCGTAAAGTTGTCACTTAACCTACAAACGCATACCGAGCACTTTACCAATCCGCTTTATTTAGACAGCGGACGTATTTTAGAGCCTTATGATATCACGTATGAGACCTACGGCGAACTAAACGAAGACAAGAGCAATGTAGTTGTCATCTGCCATGCACTTACAGGCTCTCATCACTGTGCGGGAACCTACGAAGATGAGAACAAAGCCGGATGGTGGGATGGACTGATAGGCCCAGCAAAGGCGATTGATACAGACAAGTTTTTTGTAATCTGTACAAATGTGTTAGGAAGCTGTTTTGGTTCCACCGGACCGATGAGCAACAGACACCCTTATCATGAAGAATATCGCTACAAATTCCCCGTAGTGACTATAAAAGATATGGTAAAAGCACAAAGAATTCTTTTTGACAGACTTGATATTCACAGAGTGCATGCCATTGTCGGCGGTTCCATGGGTGGTATGCAGGCATTGCAGTTTGCCGTGCACTATCCCAATTTTTCAAATAAGATCATATCTATGGCAGCCACCCATGCAACACAGCCATGGGCCATAGCATTCAACAAGGTAGCCCAGGAAGCGATTTTAAAAGACCCCGATTTCAAACAAGGCTATTACGATGCGGATATCATCAAAGAGCAGGGATTGTCGGGTATGGCTGTTGGAAGGATGGCAGGACATATAAGCTTTTTATCGCATGAATCCATGAATAGAAAATTTGGTCGTGAGTATAAAAGAGATGACGGACTTTATGAGCTTTTTGGAAAATTCCAGGTTGAGTCCTATCTGGAATACAACGGATACAATTTTACAAAATGGTTTGATCCGCTGACCTATTTATACATAACAAAGGCCATCAATATTTTTGACATTTCACGCGGTTTTGATTCACTGCAGGAGGCGATGAAAAAAGTTCAGTCTGAACTTCATCTTATCAGTTTCAGAAACGACCTTTTATTCAGAAACTTTGAGATGAAAGAGATACACAATGTCCTGGATTCCATAGGAAACAAAAACCATACGTACGTAGATATAGACAGCGATTACGGACATGATGCCTTTTTGGTGGAATTAGACAAATTTGAAGATTATGTGAAGGATATACTTAATGGCTAAAGAAGATTTTGAAACAAAACTTGAAAGCGCAAAAAAGATTTTAGAAACACTTATGAACCCTGAGATCACTCTGGCTGAGAGCGTCAAAGCATACGAAAAAGGGATGAGCGAGCTGACTCAGGCTCAAAAAATGTTGGAAGATGCACAGATAAAGATAACTGAGATAAAAAGCAAATAAGGATATTCTATGAGAGCAGCTGTCTTACAACTCAGCTCACAGGGGATGAGTTCTACAAAGTTTTACAAATATGTCAGAATCGCAAGCAAACAGGGGGTAAAGGTCCTGGTCCTTGGCGAGTACATCCTCAATCCTTTTTTTAAAGAGCTGCTGAGCCTCTCCGTATCTATGATAAAAGAGCAGGCAGAGCACCAAACCAAAATATTAAAAGAGCTCTCCGGCACCTACAATATGACCATTATCGCTCCCTTGGTGATTGTAAAAAAACAAAAAGTGTATAAGACCATCGCAAAGTTCGCTCCAAGTTCCACCTCTTATTATCAGCAGCAGCTTCTGATAAACTATGCACACTGGAATGAAGAAAAATATTTTTCCAATGAAACAAAACCTTTGCACTCACCGCTGATATTTAAGATCGAGGGATTCAAATTTGCACTTATGAGCGGCTTTGAACTTCATTTTGATGCATTGTGGGCAGATATAACTGCGAAGAATGTTGACTGCGTTATCGTGCCGAGCGTTTCTACCTTTGACTCTTATGAGCGGTGGAAGGCACTTATACTCTCCCGTGCCTTTACCCACAACTGCTACCTTTTAAGAGCCAACCGTATAGGCGAATACAGAGAGAGTGATTTTATCTGGAAGTTTTACGGAGATTCTGTTCTGGCTTCTCCAAACGGAGAACTTCTCGAACACCTCGGGAACAAAGAGGAACTTATGATTGTCGATATGAGTCATACAGAGGTTATCCAGGCTCGTCGCTCCTGGGGTTTTAAAGATATGATTAACAAAAGAATATGATATAATCACTTTTTTTTGATATAAAACAAAAGGCTCAAACATGATGAAATATTTTCACCGTCAGGTACAACTGTGGGGAGAAGATACTCAAACTCTTCTGCAATCTAAAAAAATAGCTATCGTCGGTTCCGGCGGACTTGGTTCTTCCCTGGCTTTTGCACTCGGTGCAAGCGGAATCGGAGAGATTCATATGATAGATTTCGATGAAGTCTCTTTGCATAATATTCACAGACAGATAGCTTTTAAGACCGGTGACGAAGGCAAAAACAAGGCCCTTTTGAATGCACAGCTGATTGAGCAGAGGTGCCCCTATGTAAAAGCCATAGCCCATCAGTGTGATTTTGATGCATGGTCCCAAATGAATATAGAAGTTGATTTGGTTATTGATGCGACAGACAATCTTCCAAGCCGCGGAGATATAAACACCTATGCAAAAGCGAACAATCTTCCCTGGGTTTACGGCAGTGTTGAGGCCTTTAACGGTCAGGTGTGTTTTTTTGAAGATTCCTCTTTCAATGATGTGTTCAAGATCACCCAAAAAACACCGGCGGGAATCGCAGCACCGATCGTTATGCACATAGCATCGCTTCAGGCGAATCTGGCACTTCGGTATCTTGCAGGTCTGAGTGTGAAAAAAGACACTCTGTACTACCTGTTTTTTAATAATGAGGGAGAACTTATCACGCAGAAGTTCGGCCTGCCAAAATAGATATCTTCCATGCTCGGCATGTGGAAACAAACAAATTCCACATGCCGCGTCAGGATTTAAAGTTTGGAGATATAATCCGACACGAGTTTGATATCTGCGGCATTAAGCTTTGAGACCTGCCCCAGCATAACCCCTTTCATAGCTCCTCCGTATGTTGCGTTTTTATACCCATTAAGAGCCTGGGCTATTTTCTCCGAACTCCATGACTTAATAATCTGAGACTTCCCTAAAGCGGGTTTTTCGGCATTTGCACCGTGACAGCCGATACAGGCCTTGTAAATATCCGCTCCACTCTTTAATGGAGCGGGTGCAATCGTTTTTGTTATTGTCACTTCTTTGGGTGCTTGGGCCTTGAGCTCTTTTACAGCCTCTTGAGGCTTTGCTTTTTGCGTCTGTTTTGCCGCTTCCTCATCACATCCTATTAAAAAAAGTGCCAACACCATAAATATAATCTTTTTCATTTTTTTCCTTATTCTTCCACACCGCCAAGCGTGTTGTTTAGCCTTAGGGCGATTTTATCATTATCCAACTTAACACTCAATACCAGTCTGATACTCGTTATCAAGAGCCATAAGAACAAAAGAGGCATGATAAGGCTCTGAACTATAAATATGGTAATAAGGCTGATAATTTTTCTTGAAGCCGCTTCAATGGAGTCTTGCAAAGATTCCAGCTGTTTGGATATATTTAAACTCTTTACAAGTTCATTGTATTTGGAACTCATACTGCCAAAGAGTCCGCTCTCTTTTTTTGATTCCACCATCTGTTTATTTTGAGCTTCCATCTCCTGAAGCCTCTCTTTTGTTTTTTCTATGACAATACTCGAACTGACAAACTCAGTCTCTAAGACCGAGTTATAGAAGTATTCGGAGGAATAAACAAACAAAATGGCTCCAAATCTTAAAATCAAAAATAAAAGCAGAATTCTCATTGAAAAAAGGAAAAAAGAGTAGTTTTGCACTTTTTTCATCCACAATAAGACTATAGAAGCCCCTATGCTCAAAGCCAATGCAGCCTGTAAAAAGATTTTTGCGCTCAGTACCAAAAGCAGTTTTTGGATTCCAAGAGACACAGAGGCAAAAAGCATGACCCATGAGAACCTCTCAACCATGTCATTAAAAGGGTCCAGCACCTCTCCCACACTGAAATTAAGTCCTATTCCCACAGGTGCGAAGGAGAGTTCGGTCCCTTGAATAAGAGAAATGATTGCATTCAGACCTTTTGCCAGACCAAAAGCTATCATAGCTCTCTCAAAGGCTTCATCATGGATTTTCATCGCATTCTCATCCAGACCCAGCATCAAACTCACAGCCAGAATCAACACCAGAAAAACTGTTATAAATATTTTCATTTCTACTCCTGCAAAATCAACTTGGATAATCAATTACAAAGGGATTTTAGGTATAATATCACGATTTTTATAAGGTAGCTATAAACCATGAACTTTGAACCCTATCCATTTGAAAAACTAAACAATCTGCTAGAAGACATTAGACCAAATCCTGACTATGAAGCATCTGCACTGACCATAGGCGAGCCCCAGTTTGAGACGCCGGATTTTATACAAAAATCACTTTGTGAGAACTCTGCACTGCTTAGAAGATATCCAAAAACAAGCGGTGAAGAAAATCTCAGAAAAGCGCAAAGAGATTTTATATCCAAGAGGTTCAATACCTCTTTGAGCAATGAGCAGATAATCCCTACCTTTGGGACCAGAGAAGTGCTTTTTAACTTTCCCCAGTTCCTGCTTTTTGACAAGAAAGAGCCTCTTATGGCGTTTACCAACCCTTTTTATCAAATCTATGAGGGGGCGGCCATAGCGAGCAAGGCAAGAATGCTGCTTTTAAATATGGACGAGAGCAATGATTTCAAACCGGATATCAATGAAAAAGAGTTAAGCGAATGCGACCTTGTCATCCTTAATTTTCCCAACAATCCAACCAGTGCCACACTGAGCCTTGAAGAGCTTGGTGCCTGGGTTACGTTGGCCCTAAAACACGATTTCGTGCTTTTAAACGATGAGTGCTACAGTGAGATTTACACGGCAGAACCTATCCCCTCACTTCTTGAAGCTTCAGCACATGTGGGCAACAAAGATTTTAAAAATGTTTTAGTGATAAACTCTATCTCAAAACGCTCATCCGCTCCGGGACTTCGTTCAGGTTTTATAGCGGGTGATGAAGAGATTTTAAAAGAGTACATGAAGTATAGAACCTATATAGGGTGTGCATCCCCTCTTCCTCTTCAAAGTGCCGCTGCAGCCGCATGGAGCGACGAGGAACATGTATCTGAGGCAAGAGAGGTCTACAAAAGAAACTTCGTATTGGCAAAAGAGATACTCGGCACTAAGATTCCACATGCCACCTTTTATATCTGGCTCAAAGTTCCCGATGCGATAGACTTTACTAAAAAACTCTATAAAGAGTACAATGTAAAAGTACTTCCGGGTGAGTATTTGGGCAGGGATGACAAAAACGGATTTAACCCCGGCAAAAATTTTGTCCGTATCGCTTTGGTCGAAGATGAAGCAAAAACAAAAGAAGTGCTTGCAAGAATCAAAAAATGTCTGGACAAGCAGTGAAAAGAAAATATTTTTTAAAACTAAAGGAGTGTTTGGTATGAGTAAAGAAGAAGAATTAAAAGCAGAGGTTTTAAAAGCCCAACAAAATTCTGATATAGCTTCACTGTATATACTTGAGCAGAAGGCGCATGAGACTTTTGACGAGGAAACACTTCACGGTTTTTATGCAAATATTCTTGATTTGGCACTTGAAAAACTGACAGACACACTCGAAGCGCACAGGGTCATGGACATCAATGAGGTTCAGGATTTTGCGACGCTCAGAGCTTTATATGAATATGCGATAGAGCATTACAGTGCCGGAGACATCTCTGACGCATCGGCTTTATTTGAAGTTTTAAGCGGACTAAGCGCTGACAAAAACTTTTCGGATGCAATGAAGCTCCACTGGATAGCTTCTTCAGAAAATATTACTTTAGACGATTTTTTATCCACTATTGCCGATGTGGATGCGACACAAAATGCCGGTACTTTTTATATAAGCTGCTTCAGCAAAGAGGCACAGAACTTGCTAGACAAGTCCCAGAGTAAGGGGGAATAGCTCATGAAAATTCATTTTATCGGAATCGGCGGCATCGGTATCTCCGGGCTGGCTCAGTTTATGCATTTCAAAGGGCATACCATAAGCGGATCGGATATTTCAGACTCCGTTATTACAAAAAAGCTCAGAAGTTTGGGAATCAATGTCTCGGTTCCACATGCCGCATCCGCCATAACTGACCAGGATCTGGTGATACATTCGGCTATTATCCGCCCTGACAATCCTGAGGTGCTTGCAGCCAAAGAAAAAGGGATAGAGGTGCTTGCCCGTCGTGAAGCGCTTATTCATATCCTTAACACTTCAAAGGTGTATTCTGTTGCGGGTGCCCATGGAAAAAGTACCACAACGGCTATCCTTACGGCCATCATGAGCGGTTCAGCCATTATAGGTGCCGAATCCAAAGCATTCGGTTCCAATGTAAGATACAACAAAGAGAGCGATATCATGCTGTTTGAAGCAGATGAGAGTGACGGCAGTTTTTTAAACTCGAATCCCTACTGTGCGCTTGTAATCAATGCCGAACCGGAACATATGGAGTATTATGACTACAATTATGAACTCTTTTATGAGTCCTACCGCACATTTATAAAATCTGCAAAATGCAGGGTACTCAATGCGGAAGACCCGTTTTTAAGTACTCTAAAAGATGAAATAGATGCACACTGGCTCTATCCAAGTACGGATATTACAAATATAGAGTTTGTTCTTATCAATGATGAACCGCATACGAGATTTGCCCTCAAAGATTTGGGAAGTTTTGACGTTTGGGGCTTTGGAAAGCACATAGCAATAGACGCTTCTTTGGCTATTTTGGCTGCACACGAATCTATGGATATAGAAGAGATAAGAAACAATATACTCACATTCAAGGGTATCAAAAAACGCTTTGACATAGTCGGTGCCGAGGCAAACAGTGTGATTATTGATGATTACGGACATCACCCTACAGAGATAAAAGCAACTTTTCAATCTGTAAAAGAGTACGCTGCGCTCAAAGGTTTTCAAAAGATTACAGCTATTTGGCAGCCGCATAAATACTCCCGTACAATTGACAACCTTGAAGAATTCACAAAATGTTTCGAAGGGGCGCAGGAACTGATTATACTCCCTGTATGGTCGGCGGGTGAGGCGATAAGAGATATTGACTTCTTAGAGAGGTTCAAACATTATAATCTAACCATGGCCGACAATATCACAAGAGCCAACAACAAAATTACACTTGTTAAAAACAAAGAGGCCCTGAGGACTCTGGATGATGGCCTCATTATAGGTTTTGGAGCCGGAGATATAACCTATCAGATAAGAGGAACCCTTTAATGGCTTATATACTTGGTCTTGTAGTTACAATACTTTTCTTTTTAGTCCTTCACTATTTTACGGAGCTGAACAAAGTCCAAAAGATGACTGTTGCGGCGATACTCTTTGCTGTTATAGCGGGTGCGGTGGCATACAACTCTTACTCCTACACACAAAGAGACACGATGCTCAATGTGGTCAGACAGTTTGAGCAGAATAAAACGATACAGTGTGATGGTGTTGACGTCAACCAGACAAATTTTACTCTGAGTATAGGCACCTATACGTTTATCGGTAAAGAGAAAACTCCATACTTCAATCAAATGATCAGCGCTTCAAAGTGCAGGTAACAAGTCCTAAAATCGAGCTGCTTATACAACAGCTTGATTTGAATGAACATATAAACACCTTCAGACAGTTCTTTTCAAGAGAAAATGCCCTTTATATCGAGGGGGACCAGGAACTCCATTTTCGCTACATTAAAGCTCTTGACCTTCTTGAATTTAAAGCACCTCCAAAAGTGGCCGATTTTGCGCAGATAAAAGGACATCTTAAAAAACGGGGTGTTTTAAATTTTGAACAAATTTTTGAGATCGTAAAAGTCGTAAGATATTTTCGTTACTTTAAAAATCGTGAGCTTGACGGTATTATCGGCGAATGGATGCATAAGTTCGTCATTGATGAGAAGTTCAATGAAGTGGAAAAATATTTCACGCATGATGGCAAGTTTGAAGAGAACCTGGACGAGACTCTCTTTGGCTTGAGTGCAAGGATCAAAGAGCACAAAACCAATATGAGCGGCGCACTCAAGCGGATGATGTCAAGTTCAAAACTCGCAGGCTATCTGGTGGACACACAGGTTCACTTTATCAACGACGAAGAGTGTCTGCTCGTTCGCGGCGGATTCAATCATGTGCTCAAAGGTGCCGTCGTCGCACGAAGTACCGGCGGATTTTTTTATGTCTCCCCGGATACCATCTTAAAGACAAAAGAGCAGATACGCTATATAGAACAGGAGCGTGAGGCGATTTTTTACGCTTATGCAAAAGAGTTTTCATCCAAACTGGCAGAACTTCAGCCCTTTATCGCTTTTATAGACAAAGAGTTCGACAGGTTTGACAACTATCAGGCGAGAGTGATGTTTGCAAGAAGCAAAAACTTGCAGATAGTGAAATCAAAAAACGATTCCAAGATAGTATTAAGCGGATTTATCCACCCTGCCCTGCACAACGCAAAACCTATAAATGTGGATTTCTCAAAAAACATACTGATGATCACGGGTGTGAATGCCGGCGGAAAGACCATGCTTTTAAAATCCATTCTTGCCTCTGCATTTATGGCCAAATATATCATCCCTATGAGTTTAAATGAAGCAAAATCCCATATAGGTTCCTTTAAAAATGTACTGGCAATCATAGACGATCCTCAAAATGTCAAAAATGATATCTCTACTTTTGCCGGGCGTATGCAGGAATTTTCCCGTATTTTTGAGTATAAATCCTCTTTGGTGGGAGTAGATGAGATAGAACTAGGAACAGACAGTGAAGAAGCGGCTGCTCTGTTTAAAGTCATCCTCGATGATCTGGTCAAACGCGGACAAAAAGTGGTGGTCACAACCCACCATAAACGTCTTGCTTCCCTGATGGCAGATCGTGGAGATGTCGAGCTTATGGCCGCGATCTATGATGAGGAGAGACGACTTCCGACCTATGAGTTTATGCACGGCATTATCGGAAAAAGTTATGCTTTTGAGACGGCCAGCAGATACGGCATTGCCAACCATATAGTCAACGAAGCGAAAAAAGTTTACGGCGACAACAGCGAAAAACTCAATCTCCTTATAGAAAGAGGCTCTCAGCTGGAGCGCGAGCTCAAACAAAAGCATACCCAAGTGGATGAAAAGCTCGAAGGACTAAGACTCAAAGAGTTAAGCCTCAAAGAGCAAAGAGAACAGCTCCTAGACGAGATGAGAGAACAAAAAGAAGCGCTCAAAAGAAGTTATGAAGTAGCCATCAGCGAAGCCAAAAAGGCGGCAAAAGCGGGTGATACAAAGGCTATTCACAGAGCGATGGACAAAGCCAACAAGACCCTTCCAAAAGAGGAAAAAGCAAAACAGACAGCTCGGCATGTGGAATTCAAAGTGGGTGATAAAGTAAAATACCACAGCCAAAAGGGAACCATCATCTCCATGAGAGACAAAAAAGAAGCTACGATAGAAGTGGACGGGATGCGGCTTCGGGTAAAGACTTCAATGCTCAAACCCACAGAGATCATCCATAAAAAACCCGCTACTAATGTCAAGGTAAACGTAGAAAAAAGAGCCGGACTAAAATGCGACTTGCACGGCATGCGCGCCGATGAAGCGGTAGAGGTGCTGGATAAATTCATATCTGATGCCCTTATAGCAGGCTGGGATGAAGTCATTATCTATCACGGCATAGGAACAGGCAAACTCTCCTATGCGGTCAAAAACTTCCTTATAGCCCATCCAAGAGTCAAAAAATTCGAAGATGCACCACAATATCTCGGCGGTTACGGCGCCAAAGTGGTAACGCTCTGATTATGAAAAAAGTAGCCATCATAGGTGCCGGAGCATCAGGACTACTCAGTGCGATCTTTTGCGCCAAAGCACACGCCACAAACAAGGCCGCCTTTGAGGCAGATGTGGATCTGTATGAACAAAACGAAAAATGTGCGAAGAAGATCCTCGTCTCAGGAAACGGACGCTGCAATATCACAAACCGGGATATAAACATAGATGACTTCTTTTCACAAAATCCGCTGTTCGTAAAAGATGCGCTTCATGCCTTTGGATTTGAGGAGTTTAAAAATTTCACATCCGGCATAGGTCTGGCTCTTGATGTCAAAGAGGACGGAAGGGCTTATCCTCTGAGCAATGAAGCAAAAAGCGTAGCCTCGCTTTTTACAAACTACGCAACGAGTCTTGGAGTAAAAATCCATACCGATTCAAAAATCACAGATATACAAGAGCTGCTAGGAAGATACGATGCGGTCATTGTCGCCACAGGTTCACAGGCGGCCGAGCATCTGGGCGGAAATGATGACGGGCTGAAGTTTGCAAAAGAAGTGGGACACACCATTGTTCCCACCTATCCCTCTTTGGTTCAGCTTCATCTCTCCTCTGTAGCGCACAAGATGGCGGGTGCCAAGATTGAGGGTGAGGTCACACTGCTTATAAACCACAAAAAAGATTCCACATGCCGGGGGGATATTCTTTTTACCAATTACGGCGTTTCTGGATTTGCCGTACTCGATATCTCCCAAAGAGCCAGCACAGCCTTGATGAACTATGAAGCCGTGGATATATCTGTAAACCTGCTTCCAAATTTCAACATGCAAAAATTATCGGCACACATAAGCAAAGTTGCCCAGGAGATACCCGGTTTTTCAATTTTGGATATTTTAACAGGGCTGATACCGGTTAAAATTGCATCTTCGCTTTTAAGCTCTTTGGATGTTCCACATGCCATGAATGCAAAAGAGATACACACGAAACTGGCAAAAAAAATAGCCAACCAAATACTCAACTGGAGATTTGAAGTAAGTGACACACACGGTTTTCGTCATGCAGAGGTAAGCGGGGGCGGAGTAGATACTCTGGAGATAAACCCAAAGACCATGGAGTCGCTCAAACAAAAAAATCTTTATTTTTGCGGAGAGGTTTTAGACGTTCTTGGACGCCGGGGCGGATACAATTTTGCCTGGGCATGGGCCAGCGGATACGCAGCCGCAAAAGATATAACAAAATTTTAAACTTTATATAGATACACTACCTAGCAATTAAATATAATTTTATTCAGAGTGAAATTATAAAAACCAAGAACAGGAACTTTCCACATGCCGACTTCATTAATAATACTGGCCGTAATCGTTATAGTTTTGATACTGATGTACAACTCGCTTGTTTCAAAGAAAAATCAGGTGGAGAATATTTTTGCGGGGGTAGATGCCGTTCTTAAAAAAAGATACGACCTCATCCCGAATCTCGTTGCTTCTGTAAGTAAATATATGGAACATGAAAAATCACTTCTAACAGAAGTCACAAAGCTTCGTGCGGAGGCTAATAAGCCCAATATATCCGAACATGAAAAAATTGCTCTGGATGCGAAAGTGACCTCTGCTCTTGGTTCTATAATGATAGCTGTCGAGAACTATCCCGATCTAAAAGCAAATGAGAACGTGATGCATCTGCAGCACTCCCTCAATGAGGTGGAAGAGCAGATCTCAGCTGCCAGACGTGCATACAACCAGAGTGTTACCGACTATAACAATGCGATAGAGATGATTCCTACGAATTTTATGGCAACTGCCATGAACTACCAAAGAAAAGAGGTCTTTGAGATACCCCAGACTCAAAGAGAAAATGTAAACGTAAAAGAACTTTTTAATTAAAAATGAAGCCACTTAGAACCAAGATATGAAAAGTACAAGCGAGCTGACCGATTTTTATTACAAAAATCTGTACCCGACTCTAAAAAAACTCGATGATGAGAGAAAACATCTCAGATACAGGATTATTGTAATAGGGGTTTTATACACCCTGCTCTTTTTTCTTCTCTTCTTGGCATTTTCATCTCCAAACACTCTCTCGGGAGACTTCCTGGCATTCTTTGCCTTTGCCTATTTCGGGCTGGGCACCTTTATATACAAGTTTTTAATCAAAGACTATACAAAAGAGTTTAAAAATAAAATCATAGAACCTCTTATCCATGCTATAGATGAAAAACTAACATATGCCAGTGAGATGTATCTGCCTCAGCATTACTTCAACAAGTCAGAGCTCTTTACCTCATCGCCTGACAGAATGAGCGGAAATGACTATGTCAAGGGATACATAGACGGTGTAAACATAGAGTTTTCAGACCTGCATGCCGAAAAAAAACATAAAGACTCAAAAGGGAGAGAAAATTGGAGCACCATTTTCAGAGGCCTTTTTATAGTCTCAGAGTTTAACAAAACATTTCACGGCAAAACCGTCGTTATTCCCGATACCGCTCAAAATACCTTTGGGAGCCTTATTGGCAACTGGCTTCAATCCAAAAACCTAAGCAGAGACGAACTTGTAAAAATGGATGATGTGGAGTTTGAAAAAGAGTTCGTTGTTTACTCAAACGACCAGATAGAGGCAAGATATATACTTTCGCACTCGCTTATGAAAAGATTGTTGACTTTTAAACAAAAGTCAAAGCACCCCGTATATATCTCTTTTATCGGAGAGTCCATCCATATGGCTATCTACTACGACAAAGATTTGTTTGAACCCTCTGTCTTTCATTCACTTTTAGACTATAAAATAGCAATGGAGTATGTAAAGACTCTTCATCTTGCTATAGGCATAGTGGACGAACTCAAATTAAATCAAAAGTTATGGAGTAAAAGATGATGCCAAACGATGATAATAGTTCCAAAGACACGACCGCATTTGCAATAGACGAAAAAAATCTCTTTATTCTCAGCATAAGGGATTTTCTTACGCTCAAAATGCTCAAGTATGCGATACTCCCCTTCGTCATCACAATAGTCCTGATGTATATCCTGTTTTTTGTGATGGCGGGAATCGGACTGGAACATCTCGGAAGTATGGATATTCAAAGCACCCAGACCACAATGCAAAACGGGATTCCCCATACTGAGAGTTTTTCAGCCCGGATTGAAGCTCTTCCCGCTGTAGAGTTTCTGATGAATTATGCAATCACTTCATGGATAGCAACATTTTTGGTCTATGCCATTGGAGGCTTTTTCACCCTCTACGCTTCTATTTTTGTAGCGATAATCGTACTGGGCTTTTTAACTCCTTTTGTTTTAAAAGAACTTCAAAGAAGACATTATCCGGACATCGAACTCAAAGGTCATTCCAATTTTTTGGGAGCGATATTTTTACTGCTGAAATGGTCGTTTATCATGCTTGTGTTATTTTTGCTGATGATTCCTCTGTACTTCATACCATTGGTAAATATTATAGCCCTTAATTTTCCCCTGTATTATTTCTTTCACAAGATGCTGACCTATGATATATCTTCAAATATCTGTACAAAAGATGAGGAAAAGAAGATCAGGTTCTTCAGCGCAAACACTATCAGATTAAAGACTCTGGCTCTGTACCTTGTATCTCTAATCCCTTTTGCTATATTTTTTGGTGCAATTTTTTATGTTATCTATCTTGGGCACACCTACTTCATAGAGACAAAAAAATTGCGTCAGCTTTAATCTCTCACAGGAATATAGGCATACCCTTCGTTTTGTTTGTCTATAAGTCCTATCGTCGCGTTTGGAACCATCTTTACGAAAGAATACACATCTTCTCTTTTTAGCTTATGTTTTTTTGCCCCTATCTCACACATCAAAAACTCTACATTGTAGTTTTTTGAAATGGACTCTATTCTCTTTTTTAATTCCAAAGATGCTTTTATAAGCTCTTTTTCATCTTTATATTCCGTATTTGAGAGTTCTTTGACAAAAAATTTGTATGCGCCGCCATGAATCACGACTGCAACTTCGAGTTCTTTGAACTGACCCTCATAATACGCTTTGTTGCTCACGATGGCTTTAAGAATCTTTTGCTCAAAAGTCTCTGTTTTTGAAGCCGTGAGATCATACACAGCCCTTAATGTATCTTCTGCCTGCAAAATCAGAACATAGACTAAAAGTAAAAATATTTTTTTCATAACACACCCCTTGACTATTATTTTATAATTCTATCTTCACAATGTAAAATAAGAGTAAAATGATTATTGTGCATCCTCTTTTTCAACCAAAGCCCTGTATGTCTCATCTTTTGGGACAAGACCCGCTTCATATAAGAACTGCGAGGGCACGAAATTCATCTTTTTTATCTTGTCATATTTTGCATAACTCAGATACAGTATATCTTTTGCTCTTGTCACGGCTACATAAAAAAGGCGTCTCTCCTCATCAAGGGAGCCTCCCCTTTGCATCAGTTTTCTATTTGGAAATCTTCCATCCATCAGGTCCACCACGTAGACCTCTTTATATTCCAAACCTTTTGAGGCGTGCACACTCAGCAGATTTACACCCTCCCCCTGAGTCAAATCTGAAGAACCCAGAATCATTGCGTTTAAAAATCGCTCATGTTCTGAGTAGGGTTTTGAGAGTTCTTCCAATAGAAGGGTCTTTCTTTGTATTCTTGTCAAAGACTCCTCTTTTTGTTTTTCGTCTATACTCCCGTCTTTTAGCGTGGCTCTTTTAAGGGCCAACACCTCTGCAATATGTTTATAGAGTGCGGATGCGGCTATTTTTCGCACTATGGTTCTTGGCTGTTTTACACCTTTGAGGTCTCTATACAAAGAGTAAAAATCATGTAAAAATATCGCTCCGTCCTTTGTGAGTTTTGGATGCTTTAAAATAGGGTTTTGCATAAACTTCGCTTCAAACCCGAGTTTGGCAAACTTGCCCACAGCTCCCAACTCCAAAAACTCGTCAAAGAGTCCCAGCTGATGACTGACCTTTCGTTTTTCAAAAGGATTGTGTATGGATGTGTCAGGGGCGTAAAGTCCATAGAAAATAGAGCCGTGTCCCAGACCCTTAAGCGCTGTATACATCTCTTTTGCCATTGCGCTTCCTATACCTCTGGCAAACTCCACAAGATGGATAAAAGACATCATATCCGATTCGTTTACGAGCAAGGTGTACAGATCAAGTATGGCTTTGACCTCTTTTGCATCAAAAAAGCTTGTTCCGCCTTTACGCTTACATGGGATATTGAGCTCTCTGAGCCCCACTTCAATACCATCGGCCGAAGAGTTGTTTCTAAAGATTACGGCTATCTCTTCTCTTGGTGTTTGCGAATCCCTGATCTGTGCGGCCATAGCGTGATACTGGTCAAACAGCTCATCATATGCCAAGAGCTTTGGAGCCTGTGCATCGTAGTTTCGGGTGACTTCAAGTTTTTTGGGATAAATTCTTTCATTATGTTCTATAACCTTGGTGGCCAAAGAGAGTATCGGCAAACTTGAGCGGTAATTCTTTGTAAGCGTATGAACCCTGGCATGTGGATATTTGCTTGTAAAGGAGCCGATGATTGAGATATCCGCTCCGTTAAAGGCATAAATGCTCTGGTCATAATCACCCACACAAAACAAAGAGGGTGGTTTCATTGCGTCTATAAGGGTTCCCTGAAGAGCATTCGTATCCTGATACTCATCGACGAGAACCTCTTTGTAACCCAGATCCTTCTCTTTGCACATTTCGCGAAAATTTAAAAGCAGGTCATTGAAATTTACAAAACCATACTCTTTTTTCAGAGCTTCAAACTCATCGACGATATCCGCATAGATCATCGCATACAGATCATGCTCGGTATATTTTTCGTTTATCCAATGTTCAAAATCGTATTCGAGCTCCGTATTTTGGTAAAAAGAGTACATATCATAAAGATAGTTTCCGCCATAAGGTCTTGTCTCTGCATCGATATGATGAAAGGAGCGCTTTTCATATACGCTTCTAAAAAGTGTTTTTAACTCTCTTTGCTGTTTTAAGACCACTTTTTTATCATGTTTTTTGAGCCATCTGTAACTCACCGCATGAAAAGTTCCCGCATCAATCTTGGAAGCGACCTCTTTTCCAAAATATGCAGCTACTCTCTCAACCATCTCAGCCGCTGCCTTATTAGTAAAGGTAAGAAGCAGTATCTCCTGAGCCTTTACGCCCGAACCCAAAAGATGTCCTATACGTCCGACTATGGTAGAGGTCTTCCCGGTTCCTGCCGAAGCGATGATTAAATTTTGCAGGTCTGTAGAGGTTGCAGCGGCATATTGCTCTTCATTTAAACGCGATAACGGCAAACAGACTCCTTCTGCAAAATTTTAAGAGTGTGATTATACCTCTATAAATTTAAATCTACACAAAAGCTGATTTGATTCAAAAATACAGACAAAAACAAAAAACTTAATTAAATATACACTATCTCTATGCTAAACTGTCTGCTGATTTTAGTAATGAGGGTGTACTTTAATAATGAAAAATGATGATACTATTCTTCAGATAATATCTAGCGAGACAAAGAGTTCTATCGGAGATATGAGCATAGTGACTCCAAACATGTATAAGACGATCTTTTGCAACTATGCCTCGTCGCATAACACAAAGATTAAAGATGAAGAAGAGGCGATAGACACCTTTTTAAACAGAGAATTGTCCTTGCTTGCAAAATTGCAGAGCCAAACATCAAAAAATGCGACTATGCTGAGCGAGAATACCACAAAAGCGATATCCGCCATTAAAGACAAAAATGAATCCCTGTTGGCGGAAGTTCTTAAAGAAACCGAAAAACTGCGTTTGGAGATAGATAAGCTCAAAGAATCTCTCTACAAAGATGAACTGACGAATGTGTATACCAGAAAATGGCTCAACGAGCATCTGCTCAACAAAGAATCCCAAAACTTCAACCGCTCCGGAATTCTTGCACTCATCGATTTAAACTATTTCAAAGATATAAACGATACCTACGGTCATGTCGTCGGAGACAAGGTTTTGATCTATATCGCCAATCAATTGAAAAAGACGAGAGAGAGTGTAATCCGATACGGAGGAGATGAGTTCATTATCATCTTTTCAAGCTCCGCACACTTGGAAGATGCAAAAACTCAGTTGAACGATATAAGAGAAGACGTGTCGCACAAACACCTTAAAATCAAAGACTCTTCATTCAGCATAAGCTTTTCAGTCGGAATTTCTGTTTTTAATGAAGGTGACGCTCTAAACGAGATTATAGAGCTTGCAGATAAAAATATGTATGATGATAAAATCCATATGAAAAAAACTGTTCCAAACCTCTCATAACTACTGTTTTACTCCCCTCTAGCTAACACTTTACTAACATATTCAGGATAAACTTTCGAGATATAAAAATAAAGGATTACAAATAAAAAAGTTTATCTCTATCGTATCGGCTCTATTACTTTTAGGTGTGAGTGCAGCAGTTGCTGAGGAAGTTTCGGGTGCCTTGTATAAAAACCTGAATCAGGAAAAACAAAATTCTGCCGGTGAATTGACACAAAACAAGAACCAGATTAAAAATCAGTATAAAAACCAAGTGCAAAGCAAGGATGGTCTCGAACAAAATAAGAACCAGTATAAAGAGCAGTATCAGTACAAAATACAAAATAAAGGCGATGAAGCAAAACAGTCGCAGTACAAAAATGCAAATCAAAACAGCTACGGCTCCGGCGAACAGGCTCCAAAGGCTTACAAAAAAGCCACAGGTTCTAATTTCGGAAATACACCCGGCATGGAGCGTATAAATCCGTCCGGCATGGGTGGGGCAAATCGCGGCGGCGCAAAACACTAAAATCTTTGCCACACTTCAAGAGCAAAAAGTGTGGCAGCCTCTCAGTCTCATCTAAGCAAGCCCTCACCTCTTTTTAGCTATAATCGCGCAATTTTTAAACCGATTTAAGGCGAATATATGTCAACGAACAGCTACGAACCACAAAAAATAGAAGATTCATTTTACAAAATCTGGGAAGACAGAAAGTACTTTGAAATAGACGGAAACAAATCTATTCAGGAAGAGGGTAAAAACTTCTCTATCATGATGCCTCCTCCAAATGTCACAGGTCGTCTGCACATTGGTCACGCACTTACATTTACTCTTCAGGATATCATCACCCGCTATAAAAGAATGGACGGCTATAAAACGCTTTGGCAGCCTGGAACCGACCATGCGGGCATCGCTACTCAGAATGTTGTAGAAAAACAGCTTCTCGCGGAGGGTACGACGAAAGAGGAACTCGGTCGTGAGAAGTTTTTAGAGCGTGCCTGGGCATGGAAAGCGGAATCAGCAGGAATCATGACAGACCAGCTTCGTAAAATGGGCGTATCTCCGGCATGGGAGCGTGAACGCTTTACTATGGATGAGGGGCTTCAGAAATCTGTAAAAGAGGCTTTTGTCCATCTGTACAATCAAGGTCTTATCGTACGCGGAAACTATATGGTCAACTGGTGTACACATGATGGAGCACTGAGCGATATCGAGGTTGAACACGAGGACCATGAGGGTAAGTTCTACCATATCAAATACCCTTTTGCAGATGGAAGCGGGCATGTGGAAGTTGCTACGACCAGACCTGAGACGTACTTCGGTGACACTGCCGTAATGGTTCACCCCGATGATGAAAGATACAAGCCGCTTATCGGCAAAAAGATCAAACTTCCTCTCATCGATAGAGAAGTGGCTATTATTGCCGACACACATGTTGATATGGATTTTGGAACAGGCGTGGTTAAAGTAACTCCGGCACATGACCAAAATGACTACGAAGTTGGAAAGCGTCACGATCTGGAGTTTATAACTGTTTTTGATGAAAAAGGGATTTTAAACGATTATGCAGGTGAGTTCAAAGGGCTCGAAAGACTTGAATCCCGTGAAATCATTGTCAAAAGACTTGACGAAGAGGGATTTATGGTCAAAGTTGAAGACCATAAACACCAGGTGGGACACTGCTACAGATGTAAGAATATCGTTGAGCCTTATATTTCAAAGCAATGGTTTGTTCGCAAAGAAGTAGCGGATAAATCAATTGAAAAGACAAATAACGGGGAGGCTAAATTCTTTCCTCCTCACTGGATAAACTCTTACAACTCCTGGATGGGTGAGCTAAGAGACTGGTGTATCTCCCGTCAGCTTTGGTGGGGACATCAGATTCCCGTATTTTACTGTGATGACTGTGACCATGAGTTTGCATCTCAGGATGAACATCCTCAGTCTTGTCCTAAATGTGCTTCTAAAAACCTCACGCAAGACCCCGATGTGCTTGACACATGGTTTAGTTCCGCCTTATGGCCTTTTTCAACTTTGGGATGGGGCAACGGCGATGCGGAGATGGACAAACTTTTCTGCTCAGAAGATATGAAAAATTTTTATCCCAATTCACTTCTGATTACAGGCTTTGACATCCTTTTCTTCTGGGTAGCAAGAATGATGATGATGGGCGAGAGCTTTAACGGCCAGCTTCCGTTTAACCATATCTACCTTCACGCTCTGGTGCGTGATGAAAAAGGTGACAAGATGAGCAAGTCCAAGGGCAATGTAATCGACCCTCTGGACATGGTTAATAAATACAGTGCGGATATTTTACGCTTCACCCTTGCAATATCAGCCGCTCAGGGTCGTGATATACGTATGAGTACGGAAAAGCTTGAACTCAACCGTAACTTTACAAACAAACTTTACAATGCCAGCAAATATTTGCAGATGAATGTAGACACCTTCCCCGATATGAGCGGATTTTGTGTAGAGACCAATCTGGGAAGATACATGATGTCGCGTCTGAACTTTGCGACAAAAGAGGTTCGTGCATATCTTGACGAGTACAAATTCAACGATGCAGCCTTGGTGATGTACCGCTTTTTATGGAATGAGTTTTGTGACTGGGGAATCGAGCTTAGCAAGGCTGACAAAGCCTCTATTGTAGAGCTTGGAGCAATCTTTAAAGAGGCGATGAAGCTTCTGCACCCTTTTATGCCGTTTATCACAGAATATCTTTACCATGAGTTATCGGGTACTTCACTTGAAGATGAAGGTTCTATCATGATTATGAAGTATCCTTTTAAAACCAAACAAAGAAAAGAGGAAGCCAAATTTGAAATCATCATGGATGCAATCGTGTCCATCAGACGTGCAAAGGTCCTCGTCGATTTAGCAAACCAGAAAGTGGAAAAAGCTTATGTGAAGATTGACGGAATCAGCGAAGCGGACAAAAAGATGATGCTCCCCTTTATCACAAGACTTGCAAAAGTCGAAGTACTGGAGTTTACGGATAGCAAAATTGAGAACGCCGTAAGTGATATCTCGGACACATGTGAGACCTTTATCCCTACAGACAGTATTGATTTAAGCTCAATCATAGCAAAACTTACAAAGCAGGATGAAAAACTTCAAAAAGAGATAGATAAACTAAGCGGCATGCTCAACAATGAGAGATTTGTGGCGAATGCACCCGAAGACGTACTTGCAAAAAATCGTGAGGCTTTAGCCGATGCTCAAACAAAACAACTCAAGGTAAAAGAGCAGCTGCACTCTCTGCAAGCATAATGCCTTTTTCAAAATTCAATCTCTCCAAGCCCCTTTTAAAAGCACTCCAAAAAAGTGCTTTTAAAAGTCCTACCTCCATTCAAACAAAAGTGATCCCTTTAGTGCTTGAGGGAAAAGATGTCATGGCAAAAGCCCAAACCGGAACAGGAAAAAGTGCGAGCTTTGTTCTGCCTGTTTTGGAGATGTGGTCCAGGAAAAAGGGTGAAGGCAAAGCAAAAATAAAAGTGCTTGTGCTTGCTCCGACCAGAGAACTTACCCTTCAGCTGAGTGAGGCTTTTAGAACATTTGGTGCTTTCTTACCGCAAAAGCCAAAAGTAGTCGCTATTATCGGCGGAGAAAAAATCGGTGAACAGCTCTATGATATTCAACAAGGATGTGATATCCTGGTATCAACATCCGGACGTTTTATAGACGTGCTGAGCAAAAAACAGATGAATCTCTCAAGTCTTGAATTTTTCATCCTTGATGAGGCGGATAAAATGCTTGATCTTGGCTTTGCAGAGGAGCTTGAGCTTATTCTTCAGGCTATCCCTCAAAAACGTCAAAACCTTCTTTTCTCAGCCACATATCCCCCTAAAATGCTAAGTATCGCTTCTAAAATCACACAAACTCCCGTAGAAACAAGTGTTGAGGATGAAGAAACGACTGTCAGTACGATTACGCAACGTGCTCTTTTAGTAAACAAAGAAAACCGAGCTCCGCTTCTTCGACATTTAATCAAAGAAGAGAAACTTGAACAGGTTTTGGTATTTATGGCAAATAAAAGAGCAGCTGACAATATAGCTGTCAAATTTAGAAAACACGGGTTTAAAGCCGAGGCTTTCCACGGCGATTTTACCCAAGAAGACAGAACTGCAATTTTGGACGATTTTAAAAGCAAAAAAATTCATATTCTTTTTTCCACCGACCTTCTTTCACGCGGACTTCACATAGAGGATATCTCATGTGTAATCAATTTTGATCTGCCACGCTCACCTGCTGATTATATCCACCGCATTGGAAGAACAGGCAGAGCCGGAAAATCCGGAATGTCTATCGCCTTTATAGGGCATGAAGAGAGTGCCCATTTTGCACTTATAGAAAAACGCTCAGATAAAAAACTCCAAAGAGAACAGATAGAAGGATTTGAGCTACAGGGGGAGGAACCTAAAAAAGTAAAAGGACCTCAGCCTGTAAAAGGAAAAGGTAAAAGTAAAAAAGACAAACTCAGAGAAAAAGAAGCGCTCAAAGAGACGAAGTAAAGGTTCTCTTAGACGCTAAACATTATCTGAGAAAGAAAAATAATTATTATAACTAAAATAAACGGGACAATATGACTCTTAAATACAAGGGGATTTATACCGAAAAAGACCTGTAATACGCCACGCACTCCCAGCCAAAGGCCTAAAAACGCTTTTAATAAAAGCACTATTTGAAAATTTGACAGCCCCTCATCGCTTATCTCTCCAAAATTTACAAGTATGAGATATATTCCCGAAAGTACCGCTACTATCAAACTCTTCGGAACAAGCTTTCTGACATATTTCATAAAGTATTCCCGGACTTTACTATGCTCCTGCTCGCTTAAATCACGTTTCATTTTAGATAAAAACAGATTATCCGTAAAAAGGAACCCTCCATAAATAAATACTGAAAAAATATGTATAAGATGCACTATGAGATATGTCATTGATTTCCTTTACGCTTGCTGGAGAGATTTTAACATTATTTTTAACTATCTCTCTAGACAATAATCAATTCACAGGCAAAAACAAAAAGCTAACCTTCATATCGCTTTGGATATAATCGCGAAACTGTAAAAATAATACTTTTAAAGGGTTTCATCGTTGTTTGATTTAAAAAAATACTCATCAAAGAATATTAAAAACGATATTCTTTCGGGCTTAGTTGTAGCCGTTGCATTGGTTCCCGAAGCCATCGCATTTTCATTCATAGCCGGAGTCAGTCCGGTTGTAGGTCTTTATACTGCATTTATTCTTGGTCTTATTACTTCTCTTATCGGCGGTAAACCGGGGATGATTTCAGGGGCTACCGGTGCCGTTGCTATCGTTTTAGTCGGTATAAGTCTTGAGGCAAGTGAGTTGCTCTCTGCCCAGGGTCTCGTCGGTGAAGCCCTTGCTATGGGAGTTTTACACTATATTCTTTTAACCACTGTTATTGCGGGTCTTATTCAGATAAGTATAGGTATGCTAAAACTTGGAAAATTTATCCGTCTTGTGCCTACTCCTGCCATTCACGGCTTTGTAAATGGTTTGGCTATTGTTATCGCTACCGCCCAGTTCAAATTTTTTGAAGGGCAAGGCTCTATTATGTATATTTTGGTTGCCATCACGATGCTCATCATGTATGTACTCCCAAAATACACAAAAGCGGTCCCGGCCGGGCTTATAGCTATTATCTTTATCACTTTGGGCGTTTATTTTACAAATGCGGATACCCTGCTCTTGAGCGGTCTGGCAGATATGAGTCAGTTTTCGGGTCAGCTTCCTAGTTTTATTATCCCCCAAAACCTCTTTAGCATGGATGCCATTATCATGGTTCTGCCTTATGCAGTCATCGTAGCTCTTGTTGGTATTATAGAATCTTTACTTACCCTTTCTGTTTTGGATGAACTCAGCAACACTCGCGGCTCTGCCAATAAAGAGTGTATCGCACAGGGGACAGGAAATGTCACATGCGGTTTCTTTGGAGGAATGGCCGGTTGCGCGATGATAGGTCAAAGTATTATCAATTATACTTCAGGCGGAATCGGAAGACTCTCCTCCTTTGTAGCTGCCCTAGGACTTATTATCCTGGTCGTTTCTATGAGCGATATTTTAAATGCTATCCCCGTTGCCGTTTTAGTTGGAATTATGTTTATGGTGAGTATCGGTACATTTGAGTGGTCAAGTTTTTCACGTATAAGCCGTATGCCAAGGACAGATGCTTTTGTCATGGTAGCCGTTACAGTTATAACAGTGCTTGAAGACCTTGCAATTGCGGTGATTGCCGGTGTTATCATCTCGGCTCTTGCTTTTGCCTGGAAACATGCCCGCATCTGGGCAAAAAGCCATGTCGAGGCCGACGGAACCAAGGTATACGAACTTGAAGGTCCTCTTTTCTTCGGCAGTGCTACAACATTTGCTGATAATTTCGATATACAAAATGACCCTTTTAAAGTCGTAATCGATTTTAAAAACGCAAGAGTGATGGATGCATCAGGAGTTGAAGCGATTGATGCTATAACTAAAAAATATGAAGATGCCGGCAAAAGCCTGCTCCTTCGCCATCTGAGTGCAGACTGTAAAAGCATACTGAAAAAAGCAGGTCCGCACTGTTCTTATGAAGAGGATGACCCAACATATAAAGTTGCTATAAACTACTAGACCCCCGCAGAGGATTTATAATATTGTATAGTTACAATTTTTAAATCCTCAGTTGTCCAGTTCAAGCAAAGGCAACTCTATTGTAAAAATACTGCCATTCTCGAAATTTTCGACACCAATCAGACCTTTCATTCTATTTTCTATAATATTTTTTGCTATATAAAGCCCGATGCCTGTACCCATAGCGTTCGATTTTGTACTAAAATACGCATTAAATATAGAATTGATGATTTCTGCCTTTATGCCTCCCCCGTTATCCCTTATCTGCACTATGGCTTTGGACCCTTCACGAAACAGAAGCAGAGTAATCTCGCCCTTTGTGATATGTTTTTTTTCCATCTCTGCTTTGATAGCGTCTATCGCATTATTAAGCAAAATAAACAGGACCTGCTTAAATTCATTTTCAACCCCGCCCACTATTAAGTGATGGTCTGCGTGAATACTCTCAACAATATTCTGTATATTTGTTTGAGCGTGAAAGATAGAGACTGTTTGCTCAATACAGCTCTTAAGAGAAAAACTGGTGGTCACGCGACAGGGATTTAAAAAATTGCGAAAATCATCAATAGTATCAGACATGTAGTGTATGTTTGAAGATATTATCTCCATTTTTTTTCTGAAATCTTCGCTGTCGAGTGCTCCAAGATTATTCAAGGTTTCTAGATTTGCCGTGGCTATTCCTATGATGTTGAGCGGCTGTCTCCACTGGTGGGCGATAGATTCAAGCAACTCTCCCATCCCCGCCTGTCTGGATTGATGAATCATGATAGCTTCTTGATTCTGTCTTTTTCTTGTTTCCTCTTCAACTCTTTGTTCAAGCTGTGTGTTAAATGATTCTATCTGCTTTCTTTGTTCGGCCAGGATTGTATTTTTTTCTTCCAGGTCCAATTGTATTTTTTTAAGCTCTGTTATGTCTCTGCCTGCACCCACTGTTCCTATAATCTCACCCTCTTTATTATAAAACGGTGCTTTATAGACCTCAAGATAAACCATTTCACCCTTAATATTTCCATACTCTTCAAACTTCATAGGCTTGTTGTTTTCTATCACCATCTTATCGCTGTTAAAACAAAGCTCACCAAAGGTATGCCAATTTGGGAAATCTTTATATTTTTCCCTTTCTCTAAGTGCAAAAAACAGATCTCCTTTTCCAAGAGGCTCCTCTGTATCCTTTGCCATAAGCAAACCGTCACAAATTGCCTGGTTCGCATACATATAAATGCCGTTGATATCTTTTACCCATAACATATCAGGCAGGTTCGAGGTCAAGAGCTTCAGCATCTCTGAATTATGTTCTTTTAAATCCGAAATATCAAAAGGCAAGATCTTTCCTATATCTGTTTATTTTATTCTTGACTAGCATGACACTATATTGATAAGGTCTTCTTTTTTTGGGACTAAGCACAAAAACTCATAGTCCTCATCCCCTATAGTCTCATACATATGCGGTATCGCTTCAGGGATATACAGGATATCACCCTCTTTTGCCTCAAATACTTTATCGCCTACGGTTACTTTTGCCCTTCCTTTAAGAACAAACTGCTCATGCTCCACACTGTTGGTATGCAGAGGCATATGACCGCCTGCTTTTATTGTAAATTGTCTCATTAAAAAATTATTTGCTTCCTCTGAGCCGATAAGCATTTTCATTGAAACACCTTTTCCCGCTTTTTGCTCCATTGCCTGAATTGTTGAAAGTTCTTTTATTAACATAATTTTCCTTTTTATTTTAAAATCTTAGAATAGCAGATATAGTCTGAATGCTTATTAACTTTTGTGAAGAGAAAGAGCTTTTTAGAGATCTTTTTTAGGCTCGGAAAAATAATACCCCTGAGAAAAATCAACTCCAATCTCTTTCACGAGCTTCTGAACTTCGGCATTATGCACAAACTCTGCGATCACCTTAATATTACTCTTATGCGCTATATATACTATCGCTTCCGTAATAATTTTCGTTTTTTCATCATCGAGTATATTTTTGATAAAAGATCCGTCTATCTTTAAATAATCAGGACTGAACTCCAAAAGTCTGGAAAAATTAGAGCTCTCACTTCCAAAATCGTCTATTGAAATCTTAAACCCTTTTTTTCTTAAAGAGTGTAGTTGCTTTAAGGTAGTGTCATCATTGAGTGATGTAATATTTTCTAGAATCTCCAATACAAGCCTGGAAGGTTTGATATTATATTTCTTTGTGTTTTTTAATAAAAACTCTTCAAGATACTCCATATATAAGTCTTCACTTGTGATATTAATAGAAAACTGATAATGCGTATCACTGAATTTTTCACAACTTTGCTGAATGATTGTTCTTGTAATCACAGGAAGCATTCCTGTGACTTTAGCAGCCTCCATAAAGCGTATAGGGGGGATTAAAGTATCGCCCTCCTCTATTCTTGCCAAACACTCATATTTGTCTATTTCACCTGTTTTATTATTTATTATTGGCTGATAAAACGGTATGAGACTCCCGATGCCTATTGAATCTTTTATTTTGTGTATCCAATAAAGATTATTGTGCTGCTTATGCAAAAAATCCGAATCTTTATCAAAAAACTTATACGTGCCGCAGGTATGTTCTCTAAGTTCACGAATCGCAACTTTCGCTTCATTGAGTGCTGAAATCCCTTTACCTGCAGAGACCCCTATACTAAATGAAATTTTAATATCAATATTGTAATCCAGAGATATTTCACTCTCACTAAAAAAATATTCTATTGAATTTAAAATTTCGACTAATCCTCTCTTGCTTATTTCATCTTCTATCACAAAGACGAATTCATCGGAATTTAATCTAAAAAGCTTAGAATTTACGGGCTGAATAATCTTTAAGAGTTTGCTGGCCTCAACAAGCACATGATCCCCGACATCAAAACCATACGCATCATTTATATTTCTAAAATTGTCTATATTTAAAAGCAGTATTTTTAATTCACCCGATTTTTTTATCAAATCTGTAAGAGCAAAATGATTGTAAGTATCCGTTAATTCATCATGAAAACTTTTATACACGACCTCTTTTGTCTTTTCTTCAAGCATCTGTTCTAGCTTGTCATGGTACTTTTTCAGCTCTTTTTTTGCTGTTATGCCTGTTGCTATTTTTCTAATACTCTCAAATAACTGCTCAAGGGAAAAAGGTTTTAGAATATATCCGTCTACACCAATTTTTATGCTCTGTAAAAAATACTGATGCTCTTTATACGCAGATATGATAAGTATAGGCTGAGCATGGTTTAGATGCTTTATCTCTTTTGACATCTCCAAGCCGTCCATAAGCGGCATGTTGATATCTGTGATTACAATATCATATGTACCGACAGCATAGGCTTCTAAACCCTGCAGTCCGTTCGTGCATGTAGCAACACTCTTAAAGAGTTTTTTGAACAATACACTGCTTTGCGCTCTTAATGTATCATCATCTTCTACAAATAAAATATCTAGATTTTTAAACTCTTCTGGATTATTTAAGAAGTTTTCCATAAGTTAATCTCAGTTTCTCACAATTACAAAACTTTCCGGTTTCAAAGGTTTGTATTTAGGCATGCTCTGTCCTATGCTTGCATTAATATACGTTGGATCGGCTACGACAAAGCGTCTCGAACCTGCATTTACCGTATCGCCTTCCATAGGAACATATAAAGCTGTTGCCATGTGGTCCTTGTATTTTACCCCTACTACACCAATGCCAAACAACTCTTTTATCAGGTAAGAAAACAGCACAGCTCTATCCTCACAGTCTGATTTGTCAAAATAGAGTGTTTCTTGTGCAAACATGACTTTTTCTCTGCCAAACTGCTGGTCATCTCTTTCATATGCAAAAGAGTTCTGTACAAAGTTAAGGACAAAATTCATAGCATCACTTGTCTTTTTTCCGTCCACATATTTCTTCAAAGACTTTGCGATACTTTCATAGGTTCTTTCATCAACCGGAGCATTGAAAAAAGTTTCATAATCGGCTTGCGGATACGTTGCCATAAAATCTATAAGATTTTGATTGTACTCAAATGTAACATCATACGTATTTGAATACTGTTTAAAGGACAAAGTCTTGCTTTTCATATTTGACTTGAAATTTGGAAGCTCTTTTAGTGAGAGATCCAGTTCTTTATCTGCACCTGGATAATTCTGTTTATATGAAAAAAGCTGTCCGACGCTCCCTTTGGCATAATTTGCGACCACGTAAAACTTCTGATTTGAAAAGCTGTAGTTTGGAGTGGAATAGATTATTTTTTTGGAATAATGCATCAATACGACATGATTTTTTGCCAATCCTATTTTTACCGCATATCCGAGTTTATTAAAGATAAACCAGCTTAAGAGCCTCGATTCATCCTGGTCTGAAAACGTATGATTGGATATTTGCAAGACTAAGAGGTACAGACCCCAGTCGTTTAAGTTTAAACTCTCTTTTGTAGAGGCGATTTGCCTGATCAAATCTTCATATTCACTTGAAGCAGCACTATCAAAAAAGCTGCTTATGCCACTTTGGTCTTGAGGATAGAATTTTGCACTTTTGATTTTAGAAGGGATATCAAAGCCCAAATCAGTTCCGTAAAAATTAAAATTTATGTCTTTTTTGACAATCTTTACTCTTTTTTCAGGCTCCACTTCTATTTTTTTAGGAAGGACCGCTATGGCTTTTGGGAGCTCTTCAACAATCGCATCCTTTTTAGGCTCTACTTTTTTTTCAGCCTCTATTTCTTTTGGCGGAGCAACGTGAACAGGTTCTTTAATAAGTGCCAAATCTTCGGATAATTCCGGTTTTTTTTGTTCCACCTCTTTCACTTTGATAGTGACTTTGGGACCCACACTCTTAATCGGCTTTGGCTGCGCAGGAGCTATTTTTTTAGGTTTTGGCTTCTCATATAAAGGTGTTCCTTTATATGCATTATATGCCTTCCACTGTTCTTTGAGATAATTGTTAAAAGCGTTGTCTCTTTCATCTTTGTATTTTTGGAATTCCTGCACCTGCGATCGTTTGAAGTCTTCAAAACTTCCCGCACTCAATACACCCGCACTAAGCAACAGTGCTAAACTAAAATGGCCAAACAGCTTGAATAATCTTGGTTCCCCAACCTTGTTTCGTTGCACGGTCTACTTCCCCTTCTGTCTTATAAAGTATCTTGGCATCGCTCATCTGAGCAGAATCTATTTTATTGTACTGGTCAATATCGTACGGACGTATCACACCGCTTATCTGTATCACCTGTTTTTGATCATCTACCAGGATCTCTCTTTTACCGGTGATAAAATAATTACCGTTTTGAAGCACTTTTACTATTCTAGCAGAAACAGTCGTGGTAAAAGAAGCATCTTTTGTCGCACTTCCCTGTCCCTTAAAAGAATTGGTAGTAGAAGCACCAAATCCTACATTCGCCAACCCGCTTAATTTTGAAGCATATGCATCAACTGCCGGATTTGTGCCGTTTGAGGTAAAAGCACCTCCTCCCAAAGAAGTAGTATCAGCCTCGCTCAACTGCTTCGCACCCGTACTTGTGCTTTGCGCATTTTCCGATATAACAACCCTCACTATATCGTTGACATGCATAGCTTTATGGTCAGAGAAAAGCGGATTGTCCCCCTGCCCAAAAATGCTTCCTGTTGAGACAAAGTCCTGTCTGTCTTCATGCGAAGGCATCTGTTCAACGTACACAGGAGGTTCAAAATCAATTTCCGGATCTGTTAATTTTGCCGTACAACCTGTTAAAAACAGTATAACATAGAAAGGTGCCAAAATTATTAAAAAATTTCTTATCATATTTATCTCTTTGTATATAGTGTGTGATTTAGTTATAATTACTAGCAAAAACAGTTCCAAGAGAATAAGGATTATAATCAATGACTTTAAGAGAAAAAATCAACCAGGAATTAAAAGAGGCGATGAAGGCAAAAGACTCAAAAAAAAGAGATGCGCTTCGCCTTTTAACAAGTGCTTTTAAGCAAATTGAAGTGGATGAAAGAAAAGAATTAAATGATGATGACATAGTAAAAATCATCCAAACTCAGGTAAAAAGAAGAAATGATTCGGCCAGCCAGTACAAGGATGCAAATCGCGAAGATTTGATGCAGATAGAGCTTGATGAGATCGCATATTATGAGCCTTATCTGCCAAAACAGCTGAGTGATGAAGAATTGGTATCGGCACTTAAAGATATCATTGCAAAAGTCGGCGCGACCACGTTAAAAGATATGGGAAAAGTTATGGGGATGGCTTCTAAAGAGCTAGCCGGTTCTGCCGATGGAAAAAGAATCAACGAGTGTGTTAAAACACTATTGGTTTAAGACAACCTGACACACACCGTTCGTCGATACAAAGAGTTCTGTGAAGCTTTTTGTATCTATGGGTTTGGAGCAGTAATATCCCTGTATATAATCACACATCTTTTCATTTAAAAATAAATACTGTTCATATGTTTCCACACCCTCTGCCACAACTTCAAGATTAAAGTTTTTTGCGATAGTCAAAATCGTACTTATCAACTCTTTGTCATCGATATCATACTGAATGTCATGTATAAACGACTTATCGATTTTAAGCGTGCTAAAAGGCAGCTTTTTAAGGTAGGACAAAGACGAATATCCCGTTCCGAAATCATCTATGGATATTCTGACTCCAAGGTCTCTGAGCATCTGCATTTTATCACGCACTTTTTCCATATCTTTTACGATAATGGACTCGACTAACTCCAATTCCAGATTGTCAGCCTGTATACCCGACTCTTGTATAATCGTATCTACCTGCCTGAAGAAGCCTGTATCTTCAAATTGATGTACACTTATATTTACGGCTATCTTTTTAAATGTTTTTATATGCGGAAACATTTTTTGCCACTCGGCAAACTGTTGCACACTGTTTTGAAGAACCCACGAACCGATACTTAAGATCAGACCGCTCTCCTCGGCTATCGGGATAAACTCTTCTGGTGACACATTGCCAAATTCCTTGGAGCTCCATCTAAGAAGAGCCTCTGCTCCTACAAAATTAGAGCTTGAAATCTCGATTATTGGCTGATAATGTATCTCAAGTTCACCATTGCTTATAGCGTTTCTAAGCCCGTTTTCAATTCCTAGCCGCCTCTTAACCCATTCGTCCATTTTATCTTTATAAAATCTTGTTGTATTACGACCTGCTTTTTTAGCCTGATACATAGCTATATCAGCATGCTTTAATAAATCATCTGCATTTTTATCTTTTTCATTGATAAGAGTTATCCCTATACTTGAAGATATATTTAATTTATATCCCTTGATTTCAAAGGGCTCCCGTAATGCGTTATGAACTTTTTGAGCTATATATTCGGCATTTGTGGCAGACTGATTTTCATTATTTGCCAAGTCTGGAAGTAAAATAACAAATTCATCCCCTCCGATTCTTGCAACAGTATCTTCAGCTCTTATTATATTTTTAAATCTTTTAGCAGTCTGTATCAATATCTCATCACCCGCGGCATGGCCCAAAGAATCGTTGATATTTTTAAAATGGTCTAAATCCAGAAACATTATGCCGCAAATGATTCCATGCCTCTTGAATCTGATAATCTCATACTCTATCCTCTCAAGCAGTGTTGTACGATTTGGAATATCAGTCAAATGGTCATGACTCGCCTGGTATTCAAATTCCAGCTGCGTTAGCATTCTTTGCGTGATATTGGAGATTATACCGATACCCCCTATCACGTTGTTGCTTGAGTCTTTGAGCGGTGAGGTGCTCATAGATATCCAAAGGTCTTTTTGTTTATATTTTGTTCTGTATTCTCCTTCATAAAAGCCTTCTATATCATCCAAGGCTGCTTTTATAGAGGGCAATACACTCTGGTCGGGCAAAGTATTTAAATCCAGACCGATTAAATAGTAGTGCGGAGCTTCAAGAAAATCAACAAACTCCTGGTTGACTTCTCTAATAATTAAATTTTTATCATAGATCATAATACCAAGAGGTGCTTGTTTAAAAACCTTTTCAAAACGCTCTTCGGAACGCAAAAGTTTCTCTTTTTCATCCTCATACATTTTTCTGGAATCCAGAATGTCAAAATACTGTTTGTTGAACTGCCTGACCGTATACATCAACAAGATTAAATAAAGTGAGATCAAAAATGCCATTGTGTTGTGTATCTGTGTATCTTGTAAAAAAAGTTGTACGATAAGGGGAGAAAGCAAGAAGACTATAAATAACCATGCAGCATAGAGCAAAGAGGAAAGACTGCTTATCCCTCCTGCACTAAGTCCGGCTATAACTACGATAACCATTGCCTGGAGCTGATAATCATCCGGAACAAAAAACAATAGGGGAAAAACTCCCAACAAGGCTGTAGATACAAAAAGCCCGAGATAAAAAATCTGTTCCCATTTTTTTACGCTAAATTTATTCTTATTCTTTTTATAAAGTTTTGATGAAAAATTTCGCAATACAGACACAAGAAAGACTAAAACATACCAGAGAATAAGATGTTTAGAGTTTACGTTTTCATACAAAACTGCAAGCAAGACCGTAGCATTAATCACAACAGCGATCGACGAGACCCTTAAATGGTGATATGCTCTGCCTACCAGTTCATCCTTGTACAAATCTAACTTTTCCATATTCTGCAACTTTATTTTATATTTATAAACTTTACTTATACAATCTTTATATACCTTGAAAGATTAGAGCTTATATTCTAGCTTAATAAATTTTTTCATCCAAATTTTAATTTTTTGAGCGCCTCTTCCTCGTTCTCTTCACGCATCAAAGACTCTCCAACCAGGAAAGCGTCCACACCTGCTTTGGACAAGTCTTCAAGCTGTCCATGCTCATATATGCCGCTCTCTGCGACAATGATTTTTCCATTTGGAATCATAGGTATAAGCTCATAACACAGATTCATATTCATCTCAAAAGTTTGCAAGTTTCTGTGGTTGATTCCGATAATATCGCTTCCCGCATAAATAGCTTTTACAAGGTCTGACTTATCATGAACCTCAACAAGTGCTTCCATGCCTAAGTGTCTTGTATAGGCCAAAAGCTCTTTTAGCTCTCCCTTGCTAAGCGCCGCTGCAATTAGAAGTATAAAATCAGCTCCGTGCACCGTAGCTTCCAAGATTTGATATTTTGAGACTATAAAGTCTTTTCTAAGCAATGGAACACTCACATAGCGTCTAATTGCACCCAGATAATCCAGTGAGCCCTGAAAAAAATGCGGTTCTGTTAAAACAGAGATAGCGCTTGCACCGCCTCTTTCATAGCTCTGCGCTATTGCTAAAGGATCAAAATCTTCACGAATCACACCTTTGGATGGGGAAGCTTTTTTGACCTCTGCAATAATTCTGTACGGGTCTTCCTCTGTCGCTTTTAAATACGGAATAACATCCCTTGGAGCTCTTGCATTAAAAGCAAGTGAACGTCCAAGCCAATCAAGAGAAAACTCTTTTTCTCTTTTTACCAAATCTTCTTTTGTTTTTTTGATAATATCATCTAAAATCATTTTGTACCTTTACCTTTTTTAGTTTTTAATTTTAAACACTGTTCTATAGCTTTATAATGGGATAACACTTCCAAATCATCTCCGCCTTCAAGTCCGAGCACCTCTTTTATAATCTTGTGTGCTCTTTTGCACTCTCCGAGCTTATAGTATCCCCATGCGAGTGAGTCGAGATAGTATGCTGATTTTGGTTCTACAAGTAAAGCTTTTTTAACATATGCAATCCCTTTTTTTACATCAATTTCGTGATCTATCATAATGTATCCCAAATAATTCAGATACAGTGCACTTTCTTCTATTTTCAAGACTTTATGAAGTTTGTCTATCACTTTTTGAAGCATTTTTTTATCGTTTTTATTTATACTGCTTTCATACTCAAAGATGGCACTTTGACCTAAATAACTTACCTCGTAAGTTTTTGAATAAAGCTTTTGCGCCAGCAATGAAGCTTCTTTATATTTCTTATACTTGGCATAAAATTCCAAGAGCAAAGCGTCATCACTGTTTGATCTTTCCAAAAATTCGATTAAATTCATATAGTCTTTTTTATACCCGTATATTTGAATGATTTTTCTAGCAATCTGCTCATCTTTTTCAAGTTCGTAGAGCCTTAGATACGTTGAGAGAAGCCCCTCTATATTATTTTCATTACTGTAAAAACCAATCAATCTTGAGCATATAATCTTTGAGCATCCATGAACTCTGGAATGTGTTTCAAGCTGGGCGATGGCATCTTTTTTTCTTTGCAGGTTTACATATAACACTATGGACATTTTATCAAGGACTATTTCATTGTAGTTTTTGGCATACGCGCTCTCAAGATATTTTATTGCTGTATCGTATTTTTTTTGTTTTATATAAATATCACTGACAAGCGTATAATCATCCACTTCATTGGAGAGGGAGACCAGTTGTATCGCGAGACTTTTTGCCTCTTCAAGTTTTTCAAGCTGCATAAGTGCAACAATTTTTATGCGAATCAGAGAAAAATCATCAAAGGATCCACCGCTTACATCATCTACCTTTTGTATAGCAGCCTCGTTATTTCCAGAAACAAGATAGTTTTGCAAAGAATGATACAGATACTCTTTTTTATTCGATTTTTCATAAAGTGTATTAAACATGCTTGCAGCCGCTTCATACTCTTTTAACTGTTCGGCTCTGAGTGCAAAAAGTATATAGGTATCTTCCTCTTCAAAAGTTTTCTGATTTGGCTTTACCTCTTTTTGAAGTCCGTTGGAGAAGCCTATACAACCATTGAAGACAAGAACAAAAAGTAAAAACAAAATACTTTTAATCATTCGTTATTCCCGGACATTCCAGCTTTAGCTCATCAACCCTGGTTTTATAATAATCCCAAAAAGGAAAAGTCCTGCATTGCACAGGTCTCGCATCATAGATCGTGCATCCATTGGACGCTCTGTCATAAAATGCGCACTCATAGGAATCGTTATATTTTTTCTCTTTTATTGAATATTTATAGCCGTTTTTAAAAAGATATTTGTTTATAAAATCTTCTACACGCATCTCAAGCAAGTCGGATATTTTTTGTATCTCTGTCTGACTTACATAAATATAACCGCTCTCCCCCGTACAGCACTTGCCTTGACAGGATGCACATGCCGCGGAATTGAATGCGTACGGATATCCCTCTTCTTTTTTTAAAGCGTGCATTTTATACTCTGTGTCGAAGCTTTTTTATAGATTTCTTTAGCTTGAGCTGAAAAATCTTTTCCCTCAAAACTGATAAATGGAGGCCAGACTTTCATCAGTGATTTTGAACCGTTTCTTACATGCAACATAACCAGCGACGCCTTTTTATCTATTTTTGGATGTACAAACTGTACATCGACTACTCTAAGCTTGACACGGTCCAATTCCGCACAAATCAAACCAAACTGTGAAGCATCATAACAAAATATAAAATGAGAACTCGGTTTTAAAAGTCTCGATATTTTTTTGAAAAAATCTCTAAGCGGCAAATTGATATTATACCTCGCATTAAACAACATCTCATTTTCGCTTCTTGAAGCACCCTCATGATAAAAAGGGGGATTTGAGATTATATAGTCATATTTTACGTTTTCATCGAGTTGTAAAAAATCACATTCATGCATTTTATAGTTTATCTTATTTACTCTTGCATTCGTTTTCGCATAAAAGACAAAGGCCTCTTGCTTCTCTACGGCTTCAAGTTCTACCTTTTCATTGTCTCTTGCCACCAAAAGACCTACAACGCCGCAACCGGCTCCAACATCAAGAACTTTTCCCTTTGGAGAGAATGAATCTATAAAGTCATATAAAAATACAGAATCACTGTTGTAACAATAGCCCTCTTGCGGCTGGTAAAGAAGCATATAATAATTCCTAAAAATCCGTTTTTGGATATAATTTCGTAATTATAACCTAAAGGCTTTAAATGATAATTATTCCTGCAAGATTGGCATCAACAAGATTTCCGCAAAAAGTTTTAGCAGACATAGGGGGACTGCCTATGGTGGTGCGAACCGCCAAAAGAGTGGCACACCTCGACAGGGTGGTTGTGGCTGCGGACGATGAGAGCATACTTTCCACATGCCAGGCTCACGGCATAGAAGCGATGCTCACCTCTACAACGCACAAAAGCGGTACAGACAGAATTCATGAATGTGCAAATATTCTCGGCGTAAGCGACGATGAGATTATTATAAATGTGCAGGCAGATGAGCCTTTTATAGAGCCGGAAGTCGTTGAATCTTTAATGAACAAGCTAAAGACCCTTCAGGATAAAAATGAGCCTTTTATTATGGGAAGCTGTTTTAATGCCATAAATGCCGAATCCGCACAAGACCCCAACCTGGTAAAAGTGGTGCTTGACGATGAAGACAACGCCATCTATTTTTCACGCTCGCTCATCCCCTACAACCGCGGCGGCGGAGCCACTTATTTCGGGCATATAGGGATATACGGATTTAGCAAAAAAAGTTTAAAAGAGTTTTGCAATCTAAGCGATGCCCCTATAGAAGACATAGAGAAACTAGAACAGCTCCGTGCAATTTATCATCAAAAAAAGATAGCCATGGTAAAAGTTGCAAGTACAGGTTTTGGGATTGATACGCCAGAAGATTTAAAAAGAGCTATTGAAATATTTTTATAACTGGACAGATTTGTATTATCAGGCCAGTGCCGTTTTGCCGGCATGTGGAAACAACTAAACCTGTTTTCTTGGCCTGATGGAAATAATAAAACTCTCCACTTCCTCACGTATGCCGAATTCATGTTTTTTGCAAAAATTATCTTGCATTATTTTAAGCATACTTTCGGCTTCCTGCCTGGCTGCTTCTTCATTTGTAAACTCTTTGCTCTCACAAAGCCTGCTTTTTAAAAAACAGCCGCATGCACCTTCGACCTTAACTGTATACATCAATATCTCCTGAAGTATGTACGTAAAATTGATTTACCTGTTTATTGTAGTCTTTTAATTCTTTGAAGTTCAATGTGTTTTATTTTAGCATCGGTATTATTAGATAAGTTGAATGTAGATTGTAAAAAAAGATGGAAGATGGGGATATGAAACAAAAAATGTCCATACCCCCGCGGTTAATAAAGATTTTAGAACTTAGATATTATCACGAATACCTAAATCTTGAACCAGTTTAAGATAAGCATCTTTTTGAGTTCTTTTGAAGTATCTCATAAGACGACGACGCTGACCTACCAATTTTAAAAGACCAAGTCTTGAAGCGTGATCTTTTTTGAATACCTTAAGGTGTTCAGTTAATTCAGCAATTCTTTCTGTTAAAAGTGCAATTTGAACTTCACTTGAACCAGTGTCGCTTTCATTGCGTCCGTATTTTGCAACTATCTCTTGTTTTTTAGCCGTATCTAAAGCCATAATAGCCTCCTGATGGGTATAATAATCTAACAATTACGTACATAATACATAAAGTTGAAGCGGAATTATAGCTAATCATTTCTTTATTTTTATTTATCTCACACCCTATATCGTTCTCAATACATTGTAATTTCAATTTCTTTGGATATAATCTACATTTTAAATAATTAATCATAAAGAACTACTCCATGTTAATAACCAAAGCAAGTGAATACGCTATTTTATCTCTTATTGTTTTATCAAAAGCCAATTCACCTATGGACAGCGAAACCCTGTCTCGTGAACTGTCCATTTCCAAAAGTTTTTTGGCAAAGATATTACAGGCCTTGGCCAAAAATGATATTTTGAAGTCTTATAAAGGAGTAAACGGCGGTTTTGTTTTGGCAAAAGACCCAAAAGATATCAATATGTTGGATGTTATGTCATCTGTAGAAGGTAAAGCCCCGGCTGTATTTGACTGCGCCCCTTCTATGAAAAACTGTCCATCCGAAAAAGCAGATATCTGTTCTATATGGCCTTTTTTAAATAAGCTCCAAGGGAAGATAGATCTGTTTTTATCCCGTTTAACTCTGGCAGATATTTTAGAAGAGTAAGAACTTGGCAAAAAAATTTACACTCAGACAGCAAATCGGCACTACTCTAAATCTGCTTATCGGACAAAGAGACCTAAGTGTTGTTATCTTTGTAATGGCTATTCTTGCCATTATCATAGTGCCTCTGCCATCAGGAATGCTGGATGTTCTTCTGACGGTATCTATGGCTATTGCCGTATTAATACTCCTGATATCATTATATGTGCCAAAACCTACCGACCTGACAACTTTTCCTACCCTTATTTTAATTATCACCCTTTTTAGGTTATCCTTAAATGTGGCCACGACAAGAATGATTTTAAGTCACGGAAACGAAGGGCCCGAAGCCGTCAGTGATATCATAAGCAGTTTTGGTAATTTTGTAGTCGGCGGGAACTATGTGATAGGTATTATAGTTTTTTCCATCCTTGTTCTTATCAACTTTATGGTTATCACAAAAGGTTCGACAAGGGTGGCAGAAGTCGCTGCCCGTTTTGTGCTGGATTCGATGCCTGGAAAGCAGATGGCTGTAGATGCGGATCTAAATGCGGGACTTATTGATGATGCGCAAGCCAAGCAAAGAAGAGCGGAGATACTTCAGGATGCAAATTTCTACGGAGCTATGGACGGGTCCAGCAAATTCGTAAAAGGTGATGCCGTTGCCGGTATCATCATCACTCTCATAAATATAATCGGCGGATTCTTAATCGGTGTCTTTCAGCATGATATGAGCGTCTCAGACAGTGCTTCAACTTTTACACTCCTTACCATCGGGGATGGTTTGGTCGGGCAGATCCCTGCACTTATCATCTCCACCGCTACGGGTATCATGATAACCCGTTCATCAAGCGACGGCGACAACTTTGCAGAGGGAACGATCAATCAGATGATGGGCAATGCAAAGATAATGATGATTGTCGGATTTATCATGATACTGTTTGCTCTTGTTCCGGGTTTGCCTACCGCTTCCATGGGTTTTGTAGGTATTTTATTTGCCGCTCTCGGCTGGGCGGTATACAAATACGAAAAAGGTGAACTCACCATACTTGATGTAGAAGACATTCTCGGCAAAAAATCCAAGGAACAGCAGGACAAAGAGCGTGCTGCGGTAAAACCAAGAAAGACAAATGAAGAGATAGCAAAAGAAGAGGAATCGGCGCTTGAAGACATACTCAAAGTGGAGATGCTTGAGCTCACCCTCGGCTACCAGCTGATACGTCTTGCAGATAATACGCAAGGCGGAGATTTGCTTGAGAGAATCCGTTCTATGAGAAGAAAAATAGCAAGCGATTTCGGCTTTTTAATGCCGCAGGTCCGTATAAGGGATAATCTTCACCTTCAGCCAAACCAATACCAGATACTCTTAAAAGGTATCGCAATCGGCGAGGGGAAGATTATGCCTGACAAATTCCTTGCAATGGACAGCGGCATGGCAACGGGAGAGATAGAAGGTGAACCGACAAAAGAACCCGCTTTTGGACTCGATGCCATGTGGATACTTCCGGACCAAAAGGAAGATGCAATCATAAACGGCTATACCGTTGTCGATCCCGCAACTGTAATATCGACACACATGAGTGAACTTATCAAACGAAATGCTGAAGACCTGCTTACCCGCCAGGAAGTGCAGACGCTGATTGATAAAATCAAAACCGACTTCCCTGTCATTATCGATGATGTTTTAAAAGTCGCAAGTATCGGCTTGATCCAGAGAATTTTAAAAGCTCTTTTACATGAAAAGATTCCTCTCAAAGATATGTTGAGCATTTTGGAAACTATCGCCGATATAGCCGAATTTACCAAGAATGTTGATTTAATCACAGAGCAGGTACGCGCCAAGCTTTCCCGTATTATCACACAGATGTATTCATCGGATGACGGGGTTATAAGACTGCTCACCTTTGACACAAACTCAGAACAGATGATGCTGGAAAAATCAAAAGAACAAGACGGTATCAGAAATCTTATGTTGAATGTCGGAGAGATCAACCAGCTTATACAGGCTACAAGTCAAAAAGCAGCTGATTTACTTCAAAAAGGGGTATCTCCGGTTGTAATTATTGTCGATCCAAGTCTTCGCAGAGCGGTGGCTGAAATCTTTGAGAGATTTTCTCTTGACGTCGTCACTCTTTCACATGCCGAGATAGATTCAAGTGCAACTTTTGAAGTTATGGGTTCCATCTCAATCAAGTAAAATTAAAAAATAAGGTAAAAAATGCTTAGCAATACAGGTACTTCCAAGGTACAACAAACAATTCACCACTTGTCTCATATAGATCTTGACGGTTACAGCTGTCAACTGGTTATGAAATACACTCCCTACAAGATCACTAATTATAATGCTAATTACGGGGCGGAAGTCAAATCAAAACTAGAAATGATTTTGGAAAACATCAAACATTCCAAAGAGAGCGCCCTAATCCTGATAACAGATTTAAATCTCACTGCAGATGAATCAAGATGGCTTAACGGCGAAGTGATTAAAATGAACGATGCAAACAAAGAGGTCAAGATAACCCTTCTTGATCACCATGGCAGCGGTGAAGAAAGTGCTAAGAAATACGAATGGTATTATCTTGACACCTCAAGATGTGCTACGAAAATCACCTATGATTATGTTCTTGAAAATTTTGAGATCGATGAACCTGCCTGGATGAACAAATATGTAAATGTGGTAAACGCCGTAGATTTGTGGAAGCAAGAAGAGGTAGAAAACTTTGAATACGGAAAAGTTTGTATGAGACTCGTGACAGAGACCAGAGAACTCAACCGTGTGATGTTTGCCGAGGAAGACGGGGACTATAAAATCTCTTTGCTTCTTGAAGCTACCAAATATTTAGATGAAGACAATGCAGCTATACTTTTAGATGAAAAAATACACTCTCTAAAAAAAGAGTTCTTTAAAGTCGATAAAGACAATACACTTGACAACTTGGCTACAAAATATATAGTAGGACTGCTTGGCAGCAAAAGAGACCAGATGACTATATACTATAAAGGATACAGAGGTTTTTTGAGTTATGGTGTCGGAAATACTTCTATCATCGGCAACGGCTTTTTGTTGGAATATCCGGAATATGATTTCATAGTGGATGTAAGCTATCGCGGAACGATGAGTTTAAGAGCCAACAACCAAGTAAGTGTTTCTCAAATCTCCAAAGAATGGGCAAATGGCGGCGGGCATCCAAATGCTGCCGGAGGAAGGATCATGGGCTTTAAAGAACAGTTCCGCTACGATAAAGTGAAAAAACAGATAGAAAAGATTATAAATGACAAAGAAGCCGTAGCAGGTGACTTAGCATATAAAAAAGAAGAATATTAAAACCGTTTCATATGCTCCTGGCATGTGGAAAGAATCTAGTTATTAAAAAAATATCTCTCTATTCCGTCAGCCATTCCCATAGCCAGCCTGTTTTGATATTTGGTACTGACCAATCTTTTTGCTTCTTTAGGGTGAGAAATAAAACCCACTTCGACTAAAACTGCCGGCATTTGAGCCCCCACCAAGACCCAAAAAGGTCCTTCTCTTACACCACCGTCATTTACATTCTTGTATTTTTTATTTAAAGAGCCCAGCATTCCTCTTTGCAGATCTATTGCAAGTTTATTCGAAGCCAAAATCTTATGATGGTTTAAAAAGTTTAAAAAGCTTTGTTTACCGTACATATTCATATCACTGATGTCGGCTGAATTTTCTTTTTCTGCGACCTTGTCTGCCCTGTCTGAACGTGATGGAGAGAGGAAATACGATTCAATGCCATGTACTCTTGAAGCATTCTTTTTATCTACGGCATTTGCGTGGATAGAGATAAAGATATCTGCATTCATTTTATTCGCATACTGCGTTCTGCTGCTGAGTTTTACAAACTTGTCTTTATCTCTGCTCATATAAACCTTATAACCGCGTGCTATTAAAATATTTTTTAAACTTTGTGCGATTTGTAAAACAACGACCTTTTCCCTGTATCTGCTATATCCTACAGCTCCCGGGTCTTTTCCTCCGTGACCTGCATCAATCACGACAATCTTGTCTCTGTCGACCCTTGTCGGAGTTATACTCGAAGGTACAGAGGACTTAGAGTCTGAATCTATATTAATAATCAACTGACTGAGCTCTTTTTTAAATCTTATCTTTATTTCTTCATTATTTTCTATGACAAGTCGCAGAGTGTGTGGATTGAACTGGGCAAGTTTGATTCTCGTAATACCCTCTTTTCTTAGATTCTCTGATTTTGTCAACATTGAAGCATGTATATCGAAGACATACCTGTATTTTTTATTCTCAGAATCATAAAGGGTAAAATAATTGACCTGTTTTGAATGCAGCTTTTTATCAAATTTCAGTACAAGCCTTTCATCTTTCCATCGCACTGATTTTAATTTATGTGAGGAGGTGACTTTGACATCATTGTCATTTTGCAGCTCGGGTATAGGTTTGGATATCGGTTGCGTGTAGGAGGAGTGGGGCTTAATCGTTGAAAGTTCGTCCGCGTATTGGGATACATCTATATGGAGTCTGGTTCCGCTTTTTACGATCCCCTGCAAAGCATGGATTTTAAGAGCGGCATCTTCTGACATAATAGCACGCAAATAAAGGTTTTTGTAATCATTATATGCGCGAAACTGATCACTTTTTGTTCCGGTTTTCATAAAACCTTCAGCCCGCTTTAGAATCTCGCTATCACTTAATCCATAGAGAGATACTGCAAAAATAAAGAGTAACAGCCACCAACGAAACATCAGCTTCTTATTCGCCTTGCATCAGTTTCGTCAACAATTCTTTTACAGAGATAATCTCTTTTAATTTGTATCCGTTAGACCCGGAAAAGAACAAACCAAATTCTGTATTACCCTCATAAGCATCACTCAATCTGTCTGCGATACAAAATCCGACGGCCTTCGCCTCTTCACCGCGGTTACAAGGGGCAACACAGTTTGAGATACATTTGATTGCAGGACCTTCTCTTTTTTCGACAAGTTCTGTCAAATTGCTTCTGACTCCGCGAGCCGGGTATCCTACAGGTGATGCCATAAGCTGAATATCATCTTCATTGGCATCCAAGAGAACTTTTTTAAGATTTTCATGTGCATCACACTCATGCGTACCGATAAATCTTGTTCCCATCTGAACGCCTCTCGCACCAAGAGCCATCATCTCTTCTATGTCGTTTTTATCCCAAACACCTCCGGCAGCAATCACGGGAATGTCACCCCATAATGCAGCTTCTTCCACTACAGGTCTTACAAGATTTTCAAGCTGGTTCTCGTCCAAAGCACACTGTTCATATGTGAAACCCTGGTGTCCGCCGCTTTTTGGACCCTCAAGAACAACGGCATCCGGAAGTCTGTTGTATCTTTTTTGCCATCTTTTACAGATGATCTTAAGAGCTTTTGCAGATGAAACAATCGGCACAAGTGCAACATCTGGATAATCCGCAGTAAACTCAGGCATATTCGTAGGAAGCCCTGCTCCGGTTATAATGATATCTATGCCTGATTCACATGCATCCGTCACTACACGGCCGTAATCATTAATCGCATAGAGAATATTTGCAGCCAAAGGCTTATCCCCGCAAATCTTTCTAGCATTTTGTATGATTGCGTCAAAACCCTCTTTGGAATAAAAATTCAGCGCATCCAAAGGCCTGTCTGCCACTAATTTTTTTGAATAAGCCTTGTTTTCATAATAGCCTGTACCCACTGCACTGATTACGCCAAGACCACCCTCTTTTGACACATTACCGGCTAATTTATCCCAGCTGATGCCAACGCCCATTCCGCCTTGAACTATTGGCTTCTCTATTATATATTTACCTATCTTTAATGACTCAAAACCCATCAGTTCACCCTTAACTTTGCAAATTTTCTTTTTCCTACCTGAAGAACATACTCACCAGCTGACAATTGCAGCTGTTCATCAGACACTTTTTCCTGGTTTATTTTAACAGCACCTTGCTTAATATCTCTTCTAGCCTGCGAAGTAGATGGACTAATGTTACATTCTACCAAGGCTTTTGCTATCCAGGTCTCCCCGTCTACACTGAACTCATTTATATCTGTTGGAATCTGACTCTTTGAGTGCACTCTGTCAAATTCCATTTTTGCATTTAGCGCATCTTCTTTGGAGTGGAATCTTGTAACGATTTCCAATGAAAGTTCTTCTTTGACTGTCTTAGGGTGTAAAGAGCCATCTTCCACCCCTTTTTTAAGAGTTTCAATCTCATCCAAAGTCTTTGTGCTTAGGAGTTCATAATATCTCCACATAAGCGCATCCGAAACGCTTAAAACTTTTCCAAACATATCATTTGGCGCATCCGCGACACCGATGTAGTTATTTAAAGACTTACTCATTTTTTGCACACCATCAAGACCCTCAAGGATAGGCATCATCAAAACAGACTGTTCTTTTCCTATCTCATAAGCACGCTGAAGATGTCTGCCCATCAAAAGGTTAAACTTCTGGTCTGTTCCGCCTATCTCAATATCGCTTTGAAGATGCACACTGTCATAACCCTGAAGCAAAGGGTATATAAACTCACTTATAGAGATGGAGGTCCCGCTTTTGTATCTTTTGTCAAAATCATCACGCTCCAACATTCTGGCTACATTATACGTTGTAGTCAGCGAGAGCATTCCGGCTGCGCCAAGAGGATTGATCCATTGCGAATTAAAGACGACTTCTGTTTTTTCGGCATCAAGTATCTTAAAGACCTGCTCTTTGTAACTTTTGGCATTCTCTATAATATCAGTGGGACTGAGAGTTTTTCTTGTAGCACTTTTACCTGTCGGATCACCGATCTGTGCCGTAAAGTCGCCGATTAAGAATTGAATCTTTGCACCGTATTTTTGAAATGCGGCAAGTTTTTGCAGGAGTACCGTATGACCCAAGTGAAGATCTGGAGCAGTAGGATCAAAGCCGGCTTTTACCGTATATGTCTTTCCTTCTTCAAAGTATGCTTTTAACAATTTTTCTATTCTTTGTCCGTCAATAACTTCAGCAGTGCCTCTATATATTTCCCTTAACGCTTCTTCTAACATATAACTATTTCCTAATTGATTTAATTTTTATAAGCATCATCAGTTCGAATAAGATGAATAACTTTAATTTTTTGTTCCAGTTTGATTCGAAGAGCATTTATATCCGACTCTTTTGATTCAAATCCAAGCTCACAATACTGAATATAATTATCACGCTCTTTTCCCAATTCTATAGAGTTGATATCTATATTGAGTTTTACCAGAAATGTTAAAAAGTTCGCCAATGCACCTTTTTCATTGTGGAGCGAGGCAATAAGATTGTAGTGGTAGATATTTTGTCTTTCCCATCTGACAAAAACCATAGCTTCATTCGAGTCTAGTTTTTTAGCAGCATTTTGACACATTTTATGGTGTACGTGAACCTTTCCCTTCTCTAAAAAGGCCATGATCTCATCACCGGTTTTTGGATGACAACAATAATCAAAAACTACGTCATTCACACTTCCGGAACTAAATATTTCTATGCCTGAGAGCGTAGTGGACTTAAGCTTGAACCTGTGTCTGGATAAAAAACTTTTAAATCTGTTGTTTTGGCTTATCTCGGCTGTATATTTACTTATAACATTGCGAAAATGCTCTATATCGCATGGTATATTGGAGAGATTGTCACAGCTATGCGTTTCAAACCACTCTTCGACTCTTGCATGGTTTAAGTTCATAGCCGTGGCAACAATATTGATACTGGATTTCATATTTATATCCCGTATTCTGTAGTTGCAGTTAAACCTCATGTTCGTCTTTGCCTTGGAGGTTTTAACAGCATCTATCCAACTACATCTTGTTATCACTTCATCGGCCTGATTTATCTGCACGATATCACCGTTTTTAAGTTCATTAAGCAAAGAAGCTTTGGATTTGTTTATCAGACATGAAAACGCTTTATTTCCCACCTCTGTGTGCACCGCATAAGCATAATCCAGCACAACAGCGCCGCGCGGCAGAGTAAAGGCCTGTCCCTTAGGCGAAAATACGGCTATATCCTCACTGTAGAGATCATTTTTTATAAGTGCGTAAAAATCCTCTACATTCTCATTCTGATAACTTAAATTATGTAGCCAATCAAGTTTAATATTGTCATTGCCGCCGTTTTTATATTTCCAGTGGGCGGCAACTCCAAGCTCGGCTGTTTTATGCATATCATACGTTCTTATCTGGACTTCAAATATTGCAGTTTTGTAAAAAACAGAGGTATGCAGAGTCTGGTACCCGTTGTCTTTTGGCACAGCGATATAATCTTTGAACCTTGATGATAAGGGCTGAAAGTTTAAATGGATCAAGCCCAGAATATTATAGCATTTCACCGCATCTTTCGTTAAAATCCTGACCGCCAGCAAGTCCAGGACCTCATCAATCCCTATACCTTTTCTCTGCATCTTCAGATAAACAGAATAGCGGTGTTTTACACGGGAGAGTATTTCAAATTCATCTTCACAAAAGCCGTTTTTCACAAGAAGTCTGTGTATAGATTTTTTAAACTCATCGAGCTTCATCTCTATCGCATGAAAATTGGTATCAAGGTAATTATCTATATGATGTTTCTCTTCTTTAAAAAGATATGAAAAGCTCAAGTCTTCTAATATATTTTTCAAAAAAGAGATACCGAGTCTGTGGGCAATGGGCGAATATACGACTACCGTCTCTTCTGCAATTCTAATCTGTTTATGCGGAGGAAGAGCGTCTAATGTAAGCATATTGTGAAGCCTGTCACAAAGTTTTACAACCAAAACTCTTACATCCTCTATACTCGCTAAAAGCATTTTTCTAAATGAAAGGGCGGAGACGACCAGTTTTTCATTTGAACTCGACGGTATGAGTTCCGCATCCCTGATAGTATCGATCTTAGTAAGACCTTCAACCAAATGGGCTACGTCTTTGCCAAACTGTTTTTCTATCTCTTCTATTGTAGCTTCGGTATCTTCTACAACATCATGTAATAGTGCCGAGATAGCCATTGCCTCATCATTCGTGATGGAAGCAACGATGCCGGCGACGAGGATGGGATGGATTACGTAGGGTTCACCGCTCTTTCGAAACTGATGTTCGTGAGCTTTTTTTGCGTAACCCAATGCAATATTTAATAAGTCAGATTCCGCAATCTGTGAAAAAAGATATTTGGTAGCTGAGTCAACATCATGTATATGTTTAACTTTTTCTACATCTACTTGACTCAGGGACAAGAGCTTATTCCTTATCTATAAAGCCGCTAACTACTATAAGACCCTCAGCAATTTCCATTAAGGCCAAATCGGCAGCTTTAATGCTTTTTGACTTTGAGCTTAATTTGCTGGTTGCACCGTTTAAAAGCTGATCACTTCTCTTTGCCACTGCAAGTGCCAACTGATAACGGTCCATATTTGGATTTGCGTCTAAAACTTTCGCTGTTAATTCTTCAACTTTCATTTTATTTCCTTAAAATTATTTTACTATGGAGCAGTTTTGCATATTGCCGTTTAGGATATCCAATAGATTCCCTTTTTTTGACATATCACACACAATTATAGGCAATTTGTTGTCTTTGGCTAAAGCTATAGACGTATCATCCATAACATTAATATGGTCACTTAAGGCTTGTTCATATGTCAGTTCTGACATTTTCACCGCATCAGTGTATTTTACAGGGTCTTTATCATATACGCCGTCAACCTTGGTTGCTTTGATAATCACCTCAGCCCCAATCTCAACAGCTCTCAGTGTTGCCGCCGTGTCTGTCGTAAAGAAAGGATTTCCCGTTCCTGCCGCAAAAATCACAACACGCCCTTTTTCCAGATGACGAACTGCTTTACGGTTGATATACGGCTCAGCAATTTGTTCCATCTTTATGGCAGTCTGCATACGCACTTCAAGACCTGCATGCTCGCAGGCTTCCTGCATAGCGACACCATTGATTACAGTTGCCAACATCCCCATATAATCACCGGATGTTCTTTTGATAATCCCATCTTTTGCAGCTGTAACACCACGAATAATATTTCCACCGCCGATAACAATACCAACTTCAATCCCAGCCTCGACTAAAGACTTAATCTCCTGAGAAATGTAGTTTAATATCTGTGTGTCAATTCCATGACCTGCCTCACCAGCAAGAGCTTCACCCGAAAACTTAACCAATACGCGTTTATTAGCCATGATACACCTTGTATATAAAATCCGCGAATTATACTAAAATATGTCTTTAATATTGCTTTGAAGTAATTTCCTCAACACTTAATCTGCTCAAAACCCTTGTATCGAACTTTTCAAAACTCTCACCTTCTAGTCTCTCATTTTTGTAGAAAATCATCAAGTCTTTCACCAAATCCCTGGCTTTTGTTAAAGGAACCGACTTGTAAAGTATTCTAGCTTCTTTTGCTTTTTGGGTAGCTTTTCCGCCTATAAAGATATGAACGCCGTAGCAGGTATTTCCATTATCATCCTTAGCCTTACAACCTTCAAAACCTATATCCGCTATCCCGTGTATTCCGCATCCTTTGACACATCCGGACCAGTACATCCTGACTTTTGCATTCTTCAGCGGCACTTCACGCTGTAAATAATTTGCCATCTCTATGGCATCGGGTTTATTCGGAATAACTCCAAAACTGCATGTCGCTGTTCCCGCACATGCTATCTGATGATTAAAATAGGTGTTATGGTAGGCACTGTACTCTTTATAGAGTTCGGAATCTTGAATACTCTTTACCTTGTTACTCTGGGCGACAAGATAAAAACTCTGTTCCACAGACAATCTTATTTGTGCATCATTTGCACATGCCAGGTCGGCAGCCTTGATTAAATCGCTTCCTTTGAATATCCCGCTCGGTATACTAAAATGTACGGCATCCAAATTATCTCCCAGATAAAACACTCCGCTGTCATCTAAGATATATTCATCTTTTGAGAGTATATCCCCGCTGCTTTTATAGTCTAATCCGCTTGTTGCTTTTATCGCTTTGACAAACTCTTGCATACCCACTGCTTCAAGTAAAAAATGGAGTCTGTTTTTGTTCCTGTTATCTCTAAACCCATACTCTCTAAAAAGGTTTATTATCGCCTTAAAAGTTTGCACTACCTCATTTTGAGCTATAAAAAGTCCGCTGTCCTCCGCCTGGATTCCAACCTTGCCTCCAAGGTAAAGGTTGAAACCTATGGCATTGTCTTTAAATGCGGCCACAAAACAACAGTCATGTCCGTAGATATTGCAGTCATTGGTTTTAGTCCCCAGGATTGCAGTATTGAATTTTCTTGGTAAAACCCCTATCCAATCCTCTTTTTTAAAAAAAATCTCCTGAAGTTCATCTATAATCGGCTTGCAGACAAGAATATTTTTATCTCCAAGTCCGTCAAACGAGCTGGTAACAATGTTTCTGAAATTATCAACTCCTGTTTGAAAAGGGCTTATCCCGACGCTCTCGAGTTCTTTTAGAACTACAGGCAAATCCTCAAGTTTCAGGAATCTTAATTCTATCTGCTGTCTGGTCGTTATATCGATGTAGTCATCTCCAAATCTATGGGAGATCTCTCCGATTTTTTGTGCTTGTTCCACGCTCAGCTGTCCGGCCGCAATTCGTAAGCGAAGCATAAACGTATCATCTTTTTTGTGGTATATCCCAAAACATTTAAAAAAATAGGCAGTGTCTTCATCTCTTACATCGGCTACGCCCTTAGAGCATATCTCATCGAGTTTTTCATACACACTCATAGGAGTTTTCAGCTCTTTGATTTTTTCTATCTTGTTAAGTTTTGTGTTTCTTTCATCAAAGGCTTTTTGCAAGGTTTCCATATTTATTCTCCAAATTCTGTTTTAGGTAAGATTTCGTGTAGTTTCACTACATCGCCAAATACGATGAGTGCGGGTCTGGGTGCATCTTCACAAATAGATTCCAAATTTGACACACTACCTATACGCACACTCTGGTTTTTTCTTGATGCGTTTGAGATGACCGCAGCATCTATATTCATATCCACTCCGATTTTTTTGGCACATGCATATATCTCTTTTGCCCGTGATACTCCCATCAAAACTACTACGGTATGATTTGACATTTTAAGCAACGGCAGCCACTCCAAATTGACTCTGTTTCCGGCTAAATGTGCCGATACTATAGAGAGATTTGTTGCATACCCTCTTGCTGTTGGGGCAATGCCTGCGAGCAAAGGAGCTGCCAAAGCCGATGATATGCCGGGAATAACTTCGACTCCGATACCTTCCTCTGCCAAAGAGATAGCTTCTTCGCTCCCGCGACCAAAAATATAGGGATCTCCGCTTTTTAGTCTTGCTATGCTCAAGCCATCTCTGGCATGTGCAATCAAGAGTTCATTTATCTCCTCTTGTTTAAGGGAATGAAAACCTTTTTGTTTTCCTACAAATACTTTTTTTGTATTTTCTGGGATTATCTCTATGATTTCAGCCGCTATAAGATGGTCAATAAACACAACATCCACACTTTGGATTATTTTATACGCTTTGATGGTCAAGAGTTCAACATCACCTGTACCGCAACCGACTAAATATACTTTTGGTAATGTTTCCATTGTGTCACCAGCCTTTTCATCAAATATTGTAAGTATTGAAAAAATTATATCATTTGATTTAATGTAAAATTAATACTAATTGTATAAATTTTAGACAAAAAAATGATAATATTTTATTTTTAAAGAAAAAATAGGTGTTTCTGGATTTTAATTAATGAAAAATTAAGTTTTTAAAAAGAGGGTGATAAGAATAAAGATATCTCTTGTTTAGTCTTTATACTCGTTTTTGATTTTTTCTTTTAATCTTTTTAGGCGCATTTTACAGGCACTGAGGGATATGCCCGCAATTGAAGCGATCTCTTCATCAGCAAACTCAAGAGTATACTTGAAAAATAAAAGCTCCTGTTCCTCTTGGTTTAATTTTTGCATGATACTTTCAACCTCAATCTCCATATCAACAGGGTCATGTGTAAAAACAAGATCTTTGACATTGTCATTGACAAACATGTTTTTATTTTTGTTGATAATCTGCAGACTTTCGTTATAGGCAATTTTATATGCCCAGGTATAAAAAGAACTCTCATTCTTAAATTTTTTCAGATAATGGAAGATACGAAGCATGCTGTTTTGGGTTGCATCTTCTGATAAATGATGGTCTTTTAAGACACTTTTACAGACATTGAAAATCTTATTTTGATATCTGTTAATCAGCACTTCAAAAGCATCCGTAGCATAAGGCAGCTCTTTTTGCGCCCTTGCTACAAGATCAAAATCATTCAGTTTATTGATTATCTATCCCTTGGTTATATTTGACTTTAATATTACATCGTTAGATATGGACACCTCTTTGTTTTCCTTGGTAATAAGTATTGTTTTTGTCGTGCCGATGGAGAGTATCTCTCCGCTCAATCCGTCTACGGTTATTGTATCACCTACATTATAAATATCCCGTACATAATTGCCTGCGAGTATTATTGAAGAGAGTTCTTTTGTTCCTAAACCCAAAGAGAGTGCAAGAGCCGTACCAATAGCGATTAGGATTATGCTTGCTGCCTGATTCAAAAGCGTGGTCTCTATATCAAGCTGTCCTATTGCCAAAGAAACAGATATTACGGCCACCAAACCGTATACCAGTTTTCCAAGCGAATCACTAAATTCTATATTCATCCCCGATGCGCTTTTTGAAACTACGGATTTGGCATTATTGGCAATAAAAAATCCAAACATCAGCACAAATATGGAAGCGATTATATTAGGTAAATACAGAAGTATCGACTTAAGCGCATCAGCCATAATCTTCATATTTAAGGCTTCGACAGCTGACATTATAAAGGTAAGCAGAATGATATAATAGACGATAATCGACAATACCTTTGAAAGAGTCAAGTTATCATCTATAAAACTTAAAAACTTTGTAAGCCCCGCCTTATCCGCCAGAGTGTCCAGATTTATCTTTTGTACAAATTTTTTCGTTACAAAAGAAAAAAACTTTGCTATAAAATATCCTGCGGCCAATAGAGCTATCGCACCTAATATACTTGGAATTACCGAGACGATTTGATGTCCAAGTGCAGTTAAAGGGTCAAGCAGTATCATCCTCAAAGCTTCTGTTGTTTCTTCTTTCATATCCTATCCTTTTGTATTATTTTTTTTTAAAAACGGTGCCAAAATGGCAAGCAGCGTAGAAAAAAACCTTGCAAAGACCAAAGTGGAAACATCCTTCATATAGGTCTCGTTTTTAGCTCTTTTCAAAACTTTTTTCAGTCTTTCATCCAATTCCTGTTTATCTTCCATAGATACCCTCTTATAAAATCTCTATAAACTTAGATGAAACTAAAAGTAAAAAAGTCACAACTTTAAATTTATTAAAAAATTTTGTGACTTTTGTTATACTGTTATATATCTAAGAGCCAAAGAAACCAGATGGAGTATGTATGGAAATAAACCAAGAAGAAATAACCCAGTTGGTTGAACTTATTTTTTTAGAAATCAATCAATATAAAAATGAAAACGCGACGGTTCACGCATATGACATAAGTGAGCAGTTATTACATTTAAGAGATTTGGACAGGGATGAATACCTAAGGGTATTAAAAAAACTCCCTCATGAACTTTTTGCAGATATCTTATCTGAGATGCCGGAATACGTGCAGGGTGAGATTACGGAACTCTTCAGTACAGCCAAGATTGCCGATATCGCTTCAAAAATGGATACCGACGATGCTGCCGACTTTATTCAGAACTTAAGTGAAGAACATGAGGATATAGCGCAGACCATCCTTGAAACCTTTAATGATGAAGACAAGGAGATTTTAGAGCAGCTGATGTCCTACGATGAGGACCAGGCGGGTTCGTATATGCAGACCGAGCTCTTTAGTGCAAAGATCACGGATAATATTGGCAAGGCAATAAAAAAACTAAAATTTTTAAAAGAATCTGGAGAAGTGGACAATATCTGGCATGTGCATATCGTGGACAAAACCCATAAGTATTTGGGCTCGGTCGGACTTGAAGAATTAATAATTTTTGAACATGATTTAAATTTTGAAAATATTCCGTTTGAAAAATTCAGAAACTATTTTGTAAACCACAAAGCGGATATAAAAGAAGTTGTAGATATGTTTACCAACTACAACCTTACCTCCGTACCCGTTGTGAACGACAACAATGTGCTTCTTGGAAGGATTACATCCGATGATATCTATGACATTATCCAAGAAACGGCGACGGAACAGATCTATAACCTTGCCGGTGTTAATGATGAGGCTGAGCAAGAGGAAGATATGTATGAGATTGGAAAGACCAGAGCTATTTGGCTCGGACTGAACTTGATAACCGCCATAGCCGCTTCTCTTGTAATCGGTATCTTTGACAGTACGATTCAGTCACTCGTAGCACTCGCCATTTTGATGCCGATTGTTGCATCCATGGGCGGAAATGCGGGAACGCAGACGCTTACCGTTACCGTGCGCCAAATGGCACTTGGTGATATTGTCGGAGCGGATGCCAGAAAAACCATCTACAAAGAGGTGATAATCTCCATGGCAAACGGCCTGATATTTGCGATCGTTATCGGGATTATTGCCTATTTCTGGTTTAGCATACCTCTTTTGGGTGTGGTAATTGCGCTCTCTATGATAGTGAATTTAATCAGTGCGGGATTTTTTGGCAGTGTCATACCCCTGGTACTTCAAAAGGCCGGTATTGACCCGGCAATAGGCAGTACGGTTTTACTCACCACTGTAACAGATGTGGTCGGCTTTTTCAGTTTTTTAGGTTTAGCCACTATTATTTTATTATAAGGATATTTTTTTGGAAAAAGCATCAAGCAAAGAAGATAGGAAGCTCAGGTATTTCATAGAAGATTATTGGGATATTTTTGTCGGAGTGATCGCTATCGTAACGGCATTTTATTTCCACAAGCTCGGACAAGGCGGACTGGCTACACTTTTTGCAGCTATAGGCATAGGAAGTTTATCTCTCACTGTTTCAGAGGTTGCCGAGGTTCTCTCAGAGAGACTGCAGGAGCCTTATGGCAGTTTTGTATTGACTCTGAGCGCCGTCATCGTTGAAATCATACTCTTATACATTATTCTCCTTCAGGCTTTTACAGATCCCGAAGTTATCGAAACGGTCAAGGGCGGTATTATTGCCGCCGTAATTGTAGATATGAATGTGCTTCTTGGATTAGCCGTATTTTTAGGGGGACTAAAATTTACCGCCCAAGAACACAACAAAGAAACTTCAAGTGCCTATACTACGATTTTATTCGTAACGAGCGTCGCCTTGCTCGTTCCTAGTTTACTAAGCGATACAAAACACACAACTGCAGTAATCGAAGAAGCTTCAATGGTTATCGCCGCCCTGCTTATGGTGTTTTACATATTTATTCTGGTTTTTCAAACCAGAACCCACACCCACTTCTTTAAGCAAACTGCCAGAAGCAGGATTTTCAGACTTAAAAGAAAGATGCAAGAGGATGATGAGGAGCAAGAGGACACCTATATATTTGAAAAATTCAACAAACTTGGACTTGTCGCTTCCATATTCTTGTTTATTGCCATCATTGCTCTTGGCGCCGAAGTATTTGCAAGTGACGGCATTGTGCTTGCAAAGGAATATGGTGTTTCAGCGGGAATGTCCGGTCTTATTATCGCAACTGTCGCTGTTTCTCCCGAGATTGTCACGGCGATCAAAGCTGCTAAAAATGATGAGATTCAAAGGGTTGTCAATATTGCAATGGGGGCCTCAACGGTTTCGATTCTTTTAACAGTGCCAATTTTAATGGCTCTGGCCTATGCAAGCGGAATAAGACTGACTCTTGATTTTTCTCCGCTTTGGATCGGCGCTTTGATTTTAACGATTATCCTGGCCTGGAAAACAACCGATGAGGGGCAAACCAACTATTTTGAGGGTATTTCCCATCTGATGTTTTTTGCCGCTTTTGCAATCATTGCAATCTATTACTAAAAGGAGATTTGTGAAATATCTATTTTTATTGATACCCGTAAGTATTTTCGGATTGTATTTTTTCTCAACTGCAGAGTTTTTTGAAGAGGAGGAACCGGAAAAAAACATCAAAGAAAAGCTCATGTCCAACTCTCAGACAATGAAATATGTTCCTGATGAAGTTCCAGAGAATATGAGTGTAGCGACCAAAAAGGAGAGATTTTACCATCTTCTTGTTCCGGCAGTTCAAAAAGTCCATTCTGAATGGATGACAAGATATCTCAGCGTATTGGACGACATGGAAAATTCCAAGAATTTAAAAAAGATCAATGACTTAAAAACAAAGCACAATGTACAAAGCGATGAAGAACTCTTGGCTGTCTTAAAACCTCATCCCCCGAGCATAGTTTTAGCACAGGCTGCAATGGAAAGCGCATGGGCTACTTCAAGATTTTTTACAGAAGCGAATAATATCTTCGGCATGTGGAGTGTCAATCCTGACGAACCAAGAATTGCCGCAGGAGAGGCCAGAGAAAACGAAAGAATTATTTGGCTCAGAAAATTCGGCAGTATCGAAGAGTCGGTCAGAGAATATTATAAGCTTATGGCAAGAGGCCACGCCTATGAAGAGTTCAGAGAGATACGACTCAAAACCGACGACGTATTTGAAATCATACAAAAACTGGACAGATATTCTGAGATAGGAGACAAATATATCCAAGAGCTTGGCAGTATGATCAAATTCAACAAGCTTACAAAATATGATATTCAAGAGTAAAATCGCTCATACATGTTTTTTTTTGTATTAGCTGTCACTCGGATATAATTTTGTACATTTTAAAAAGGAGTATAGTATGAAAAATTTAGTTTACCTGCTGCTTGGGGCATTGTTTTTTGGAGGCTGTTCTTATAAAAACGAATCCATAAGCCTTGAATCCTATAAGGCGGATTATAACGGAGCCATCGCCAAAGAAAATACAAGTGTCTATGTCACAGCCGTAAAAGATATGAGAAGCGATAAAAAGAATATAGGATACACCCTCAAAAACGGTAAAAAAGATCTCCTGCTCTTTAGTGATGCAGATTTTGCCAAAAAATACAAAGAGGGGCTTGGCTATGGACTCAGTATCGCTGAATTTAATACAAACGTCAGTCAAAACGATGCAGATGTTCTGCTTGAGATCCGTATCAAAAAAATAGAACTTGTCTATCATGACAAAAGCTTTGATGAAAACCTAAAAGGTGAGATTGAGATAGAGGTCGTAGTAAAAAAAGGCAGGACGACCAGCACTCAAAATTTCAAAGAAAAAGCCGGAAAATGGATTGCGCCTTCTTATAGTTCAAAAGACATTGAACCATTTTTATATACTCTTTTTTCAGACAGTATAAACAATATCATCTCAAAGTTGGCAAGCAAGTAGACAAAGGTTCAAGGATAATGCAAATAGAGCTATTATTCGGAATCTACATTTCATCATAACTGGAAAAAAATGCAAAAGCAAGAAAAAGAAAATATAGAACTGGTATATCTGAGTATGGATGACTATCAGGAGTTGAAAAAAACGATGATAGTGATTTATCACTCCCTGCCTGAATCGTATTGGACGGAAAAACATATCGAAGCACTGATTAAAAAATTTTCAGAAGGTCAGATTGTGATTAAGGTCAATGGGGAGATTGCCGGGTGTGCTCTGTCTATCATTGTCAATTACGAAGATTTTTCGGATAAGCACACCTACCGTGAAATCACCCAAAACTACAGCTTTAACACGCATACGGACGAAGGGGATATGCTCTACGGAATCGATGTGTTTATCAAACCTGAATTTAGGGGTATGCGATTGGGCAGACGTCTGTATGACTACAGAAAAGAGTTATGCGAAAGACTCAATCTCAAAGGGATTGCTTTTGGCGGAAGAATCCCCAACTACCATAAGTACGAACATGAACTTTCACCAAAAGAATATATAGAAAAAGTAAAAAGAAAAGAGATTGATGACCCTGTTCTTAATTTTCAGGTATCCAATGATTTTCATCCCTCAAAAATTTTATCCGGATACCTGGAAGGGGACGAAGCATCAGGGGAGTTTGCCGTTTTACTTGAATGGGACAATATTTATTATGAAAAGCCCAATAAAAAAGTTTCTACAAAGAAAAAAATAGTTCGTTTAGGTCTGGTACAATGGCAGATGCGCCCTTATAAACACTTGGAGGACTTGTTACAGCAGGCTGAGTATTTTATAGACACCCTCTCGGGGTACCGTTCCGATTTCGCCCTGTTCCCTGAGTTTTTCAATGCACCCCTGATGGCTGAAAACAATCATCTCTCCGAACCTGATGCTATTAGAGAGCTGGCAAAACATACAGACAGCATCATTGAGAAATTTTCAGAACTCTCTATCTCCTATAATATAAACATTATCTCAGGAAGCATGCCCGAGATGAAAGACGGCCGTTTGTACAATGTCGGATATTTATGCAGACGAGACGGCACGATTGAGAGATATGAAAAAATCCATGTGACTCCGGATGAGGAAAAAGTATGGGGTATGCAAGGCGGAAGCGGACTTAAAACATTTGATACCGACTGCGGAAAGATAGGTATCCTGATTTGTTATGATTCTGAATTTCCTGAACTTAGCAGACTGCTCGCCGATGAGGGGATGGATATCCTCTTTGTCCCGTTTTTAACGGATACGCAAAACGGTTACTCAAGGGTAAGACACTGTTCTCAGGCCCGGGCTATTGAAAATGAATGTTATGTCGCTATTGCAGGAAGCGTAGGGAACCTCCCAAATGTACACAATATGGATATGCAGTTTGCCCAGTCTATGGTCTTTACCCCTTGTGACTTTGCTTTTCCCACAAACGGGATAAAAGCTGAAGCTACTCCCAACAGCGAAATGATTTTGATAGCGGATGTTGATATAGATCTGCTCAGAGAATTAAATCAGTTTGGAAGTGTCAAAAACCTAAAAGACAGAAGAACGGATTTGTTTGAGTTAAAGAGAAAATAGTTTTCAATTCTCTTGAAGTCGCCTTTGTTATAATTCAGATAATTCTTACAAACAAAGGCTGTCTATGAATCTTGCGTCTAAATTTTTTACACTTATAGTGCTGTTTGCGCTTTCTGGTATCCTCTGTGCCTCCGACAAGGATGTCGTCGGACTCAAAGAGGCGCTTGAAAAACCCCTGGTGGAAAGATATATTTTGGATGAGCTCAAAGATTTGCGTGTTGAGAATATGAAACTCAGAAATGAGGTTGAGAGACGCATATCAAAAGCCGAAGTGGAACAGACAGACCGTGCCGCAAGATATATGACCGACACGATCGGCAATGTTTTTTACCTCATCGCCGCTGCCACTTCCATACTTATTTTTGCCGGCTGGAACTCCCTAAGAGATATCAGAAGCAAGACAGAGAGTATTGTCGAGGCAAGAGTAAACAAGATTACGGAAAAATACAACACCCAGATGCAAAGCCTCCAGGATGCAATGACCCTCCAATCAAAAAAAGTACTTGAAAACCAAAATAAAATATACAACACCCAGTATATCCACTCTCTTTGGATGCGCTCAAATTTAGAGACGAATCCTCAGTCAAGAATAGATATTTATGATGAGATTTTAAAAGTAAATGCCAATGATGCCGAAGTTTACGCCTATAAAGCAGATGCAGTGCTGGACATGGATGATTTTGAATGGGCACTGAACCTTAGCAATAAAGCTATAGAAATAGACCCGGAATACGGATATGCCTACTGGCAGCGCTCCTGTGCAAACGCTGTGCTTGGAAACACAAAAGAAGCCCTCTCGGATTTGGCAACAGCCATACAAAAATCCCCCAATCTAAAAGATGAAATCGAGGGTGAAGAACTGTTTGAAAAGATAAAAGGGAATGAGGAGTTTCAAAAACTTTCAACGTAAAACAGAAAAACTTGGCTAAGCCTGCTTCTCCTTTTCCTTCACTTTTATCCCCTCGTATGCTGTTTTTACATGTTCTATTTCTCCGCTTATCTCCTGTTGTGCAAACTTTAAGCCCTCCGGAACCTCATCCGAATGGAGCTGAATTGCAGTTTGTTTGAAGTTTGGCTCGCCTGATTTTGGGCAAAAACTCTCGTTTGTAAGAGCATTTACAAGCTGTGTGTTGAAATGAAAAGGAACAAATACATTTCCACATGCCACGCTTTGCGTCACTCGCACGATGACATCGTCCACTCTTCCCCTTGCACTTGAGATAGAGAGTCTGTCTCCGCTTTTTACTTTTAACGCCCTTGCATCTTGCGGATTTATATCTGCCCATGCCTCGGGAGCCAAGTTGTCAAGTATCTCAATAGAGCGGGTTTTTGTGCGGGTGTGCCATTGTTCCACCGTACGGCCCGTATTTAAAATAGCCGGAAATTCCGGGCTTGCAGGCTCTGCCATAGGGAACCAGTCTGCACAGATAAGATTCGCTTTTTTATCCTTGGTTCTAAAGGCGATATCCGGAGAATAAAGTCTTTTCGTGCCAAGTGGGCGCTGGGTGTTGCACGGCCACTGAATACCGCCTTGCTCCTCCAGGAGTTCATAACTCATCCCGGAATAATCACAAAGCTGTCCTTCACTGAGTTTTTTAAACTCATTAAAAGCATCCAAAGGTGTTTGCCATTTAGGAAAAAGCAATGCATTGACTCCCTCAAACTGTTTTGAGAACTCCACAACGATATCAAAATCGCTTTTAGCCTCTCCTATGGGTTCAACCGCCTTATTCGCACGATTGCATCGTCTCTCCGAATTTGTATACGTTCCCTCTTTTTCACCCCATGTCGCAGCTGCAAAAACCACATCGGCTATCTCTGCCGTGTCTCCCAAAAATGCGTCTTGCACCACCAGCAAGTCCAATTTTGCCAGGGTCTTGCGAAGCTTCTCCTGATGTACAAAGCTCACAAGAGGATTCGTCGCCACTATCCAAAGAGCTTTTATCTCCCCTCTGTCTATCGCGTCTATTATCTCCGCATATTTGTATCCACGGGCGGTCGGGACGATTGCTTCGGGAACATTGACTATCTGTGCATATTCTTTCAAGGCCTTTTCATCTCCGAAATTTCTGTATGCCGGAAGCGAAGATGTAAAACCGCTCTCTCTTGTCCCCATCGCGTTGCACTGCCCTGTTATGGAAAAAGGTCCTGCACCCTCTTTCCCGATATGTCCCGTTAAAAGGTGCAGATTGATAATAGCACTCACCGTATCTGTTCCCATAAAAGACTGATTTACACCCATGGTCCACGCACTCAGCACCGCATCATTTGCCCCAAACTCTCGGGCAAGTTCATAAAGCGTTTTTACATCTATCCCCGTGATATTTGCCACTTCCTGCGGAGGATAGTTTTGCAGGTGTTTTTTGAGTTCGTTGTAGCCGTTTGTATTTGCCCGGACATAGCCCTCATCTTCCCAGCCCTGCTCTATAATGATATAGGCCAAGCCGTTAAAAAGTGCCAAGTCTGTTCTGGCTTTTATCGGTACATAGATATCCGCCATCTGGGAAGTCTTTGAAGCTCTCGGGTCTATCACAATCACTTTTTTCTTCGGATTCTTGTTCTTGTTGATATGCAGGGTCAAAATAGGATGATTGTCCGCGATATTCGCGCCAATAAGAAAAATAACATCCGCTTTTTCAAAATCTTCATAGGAACCTACGGGACCGTCACTCCCCAAGGATTGTTTATAGCCCATCACGGCAGAAGCCATACACAGAGTCGTGTTCCCGTCAAAGTTGTTTGTTCTCAGACCAAGCTGCACAAACTTGCCAAGAGTGTAGAACTCCTCTGTCAGAAGCTGTCCCGTAGAGATAACCCCCACTGCTTTTTCTCCGTGTTTCTTTGCGATACTTTTAAATGCATCCCCCACTTTTGTATACGCCTCATCCCAGGATGCAGGATGCAGCACGCCCTCTTTTCTGATAAGAGGTGTCCTTATCCTGTGAGGTGAGTCTATCATCTGATGTTCACTTAAACCCTTTGGGCAGAGGGTTCCCTGATTTACAAAATGTTTGGGATTTCCTTTTGTGTAGAGCGCCTTGCCCTCTTTTACACCGATATAAAGTCCACATCCCACTCCGCAGTATCCGCAGGTTGAGAACACCCATTTATCCGGCTTTTTTTCATCACTTATCATCCCAAACTGAGGATCGGCGGAGAGTTTGTATTTGTCCGCTTTTATATCAAAACCTAAAAAATCTTTTATCGTACCTATCATAGTCTCTTTCCTTTCATCTCTTTATCGTGACTTTCCTACAAAAAATCCGCCTGCCATGCCCAAAGGAACCACAGTGGAATAAAACAAGAATCTATCGCTTAGCTCACTGGCAAACATCAACACCAATGACAAAAGAGCTACTACGGCTGCTCCGGCATAGGAGGATGCACTTAAAAATACCACTGCCAGTAAGGGGAAAAGAACGCCTCCTGCAACAAGAGTAATAAAACGAAACAGTTTTACTTTTGAAAAGTTCTCTTCGTAGAGTCTCTTCGTTCTTTGCAATTGGTAGTGGTTTTCGTTTTGTGTATCCAAGGTTCGCAAGTCTTCATAGCTAAAAAATATCTGAGCCAAAGCACCCAGCATTGCCAAAACAATCAACGGCAAGGCAACTTCGAGCATTCCAAGAAAGACAGCCAAAAGCCCAAGCATAAATACACCGACATACGCCACACCGAAAAACTTCGTATTGGTAGTGATTCTGTTCCACGAGGGTCTGGCTTTTATGCGGTAAATCATACTCTGGGCATAAATGCCGTAGATTCCACATGCCAAGGTTACAGCCTCAACAAATAATCGTATGGCATGTGCAACTTCCATAAGATATAAAACGACGACTATATTCATCAATGCCGTAAACACCCCAAGAGCCAATGCCTCACGCGATAACCAGGATGTTTTTATATTTTTCATAGCAGTAAGCGCCAAAAACGGGCGACCCAAATGAAGTACTGAGAGCGGGAGCCCTAGAGCTGCCGGAAGCATCACCAAGAGTGCCATAATCCAGTTGGCTCCCTCAAAGCCAAAAAGGCTCATCACATCACCCATAAAAAGTGCAAAAAATCCCCCAAGTGAGATCTGGGTTAGAACCGTCATAAATACCAGAGGCATCTCAGAGTGGGCGGGCTTGAGGATATGCTCATCCATCTCCTTCATATCTTCAGGCATATTTTCAGGCAATGTATATCTGGTCGTAGAGTTTGTGATGCGGGCATCCGGCAGGAACGGCATATTTGCTTCTTTGTCCATATCCCGCTCAAGCCACTCTTGAACATTCACCGCTTCAATCTCTATCGCCCCAGAGGGACAAGCCTGCACACAGGCAGGGGTTTGACCGACATCGAGTTTCTCATGGCACATATGGCATTTCGTCACAATATTGCGTTCATCGTGATATACGGGTACGCCGTAAGGACAGTTCCAGGTACAATACTGACATCCTATGCAGGTCTCATCTTCATGCACTACGATTCCCGTCTCTGCTATCTTTATATACGAGTTTGTCGGACAGCCTCTTAGACATTCAGGATCTATACAGTGGTTGCAGCTCATAGAGTTTAAAAGCTGAGTAAAGGCAGGGAAGACTCCCCCTTCCATCTCACCCACTCTTCTCCACTTTATATCTGCGGGATTATTGTTTTGTTCATTGCATGCCACTTCACAACAGCGGCATCCCACACAGGCAACCGCGTCAAAGTGGAACCTGTATTGCTCACCCTCTTGTAATTTTGGAATGTCTATGGAGTAGTTTCCGCATTGCATGCCGGTCTCAGCTTTGTAATCTATAAAACTCTCCAGTGGTGTTTGCATAATATTTATCATAAATGTATTCCATAGTATTAATGTATAGTAAAATTTTATCAGCAATTTAATGTAAAATTAATATTATGCTGTATAATTTTTAAGCAATATGCTGTTATATTTTCCATATATTCGTAGTATAATTTTGCATTCAACAAATACTTAATGAAAAATTAAGTTTACAAAGGAAGAAAAATGGCAGGATTTAAGGCATTAAAAGGGCAAGGTCACTGGCCGACGCTTTTAGCGGCGTTTTTGTATTTCGATTTTAGTTTTATGGTGTGGACTATGCTCGGGCCACTCTCAACAGAGATAAGTGAATCATTGGCTATCGGCGGTTTTATGATGAGTGCCGGGGAAAAGGCGACACTTCTTTCTATCCCTATTTTAGCCGGTGCGCTTTTGAGAATCCTGCTGGGGTTTGGTGTGGATAAGTTTGGAGCGAAAAAAACTGCCCTTATGGCTCAGTCCGTTGTTATCGCTGTTTTGTTTTACGCATATTTCAGGGGTGCGAACATCACGTATGATGAGCTTCTTTACGTGGCATTCGGTCTTGGTTTTGCAGGTGCCTCTTTTGCCGTAGCACTTCCGCAGGCGGGTCAATGGTATCCGCCAAAACTTCAGGGTGTTGTTTTGGGAATTGCAGGTGCCGGAAATATAGGTGTTGTAATCGACTTCTTATTTGCTCCAAAGATTGCTGAAATATGGGGTTGGGAAGCAGTTTTTTTAGTAGGTGCGGTTCTCTCGTCCATCATCTTTGTCACATATATGTTTATGGCAAAAGATGCTCCCGAAGATGTATACAAAGCAAATCCTAAAAAATTAAAAGATTATGGCAAATTGCTAAAAGACAAAGATACTTGGTGGTTTAACCTTTTTTATGCCGTAAGTTTCGGTGGTTTCGTAGGCTTTGCGGGATATATGAAAGTCTATCTGATGAACACTTACCAGGCGGATATGAGTGTCTTTGGTATGGATGTCCTTAATGAGGGAAATGTTAAAGTCGTAGCCGGTTATTTTGGAGCCTTATGTATCTTTGCAGGTGCTATTCTCCGTCCTGTTGGCGGTGCTGTTGCGGATAAGCTTGGAGGTATTAAATCTTTATATATCTTCTTTGGTACGGTGACTCTTTTGGCTGTCTTAAATGCTACAATGACACTTCCTTTTGGTGTTGCTATCTTGGTTTTGTTTTTAATCATGGCAAGTCTTGGTATGGCAAACGGTGCAGTATTTCAGTTGGTTCCCCAAAGATTTGGTAAGGATATCGGTATTATGACGGGGATAATAGGTGCAGCAGGCGGCCTTGGCGGTACGGCACTTATTAAAACTCTGGGATGGAGCAAGGGTGCATTTGACGGTTATGCGGCAGGTTTCATAATATTTGCGGCAGTTGTTATGATAGCTCTTATGGGAATCTCTTTAGTAAAGACCAGATGGAGAACCACCTGGGGCGTGAGTGCCGGCGGAAGAATTTAGGCAAAGGAAATACAATGTCATCCATCAATATTAAAGGCTCGGGTTTTTCATTGGCAAAAGGCAAGGAACTGGTTGGTGATGACTTTTATGATTTCAAAATTATCGGCAATGTAAGTATTGCCGTAGTGTGTGATGGAGTAGGAAGTGCCGCTGAGGGTGCAGAAGCTGCAAAAAGGGTGACAAACTACCTCATCAACAACTTCAAAATACGTCCAAAATCCTGGAGTATTGAAAAATCAATAAGCACTTTCATCAAATCGATCAACGCTATACTTTACCAGGAATCCCAAACAAACTATGAACGAAGCGAACTTGTAACAACACTCACCCTGGTCGTGATAGAGGGCAATCGCCTCTATGGAGCGAATGTCGGTGACAGCAGAATCTATCTCTTTAGAGATAAAACTCTGACACAATTGTCTTTTGATCATTCAATGGATGAAGCGGGATATGAAAATGTCCTGACTCAGGCCATAGGAATAGAAAAAGATGTCGAGCCCTACTATTTTGAAAACATCATTCAAAAGGGAGACAAGATACTTCTTTGCAGTGACGGACTTTACAATATCATGAGCGACAATCGTCTTGAGAGAGGGATAAGTTCAGGAGCATCGAGCTTAGTAAAAAAAGCAAGCAGACTGATGGAAGATATGCTTCCCGATGATACGACGGCCGTGGTCCTGGATATCCTAAAAGCGGATGAAATTGAAGGACTCAAGCAACAAAAGCTCTTCATTTCGCAGAAACTAAACAGAGGAGAGAATATTGATGGCTATGTTCTGGAAAAATCGCTTATCAACAATAACAGAACCTGGCTGTGCTCAAAAAAGACAAAGCAGTATGTCATCAAATTCGCCCCTTTGGAAGTTATAGACGATACAAAAAAACACGACCTTTTTATCAAAGAAGCCTGGAATGCCAAAAGACTCAAGTATGAGATCTTTCCAAAAGCGGTCATTCCAAAAAACAGAACGCAGTGTTACTATATCATGCAGTATTTTAAGGGTGAAAATCTAAATGATTATCTTTCGACAAATTGCCTCTCCATTGACGACACCGTACAGTTGGCCGCTACGCTCCTAAAAATGGCCCAATATCTTTTAAAATATGATTTGGTCCACGGTGATATAAAACCTCATAATATTATCATCTTAAAAGACAAACAGCAAAACTCAAGCTTTAAAATAATCGATTTTGGGAATATGACAGAGATATTTTCTACAGATACAAAAGCGGGAACACCTAGCTTTTTATCTCCTGACAGGTTTCAAAACGAAGCGATAAGCGAATCAAGCGAAATGTTCTCAATAGGAGTGACTTTATATCTCTGCCTGAGTGGAAAATACCCTTACGGGGAGATTGAACCTTTTCAAAACCCCGTATTTAAAAATGCAAAAAAACCAAGTACTTATAATAAAAATATCCCTGACTGGCTTGACAGCGTGATTCTGCGCTCCATCTCGACTGATAAAAACGCTAGATACAACAATTACTCAGAGATGGATTTCGAGATAAACAATCCGCATAAGGTAAAACCCTTCTTTTTCAAAGAAAGCACCATCATAGAACGCTCTCCGGCATTGTTTTACCGCTGGGCTTTTACTATTATGTTTGTCATAAATCTTTTTCTTGTGTTGTACTGCTGTAAATAATTTTTTTATTCTATTTTTTGTATCTTTACCGCACTGTGATTATAATCGGGCTGTAAAGATTCCCTGTCAAGCAAATCATTGGTGAGATAATTTATCTCTCTGTTGCTTATGGGTATAAAAATAGTTTTTTCTCTGATAGACTCCGTTACAAGTGCCTTTGTTAAAAGTTCTCCCCTTCTTGAGGTAACCTTTATCGTATCTCCCTCTTTGACATTCAATAGCTCTGCATCCTTTGGATGTATCTCACAAAAATTAAGCTCTTTATATTTTAACAAGGTCATTGGCAGATTTGTTTTTGTTCCGCTGTGCCACTGGTCTCTTGTTCTTCCCGTCAAAAGCACGAAAGGATATTCCAAAGAGACCTTTTCGCTTAAAAGTTTGTTCTCAACAAAAAACAGATTCCCTTTTTTGTCAGGTGTCAAAAAGTTTTTTATTTTTTTACCCCAAATAAAAGGCGTATCACTCAACGCATCATAAGAAGCTTCGCTTATGTCCATATAATCGTTGAGCTTGGTCATCTGCTGGTATTCTTCAAATATCTCTTTGGTATTTTTAAAACAAAACTCTTTTTCAAAGCCAAGTTCCTGCGCAATCAACTGAAATATTTCCCAATCGGGCTTACAGTCTATAGAGGTTCTTGTAAGTTTCATCTGCTTTGTAATCGTTCTGTCAAGATTGGTCTGCGTGCCCTCTTTTTCTCCCCATGGAGAAGCCGGAAGCCTTATATGGGCGAACTTCGAGGTTTCAGAGTTTTCATAAGCATTAATCTCCACGACCATAGGTATCTTTTTTATAAGCTCTTCTACTTTATGTCTATTTGGAAGATGGTATACGGGGTCTGTGTGGCAGATTATCAAAAGATCCAAGTTTGCTTCGAACATCTGCGTCGCTGTAAGACCGACTTTGGTATCAATTTTATCCGTATTCCAAAATTTTGAAACTTTTTTTATACTCTTCTCATCAAAGCCAAGATGGACGGCAAGGACGGTTGAGAGCCCTCCTACCTCCCTTCCGCCCATTGCATTTGGCTGTCCGGTAAGGCTTAACGGACCATTTCCCTCTTTGAATATTTTTCCGCTTAGCAGATGTGTATTGATGAGTGCCAGATTTTTGTCAACCCCCTGTGAAGATTGATTCAAGCCCATTGTCCAGGATGATATTATGTTCTTACTCTTTTTATAAAGCTGCCAAAACTCTTCGAACTGCTCGCTTGAGAGTCCTGTACGTTTGAGCATTTTTGTAACGGGAACTCTTTTAAACTTGTTTTTTAAGAGTTCAAAATTGTTGATATGCTGCTCCACGAACTCTTTATCATATAAATCTTCATCAATCAGCCTTTTTGAGATCAAATTAAAAAAATCGATATCGCTTCCTGCTTTTAAAGGAAGATAAATGTCTGCTATTTTTGCGGTATCTGTAAGCCTTGGATCGATAACAACGATTTTCAAACCTGACTTTTTGGCTTTTTTGATCTGATTGTGAAAGACCACATGCGCTTCTGCCGTATTTGCACCTGCAAGTATGAGCAGGTCACTCTTAAATATATCCTCCATCCTTAAAGGCACGAAATCCGCCCCAAGCGATTTTTTATAGGCTGTAACGGCGCTTGACATACAGGTGCGGCTGTTTGTATCCACATTGTTTGTGCCTATAAAACCCTTGCCCAGCTTATTGGCTATGTAATAATCTTCCGTGAGAAGTTGACCGGAGAGATAAAAACCTATTTTATCTTTATCGGTGTTTTTAACTGCATTTCCTATTAAAGAGATACTCTTTTGCCAGCTTGAAATTGCATACGCATCCTCTATATTTTTTCTTACCTGCGGCCTTAGCAGCCTTGTAGAAGTTTGAATGCTTATCAATTCGGATACACCTTTTGAACATACCTTGCCCTCATTAATAGGATATGTGACATCCCCGATAAGCTTACTCACATCAAACTCTATACCGCAACCGACACCGCAATACCCGCAAACAGACCTAATCATAAAAGACTCCATATTGTATTCTAAGCAGTATAATACAATACTATTTAATGTAATCTTAAGATTATATTGTATAATTTTTAATCATTTAACTGCATATTTAGTGTTACTATCGTAGTATAATTCCTAATCAAACATTTAAAAAATGTAAATTTAAGGATAAAAGATGCTAAAGAAATTAGTTGGATTAGGTTTAGGTTTATCGTTGGTTGCCACATCATTATTGGCTGAAGTTGAAAAGAAAAAGTTGACAATAGGTTTTATCGCCCTGACTGACTGTGCTCCTATCGTTATTGCTGAGGAAAAAGGTTTTTTTGACAAATACGGTTTGGATGTGCATGTCGTTAAAGAAGGCGGCGGATGGCCGGGAATCCAGCAAAAAGTCATTTCTGGAGAGTATGATTTTTCACATGCGCTTGCCGGTATGCCGATTGCTGCGACATTAGGGATAAACGGTAATGCAAATCTTCAAGCTGTTTTATCTCTTGACTTTAACGGTAACGGAATCACATTTGGAAATAATATAATCGAGAAGATGAAAGAGCACGGTATGGATGAAAAAAAGCGTCCGCTCGGTTCTGAATCACTTAAAAAATATATTGATGCGAAACATATAGCAGAGAAGGGAAACTACCAACCGCTTAATTTCGGTATGGTTCACCCGGTATCCACGCATAACTATGAACTTCGTTACTGGATGGCGACTTCGGGGATAGAGCCTGACCGTGACACAACCATCAAACCTTTTCCGCCTCCGACTATGCCCTCAAACCTTATTGCCGGAAATATCGAAGGGTACTGTGTCGGTGAGCCATGGAATGAAAGAATCGTTTTAAAGAAAAAAGGTTCAACCCTTGTTACCAACTATGATATCTGGAATAACAATCCTGAAAAAGTATTGCAAACAAGAGCTGATTTTATAGAAAAAAATCCTGAGACGACAAAAGCTGTTATGAAAGCGATTATCGAAGCTCAAATGTGGCTGGACGCTTCATGGGAAAACCGTAAAGAAGCGGCAAAAATCCTTAGTAAGCCTAACTACGTAAAAGCACCTGTAAGTGTTTTGGAGAAATCGATGACAGGTACGTTTCAGTACTTAAAAGGGCAAAAATCAGAGGAAAATCCACAGTTTAATGTTTTTGCAAACTACTATGCTGCATATCCTTTTTACTCTCACGGAATGTGGTTTATCACTCAAATGTACAGATGGGGTCAGCTTGACAAACCCGTTGACATGAAAGCCGTCATTGAATCTGTATATCGTCCTGACCTTTTTGCAGAAGTTGCAAAAGAGATTGGCTACTCACTTCCTCCAAGCCCATGGAAGAAAGACGGTGTGGATAAATACAATATGTTTATGGACGGCAAAGTATATGACCCTAATCAGGCAGTCGAGTATATTTACAGCTTCAAAGTAACAAATCCTTTAGTCACAAAAGAGGAGCTTTTAAAAGCCAATACATGGACGGTTACAACGCAACAACCAAGCTATGTATGTCCTTATGGACCGGCGGGATGTGCAGACCCTAAATTTGTAACAAAAAAATAAAACCATGCACAAAGGATAAGCCTTTGTGCATTAATAATATAGTTTGTAGTTCAAAGTATCCAGAAAACCTAAAAAGTATAATTTCATATAGACTCTCCTTTTATCAAGCCTATATCTGGATACTTTTAAGTGCAAACTAAATTCAAACCCGAGGAAAAGAAATGAATACAGAGTTAGTAAAAAAAATAGTCTTGCCGTTTTTGGTTTTTCTATTTATTATACAAATATGGTCAGGTATCGCAAATGTGGTTGAGGATTTTCCTACGCCAACTGATACCTATGTAGCTGCGTTTGGCGGTGTGAATGCTGATGGTGATGAGATGGTTGGAGTTTTATCTGATCCCTTTTATGTAAACAACCAGGACGACAAGGGGATATTTTGGCAGATAGTAGCCTCCCTTGAGAGAGTTTTTGCAGGATTTGTTTTGGCAATATTAGTCGGAGTCCCGGTGGGTTTATTTGTGGGTATGAGCAAGACTGCCCAGTATGCTCTGAATCCTTTTATACAGATATTCAAGCCCGTTTCACCTTTGGCATGGCTGCCTTTGCTTTTGTTTATATTTCAGGATATAAACCTGACCGCGATTTCTACCATATTTATCACCTCTATATGGCCGATAATCATAAACACCGCTCTTGGTGTCAAAAGCGTCAGTGAAGATTATATGAATGTTGCCAAGGTACTGAGATTTTCTCCGCTGGAAAAGATCATCCAAATCATTTTGCCTGTTTCCGTGCCGTATATCTTTACGGGGATGAGACTTTCTTTGGGAATAGCATGGCTGGTAATCGTTGCGGCGGAGATGCTGACAGGCGGTATCGGTATAGGTTTTTGGATCTGGGATGAATATAACAACCTTAACTATCATAATATTATTATAGGTATTATCGTTGTAGGTCTTATAGGTTTCTTCTTGGATATTATTATGGGCAAAATTGCAGATTATTTTGATTATACGAAAAAAGGTAGAGCGTAATGAGTGAAAAATTTTTAAGTTTACAGAATATTGAAAAAAGATTTCCAATTCCAGGAAAAGAAGATTATATAGCGGTGACCGATGTGAATCTGGAGATTAAGAAGAATGAGATAATCTCTATTATAGGGCACAGCGGCTGCGGTAAAAGTACCCTCTTAAATATGATATCGGGTTTGGATGCACAAACCGAAGGTGCTATCCTTCTTGAAAACAAACATGTACAGGGTCCGGGACCTGAACGTGCAGTCGTTTTTCAAAACCATTCACTTCTTCCATGGTTAAGCGTTTATCAAAATATAGAGATGGCTGTAAAAAAAGTAATGCCTGAACTTAGTGCTTTTGAACTTCGAGAAAGAGTAGAAAAATTCGTATCCATGGTAAACCTGGATCATGCGAAGGACAAACTCCCAGGAGAGATAAGCGGAGGGATGAAGCAGCGTGTTGGTATTGCGAGAGCTCTTTCAATACAGCCGAAAGTTTTGCTTATGGATGAGCCTTTTGGAGCACTTGATTCGCTCACGCGGGCAAATCTGCAAGAACACCTTATGAGGATTCAGCAAAATGTCAAAAATACCGTAATCGTAATCACCCATGACATTGATGAAGCCGTACTCTTAAGTGATCGAGTCATTATGATGACAAACGGTCCGGAGGCTACCATAGGTGAAATTTTGGAAGTCAATCTGGAGCGACCAAGAAACAGGGTTGAACTTCAGCATGACCCTGAATATATTCGGTGCAGAGAAGCTATATTAAGCTTTTTATATGAAAAATTTGCAAAAGATGATGAATAAGCTTTCAAAATAAGTAGGTGTTTTATAAGGGTGCTTTCATTATAATTGCACTCATAAATTTCTATACATTTGTATACCCAAAGTGAGTTCATGAGCTGGCTAAACTTTTTTGAAACCAAAACAGAATTAAAACACCCTTTTGGCAGAGGCATTAACGCAAGCCTCGCCGATGATGAAGAAGAGCTATTTAATAAATCATACGAAGCATTTGCGGCAAAAGATATTCTTAGTGCCTATGAGTATTTTTTTAGATCACTGCAAAACTACACCGACAATCATTTCAACGAAAATATCAGCTTTGTTAAAAAAGAGGATACCCTAAATTTTGAGATATACCAGGGCACTGCGAAAATAAGCGGGTATATAACATCTGAACATATTTATGCAGAATCTATTTTAACAAAAAAAGAACATGCCTTCATAGCCCTCAAAAGATATATTTTAGAGAGAAACTACCAGCTGACATATGCAAAATATTTTGCAGACAATGAATATATAAAACTGAAACTTTATCATGACAACATTACCATGAGTCCTCAAAAAGTTTTTTTTCCTCTTAGGGAATTGGCATTGAATGCAGATTTTGACAAAGAATATACCAAAAATGAATTTCCTAACACCCTTATAGAGGATATAGAGCATTTAAAGCCGGTGAATGAAAAACTGCTGCAACTCAAGTATGATTCAATGCAGGCCTGGATACAGGAGCTGGAAAACAAGATACTGACCTTTCCTACCAATGACAATGCAGGAATGCAGTCATTTTCATACCTCTGCCTTCTTTTTAAGATAGACTATCTCATTGTTCCAAAATATGAGATCTATCAAAAGATGAGTAAAATCATTCAAGAATACTTCAGCGATGAGAACTCCACCACCGAAGCGAAGAATGAAGAACTTAAAAAATATGTCGAGATACTAAAAAAGATGGATTTTGAAAATTTCAGCAAAAATTTTTATGATGCGAAATATACTTTTAATCCCATGGAGAAGACTTCACATGAGGAGATAAACATCTTCATCAATGAATCGCTCACCAAAATACGCTGGTATAAAAACAATCGTTATAATCTTATTATCCCTACCATCTATAAATACATAGCATTTTATCTTCTTTATAACTACGGTCTTCATCCGGTCACAAAAGACCTTCTGCATACTTTGGTAGAGATTCAAAACAGTGATTTTTTTCAAGAACTCAACTATAATGAACTCTACAACCAAAGCACGAACTCATTTTCCAAAAGAACTATTATCTCAAGAGTAAATGAAATTATCACCCCCTACAAAAAAAGGTTCAAAATGCTCAAACCTTTTGGAAATGAGCTGAATTTCACATCACTCAACGAGTTTAGCAACAGCTTTTATATTCAAATAACAAACCTGAACTTTGAGGAGATATAGATACATATGAACACTCAAGTTATTTTAGAAAAATATATAGACAACATCATCCAGATTATGACCCCCTACGGCACGGGGTCGGGTTTTATCATCGGTGATTTGATTGTGACCAATTCGCATGTGGCAAGCGGGCTCAAAGAAGTGGTCATCACGGCAAAGAAAATCAAGCGCTCCATAGCCAGAGTTGTCTATGATGACCCGGATTATGATTTGGCATTTATTAGTTTTGATGTTCCAAAACCGAAAAATCCTCTAAAGTTCTCAACAAAAATAGTAGAAGACGGAGATACGACTATAGCCATAGGTCACCCCTACGGGCTGAACTATACAGCAACCGAGGGTATAGTATCACGTGCCACAAGGCTTCAGGGCGAGCTTGAATATATACAGATAGATGCAGCAATAAACCCAGGTAACAGTGGCGGACCTCTTTTAAATAATGAAGCAGAACTCATAGGAGTCAATACCTTTATTATCCAAAACTCCAATAACCTCGGTTTTGCCCTGCCTTATTATTATGTTGAGGAAAGTTTAGAAAACTATAAAAAATTAGGACGGGAAAATATCATCAAATGCCCTTCTTGCAAAAATCTTATAAACGAAGAGGATATAAAAAACGATTATTGTCTGGCATGTGGAATCAAACTTGAAGTTGCAAAACTCAGACGCAAAGGCTACAACCCGACAGGTGCGACAAAACTTATTGAAGATATTTTAGATTCATTGGATATCAATGTGACACTCGCAAGAAGAAGTCAGGCATCGTGGCAGATCGACTACGGAACGGCAAGGATAGAAATTAACTACTATGAAAACGGAATTATCATTGGAGATACGAAACTATGCGGGATTCCACAAAACAACATAGAAAAAATCTATGACTATCTTCTTGAAGAAAACAGCAAATTATCCTATCTGCAATTTTCCATTAATGAAAACAGTATATACTTGTCTTATCTGATAGTGGACTCTTCATTAACAAAACAAGAGGGCAGAACTGCCGTGCAAAGATTACTGGAAAAATCAAACAAATATGATGATATCTTAATAAACACCTATGGTGCTATCAGACAAAAAAGAGACGAGGATTAAAATAAATGGGACGATTTTTAAAATTTAATGTAGATTTAGATACTTTTATAGAAGAATTAAAACAAAGACTTGAGACCAATACTCAGGAAACTGAGAGATTGTTGGCTTTAGAAAACAAAACATATGCAAATTTTGTAAAGCCTCTGCTGATGATGGAGGAATACTTGGGACAGTTTTTCACTCCCCTCTCACACATCAATTCAGTCAATAACTCAGATAAAACACAGGCAGTATACACTGAATCCCTGCCGATTATTACAGAGTATTCTACGAGAATGTCTCAGAATATAGATATATATAAGGCCTACAAAGAGATACAGGAGAAGGAAACAAATAGTTTAAACTACGAGCAAAACAGGGTTTTAGAGCTCAACATACAACATTTTGAATTAAGCGGTGCGCATTTGGATGAAAAGACCAAACAAAGACTTCAAGAGATAAATATTAAAAAAAGCGAACTCTCGAATAATTTTTCTCAAAATATCTTAGATGCCACAAACGCCTACGAATACATAATAACAGATGCAAAAGATGTAGAAGGACTTCCAAAAAGCGACATAGAAAATGCAAAATATGAAGAAAACGGAGTGACTCAATACAAGTTCACTCTGCAGATGCCCTCTTATATAGCATATATGACTTATGGAAAAAATGAAAAAATAAGAGAAGAACTGTACAAGGCGTATGTAACAAGAGCGCCGCAGAATGCACAAATAATCGATGAGATATTAGCGCTTAAATATGAGATGAGCCAACTTCTTGGATTTTCAAGCTACGCAGCCTATTCACTTGCAAGCAAGATGGCAAAAGATGAGGATACCGTGCTCAAATTCTTAGACGACCTGCTTCAAAACTCAAAACAGCAGGCAAAAGCAGAGCTTCAAACGCTTCAAAAGATGAGTAAAAAACCGCTGCAAAGTTTTGATACCGCCTACTACAGTGAAATATTAAAAAAAGAGCAGTACGATATAGAAGAGGAGCTGTACCGTCCTTACTTCAGTCAGACGAGTGTTGTAAATGGGATGTTTGAATTTTTAAACAAACTCTTTGGAATGCGATTTGAAAAAGTTGATGAAGAACTTTGGAATGAAAAAGCCGCCGCCTATGATGTATATCTTGAGAGCACGCTCAAGGCAAGACTGTATATGGACCTTGAAGCCAGAAAAGCAAAACAAGGCGGAGCATGGATGCACAACTGGCAAGCGCACTGTCAAGACGAAAAAGGGCAGGAACAGTTGGCTTCGGCATTTATTGTTTGTAATTTTCCACCTTCATCAAAAGAGAATCCTTCGCTTTTACGCCATGATGATGTAGTGACATTTTTTCATGAAATGGGTCATGCGATTCATCATATGATCAGCAGTGTAGATGAGAATGAAGTAAGCGGAGTGAATGGAGTTGAATGGGATGCTGTTGAGTTTCCGTCACAATTTTTAGAAAACTTTGCCTATGAACCGCATGTTTTAAAACTTTTTGCAAAGCATTATAAAACTGGGGAGATTATTCCCGATGAGATGATAGACAAGCTGGTACGAAGCAAAAACTTTTTATCCGCTTTTGGAATGATAAGACAATTGGAATTTTCACTGTTTGACTTTAAACTTCATACAAAACTGCATCAAAAAGATGAAGTCCAAAATATACTTGATGGTATCAGAGAAGAAACATCGCTTATCAAAGCACCCGATTACAATAAATTTCAAAATAGCTTTTCCCATATATTCTCGGGTGGCTATGCCGCCGGATACTACAGCTATAAATGGGCTGAAGTTTTAAGTGCCGATGCATTCTTCAATGTAGTGGATGAGGGAATATTTGGCTCAGACACGGCTAAAAAATATTTGGATATAGTTTTAAGCGGAGGGGGAGCCAAAAGTATGGAGATTCTTTTTAAAGAACTTATGCAAAGGGATCCAAACCCGTCTAATCTATTGAGACTCAACGGCATCAATTAGTGAAAGCATCCCTTTTACTGATTATACTTATTACAGCTGTATTTGGAGATAAGATTTTGACCATTGCCACATATAATGTAGAAAATTTGTTTGATCTGGAAAAAAGCGGCTATGAATATCAGGAGTATATGCCAAACGGAATTTCAAACTGGAATGCGAAAAACTACAAAATAAAGCTCAATAACATCTCCAGAGTCATCAAAGAGTTGGATGCCGATATCATAGCCCTGCAGGAAATAGAATCCTTGCAGGCACTTAAAGATTTAAGATACACACTAAAACAAAAAGGTCTTTACTATCAATACTACAAAATAGCAGACAAAAAAAACACTACAGTACGGGTCGCTTTGCTCAGTAAAGTGCCTTTTGTGTACGCTCAAGAGATCAGTGTCACATCCTCGCAACAATACAGAAATATACTAGAGATAAAATATAAAATAAATGATAAAGAGCTCTTTATATTTATAAACCACTGGAAGGCTAAATCAGGACCGGAGAGTCAAAGAATAATCTCCGCAAAAGCTCTGCAAAAAAGAATAAAAGAGATTGGTGATGATAAGAACATCATCCTATTAGGTGATTTCAATTCTCACTATGAAGAGCATATCAAGTTTTTAAGAAATAGAAAACATAATGACACAAACGGAAAAACCGGAATAAATCATATACTAAAATCTATAGAACAAAATAAAAAAGCCATCAATACAAAATATGAACAAAACAACTTCTATAATCTTTGGTATGACGTGAATGAGGAAGACAGATACACGTATAAATTCAGAGGGAAAAAAGAAGCCCTGGATAATATTCTTATCTCACAGTCCTTACTTGAAAAAAAGGATATGTATTACATACACGAGAGTGCATCTCATCTTGGGTCAGCCTATTTGTTTCATAAAAAAAGTATTAACAGATGGAAAACAACAAGAAAAAAACCCCTGCAGCATAAAGGCATAGGATACTCAGACCACTTACCCCTATATGCAAAATTTGTTGTAACTAATTAAGACACCAGTCAATCTCTTTTTTTCCACATGCCGACAAATATGCATTGGTTTTGGAAAAGGGCTTGGAGCCAAAAAAACCTCTATATGCAGAAAGCGGTGATGGATGCGGTGCTTTAAGTATCAAATGCCTGCTATCATCAATCAGGAAAGACTTTTTTTGAGATGGAGCACCCCATAAAATAAAAACAATATTCTCAAAATCCAAAGATAATTTTTCAATAACAAAATCGGTAAATATCTCCCAGCCCAAATTTTTATGAGAATTTGGTTTTGCCTCAACAACAGACAAAACACTATTAATAAGCAATACACCCTGTGTAGCCCAATGGGTCAAATTCCCACTGTTGCTTATTTCACACCCTATATCATCTGATAATTCTTTAAATATATTTTTTAATGAGGGTGGAACCCTACACGTGTCACAAACCGAAAAAGCAAGCCCGCTGGCTTGATTAGCTCCATGATATGGATCCTGTCCTATGATAACTACTTGAACATCAGCTGGAGAAAGAAGGTTAAAAGCTCTGAATATATTTTCATATTTTGGGAAAACTATTTTAGTTTTATATTCCAAATCTATTATTTTTTGAAGTTTTAAATAATAATTTTTATTTACCTCTTCTTTTAAAAAAGAGTTCCACTGTGCATTAAGTATCATAAATATCCTATAAATAAAAATGTAATTATATAAGAAATAAGAAGTCAAACAGATAAAAGAAAAGAAAAAATCAAACAGATTGAATGAAAAATGATTAAAGGGAGAAAAAAGTAATAACGACAACTAGGCAGCGACCTACTTTTCCACACCTGAAAGGTGCAGTATTATCAGCGATGAGAGGCTTAGCTTCTGGGTTCGGAATGGGGCCAGGCGTTTCCCTCTCTCTATAGCCACCTAGACAATCGAATCTAAG
>JAHJEG010000037.1 GCA_018825665.1 bacterium | reverse complement strand
CACACAGAAACGCTACGATGAATAATGTGGGACTTGACAAAAGTCTTAATTCATTAAGTTCAGGTCTTAGAATCAACCGTGCGGCAGACGATGCGGCAGGTCTTTCAATCGCAAACAAACTCTCAGCACAGTCTCAGGGTCTTGGTCAGGCTATTAAAAACTCAAATGACGGTATCGGTCTTATTCAAACAGCCGATGGTGCTTTAGAAGAGTACGGCAATATTATGAAAAGAGTACGTGTCCTTGCTACTCAGGCAGCCAATGATACGCAGGATGCGGATTCTAGAGCTTATATTTCTCAGGAGATTACGGCTCTTTTAGACGAGGCGAGTGATATTAGTTCAACAACTAAATTTAACGGTGTTGCTATTCTTGCGGGTACATCTACTAATACGGCAGTTGCAGGAGTTTTTAAATTCCATACAGGTGCTTACACTACTGAGACACAAACAGTAAATATTTCTGCTCATACAGTAAGTGATGTAATTGGTGCCGCAGTTGGTACTAATGTTCAGGTTAATACACAAACTGCAGCAGAGACTACAATGGCTACTATGGATACGGCGATTAAAAACATCGATGCAAAAAGAGCTACCCTGGGTGCTGCACAGAATAAACTAGAGTCAACTGTTAGAAATATCAGTGTAACTCAGGTAAATATAGCAGCGGCAGAGTCTCAAATCAGAGATGTTGATTTCGCAGCAGAGTCTGCAAACTTTGCAAAACACAATATTCTTGCACAGTCGGGTTCATACGCTATGAGTCAGGCTAATGCCGTTCAGCAAAACGTTCTAAGACTATTACAATAGTCTTAGGTTGTTTCTTTAGAAAACGTACTTCGTTTACTTCAATAGTAAATAGTCTTTACTTTCCACATGCCGGGAATTGTTCCTTGGCATGTTACTCTCCCGCATCTTAAAAAATATTTAGTGATTACTGCCAACAATTTTTTATCTTTTAATACGTAGCTTGTTTTGTACTGGAATGTGTTTTGCTTTAAGTTTTAAAAGAACTTTTAAGGCATTCTAATGGGATTCAGAATAAATACAAACATCGGTGCAATGAACGCACACAGAAACGCTACGATGAATAATGTGGGACTTGACAAAAGTCTCAACTCTCTTAGTTCGGGTCTTCGTATCAATAAAGCAGCAGACGATGCGGCAGGTCTCTCAATAGCAAACAAACTCTCAGCGCAGTCTCAGGGTCTTGGTCAGGCTATTAAAAACTCAAATGACGGTATCGGGCTTATTCAAACAGCTGATGGTGCTTTAGAAGAGTACGGCAATATCTTAAAAAGGGTACGTGTCCTTGCTACTCAGGCAGCCAATGATACACAGGATGCGGATTCTCGCGGATATATTTCTCAGGAGATAACAGCTCTGCTAGAAGAAGCAAGTGATATAGCAGGCACAACTAAATTTAATGGGCTTAATCTGTTAGACGGCACATACAATGCCGGAATATTTGTTTTTCACACAGGTGCATACAGCAGTGAAACACAAACTCTAAACATAGGCGATGCAGATGTTGCCGTATTAGTCACAGGATCTAAAACAGTAGGGTCACAAGTTTCTGCAGAGGCTACAATTTCTTCAATGGATGATGCTATCAAAGAAGTGGACGGTTTGCGTGCGACATTGGGTGCTGCACAGAACAAACTTGAAGCTACAATTCGAAATATTTCTGTTACTGAAGTTAATATTGCAGCGGCAGAGTCTCAAATCAGAGATGTTGACTTCGCAGCAGAGTCTGCAAACTTTGCAAAACACAATATTCTTGCACAGTCGGGTTCATACGCTATGAGTCAGGCAAATGCCGTTCAGCAAAATGTTTTGAAATTATTACAGTAATTTCAAAACATCAAAATTTTAAGTATTGAAAAACTCCTCAATCTCTTGAATATATCTATGCAGAATATTATAGGAGCCATCTACAAACATTTTATCGAGCTTTTTTAGATGTTTCATAATCTTAGTTACCTCTTTTGTATTGATAACATCCACTATATAGGGTAAAGTGTATTGAAAATATGAGGCAAAAACCAGTGTGAGGTTATTGCCCTCCCGACCATGATACTTTAAGGTAGATGAAACGATTCCAAGCAAGTCATAAAGGTATGCCTCTTCATTTGTAAAGTTTTTATTTTCATATTCTTGAAAATTCTTCTGCACCTCTTTTGCATTGTTAAGACGTTTTTTCAGAGATGCCATATCTTCTTGATCTAGTTTTGATTTGGATTTTGAGTTAAACAGAGCATTTAATTCGACAGCTAAATCCTTCTTGTCTATGTCCTTATATTTGTTTATATTTTCTATTTTTAGCGGTGTTGTCTGATAGAAATAGGCGCCGTCATTTAGGTTATAGATAGTTTGGGAATCATCGATGATTTGCGGTATATTATTATATAAAGATTGAACCGAAGCGATAAATATCGGAGTTGAAAACACTGTTTTGGAAAAGTTGCCTTTAATCGGAATGAGATTGTTTCTGAGTGAAATAGTGTAGTCTATTTCGTCTGTATTGCTGAGATCGTGCGTTGCGTTGTACTCATGGTCTCCAGAGTGTGTCGCTCCGGTTTCCTGGTCAAGGGCCAGATCTAAACCAAGCAGATATATCTCTTTGGCATTGAGCCACAAGGAAAGCACTGTTGATGTTGAACCAATGCACGGCGTAGACAAGGAACCGAAATTCTTGAAGTAGAATGTAAAACTTTCAAAGAAAAATACATTCTCTTTTTTTACCAAGTCCAAAACAGAGTTTGGAGTGTGCGAACCTAGGATAAAGAGACTGTCTTTTAAAAATTCTTTTGCATTAAACCCTTCAAAATGAACCATACAGCTGTTTCCCTCACTTTCAACCCCGTCGATATGCGTAACGATATCAGGCTTGATGTTGTTATCGTGAAGCGTTTTTAGCACAGCAGTAACGGCAAGTATGATGAATTTATCTTTATTGGTTTTAAGCCAATCGAGATTTTTTTTCATTGAAGGACCGGCTGCCAAGATGAGAAGAGGTTTTTGCGATATGGCAGATTCTGGAAATTTTTTTGAAATATCAATAGTTTTATACTCTTGTTTTATTCTCTTTAATGGTCTTAGGCATTTTTCAAGTTGAATGTCATAGGGAAAGATCTGATGTGTTTGCGTGGCTAAATTATTTTGAATCAATTTCATTTTATTTGTTGAGTGTGCAGGAAAGTGAAAGTATTTTATATATCTGTTATTAAAAAAGGAACCCTCTAAAAATCCGGCCATAACAGCGGTAAATTCATTTTCGTTTTTTGAAATGCTAAAGTGCAAATTGGCATCTTGAGCTATTTCATGATAGGCAGTAGTAAAAAGAGAAAGTCTAAAAAGCTCTAAATCATCTTCAATTATTAAGTATTCTGTAGAATGTATTTGCCGGTGGACATCGGCTATATGCAAACCAAGACCTGTACCTATGAAGATGAATTTATCAATATGTTTCATTGTGGTACTTTTGGGTGCAAGCTCCATAGCATATTTCATAATCGGCAGTATATCTTTTATGTTATTGTATGCAAAAGCCTTTTGTTCTTGAATTTTTTGCATCTGCTCTTTGGATATTTCATAATCGAGCATACCGTTAAAAAGAAAAGATGTTTTTTTATAGTTTATATTCTGGGCGACCTGTTGGGAATATTTGATAGAGTCCATGTTATAAAGGTAATTATTGGATGCTATGTCCTTAACGTCAAAATAGTTCTCTTTGTACTCTAAATCATATCTGGCTTGAAGATCTTCATTCTCTTGGCCTAAATCAAAAAGTTGTATTTTTTTAAAAAGTGACGGGTTGTTATTGGATAAAAATTTTAGATTGTTTTCATAATTCCTCATGGCTTGGAGCTCTATCTCTTGCATATAGTATCCTTTAAAAGTATATTTTCCAGTTCTTCTTTATACCCGTGTACGATTCTCATCAGCTGGGTGCATAATAATTTATTTATTTCATCTACATGTATTTTTTTGTCTGTCTTGTCTGTGTTGAAAAAATCAAAGATAAATGTGTAGATAAATCTAAAATATTCCTGATACACCAAAGCTAAATCGTAGCTAATCGCCGATGTGCTGTATGTAAGTTTATCAGAAATAGTTACCAGTGAATCAAGAAACTCGACGGATGAATCAAATAGGCTGTGTTGTTGGGCTATTATAATCTCCTGGATGCGTATCGCATTGTCTAACCGCTCTTTTAAGCCTGTAAATTCATCATCGGTTATTCTGTTTGAAGAGTGAAGAGAAAATATTTCATGTATTTTGGTGTGTGAAACTGTTTTGTTTATATCCGCAAAATTCTGAGTATTGAGTGCATCGATATCCAATGTGATAGTATTTTCAAATTTTGCCCCGTCATTGAGATTGTAAACATTTTGATCTGTTCTTTTAAAACTCTTTGAAGATGCATTGATGGAGTCTATGGATTGCATAAAATCAGGTGTAGTATATACTTCATTCCTGAAGTTCCCGAGTGTTTTTATAACGCTGTCTTTAAACGTCAGTATATCCTCATGTGTATCTGAGAGCTTTAAGTCTAAAGTTTGGCTGTATTCATGCCCTGTGGCATGTGTAGCACCGGTTGCAGAGTCAAGTGCCAGATCCAGACCTAAAAGGTAGAGTTCTTTGATTCCCAGCGCCAACAAGAGGAGATATGTGGTTGAACCGACACAGGGAGCGGAGAGGTTCCCAAAATCTTTTTTATAGCTCGTGCCGTTTTCAAAGAAAAATATATTTTCCTTATCGAGTCTCTCAACTATTTCTCTGAGAGTTCTTGCAGAGATTAAAAAGATGCTGTTTTTAAAAAAATTTAAAGATTTTAGCTTGTCAAAGTGAATGATGCTCTCTTCAAGCCCATCTATATGCGTGACAATGTCCGGTGCGATTCCCTCTTGTTCTAAAATGCTTAATGTCGCCGACAAGGCTACAGTTATAAATTTAGTATGATTTTGTTTGAGCCATTGTATATTTTTATGCAGGGACGGTCCAGCCGCCAAGAGTAAAAAGGGCCTGGAATCCAGTGAAGGGTTTGTGTAGAGTTTTAGTATATTTAAGAATTTGAAATTATCTTGCAGGTACTCAAGCGGTCTTAAATACTGTTTTAATATCGCATTGTAATAAAAAAGATTATGTGACTGCGAGGCAACTTTAATATGAAACTCTTTGAGTTTGTCATCACTATGGTTGAGCATCTGAAAATATTTTAGATAATGGTTGTTGTAAAAACGTTTTTCTAGAAATGAAAAGGCATATGAGCTAAACTCCTGTGCTGTATCAAATACAGAAAAAATAAGTTGACTTTTGGAGGCTAACTTATAGTATGGAGTCGTAAAAAGTGACAGTCTGAAAAGTTCTAGATCATCTTCAATGATGAAATACACTTTGGCATGGATTTTTTTATCAATTGCCAAAAGATGCCCCCCTAAGCCGACACCGAAAAAGATAAACTTGTCTATTGTTTTTAATTCAGAATGGGGAGGTTTGTTTTCGTTTATATAGTGAAGAATAGGCGCCAGGCCGCTGAGATTATTATCCAGGATGCTCTCTTTTGCATATTTTTGTAGATTCTGTTTTTGTATCTGTGTTTTTTTGAATGTCTCAAAAACATTTTCATTCGTTTTAAAAGTAATGCTTTGAGCGGCAATATCCGCATACTCATTGCTGTTGCTGCCATAAAGATAGTTGCCTGATACAATCTCAAGAACATCATAGTAGGTATCTTTCATCATGAGTTCGTATCTGCTCTTATGAAGTTTTTGTTCTATCGCTGCATCCAGTGCTGCGAGTTTATTGTAGATGTGTGGATGATTTTCTTGGAAATAGGATATATTGTCTAAATAGAGGGTTTCTTCTTTTGTCTCATCATGCAGGCTTGGCTGTTTGCATACATAGGAGTCGTCTTTGATTTCAAATTCATATGCCAAGGTATCGCATGTGTAACTTATTTTTTTCGTTTTGGATTTTTTGTTTTTTATATTGAGCGCACCCGGGAGTTCTCTGTTTGCCAACTCTTTGAGAGACATATCCATGCCGTGATGCAGGTTCTTTATAAATCTGCCCTCTACATAGGATTCATTGTCGATGATATGCAGTTTTACATCAAAACCCAGTGCTTGAAGCTCATTGAAAAAATTGATTTTGTCTTCAATGGGTGCAATGGCGTCCTTAGATGAGTGGTAGGATATATATCTGGTTCTATTGTGGGCGCACGTTCCCATTGTCTGTAGATGTTCCTGGTCTGATATATCCCTGATCCTGTATCTGTCATTTGAAAAATAGTTTTTGGAATTTTTATCTAAAGTCCAGTTGGTTTTTACGAAGCAGTACAAAATTATATTTTCTTGATATGTAGCATGATATTCAGCTGACGAAGCATCATACTCTTTTCCGAGAAAATAATTATAGGGCGGTTTGACATATGAAGAGTTGTCTATAACACAATCGATTCTGTGTGGAGCAAGTTTGGCACAAAGATAAGATATATAGCCGCCATGACTGCTTCCCATCATTGTGACACTGTAGTCTGTTTGAAAATTAAAAGATTTTTTTTCGAGCGTATTTAAAACATTCAGATGATCAAGTGCCTGCATGATGCCGAAGTTCTGGTATTCTCCGTGTTTTGGAAAAATTGTCATGGAGATTGCAGCTCTGTCTTGTTCGTTTATCTCGCCTAAGTCTTTTTTTGTTTGGAGTACGGCATTGATTTTAGTGAGCAGACTTTCCGCCGTATCTTGAATGCCGTAGGAGATTCCCTCATGATTTGCATAGGCTTTGAGGGTTTGCATATCATCAACATCCGCATTTACGATAGCACCATTTTCCGGTCTTGAATAGAAGCAGTGGTAAAAGACATTCACAGCTACAACAGAGAATGTATCTGCGATATAGGTTCTTAGTTTATCGATATAGTCACTGTTTGTATCTTCACCGAATCCGGCCACTATAAAAACAATCCCTTTGAGCTCTTTGGAATCCGGATAAGAATATTTGTAGCTAAGTTGATTTTCCCGCTTGATGTTTAATTCAAAATCATCACAAGAGTGAATAGATTCTTCTTTTGTGATTATAGTGTTCATTCAATACTCTTGTTTAATTTTTATGAGAGCAAAGCAATAAATATTCCTTATAACCTGACAGCAAAGCCTGCCTCTTGCAAAGCTTCTTTGATATTGTTGGGAGTATATTGTGTAAAATGGAAAATACTGGCGGCTGCTACCGCATCTGCGCCGCTTTTTACAGCTTGTACGGCATCTTCGGGCGTAGATGCTCCGCCATTGGCGATAATAGGGATAGTCAGCTCTTTGGCAAGAAGAGATATGAGTTTTGTGTCATAACCGCTTTCACATCCGTCTCTGTCGACACTGGTAAGAAGAATCTCGCCTGCACCCAGTTCTTCACACCTCTTTGCCCATTCCAAAAGCTCCGGTTCTTCCAAGATGCCAAGGTTTTTGTTATAAACTTTCCACATGCCGGAATCTTCGATGACATCTATGCTTACAACTATGCATTGTGAACCAAATTTTTTGCTTGCTTCTCTTATAAAATCCGGATTTTTAATCGCTATTGTATTGATGGAGACCTTGTCCGCGCCTATAGCCAAAAGGGAGTTTATGTCTTGGAGTGATTTTATCCCTCCGCCAAGTGTGAGCGGCATAAAGCACTCTTTTGCGATGTCGCTGAGAGTTTTATAGTTTATGCTGTTGTCTGAACCGCTTGCATCGATGTCCAAGACGATAAGCTCATCAACATTTCTTCTGTTATATATTTTAGAGGTAACTTTAGGATGCCCGATCGTACGAAATTCTTTAAACTTGACACTTTTGGTAAGCTGCCAGTCTTTTAAAAGTACGCAGGGTATGATTCTGTGTTTTAGCATTGAAGTTCACCGAAATTTTTGAGAAGTTCAAGACCATATTTTTGGCTTTTTTCAGGGTGAAACTGTACGCCGAAAATATTATCTTTCTCAAAAGAGCTTGCAAAATCATAACCGTATTTTACAGTTGTGCTCTTCTCTTTGGTGTTGATGCCAAAATGGTAAGAGTGGACAAAATAGAAGTCACTGTTATCGGGTATGTTTTTAAAGAGCCGGGAATCCTTATTCACAATTTTTGCGTTGTTCCAGCCGACATGTGGAACTTTCAGGTCAATGTCAAATCTTTGGCATGTGGAATCGATAAACCCGAATCCACTGACCCCTTCGCTTTCTGCACTTGAGCATCCCATAAGCTGCATCCCGAGGCATATTCCCAAAATAGGTTTTTTGTTGACTAAGACTTCCTCTTTTAGAAGCTCAAAAAGTTCCAGAGCGTGAAGAGCCTGAATCGCATCGCCGTAAGAGCCGACACCCGGGATAAGAAGCTTGTCTGCAGTTTTTATGTCTTGAGCTTTGTTTGTTATCCGGCACGGTATATTTAAAAAATCAAATGCTTTTTTTACAGAGGCGGAGTTTCCCATCCCGTAGTCTATGATGCTGACCATTATCTTAAAACATACTCGCTGTTTCTTACCAAAGAGCCGTCTATATCTCTTAAAAATTCACCGTTTTCATCTTGGAGGAAAATCTTTTTGTTGGTGAAAGTATCTACGGTCTCATCAAATTCCTCTTTGCTCATACCTGTGTAATTGCAAAACTCAGTCACGGCTTCATAAGGATAGCGTCCGTCATAGCGAGTTGCCAGCCTTACCCCTTCTTCTCTGTTTATATCGCCGTTTCTGATATCTAAACATGCATGATCTGTCGCGCGGCCAAAACCGTACTTCACATATTTCAGATAATCATGTATCGTCATAGAGTGACAGTCAAGGTTCTCAAAGTTTGTATAGGTGGTCTCTATATGTCGTGATGCAGTCTCAAAGCCGTGCGCTACAGATACATCTGTTTGTCTTCTTGTATCCCAGGGAAAGTAGTAGCCTAGAAATACGCCTGTAACTCCGACTCTCTGTATCTCCTCGTCTGAGGGATAATTGTAGAGATAGAGATCTTTTTTGGTTATTCCATCAATTCCTATCATATCTTCAACTCTGTAGCCAAGAAGTCCGCCAAATTCTTCAAGCCATCTTCTGTTGAGATGTTTGTTGTCTTGTGAAGTTGCAGGTCCGCCGTACTCAAACTGAGAATTTTCTCCCCATAAAAGCAGAGGAATATTAAATTTGACGGCAAAGTGGGCAGGAACCGTAAATATTCCCACATGGTCAGGCCATTCATTGTCGCCGAGTGTTTTAAAGCCTTCAATAACCATACTTTTATATACTTTGGGGTCTTTTTTAACAAGAATCAAATCCACGCCAAGATTTTGCAGGTTATCAAGATTTCTTTTTCCAAGCTCTGTGGCGATAGTGGGCTCAAAACATACACAAAGCGGTTTCAATCCAAGCTCAAGTGCTTTGATTGTTTGGTACGTCGAGTCTTTCCCTCCGCTAACAGGGATTAAAACATCATAACCGTCATTCTTTTTGTTAGTTTTAACAATCTCTAAAAACTCTTTTTCTCTCTGCTTCCAGTCAATAGTACCAACTTTTCTTTCATGAGCACGACAGGCATTGCATACGCCCTTCTCATCAAAAGTCAGTTCCGGTTTTGTGTCCGGCATAACACATTTCGTGCAGTATCTCATCTCTTATCCTCTTTTGGTAAACTTGTCAGCGGAGTACCTTTTGTGTAATCTTTATCGGCTATTTTACCTAAAACTTTATCTATATATTTTGGTGCAAGACCGTAATTTGGACGTACAATCTTTAGATTTTTTTCTGTAAAAGGTTCCCCTTTTTTGATATCTTGTGAAATAAAGATACTTCTTGAAAATTCACGGGATTTTAGCTTTTTTGGTGTCATCTCGTAAGTTGCTTTGCCCATAAGTTTTTCGGTTTCCCTGACGGCTTTGACCATCTCTTTAAACTCATCAATATTAAGTGAAAACTCACTGTCAACTCCGCCCATGGCACGGTCGAGTATAAAATGTTTTTCTATAACTTTCGCACCCAAAGCTACGGCAGTTACGGGTGCCGTAATACCTAAAGTGTGGTCAGAGAACCCTGCAATCACACCAAATCTCTCTGCTAAATCCTGTATGGTTAAAAGATTCGCATCCTCAAGCGGGGCAGGGTATGCAGAGGTGCATTGGAGCAAAATAATCTCATCATTGCCTGATTCTTTGCAAGTTTTGACAGCCTCTTCAATATCTTCAAGTGAGGCAATCCCGGTTGAGATAATCACAGGCTTTTGTTTTGAAGCGACATAGCGGATGAGCGGAATGTCTGTAATCTCAAAAGAGGCGATTTTGTATGCTGCGACATTCATATCTTCCAAAAAATCTACAGATGTTTTGTCAAACGGGGATGAAAAAAGTATGATGCCAAGTTCATCCGCATACTCTTTTAGTTTAGGCTGCCACTCCCAAGGGGTGTATGCTTCTTTATACAGATCATACAGATTTTTGCCATCCCAGATAGTCCCTTGGTCTATCATAAAGTATTCATTTTTCACATCGAGTGTCATGGTGTCAGCTGTATAAGTTTGAAGTTTAACAGCATCGGCTCCCGCATCATATGCCGCTTTTATCATCTCTTTTGCTATTGCATAATCACCGTTATGATTGGCGGACACTTCAGCTATTATGAAAGTGCCGTCTTTAGTCAAATCAAAAGTATCTATTTTCATTTTTCAGCTCCAAACAAAGAACTTCTTTGTTATCTATTTTCTTTGTTTTTGTTTTTTTAAAGTTGTATTTCTCATACAAATTTAATGCTCTTGTGTTTGTTTTGTAGACTTCCGCATGAATTTTATCTAAATCAAGAGTCTCAAAAGCATATGTGATGAGAGTATGTAAAAGCAGATGCCCTTTCTTTTTGGCATATGGATTTTTATAGATCCCAATCTCTGCACTCGTATCGGTAATATCGGTAAAATCGATTATGCCTATAGGCTCGCTGCCTTGTTTTACCAAGAGATAGAGCTTTTGTTGAGAGTTTTTCAGAGTATCAATAAAGTTTAAATGCGACTCAAGTGAAATATCATGTGAGGTATGCATCCATTTTTTTATCTCACTGTGATTTCGCCATGAAAGAACCATCTCTTTTTCTTTTTGCGTCAAATCTATAAAATTTATAAGGCTTACAGTCTCAAGCATTTTGTATCTTCTTTAAGAGAGTTTTGAGTTTTGATTTTAGCTTGTGTCTGTCGAACCTGCTTAAAGTTAAAAACTTCTTCTTTTTTAAATACTCATATATCTCATTCTGGTTTGAGGCTGTCTTAATAGCGATAAAGGGAAGACCCATATAGTAGACTTCGTTGAGCGTAACACTGGGTGTAATAAGCGCTACGTCGCTTTTTCTCATAAGTTTGGCGATAGAGTTTGAGTTTATATGCAATGTAATCCATTTTTTATTCTGTGCGTATCCTTTGAGGGCTTTGATATTTTTGTTCGCACTCGTTGTTACAAGCTTGACTTTTATATTTTTAAACGCTTTTAAAACTTTTAATATCTCTATGTTTATATTGCTGTGGTCAGCTCCACCCATGGCTAAGAATATTGTTTTTTCTTTATTTGCTTTTTTCTTTTTCTTTTTCTCTTTGTTAAACTCATCTCTTAGAAGCGTGTATTTTGCTCCGCATCTGAGTTCACATCCCTCCGGTACCAAACCTTTGTATCTTTTTTTATCCGCACTTATGTTGTGGTTGAGAAGTATGTCGCAATCGTGTTTTTCATAGGTGTCATCCAAAGAGAAAATCTTTATGTTTGAATTGTTTTTCAGGAAGCTTTCGTAGTTATAATCGATGCCGTAATGGTCTATCACCAGCATTTCCACATGCCGTGTTCTTATAAGCTCTAAAAGTTCCTCTTTTGCATTGGAAGTTACTCTTTTAAGTTCATATCCCGCATCCACTATTTTGTGGTTGATATTGCCGTCTAAGTCTTGTGCAGCAAAGAAAATCTCGGCATGTGGAAACTTTTTTTTGAACTGTGATGCCAAAACCAAATCGCGCATGATATGTCCGGTTCCAATGTCTGAGGAGGAGTCGGCCCGAAAAAGGATCGTTTTCATTGTGAAGCTTTTATCGCCTGGTACATATATTCAGCTCTTTTCCAATCTTCTAAAGTGTCAATGTCCTGTACTAAATATCTTGGCAAAATAACCGGTATGCTTTCTTTACCAAACATAATCTCATCAGATTTTTTTCCTGTTTTTGTGAAATAAAACTGTCCGGCATCCTGATAGGCTTCCTCCAGATCCTGGCTTCTTGCAGAGTAATGCTCGGGAGTAAACATCTGGCATCTGCCGTCTTTGTTTATTTTAAATGTTCTTTGAATGGGAAATGGCATTGTCGTGGCAGAAAAAGCGTTGACGGCGGTGGAATTTTTCAGTTTTTCCAAGCTCTCTTTTAAATATTTTTTATCCAGCAGCGGAGCAGTGGCATAGATGGTGCAAACGTAATCATAATTCTCTCCATGTTCCTGCAGCCATTTTAAAGCATGTTTTGTGACGTCGGTTGTACCGCTGTAGTCATCACTTAACTCTGAAGGCCGCAAAAACGGAACCTCTGCTCCATACTTTTTTGCAATGTCTGCAATCTCTTCATCATCGGTTGATACGATGACTTTATCAAAAAGCTGTGAATCAAGTGCGGTTTGTATCGAATAGGCAATAAGTGGTTTTCCAAAAAAATCTTTGATGTTTTTTCTGGGTATCCTCTTGCTGCCGCCTCTTGCGGGTATGATAGCTACTGCTTTATCTGTATGGTTCATTTTGAAACTTCTTTATATGTGTAAAAATCATGTATCGCTTTGACTACAAAATCTATTTCAGATTTTAAAAGAGCGTAGTACATAGGAAGTCTAAGCAATCTGTTGCTCTCTTTGGTAGTATAGATGTCATCTCCGTTAAATCTGGCAAATTTTCTTCCGGCTTCTGAAGAATGAAGCGGGACATAGTGAAATATTGCATTGATGCCTTGAACTTTCAGATAGTCTAAGATCTCAGTTCTCGTCCCTAGGTCTTTAACTTTGAGATAAAAAATATGCCCGTTGTGAACTGTTTTTGCGGGTACTTTTGGCAGTTCAAAAAAACCTTTTTCTTCCAGCTCTTTGAGGCCGTTGTGATACAGGTTCCAGCTGGCAAGCCTATTACTGTTGATAGTATCTGTATTTTCAAGCTGTCCCCATAGGTAAGCGGCACTTACATCGCTTAAAAGATAACTGCTTCCTATATTTACCCAGCTGTATTTATCTACTTTTCCCTGAAAAAAGAGGGCTCTGTTTGTTCCTTTTTCTCTGATGATTTCGGCTTTTTCTGTGAATGTGTCATCATTAATGATAAGAAGTCCACCCTCACCGGCACTGGTATAATTCTTAGTCTCATGAAAACTGTAGGCCCCCATGTGCCCTATAGTTCCAAGTGCTTTTCCCTTGTACGTCGACATCATCCCCTGAGCGGCATCCTCTACAACAAACAGTTTGTGTCTGTCTGCTATATTCATGATAGTGTCCATCTCGCAGGCAATACCGGCGTAATGCACGGGTACTATAACTTTTGTCTTGTGTGTTATAGCCGCTTCTATTTTTGTCTCATCTATGTTCATCGTATCAGGACGGATATCAACAAAAACGATTTTTGCACCTCTTAGGACAAAAGCATTTGCACTGCTTACAAAAGTATAGCTTGGCATGATAACTTCGTCGCCATCTTTTATATCGAGCAGTATAGCCGCCATCTCCAAAGCATGCGTGCAGGAGGTGCTTAAAAGTGCTTTTTTGCACAATAGTTCTTTTTCAAACCACTTCTCGACTTTTTGTGTGTACTCTCCGTTTCCGGAGATTTTATCACTTCGCATAGACTTTAGAACATACTGTTCTTCGTTGCCGGTGTAGGGTGGCTTGTTGAATGATATATTCATTGTTTTGTAAAACTTTTCATAAATTTATGCGCATTGTGCCCTTCATTAAAAAGCAGGTCAAGTATACTCACGGCATGCTCAAACGGCTCAAAACACTGATGATACTCTCTATAGCCGCTGTAATCCATCCACTCCACCTTAATGCCCTCTTTTTGCGCTAAATCTTCATCAAAATACTCTTTAGCCGCAGGACCGCTCAGGTATATATCGGCATTAGAATCTTTACAAATAGTTAAAAGTCTCTCAGTCTGTCCGTCTGCCAAATTAAACTCACCGGAATCTCTTATTTTTGTAGTGATTCCTAGAAGTTTATTGATAGCCATGATGAATTTATAATTTATTTTACTTAAATACTCTTCATTGCTGTTGAGATATAGCTCTTCAAATATCTCTTTGTACCTAGTAAAATATTTTGTGTGAGCGTAGTTTTGTTGTAGGATGCTCCAGTGCCTGGCTCCCCACTCTTTATCTGAAATCTTAGTCTCGTTGATTTTTTGAAAGTACTTGCCTTTGGCTTCGACAGGAATAGAAAGCCATTTGAGGCCGTGTTGTGTTTTTATCTTATTCCTGTTTCTCCAGTCTCTTCTTGTGTATTGCACATCATCATAGAGAATAAATTCATCCACCATGTTTATCATGTCAAAATATCCCTTCCATGGAATATAGTTTGATTGCGAAATGGCGATTTTTTTCATGAGTGCTCCCATATTGCCAAGCCAAAGCCAGTTTTGCCATAGGCATTTCCATTGTAAAGCATATACATATTGTTCTTATGTTCAAAGACAAAGGGATAGCATACCATTTCACAATCCCATCCATAGTCACTAACCCCCAAGCCTAAGCTGTTTTTTCTGACCCAGTTAACACCATCAGCACTGTGGGCATAGCCTATTTTGTACTTCGATCCCTCACCGCTTCGATAAGAATACCACATATGGTAAGCTCGCGCATCTCTTATAACGCTAGGTCTTGAAAAAGCTTGTGCTACTCCTATTTCATAGGGAACGGCTAAGCCATGCTTCTTCCATGTTTCACCATCTTTAGAAGTGGCATATTTTATAACATGTACCATCTCTTTATTTTTAGATGTCCAGCTAATCGTCGAACCGTACCACATCTTATATATTCCCTCATCAAGCATCACCCAAGGGTAAGATAAACTGACTTTATCCTCTGTATCACAACCGATAAAGAGAGCGTTTGGGTCTAAAGAGAGTTGATTGTCATCTAAACGAAGCCTGCCTATTTCACCTCTCCAATGCGCATTATCTTTTATCTGCCAACCCATGAAAAGCATGTATTCTTTATCATCGGCTGAATATAGATTGCCTATACTGACACCATGTGAGTAAAAACTGTCGGTATCACCATATTTAAAAATTGCTTGAGTAGAGAGATTTATGATATCTTTTGTAAAAATATTCAAATCCACAAAACCCACTGATGATTTGTTCTCTTTATCTCTTGAACTGAAAAAGATTCTAAATACATCACCCTCCAGGTGTTTTGCCAACGGATTGGAGGCATGAGTAAAGAGATTATCGTTGATAGCTTGGAAGTCAAAAATCTTTCCCAGTTTTTTCCATCTCATATGTTTACTTTGTGCCATCAAATATATCTATAAAGTTTATATTTTTAAATTCTTGAAATATGCTTTTAACTTTTTGAATATGGCTGACATTTACCAAGAGCAAGACCGCCACCCTCTCTTTTTCTCTAAAAATATTTTTAGCTTTGATGGATGTGATGACCTTCTCACCCGATGTATAATCGTCAATATAGTATTTTATTAAAGTATCCAACTCTGCATAAGGAAGGATAGTCTTTGCTATCTCTCCAAAGCCAAACGCATAGAGTTCCTTATGGATATATTGATTTTTGATATTATGGAGAGAGTTTAGTATGATGTGAATATTATAAATATTTTTATTGTGTATATAGCTGTACGGCTTCATTTGTGCGGTCGCATTTTTTTTACAGATATAAAGAGCTATATTTGAATAGGAGCCGCTTCCCAGCTCATAGTTTATAACAGAGAAGTGATTGTTGTTTAAAAAAACTTCAAAGTTTTTATGATGAAAGTGGTGAAGGTGATCTAAAAATAACAGGTCATAATTAAGCTTGTCCTGTATTGGCAGAGCAATCACCATCAAGCCATTTTCATTTAATATGTTATGCATCTTTTCAAGCATGAAAGCCGGGTTTTTAATATGCTCTATGACACAGTAGGATACTAAGAGGTCATAGCCTTCACTATCGTCTAATTGCTCAAAGCCCATCTCTCTGATATTAGCTATGTTTTTTGCTTCTTTCGCTGCAGATGCGTTAGGCTCAATGCCATATCGGTTTTTAATATTAAATTTCTCTAGGAGGTAACCTTGACCACAACCAATCTCCAATATGCTTGTAAATGAATGAATGGATTCTTTGATTAGTTTTGTGATCCATTCATAAATGAAGAGACTTCTTGTTGTGGCATTATTGTTTTTTATAGCTAATGTATCAAGACTCCTGCTTGGAGTGTAATTGTCTTCATAAAAGCTGTCTGTATCAAAATTAATCCCCGTTCTAATTGTGCCGCATCTCGAACATTCTTCTTTAATCAAAGGGTATTTTGTACCGGAACCGTCACTCATAACTCCTTTATCGAGTAAAAGTATATTTTTAAAATCTTGACTACCGCAGAGACAACAGCTTTTTTTCATATGTTTTTTGCTCTGTTTTCTCTCCACTGTTTATCATCTAATGGAGTCTGTGATGTGTACCCGAGTAATTGACCTAAAAATACATTGTCTGAAAATTTACCCTCAAGTGCCTTTGGAAAGTCATAAAACTGTTTCATGATAGGTACTGAATAGATATGATTTACTGCTCTTCTTATTATATCTGATGTGTTGTATCCGGCTTTGTGAAATAGCATTGAATCAAATATTACAACAGAACCGGCTTTTGCATGTACCGTAAGAGAGTTTTTTTGTATATATTCATCTGATGGTAAAACTTCCATCTTGTGTGTATAGGGCACCACAAGTGTTCCGCCTGTTTTGGCTGAAAAATCATCTATACAAAAGAGGGCATTGATTGCAATAGGATTAGAAATAACAAAGTTTTGGTATGGTAAATCTCTATGCCATGCGCTTTGATGATGCTCTTCCTTTGGGGTGTTGATAATTGCATTTTGGAGATTTAGTATAAAATACCTGCCAAGAAATTTTTCAACAATATTAAGTACAGTATCCTTTGTTGCAATATTTATGAAATAATCATCATACTTTAATGGCATTCTGCATACATTTGTTTCTTGTATTGAGTGTAACCTGTCTTTGCCAAACTCAGTCTCTTGTATTTTATATATTGCGTCTATCTTTTTGCGATATTGCAGTAATTCATCTTCGTCCAATAAACCTTCGATAATAGTAAATCCGTTATTTTTTATCTCTTCAACATACAAATCAACTTTTGAGTTATAATCAACTTGCTTGAGTCTTCCATAATAGCTCTCTTTCATTTTAAATCCCCCTGAGTCTATTGCTGGGAACTTTTGAAGCCTCAGTGGCTTTTGCCATATAGACCTCGTTATCTTTCGTGTCTGATAATATTAAGCTGCCGGCTCCAATAACATTGGCTTTGCCTATTTTGATATGATCTCTTAGAGTCGCGTTTACACCTATAAATGTGTTCTGACCAATTTCTACGCCGCCTGAGACAACTACATGTGATGCTATGAAGCAGTTCTCTTCAATAGTTGAATGATGCCCTATATGATTACCGCTCCATAAGATGCAATTGTCTTTAATCTCTACAAATGGCTGTATGGTATTGTCTTCGAAAATAAAACAATTCTCACCAATTTTTGCATTTGTTGCTACAGTTGCATTTGGGCTGATATATGTAACAAAACTGTATCCTTTCGCTTTTGCCTGCAAAAATTTCTCTTCTCTTAATTTATTGATTTTTGTGTAACTAAGGGGAATGAATATTTTGAATTTTGATGGCGGATAGTGTTGTTCTATATTTTCAAAAGCTATAACAGGCAGCTCATTGAACGTATCGCAGGTAAGAAAATCTTTGTCTATTGTAAATGCGACCACGTCATATTTATCATCACCTGAGAAATAAAAATTTGCTATTTCAGAGATATTTCCCAAACCAAAGATGATTACTTTTTCCATTATGCAGCCTTTTTAACCAATATTGTAAATTCGTATAGATCATAATCATGAAGCAGCGCTACATTTTGAGAAAAGTGTTTTTTGCAATAGTCAAATAAAAAAAGAGGATCGGCATAATAAAGAGTATCTTTCATGTACTCCTTATCAGAATAGGAGGTAAGTATATTGAATGAAAATCCGTGGAGGCATTTGCTGTTTAAAACATCTAAAGTCTCCAAAATATAATCCAACCATTGCGTATCGCTGTAATTCATTTTTACATTAAAAATGCCGCTTGCAACTAAGTAATCTGAAATCTTTATGTCGTTTACGGATGAGATGTGAAGAAATGTTTTGTTTGTGTTGCCGGTGTAGGTTTCTTTTGCTTTTTGGATCATATCTTCTGAAATATCATATCCGTAATATTCAAAAGAATCATATTTTTCATCCATATATTCGTATAGTCTTCCGTATCCGCAGCCAATGTCTGTTAGTGAAAATTCATTATGATCTATAATCTTTAAGAGTTGTGTGAATCTAAGTATCTGAGACTCTGCTCCATTCCAATCTACACCTTTTGGAGTAGCACCAAATTTGTTGACCTTATTGCTATAGTAGGTATTTACATCTTGGTATATTTGATTCACAATCATATTCCCAGGAGTGTTTGTACGGCTTGTCGGAGCTCATTTTCAGAGTCATTGTATTGCTTGTTTAACATGTGGTTGCTATTGTCAATATGTGTTTTAAACTCTGCATCGTGTATATAGCTGTCTATAAAAGTATTAATTTGGCTTAAATCTTCTATAAAATATTTTTCTTGTATGGCGTGATATACATCATGTTTTGGAAGCGTAATGACAGGGAGGCCAAGTTTGATGGCAGATATGGCTGATTGTCCGCCACCTTGCCTATCCGGATTAAGATAAAACTGCATATTTTTTAGATACGCATTCAAGTCTGTCTGAAACCCTGCCAATATTATTTTACTTGAGAGCTTTTGAGGTATGAACTCTTCGGGTACTACCCCAATGATATGGATTTTTATATTTTGTCTTTGTGTAATCAAAGTATCGATATGTTCCCAAAACACATCATCGAGTTCATTTTTTAAGCGATTGCCTATGAGTGCAATATTTATCGTGTCATTATCTTTAATATCTTGCGGGTTGAAATTTTCGTTGTCTGACTTCGTGTAATCGTTCGGACCTTTTACAAAATGTATATTTTCATCATAAATATTTACGAGGTCTAAATTTTTATTCAATATGTATGATTTTGCAGTAGTTGTCAAGAATGTTTTAGCAGCAATTGTCGGAACTACATATTTATGCTCAAATGGCAAAATGTCAAAAGGCAGACACGAATCCCCTATCAGTAAAAATTTATCATTTTTATTCATATGAACTGCTTCAATGAGTTTTACATATATATCATTGACAACCAGATTTGAGCCTATTTCAATAAGAAATATCCCCTTGTCTATCTCTTTGGACTCACCAAGGCTGAGCAGTTTGTGATATGCATAGGATACAAGAGAAGGAAAGGCGAATTTTGAGGGAGCACAGGATATGATAATGACTTTATAGCCGAGATATTTAAACACATTTGCCCAGCTATTTGCAATAGTTGTCGGCGCATGGGGTTCTTTGATATATTGGTTAATATATAAAAAAACCCTTTTTTCATCAACGTTTATTTCAAGATCTTTAAGCACAGATAAATCAAGCAGTTCTTTTGCAGAGTTTAACAAGGAGAGATAACACTCTTTTTGGTTTAAGAATTCTCTGTCATTATATCTAGCCGATAATTGCATTGCCAGCCAATAAAGAGTATTTCTTTGAGATAAAGGGAGTTCATCGGAGAGGACAGCCTCTGTAATAAGTCCAAAATTATTTTTTTCATGCAGGTCTCTGATACAGACTTCGGGCAGAGTTTCTACATATTCTTCTTTTGTGACCATGAACTCAAAGAGTTTTGTGAGCGTCTCGTTATGATCATTCACTGCTAAATCGATCAAAAAACTGCCGACATTGGAATGTGTACTTGTATGCAAGTACTGTAAAGTCTCTGCAAACAGTTGTTTATCTTCCGCTTTTAAATCTTTTAAAAAATCTACAATTGGATACTCTAACATTGAACTACCTTATTTTAATTAAAAACTGCACCCTCTAAAACTGTATTTGTTTATAACTTTCAAAAAAATATCGGCTACAAACTCAGCATCTTCTAAACTCATTTGCTGATGGCATGGTATGGAAATTTCTGAACGGTAAAAGTCGTTTGCTACCGGAAGTGAAATCTCTCCAAATTTTTCTTTGTAAAAACTGTTTTGATAGATCGGTTTATAGTGAACCTGCACACCAAGACCAAGCTCTTGGAGCTCTTTAAAGATATCTTCTTTTGAACAGTGCAGCTGTGGAGCCAAGATGACGGGGTAGAGGTGTCTTGAACTGATCTGCCCGGAACTGATTTTTTGGGTTAAAAACAGCTTCTCGTTTTTAAATCTTTCATCATAATAAGCTGAAATTTCATTTCTTTTTTTTATGAAAGTATCAAGTTTTTTTATTTGTGTGACACCCAGTGAACCAGCCACCTCGGTCATTCTAAAGTTATAACCCATGCGTACCATGTCAGAGTTCCACAACTCTTTTTTTATCATGCCGTGAGAACGGATGAGTCTGAGCTCTTTAGCATACTCTTCATTGTCCGTAAGAACAGCGCCGCCTTCGCTGGTCGTTATTGGTTTTATGGCGTGAAAGCTAAATATTGTCATGTCAGCCAATATTCCTATTTTCTTGCCATTCATGCTTGAGCCTAGAGCATGTGAAGCGTCTTGAATCACAAGCAGGTTGTGTTGTTTGGCAATGGAGTTTATAAGCTCAATAGCAACAGGTTTGCCTGCAAAGTCAACGGGTACTATTGCTTTTGTTTTTGGAGTTATAAGTCTTTGGATTTGTGTTTCATCTATGTTGCCATCAAGTTTTACGTCACACCAGACAGGTCTTGCTCCAAGTGTTACAAACATATTTGAGGTTGCCACAAAACTGATAGGCGAAGTGATTATCTCATCACCTTCACTGATTCCACATGCCAGGTAAGCGCCCGATAGAGCTGAGGTCGCAGAATTAAACGTTATGGCATATTTTGCGCCTGTGTAGTCGCATAGAGCTTTTTCAAACTCTTCAACTTTTCTGCCCTGTGTCAAAAATGGACTGTTTAAAACCTCCATAACCCCTTTGATATCATCTTCTTCTATGCACTGAGTGGAGTAGTCAAGCCTGGTCATTTATTGCTCATCTTTTTTGGTTTGTTCTAATTTTCTGAGCAACTCTTCATGTGTTAACCAGATGTCATTGTCTCGTGAATTATATTCAAAACCTGCTTTTACGGTTTTCCCTTTTTCCCCTACAGCATTTACCGTGTAGTCGATTGGGGCAGTAAAGGTTATGCTTGGTTTTATAACAAAGTGGTCATCAAAGTCAAGGGTAATATGTGAATCATCTATAGGGCACATCAGCTCATGAAGCTTTTCGCCGGGGCGGATTCCAATCACTTCTTGCTCTAGGTGCGGTGCTATAGCTTTTGCCATATCCGACATTTTCATGGATGGAATTTTTGGGACAAATATCTCTCCGCCCTGCATTCTTTGGAAGTTTTTAAGAACAAAATCGACTCCCTCCTGAAGTGTTATCCAAAACCTTGTCATGCTTGGTTCTGTAATAGGAAGAGAAGTAGCTCCCTGTGCAATAAGTTTCTCAAAGTAAGGAATAACTGAGCCGCGAGAACCTAATACATTGCCGTATCTGACTACGCTAAATTTTATCTTATGCGTTCCGGTAAGATTGTTTGCGGCTACAAATAGTTTGTCTGAAACCAGTTTTGAGGCACCGTAGAGATTCGCAGGAGACGCTGCCTTGTCCGTTGAGAGCGCTATAGTGTTTTGCACATTGTGCGCAATGCACGCATCGATGACGTTTTGGGCTCCCATGACATTTGTTTTTATGCACTCCATAGGGTTATACTCCGCTATGGGAACATGTTTGAGTGCTGCGGCGTGAACAACAAAATCAACGCCGACCATAGCTTTGAGCAGGCGAGGCAAATCTCTGACATCACCAATAAAATATCGCATGCAAGAATCATTGAATTTTTGGGCCATCTCGTACTGTTTGAGCTCATCCCTAGAATAGATAATTATCTTATTTGGCTTATACTTTTTTAGAATCGTGCGAGTGAACTGCTTGCCAAAGCTGCCTGTTCCACCTGTAATGAGTATGTTTTTTCCATTGAGCATAGAGCTTCCTGCTATGTATTTTGAATGAATCTAGCAAAAAAGGTACCATTAAAATTTTATGCGGTTTATTAAAAATATAATATAATCTGCCGATGTTATAGCTAACAGAAAAACTATAAGTAATGAAAGATTATTTACGAAGTGCCGATTTGAAGGCATAAAAAGGATGTGTCATGGGTATCAGTTCATTAGGTGTCGGTTCAAGTATTTTAACACAGGATGTCTTAGACCAGTTGCGTGCTGCAGATGAGTCTGCACAGATAACACCCATCGACCTTAGCCTTGCAAATGAAAATGACAAAAAAGATGCGCTGGCTCTGATTGATGCGAGTATGACGAATCTTATAGACAGTATCACGGAGATTAAGACGCAGTCGCTTTTTGATGAGCGTTCAACTACCGTATCGGGAACAGCCGTCGAAGTAACGGCAGAGGCCAACAGCGATATTCAGGACTTTACGTTAAGCGTTACAAATATCGCAACGAAGCAGATAGAGCAATCGGGTGCTTTTACGGCACGTACAGAAACAATCGCAAATGCAGCCGGAAGCGTATCTTTTAGTGTGGGCGCGGCTGCTCCGATTACTATAGACTATGATGAAACCACGACGCTGGATGACTTTAAAAAGCTGATAAATGACCAGGCAGGTGACTTGGTGGATGCTACGATAGTCCAGATAAACAGCGGGGAATTTCGTCTTTTTATCAGTGCAGCCAATACGGGAGACGCACAAAATATAGCGATAAGCGATACAAGCGGAAATTTAAAAGATACGCGTTTGACCACCTCTTTTGACGCAAGTGCCGTTCAAACAGGCATAAATGCCAGTTTTTCATTTAACGGACAGGCAATTGAGCGTGAGAGCAACAGTGTGGATGATTTGATTGCAGGTCTTGATATCACGCTCAAAGAAGCAGGCACTTCAGTTGTGAGCGTAGAGCAAAACCGCGACAATATCATAGAAAAAATTGACAGTTTCGTAGAGAAGTACAACTCTGCCATCACGGAACTCGGCAAGATGACAAAGCAGAGTACGGACAGTGCTCAAAGGGGTATATTTTCGGGCGAGAGCACTATAAAAAATATGAAGAGCACTCTTCAGGATCTTATCTCCACCATCGGCGGCGGTGTGGGGTATATGGCTGATTACGGCTTTGATCTGGATGTAGACGGCAAGATGACAATCGATAAAACCGTCTTTAATGCAGCACTTGATGAAAATCCTGCAAATGTCGAAGCCTTTTTTTCCGGAGGCACCTACACAAACGCAGACACTACGACGGTTGAACTCACGGGGGCATTCAACGAGCTTGCTACCGTGGTGGAGGGGTATACGAAATACAATGCCACATTGGATTTGTTTGAAGACTCTATCACGCAAAGCATTTCAGCACTTGAAGACAGAAAAGAATCCGCGACAAGCAGACTCGATACCAAGTATGAAATATTGAAAAAACAATACGCTGCATACGATTTGATAATAAGCCAAATAAACTCTGCTTCATCTATGTTCACTCAAATGGCAGATGCTCAGACAGCGGCGCAAAACAGCTAAATATAATAGAAAATAGTTAAAGAAATTCTTTTGCGGACCGATATACTTTAACATGGATGATTTAGATGATGAAAAAGAAAAAGGATTTAAGATGTATGGTAATTTAGCTCATAATATTTATGCACAGAATAATGTAGGGGTGGAGTCTCCTGCCAAGCTTATAGAGATGTTGTATGAGGGTGTGTTGAAGTTTAATGCACAGGCAAAAAAAGCGATAAAAGACAAGGATGTGGAAAAAAGAGTGTATTGGACGAACCGTTCTATCTCTATAATCACGGAGCTTATCTCGATTTTGGATCACTCCCACGGTGATGTGTCACAATACCTCGAAGGTCTGTACAACTATGAGATACAGCTTCTTACATCTGCCGGATCACAGAACAATATGGCGCATCTTGACGAGGTCAGCAATGTTTTTAAAGGTCTTTTAGAAGCATGGAGAGAAACCACAGATGTGGCTTACTAAGCTCAAAATAGCCATAATAGAAAAAAATACGGATGCTTTAAATAAGCTTTTGGAAGATATTCCTGAGCTTAGCGGAGCAAATGAGACGCAAGAGGCGATCTATCTCTTAAGAGAAGCCGCCGAGCTGGTGCACGGCTTACAGGATGATACGGCAAACTCGATGAAACAAATCAAAAAAAATCTACAGTTTTTACGCTCTACAGAATCAAGGTCCAGCTCAAAATTTGATATTCGCTCCTAAGCTTTTTTTAGAAATTCCAAAATTAAGACTTCTGATGGTGTAATCGCTCACTACCGCACCTTTTCTCATTTTGAGTATATGCTCGACCGCATCCGCGATATCCGAAGCAAGCAGTTTCTCATCCTCTTTTTGGCTTGTCTCAAATCTGAGTGCATCATAAAAACCGCTTTGGGTCATATCCGGATTTATATTTGTGATGCTCAGAGCGCTTTTTCTTGTTTCTTCAAACAGCGAATCGCCAAAAGCTCTCAGTCCCGCCTTCGTAGCGGAATATACCCCTGCAAACTTGCTCGCCCTTACCGCCTCTATGGAATTTATGTTTATAAGGTAGCCTCCGTTTTTTTTAAGAGAGCGAAGCAGGGTGTTGCTCAGGAGCATGGGTGCTGTCAGATTTAAAAAAGTCATCTTTGTAATGGTCTGCAGGCTCAGCTCCTCATGCGGTTCAAACCTGCCAAAACCGGCACAGTTTATCAGGATGCTTAGATCATAATCTTTTAGTTTTGCACATGCCAGAAGGGTGGATGCCTCGCAGGAGAGATCCGCCTGCAGGGGAGTGAAACGGGTATCATCAAAATCTTTGTCGCTGATCGTTCTGCTTATGCCCGTCACGCTGTAGCCCAAAGAGAGAAGTCGCCCGGCTATCTCTTTTCCAATCCCGCTGCTCGCACCCGTCACTACTGCTGTTTTCATATATGTACCTTCTGCTTTGGCTATGAGTTTCGTTATACTTGCATCATGAAAAATATATATATCACAGACCTTGACCATACATTTTTACGCAATGATTTATCGATAAGCGATTATACTAAAAGTATCTGGAATGCAAAAGCCCAAAGCTCTATTTTGAGTGTGGCGACTGCCCGGACATACAAAAAAACGCAACAGCTTTTACAGGGCGTGCATATCAATGCTCCCATGATCTTGCTTGACGGCGCGCTGATTGCGACAATGGACAAAAAGATAATTGATACGAAATTTATAAACAAAGAGATCGCAGACAGTATTATCGATGAGGGGAGCAGGTTTGGTATCTACCCCTTTATCCTCTCTTTGGCGGATAAAAATCTCAATGAGGCCTTTATCCACTCCTCGATTTTAAATGAAGACCAGAAAAATGTCCTCTCAAGATATGTAAAAGACGACAACCTGCAAGAACAAACGAATATCCGTGCCATGGATGACAATTTCAAGATAGTATATATGGGTGAGGAGCAGCTTTTGCGCTCTATGGAAGTGCATCTCAAGAGCATTTACGGAGATGCACTGAAATATATTTTAGCTCCAGAGGCTTATGTGGGGTGTTATTTTCTGACCATACTGCATAAAGACGCGGATAAATCACACGGCATAAGAAGTGTAAGCCAATATCTGGGATTCGACCTCTCAAAGCTCACGGTTTTTGGGGATAATTTTAATGACGTGGGGATGTTTGAGCTTGCAAGAACCGCCGTAGCCATGGCGAATGCTCAAGAGGGTGTGAAAAAATATGCCCACATCGTCCTGCCCCATACCAACGATGAGGACGGTGTGGCGCGCTATCTAAAAGGTCTTCTGGATGAAAAATAACTCAAGCATCTTTCCTATGATTATCATAGGGATCTTATTTTTTATATTCGGCTTTGTCACTTGGCTTAACGGCTCTCTTATCCCTTTTTTAAAGGTGATTTGCGATTTGAATGAATTTCAGGCTCTTCTTGTCACTTTTGCATTTTATATCGCATATACGGTGATGGCACTTCCTATGTCGTTTGTGCTTGAGCGAACCGGATACAAAAACGCCATGGCTATAGGTTTGGCCGTGATGGCTATCGGCAGTCTGCTCTTCATTCCCGCGGCTTTAAGTGCCGATTTTGTTTTATTTCTTATCGCTCTTTTTACCCTCGGGACGGGTCTTACAATCCTGCAGACCGCCTCAAACCCCTATGTAGTGCTTATAGGTCCCATTGAGAGCGCCGCCATGCGCATAAGTATTATGGGACTTATAAATAAGAGTGCGGGCGTTCTTGTCCCCCTGCTTTTTACGGCGCTCATCCTTTCTGACATCGGGAGCATATCTGCTGATTTGTCAGATGTACAGAGACACACCCTTGCCTCAAGGCTGATAAGCCCCTATATCATCATGGCGATTGTGCTTATCGCGCTCATCGCTCTGGTGAAGTTCTCATCGCTTCCGGAGCTTGAGTTCGAGGAGGATGGTCCTGATGGCGGGGGGAGTATCCTGCAATTTCCGCGTCTTGTCCTTGGAGCGGCCGCACTTTTTTTCTATGTCGGTATCGAGGTTATCGCAGGCGATACCATAGGGCTTTACGGACAAAGCCTAGGTGTCGCCAATGCAAGTTCGCTCACTTCGTATACTATGGTCTTTATGGTGCTTGGGTATATTGTGGGCATCTTGTGCATACCCAAATATCTTTCGCAGGAAAAAGCTCTTGCCGGCTCTGCCCTTGGGGGGATAGTGCTTATAGCTGCCGTGGTCTTTGGTTCAAGCTCAAGCTCTGGAATCTCTGAGATACTCTGGGGCTGGAGCGGGATTCCGACCCTGCCTGACAGTGTAAGCTTTGTGGCACTTCTGGGATTTACAAATGCCCTTGTATGGCCGAGTATCTGGCCTTTGGCGCTTGAGGGGCTAGCAAAGTACACGGCAAAGGGGAGCGCCTTGCTTATTATGGCAATAGCCGGAGGAGCAATCCTCCCTCTTGTCTTTGGAAAAGCGGCGCAGGTCTCGGGGGATATGCAGTCGAGCTATATTCTGGGTATAGTCTGTTATATCTTTATACTTATGTATGCCTTGAAATGGCATAAAATCACTTCATGGAACTAAGATGATACAGCATAAACAATTGGAAAACGGTTTCGAATATATCGAGATAAGCAATGAGGCTTCACAGGCAAAAATCGCTTTGCAGGGTGCGCATATCTTTGAATACAAACGCAAAGGGGAAGAGGATATCCTCTGGCTCAGCGAGACAAGCGATTTTGAAAAGGGCAAGGCGATACGAGGCGGCGTTCCCCTCTGCTGGCCCTCTTTTGGGATGAACAATCCGGACCTTCCCCAGCACGGCTTTGCCAGACTCGGCATGTGGAAAGTAGCAAGGAGCCAAGAGACAGATTCAAAAACAACGCAGCTGGTTTTGGAACTCAACGAAACACCCGAGTCCCTCAAACTGTGGCCCTACAGGTTTCATTTGGAGTTGAGGATTCGCGTATCGGACACTCTTTGCATGGAGCTGACCACGACCAATACGGATGAGAGGGAATTCAAAATAACACAGGCGCTTCACAGTTATTTTTTGGTTTCGGATATCTCAGATGCAGCTGTAAAAGGTTTGGATGCGAAGCCCTATTTTGACGCATTAAGCGCGCAAACATGTGTGCAAAAAGGGGATGTTGTCTTTATGGAAGAAGTGGACAGGGTCTATCAGGATGTAAAAGAGGCTCTGTTCTTATCAGACAAGAACAGAGTGATAAAGATACAAAATGAAGGCTCCTCTTCGGTCGTGGTGTGGAACCCGTGGATAGAAAAATGCTCCAGAATGAGCGGGATGAAAGAGGACGCCTATTTGGGAATGGTCTGCATTGAATCGGCAAACGCCTATGGGGATTTCAAAATACTAAAACCCCGTGCATCGCACACGCTCAAGGCTCTTATCAGCTAAAGTCCGCCTTATTCTTTGAGCAGAAGATTCGCATCGTATGCGAGTCGCAGGACTCCTATGGCATAATTGGAGGAGTTGTTGTAGCGCATGATTTTTTTGGTGTACTCTCTTAGATAATCAAGTTCGCTGTCTGCGCACGAAAAACATGCATATACCTTGTCCGACCTGCTGCTGTGGCTGTAGGCGAAGGAAGCGTTTTCGTTTTCAAACTCATAATCATACCAGGCGGATTCCAGCTCCGGCATACTCGGGATCTTATCCCATTGGATGAGTTCATTAAAATCAGCCTTGAGGTTTAAGAATTTGCTTGCCGACATGATCGCATCTTCCATTTTTGTCAAATCACCCATTTTGCTTTTGTAGCCGTCCATATACACAAAACTGTTGGGCATGAACTGTGGGATTCCCACCGCTCCGGCGTAAGAACTCGGCAGATTGCACTCCTCGGGGCTGAGGTCTTTTTTATAGCAGTAGCCTATGATGGAAGCCATGTTGGTTTTGCCCATGTTCAAAAGCCATTTCTCGCGGCTGCTTTGGGGATTGGTTCGAACCACCATGGTGTTAAAAACTATAAAAGCGTCATGCGTGGGCCGGATTCTGCCCAGATGAGTCTCTTTCATCAGTATGGCGGCGATTATCTCTCTGTTGACACCGTATTTTTTCTCACTGTAATCGTAGACTTCTTTGTACTCTTTGAGATGTTCCACCAATCTTGGGATATATTTTACAAGTACGTTATTGGCTTTTTTCTCATTTTGCGTATGTATCTTTATGTGGCGCGGCTGAAGATATTTCCAGCTTATCTCGTCAAATTTCTGGGTTTTAAAATAAGAGAGGAGAAATCTGTTTGCGTATTCGTATGAAACGCCCTCTTTTACAACCTTTTCGCAGATATCCGTATAGTCTTTGTTCTTAAAAGTACAGTCCGTATATTGTGCAGATGCAAAAGTAGCAAGAAAAGCCAGTAAAATCAGTTGTATCATCGCGTATCCATATTTATTTCTTTGAGCCTTTTTGGTGTTCCGATATCATTCCACATGCCAAGGTATAAAGAGGCAGAGATCTTTTTTTCTTCTGCCTTTTCTCGGAGTATCGGAGCCAGCGGCAGTTTTTCACACCTAAGACCCTCAAAGAGCCCGGGTGAATAGTAGCCTATACCGGAAAAAGTGTATTTTACTTGATTCTCATTAATCAAAAGAAAGTTTTGCAGACCAAAATCACCGTTAAGATTATGTTCAGGATTTGGCACCAAAATCAGATGTGCCAGTTTGTCGCCCAAATCAAAAGAGGGGTCAAAATCATAATCACAAAACACGTCGCCGTTTACGACCAAAAAAGGCTCCTCCCCAAGTAGAGGAAGAGCCTTTATGATTCCGCCTGCACTCTCCAATGCTCCGCTGTCTTGCTCATCCGAATAGTGTATATGCACCCCGTATTTCGAACCGTCACCCAGATACTCGGATATCTTGTACCCCAAATATGCGATGTTGATGATGATGTCGCTAAATCCACATGCCCTGAGTCTTTCCACATGCCAAAGAAGCAGCGGTTTTCCCCGCACTTCCAAGAGGGGTTTTGGAAGCGTGTCGCTCAAGGGGCGCATCCTTTCGCCGCGTCCCGCACATAAGATCATAGCCTTCATTGCAGCTCTTTTAGCAGCTTTGCCAGCTCTTTGGTCTCATCATACAAAGAGGCGGTGTCCAGGAGATATTTCAGGGTGAGCGGAATATCTTTGAGATACCCCTCTTTGGCGTCACGCAGATAAAGCCTTGAAAAGACGCCCAGCACCTTTATGTGTCTTTGGAGCCCCATAAAATCGAACCATTTTATAAATGTTTCATCGTCCGCATCCACCCCTTTTTTATCCCGAAACTCAAGAACAAGTCTTAAGATATCCTCTCTTTGAAACTCTATATAGCAGTCTTTTAAAAGGGAGACCAAATCATAGGTGAGGGCCCCGTTCATTGCGTCTTGATAGTCAATCACCCCAATCTCGTCTGCGGGAGTGAGCATAATGTTTCTTGAGTGAAAATCACGATGTACAAAAACATTCTGGGGCTGTGACAAAACCACATCCGAGATGCTCTTTAAGGAGATGTCGAGTATCTGCAGCTGCGTGTCGCTGAGCTTTTTATCCAAGAGCTTTTGCAGATACCACTCCTGCATCAAATCCATCTCCATATGCAAAAAAGCCCTGTCGTACAGGGGAAGATCTGCAGTTGAGGCTTTTTGCATCAAGAGAATCTGCTCTATGGCTCTGGAGTATAGTTCTGTAAAATTACCGCTGTGCAAAAGATTGAGATAGTGGGTATTTCCAAAATCTTTGATAATGAGATACCCCTCTGCCAAGTTTTGCTCCAAAATATCGGGTGCATGCACGCCTATCTTCAAAAGCCTTGCAGTTACGTCCAAAAAGGGTGCCAGGGAGTGTTTTTCAAGTGATGAGTCCATAAGCAGATACGATATCCCCCCGGAAGTGATCCTGTAGTATTTGCGAAAACTGGCATCTGCCGAGGCCGGACTTATCCCAAAACCTTTATAGGGAGTTGTGTCTAGCCATGCTTGTATCTTATCCATATATACCGCCCAGAATTGAATTTTTTGAAGCACCTGTCACGGATTTGAGGTTCACTTCTTCTCTATGTACTCTTTTGTATGCAAGCCAGGCAAAAGCCATCGCTTCTAAGAAGTCGCTGTTGAGACCGTATGCATCGCTTGTCGCGATTGTGCATCTGCAAAGCTTTTGGAGCCTCTGCATCAAAAAGCTGTTTTTTGCTCCCCCGCCACAGACGAGAAGAAGCCGGGTATCGGTTTTATTCACATCGTTTGCGATACTCCAGGCGGTGAGTTCTGCAAGGGTTCTTTGTATATCCTCATCTTTTATGGTCTGAAAGAGAGGCAGATGTTTGGCAAGCCAGGTCTCATTAAAATACTCTCTGCCCGTACTTTTTGGGGGAGGTCTTTGGAAATATTCGTCGCCAAGCATGGCTTTTAGGAGCTCTTCGTCCAGGGTTCCACATGCCGAGAATGCACCCTCTTTGTCATAGGCCTGGTTTTGGGACTTTTGTATCCACATATCCATCAGGACATTGCCCGGACCCGTGTCCCAGCCTTTGAGCTCCTCCCCCAAAATCGTAATATTTGCCATTCCGCCGATATTGAGAACTGCCGTTTTTTCTTCAAGCGAGCCAAACACGAACTGGTGAAAAGCGGGAGCAAAAGGAGCGCCCTGACCGCCGTTTGCCATATCCATCCTTCTAAAATCCGCGACAACCTGCAAGCCTGTCTTGGCAGATACGGTGTTTGCATCGCCCAGCTGCATGGAAAAAGAAAACTCCGAGTCCGGGTTGTGCCAGAGTGTTTGAGCATGAAGTCCCACGGCGGTGATGGCATGTGGAACTATCTTGTGTGTTTGTATAAAAGAGTTGATGGCATCTGCAAACATAAGCCCGAGTTTTTTGTCTGCAGTACCGATTTGCATGAGCGTGGAGGGGGTGTCTATCAGAGCCAAAATCTCTTTTTTGAGTGCCTGCTCAAAAGGGTATTCTTTTGATGCGACAAGGGTGCATCTTAGTGCGTCTATCTCACAAAGCGCTATATCAATCCCATCGAGACTCGTACCGCTCATCACACCGATATAAAGTTCACTCATCTTTGGCTCCTGTTTGCATCACACCAAAAGCAACTAGGGTTCCTATTACGATCTGCCATGAAAAACCAAGCGTGATCCCAAAGGAATAAGGCTGAAGTGCCAGTACGGTAAAAAATCCGCCTGCCAAAGCCCATGGAACCGTTTTGGAATTTCCGCGGGAGGTAAAAATGGCTGAGAAAAAAACTCCCAAAAGCCCCGTATACGCAAAAGCCATCACTCCCAGGGCAAAGCTGATAAGCGAGAGTTCAGAGTAGCGCTGCCAAAAGTAACTCACTATCGCCATAGCAGACAAGATCAGGGCAAAAAATAAAACAGCCTTTCGTGATGCATGGACAAAGTGCATCTCATCCACATCCCCTTTTTTGAGCCGCCAGGGTTTGTATATATCCTCTACGGCTACCGAGGCCATGGCTCCCAAAACAGAGTTTGTGCTTGAGAGTGCCGCTGCAATGGCTCCGACGGTAACAAGCCCCCGCAGACCCTCGGGCATCTCATGTAAAATATAGTACATAAAAATCGTGATCTTCTCCCCCTCAAAATTCTGGACAACCTCGCTTTGCTGATAAAAAACAAAGAGCAGAGCGCCTATGGCTAAAAAGAGCAAGACTACGGGTATGGTTAAAAGGATTGAGACAATCAGAGACTTTGCGGCTTCTTTTTTGTTCTTGCAGCTGAGAACCCTTTGTGTCATATCCTGATCAAGTCCGAAGGCGGCGATATTAAGCAGCAGCCAACCACTCAAAAGCCCTGCAACAGAAAAGTTTCCCCCGAGGGAAGTGTCAATAAAACGGAGTTTGCCGTACGCCTCAAGCGTGGCAAAAATCTCCACGCTCTCAAGCTGGATGTAGAGAAACACAAGCACGACAACTCCTGCTCCCACATAGGTAAGCGCCTGGATGACATCGCTGAGTATGACGGATTTCACCCCGCCAAAATAGGTATAGGCGAGGGCGCAGAGGACTAAGATGAGTATGGAGATTCCCACATGCCAGGCGCTGATATCCGTAAACAAAATCATGGAGATGGCAAGAGCGCCGATATAGAGTCTGGCTCCGCTGGCAAGAATACGGCCGAGCAAAAACATAATCCCCGCCTGCACCTTTGCGGTTTTTCCGTATCTTTTTTCAAGAAGTTCATACACGGTGACAGCCCGTATCTCGTAAAACCTCGGGATAAGAACGTAGGCTACAAAAACGACCGCGACAAGGGCAGAGAGGTAAAAACCGATAAAAGTAAAATCGTTTTTGTAGGAAAACTCCGGTGCGCCCAAAAAGGTGGCGGCCGATTGTGAGGTGGCAAGCACTGAGACGGCGACTGCAAACATAGGCATAGAGTTTGCACTTATAAAATACTCTCTGGAACTTGTGATCTTTACACGGCTGAGCATGTAGGAGCTTATGCCAAGCAGGGCAAAGTAGCCTGCAAATATAGACCAGTCAAGGGTGCTAAAAGAACTCTGCATCAGGGTCTCTTCAATCCAAGCTCCTGAAGCGAAGCTCTGATCTCACGCATAAACCTGTCTCCGGGATCGGCTTTTTTGGTTCTGTAGGAAGCATCCTTTTCCAGCCATAGGGGCGTGTCCTGCATCTTTGTGTATTCGTGGTGGCCGATGAGGTATTGTATATCAGGGTATTGGGCTTTGAGGTAGTGTACAAGTGCGATATTGGCCTGCAGCTGCGCGGGTGTCAAATCATCTTCGGTATTGTTCTCTCCCCCTACATTCTCAATCCCTATGCTTGAATAGTTCAGCCCTATCACATGTCTTGCCATATGGTCGCTCGGCATAAGCCGGATAATCTCTCCGTTGCGCTTTATCAAAAAATGCGCCGATACATTCAGTGCGCCTGCATTTGCTATGTCTGCCCTGTCGCTGTAGAGCGTTTGGGGGTAAAGTCTTTTAAAACTCTTTTCAAAATCCATAACCGCCGTCCAGTGAAGAACGATTATTTTTGGCTTTATCTTGATATCAGCAACGCTCAGACCGTAATGCTGTTTGATATACTCTTTTGTCATGGCGATACGCTCTTCTTCAAACTTTATCGCTCTGGAGACAATGGAGTTTTTGGTATGGAGGTTCTCAATCCTGCGGTTTGCTTCTAGAATCCTGGCATGTGGAATCTTCTTGCTTTTTACCTGGGAGTAGATCATATCGATAAGCACATCGACGCTTTGGGATGCAAGCTGATTGCCAAAGAGGAGCATATCCACGCCGGAGTTGATGGCAAGGGTGAGGGTCTCTTTGAGGGTGAAATGTTCTGAGATCGCCTTCATCTGCAAATCATCGGAGATAACCACACCCCTAAAGCCCATCTTTTTTCTTAAAAGCTCGGTGTTGACCTTGTAGGAGAGGGTGGCGGGATAGGTCTTGTCAAGACGGGAGTTAAAGACATGGGCGGTCATTATCATATCTGCGTCTTGCGAATCTATAAGCTCCTGATAGGGTTCAAGCTCCTTTTCGTTCCAGCTCTTGCTGACATCGACAAAGCCCTGATGCGAGTCGCCCAAAGAGGAGCCGTGTCCCGGAAAATGTTTTAGGACCGAGATGACATGCTGGGCTCTTTGTGCCTCTATAAGGATTTTGGCATATTTAAGCACCTGCAAAGAGCTCTCAGAAAAAGAGCGCTCCAATCCCACAATCACCTTGTTTTTTGGATTGAGTGCCAAATCAAGAACAGGGGCAAAATTGCAGTTGATGCCGTTTTGTCTGAGCATTTTTGCCTGAGCCGCATAAATGTTTTGAACATCCGCACTCTCCATCAGGGATATTTTTTTTGCAGAGGGGATTTTTGTAAAACCGTATTGCGGCTTGAGTCTTGCGACCCTTCCCCCCTCCTGGTCTATGCAGACAAAAAGAGGTTTTTTTGAGAAGGAGTGCAGTTTTGCCGTGAGTTCCCGGAGCTGTTGGGGGGAACTGATGTTCTTCGTGCGGTTTTTATCATTGTAAAAACGGTCAAACAAGATTACCCCTCCGAGTTCATACTTGCGAATCTCTCGGGCAATCCTTGAATTTTCATCAAGGCTCTTGTCGTTGAAACCTACAACAAGCATCCGTCCTATCTGTTTTTTTAGAGTATCCTCATCAAAGTTTTGGGCATGAAGTGTCAGCAAAATGGGTATAAAGAGTAGTAAAAATTTCAAGTCTCTTGCCTTTTATTTATTTGTATGGGTGATTTAAAATCAGTTTATTTATAGCATCAATCATATTAAAGATAAGTGATTTTGTCTTTTCTTTTGTAACGGTTTGAGGCTCAAAATGATCGCTCACCACCTTCAGAACATGAAAATTTTTGATGGCGGGGGAGTGTCTGATGGCATCATAGAATCCGAATGATTCCATATCCGCTATCTCACAAACAGCCTCTGCGGCTTCTGCATCCAGACAGGTGAGTCTTTTAGGGGAACTGTTTTGAAGCGGATAGATTTCGCCCTTATAGGCGATGGAGCCCGCCTCTATGAGTTCGCCGATGGAGTAGCGGGTGTTTGCCGCGCAAATGCCTATATTGAGATAGATATCCTCATTTGTGATGTCATAGTTGTCGATAAGGGTTTGGGTGGCTTCTCTGGCCTTATCATTGCCAAGACCGCTGATGATAAGTCTCATATCATCGTTAAAGTAAAGAGTATAGGCATTAAGTTTTGTTTTTTTGAGTCTGTATTTGTCTACGAAAGCTTGTGCTTCAGGTTTAAGTGCGGCTATAATATACAACATAATAAAAAAATCCCTTAAAAGTTTTGTAATTATATCTTTTTTCGCTATAATTCCACCGCTTCCCTTTAGACCTGTGCAATGGTATCTTGAGACAATGTGTCAGGGTAGGAATACAGCAGCACACCTTGATTTATCATGTGCCGCAGGTATCTGGAGGGGAGTCTTTTTAAACCTCCAGTTTCAATCCATGATTAAATTCACTTTTTATCAAATCATCGGCAAGTTTGCCTCTTAATCTGTATATCAGTGTTCTCACAGACGAGTTACCGACTATTTCATTATCCCATATCTCATTTTCTATAGTCTGATAGCTGACAATATTGCCTCTCGCATTGATAAGAAGTTTGAGCAGCTGCAGCTCTTTTTTGGTGAGCCGTACATAGGTGTCGTTCAAATACACCTTCTCCTCATCGCAATGATAGAAGTATTTTTTCCCTATATCTATCCTTTCACCCGAATCTCTCAGCTGTGAGTTGTTTTGGAGCTTGTAAAGAGCCAATTTCAAAAGTGCTTTTAATTCATCTTCATTATGCGGTTTTATCAGGTAGCCCAGAGGGTTGGTTATAATGGCTTTTGAGATAGTGTCTTCATCCTTGTAGGCGGTGAGATAAATGACGGGTGTCTTTGTCCGGAGACTTTTGTACAGGTCTATCCCGTCGAGAGATTCTCTGAGATTGATATCCATTAAAATCAGGTTTATTGCCTCATTTTGCATAAACTCTCTTGCCATTTTTGCGTTTGTGGCGAACTCCACCACATTGTAGCCAAGTGCGGTGATACTGTTTGAGAGTTCCATAGCTACAAGGCTTTCATCTTCGACGATGAGTATATTCAGATTATTCATTTTCGTCCCACTTTATTTTTACTACAGTTCCATCTTTGGAATCAATGACCATATCCCCCAAAAGCTGTTTTGTTACCAGGGTCCTGACAATCTCAAGTCCCAAAGAGATATTCCCTTTTTGTTCAAATCCCGCTCCGTTATCCTGCACTGTGAGAAAAACGGTTCTTCCTATTTTGTATAGATCTATTTTCAGCTCACCGCTGTTTGTAAAAGCGTATTTGATAGCATTGGTCATCAGTTCGTTGAGGATTAGACCGCAGTACACCAGATGGTCTATGCTCAGGTTATGTTTGATATCGTATACGACATCTATTTTTACGGCAGGGTTGATATCAAGGTTTTGTGCAATTTTCTTGCAGTATTCATAGGTGCTGATATTTTCACTCTTGGTGTCGAGATGCAGGGTCTCATAGAGATGGGAGATAGAATTTATCCTGTTTTTTGTGATTTCAAGTTCGTTTTTCGTCTGATGCGAACTGCTTTTAAGAATCTGCAGTTTTATCAGGGAGAGAACCATCTGAAGATTGTTCTTTACTCTGTGGTTTAACTCTTTATAGAGCAGCTCTTTTTGGTTGAGTGCCAGCAGCAGATCGGCGGTTTTTTCATCTACAAGTCTTTTGAGTGTTAACTGCTCTTGTTTTTGAAACTCTATGAGTCTTGTGTCTGCTTCGCTTTTTTCTTCTGAGAGTATCTTTATACGGTGCGCGAGTGCGATGGAAAAGAGCAGGGCTTCAAGAACAAAGGCAAGTTCGTTGATATACAAAAAATATTTGGTGATATCAAAGAGCCCCGTAGCCTTAAGGTTTATGAAGATAAGCGAGAAGATGACAAAACTCCATCCAAGTACATAAAATTTCGCCTGTTTTACACCCTTGTACAAGGCATAAAATCCCGTAAATACGACAAGCATTCCCAAGGGAATAAAAACGAGGATGATATTCATGTCAAAGAGGAAATTGTCGTAACTCAAAAGCGCGATTACGGGCGTGATGTAGAGATAGACCTTCAGCACAAAATCAAGTTTTTCAAATTTGGAGGTATGTAAAAACTCTCTGGTAAAGAGGAGGATACTTATAATCAAAAAAGAGATGTATGTCATGCTTGCCTTGGCGACAATGGCTGTTATCTCGTTTGAGAAGAGATACAGCTGAGAGATCCCAAGATAATTGGACTGAAAGAATATAACGGATGCAAGGTAGAGAATATAGTAGAGGTAGGCTCTGTCTTTGGTAAAAACATAGAGCATAAGATTGTAGAGCAACAGAGTGACAAGCACTGCAAAAAATAGGAACAGATAGGTTTTTCTTTCGTATTCATATTGGAGGAAGGGTTCTTTTTCCCATAAAACAAGTTTGGCGATAAGTGTGGATATTTTGGAGTGTGCCTTGATATAAAAGCTTTTTTCTTCATAAGGCTCCAAAGATATCTCAAAGCTCGGATGCAGGCTTGTTCGGGTGTTGTCCATGTTCCACATGCCGTCGTTTATAACCTTGTCATCGTAATACAAGCGGATGTTTTCCGTAGTGGCATTATCAAACTGAAGCACTTTATGCAGAGTGGCGTCCGTAGTATTTTTGAGCGTGAACCGAATCCACAAAACTTTATCGGGAACAAAGCCAAACCCCAAAATCTCTTTTTCGCATTGTGTGAACTGTCTGCTGCGCACTTCATCCAGCGAGAGAGTGTTCGTGTCATCTATGAAGATGCTTGAGCGGGAGAGAAGATCAATCCCGGATGTCTTTGAATCTATCTCTATGGCATGAAGATCCACAACTGCCAAAATAAGAAACAACAGTTTAAATATATATCTTAAAGTTCTCATCCGGCCATTGTAGCACGTTCATTATTAAAATGAAAAAAATTAGAATGTAACACCCGAGGTGTAATATTGCAGCTGATGGTTTTAAGGAGAGACGATGAAAATCTATACAAAAACAAAACTGCACAAAACAGCTCCAAGGCTTAAAAAATAGCTTTACGTAACCGGATGTAACTCAAAAGTAACATTTTTTTACTATAATAATACAGCAATTACAAAAAGGTTACCTAATATGCAAAATAAAAAATCAAGAAGTGGATTCTCACTTATAGAGCTGATGATCGTTATCGTTATTCTGGGTCTTTTGGCCGCTATGGTTATGCCCAGTCTTACGGGAAAAGGGGAAGAAGCCAAAAGAAATCTGGTCTGCGTTCAGATGAAGAGCATCTATAACGGGGCTCTGGATATGTTTAAAATAAACAACAGCGTGTATCCGTCCACAGAAGAAGGGCTCGAAGCGCTTGTCGCAAATCCCGATGAAGAAAAATATCCCGGGTATTCTACGAGCGGCTATTTCAAAGATTCAAAGATGCCAAAAGATTCCTGGGGCAATAATTTTATCTATGTGAACAACGAGGGCTCAGTCGAGATAATCTCACTGGGCGCGGATAAAAAAGAGGGCGGAAAAGATGAAGCTGCCGATATCAAGATGAGTGAGTGTAAATAAAATTGAGAAAGGCTTTCTCTCTTGTGGAGCTGTTGATCGTCGTTATGATAGTGGGCGTGGTCTACACTCTGGCGATTAGCAATTTCCAAAAGATGGAAGAAAAAAGCAATTCCCTGACACTTGCCACCCTCAAAGAGTATCTACAGGGAATCCCGCATGAGCGAAGCGTAAAGTTTCTCTGTCTTGACTCTTGTGCAAGCTGTGATATTTTTGTGGATGATGAAAAACAAAAAGATCTTGAGGGTGTATTTGACGGATTTTTGGATAACAGTATCAAAGTATACAGATATGAAGCGTCTTTTGGTGTTTTTGAGCAGGAAAAAGAGGTGTATTTCAATGAAGAAGATGTTGAAGAAGATGTCTGTTTTTCTTATACGGTAGATAAGAAAGGGGTAGGTGAGCAAGTGTTTGTAGAATATAAAAACAGTGTTTATGATTTTTCGCAGTATCTTGAAAAAGTCACTAAGTTCGACTCGATTGAAGAAGCTGTAAAAGCCAAAGAAACCCTTCTGGACAAAGTGCTGAAATGATTTTTAAATTCAAAGGGATAGATTCAAGCGGCAAAGGGCTCAGCGATAAGATTGAAGCTGCTTCCTTGGTTGAAGCGAAGAGCAAATTAAAAGCCAAAAAGATTATATACCAGAGCATCAGTGAGGATACACCCTCTTTTTTTGAAGGGCTGGAGTTTTCACGAAAATACAAGATCCCCGCAAAAGAGCTTTCCGCTCTTTCTCGCGAACTCTCAATGTATATCCGCTCCGGAATCAGTATCGTTTCGGCTTTGAAGATAGTCCAAACCCATTATCAGAACAATAAAAAAATGGCATTGTTCTTAAGCACGGTCAGTACCCATCTCGACGAGGGAAAAAACTTTTTTACCGCACTCGATACCCAGAGCATAGTCATTCTGCCGGAATTTTTTAAGCAGTCTATCAAGGTCAGTGAGAGCGGCGGTATTTTGGATGAGGTCCTTTTGGAGCTATCCAGATTTTTAAAAGAGCAGGACAGGATAAACAAAGAGATTAAGGGAGCCTTCGCCTACCCGTCCTTTATGATAATAATCTCTCTTTTGATGATCTCTTTTATGCTGGCTTTTGTGGTTCCGCAAATCACGGGTATCTTTGAGAGTATGGATCAGGAACTGCCCACAGCCACAAAAGTGGTCATCGCGATGGGTGACTTTTTTAATGATAATTTCACAACGATCTTAGGGCTGATCTTTGTCTTTGTTTCCGCATTTATGTTTTTTATGAAAAAGAGCCATGTCTTCGCCTATGCGGTTCACAAACTGATACTCAAACTCCCTTTGTTTGGAGAGATCGCACAAAAGAGCGAGCTTGCGAGGTTCTCGTATATAGCCTCACTGCTTGTCCGTTCAGGCGTGCCTTTTGTGCAGACGATAAACCTGAGTGCAAATATTCTGAACAATCTGGTTTTAAAAGAGCTGTTTGTGGGAGCCTCAAAAAAAGTGGTGGAGGGAAAACTGCTCTCAAACGCTTTGAACGATTCAAAGACCAAGATAGATTATGCCTTTATACAGTCGATTGCTCTGGGCGAGGAAACATCACAGGTTGAAAGCGTGCTAACAAATGTGTCTGAGCTTTATTTTGAGGAAAACAGAGACAAGATAAGCACACTTCTTACCCTTCTTGAACCGGCGCTTATGCTGTTTGTAGGAGGAAGTATAGGCTTTATAGTCGCCGCAATGCTCCTTCCGATATTTTCAATGAGCGTAGGTTGAAAAAGTGTTAAAAAACAAAAGAGATGCGATTGCATTGCTTATCACAGTCTTATTTATCATTGCCATCACTCTTGCCATAGGCCTTGGCCTCAAACAGGTAAAAGAGGCATCCGGGCATGTGGAAAATGAAAGCTTTTTACTTCAGACGAGCACGCTCTTAGATGATGTCTTAACTCTTTTGAGAACATCCAAGGAGCTTGATGCCATAGACTCAAGCGAAGCTTTTTACGAATTTTTGAACCAGTTTCCCCTTATGCTCCCCGAATATTCGGGAGTTAAGGTTATGGTTGGGCTAAAGAGCGCAAGGTCCAGGTTTAATATAAACTCTCTTACGGATGCAAACGCTACGGTGAACGAGAGCAGAAAGTTTGCCCTGGAGCAGTATTTGAACAGGAATATGGTCAATATCAGCTTTGTGGATTTGCTGCTTGACAGTATGGGCAAGGTAAGGCAAGACGGCTACAGAAGCGACATCTTTAATGAAAAACCCTATCTTTTTAGAGATTACATAGCATCCAGGAGACATATGGAGGAGATAATCGATTCTTATATGAAAATTTATCATGATAAAAGTGTTAAAAATATAAACTATGATAATTTATTTTATTACAGTAGTGACAGAAATCTCGGAATCGATGTGAACTATGCAACGGCCGAGGTCTGGGAGATGATACTCGGATGTGACAGTGCAAGAGCCTTGGAACTGAGTATGGGCGCCGGTTCTGGAATCTATAAAACGATTGAGGATATAGGGCTGAGCGATGAGGAAAAAGAGCAATTGCTTAGATTTAATCCCAAATTTGATGAACGCTTTTTGGACGTGACTGTAGAGATTGTCCAGGATGAAAAAAGTGCAAAAATAGGATTCGAATACGATATGAAAACAAAAAAGGGATCGAACTTTGTTTACGATATTTAACAAAAAATTAACTACTGTTTTTCTGGACCCGCAATCTCCAAACATTGCCCTGGATGAAGCGGGCGATACAAAAAACAAGGTAAATGTGATATTGTCCCCGTCTCTTTACTGGGTAAAAAAGCTTTCTCTTCCCGTAAAATACGTCCGACAGGTAAAAAAGCTTCTCCCCTCCATATTTGAAGATACTCTGCCTGAGGGGCACTACAGTTATGCCGCCTATAAAAGCGAAGATACGTTCTTTGTTTTTGCCTATGAAGACAAACGTATACTTGACACTATGGCAAAAAAAGGGATTGCCCCATCCAACGTGGCAAACGTGTATTTTGCCCAGAGTGAACTTGCCGATATAAAGGGTGCGGTGCGTATCAATGAGCAACAGAGCCTGTATCTCAAAGAGGGGCTTTTGGTCTTGGTCCCTTCAGACTGGATAAAAGATGCCGCGGATTTGGATATCTCACAGATATCCCTTTCAAAAAATACGGTGGCACTTCAGCAGTATGCGCATATCGTAGATAATACGATCATTTATAAAATAGCAACGGTTTTGCTGATTATTTCCCTGCTTGTGGGGACGGAATATTTTATAACCAAGCAGAAATCGGAGGGTATCCTGGAGTCAAAAGATGCGCTTTTTGCAAAATACAATCTCAAATCAACAATGATGCAAAACGAATCGATGCTAAAAAAATACCAGACGATCCATGAAAAACAGACAGCACTCAGAGCGCATATCTCCTGCTTTTTGACACTAAAACTCAAAGATACAGAAAAAATCTCACTTATGAGTCTTAAGAATGATACGCTGGTCGTCGAATTTGAAGGGGTTGCCCAGGGGAAAGAGACCGGAATACTCAGGGAGCTCAAAGCACAAAATATCAAATATAAATCCTCTTTCAATGACCAGACCTGGCATGTGGAGATTGTGATATGAATCGTATAAATCCACTCTATATAGGTGTTCTTCTGCTGATAATCCTAGGTTTTCTTGTGTTTAAACTCAACGGCTCAAAAGCAGATTTAATCGAAGCAAAAGAGCTCTACAAAGAGACTCTGAAAGTATCTACGGAGTTAAACGGCCTGAAAAATGTATATGACCAGAGCAAAAAAACCAGCAATGCAATACAGGCTGTCTTGAAACATACATCGCTGCAATCTGCAAAGATTGAGCAAAAAGTGAAGAACTCGGGTATTACCATCAGTTCTGAGAGTATGGATGCGAAGTCTCTGAATATCTTGATGTCGAAGCTTTTAAACGGAGCGTACAACATCACGTCTTTTAAGATAAAAAAGCTCAGTGACACGAAGACAAGCTTTTATATGGAGATAAAATGGTAAGAAGAATTTTTGTATTTTTTGCCTATCTGTTTTTCTTTTTACTGGCTCTTATGTATTTTACCCCCAAGCTGAGCGTGTATTACTTTTTGGAAGAGCAGATAAAACCTTTTGGGGTAGTTATCAGTCGCGAATCCCTTACGGATAAGGGTCTGACACTAAAAATCGAGCATGCGAGTATCTCTGCGAAGTCTATAGAGAGCGCAAATATTGCAGAGATCGATATCGGGATATTCGGGCTCTACAACTCGGCGGAGTTTCAGGATATAAAGCTCTCAAGTGCAGCCGGAGCATTTGTACCCTTGAAAATCCAAAATGCCAAAATCGTTCATTCGGTACTCGACCCTCTGCATGTAAATGCCCAGGCTCTTGGAGAATTCGGCGAAGCGGCAGTTTCTTTTGATATTATGCAAAAGGCTGTTCGTCTGGTGCTCAAACCCTCTGCATTAATGCTGAGAAATTATCAGAGCACACTGAGAAATCTGAAAAAATCTGAAAACGGGGAGTATGTTTATGACAAAAATTTCTAACTCCGTTTTTATGAAAATATTTGTAAAGCTACTGATTTTGCTGGCTCTTGCCAAAACTGTCTCTTTGGGCGTATGGTGGTATTTTCCCAGCGAGGGCGTTGAACTCAATATAGAGAGTAATTTTCAGCCCAAATACCAAAGAGTCGATTTCAAAAATATGATAAACGATGCCAAGAGTGCAGAGAATCCACAGGACAAGCAGGATACGAATTCGGGTATCAGCATAACAAATATGGTCTTAAAAGGGCTCTACGGAACGAAAGAGAGGGGTTATGTGATCGTAGCTATGAAATCAAAACCCAAAGATACTTCTATCATAGCCGTTAAAGAGGTCTACCAGGGGTTTACCCTGAAGTCTATCACCGGATACAGCGCCATATTTGAAAAAGGGGGAAAAGACTATGTGCTGGAACTTGAAGAGCTCAAAACAGCCTCTTCGATTACAAAAGTGCCAAAACAGGTCAATTATGATGAGCCCATAGGAGTATCGCGAAACGACATCTCCTTTTATGCAAAAAATCCAAACGATATTTGGAAAGATATTTCTATACATGAGATAAAAGAAGGCAATGTAATCAAAGGTTTCAAGGTAACAAAAATATCGGCAGGTTCCAAGTTTGAGACTCTGGGGCTTAAAAAAGGAGATATTATCATAAAGGCGAATAACGTGACTTTGAAATCCTACAGAGATGCAATAGAGATCTATAACAATATCAACAAATTGGATGCGGTAGAGATAGTGATAATGAGAAATAATCAAGAGATGGAGTTAGTATATGAGATTAATTAGAATAGTATTTTTAACGCTGAGTTTAGTTTTGGTTTTGTCTGCAAGGGAGCAGGTGAATGTGAATTTTTCAAACTTGGAGATAGATGACTTTATCAAGCTGATATCTAAGATTACGAATAAAAATATTTTGATAAATCACAAAATATCGGGTACGGTAGACTTCGTCAGTACGGCACCCGTCTATGATGATGAGCTTATGGGGATCCTTATCTCCGTCTTGGAGTCCAAAGGGTTTACCATTATGCGCCAAGGCTCTATTTTTGAGGTTGTCCGCTCTACGGACGCTGCCAAAAACAATGCCGAAGTGGTCAAGCCCGGGCAAAAGCTCAGCGGCTCTTTGATGGTTACGCAGTCTATAGAGATAAAGGGTGAAAACGTAGACGTGGTTGCGGCTAAAATAAGATATCTGATCTCCAAAACCGCAAAGCTTATGACGATGAAAGAGAGCAATATCCTTTTAATCACAGACTATCCAAGCAATATTGAGACAATAAAAAAAGTTATAAAAGATATAGACACAAATAATCAGATGATAGTAAAAGTGATCCCAATCGTAAACGCTGAGGCAAAAAAACTGCAAATACGTCTGGTTGATATCACAAAATCACTTTTTAACGACAAGGTGGCTTCACAGACAGTCAAAATCATTCTCGATGACAATGTGAACGGACTTATCGTTGTCGGGAATGCCGCAAATGTCGCAAAAATACAGGATCTTGTAAAAAAACTGGATGTAGAATCACATATAAGCCAGGGGGTAGAGATATTCCATCTTAAAAACTCCGATGCAAAAGGGGTGCTTGCAAGTTTGACGGAAATCATCTCAAAGCAGACTTTTGCAGACCCTGCAATGAAGCCGAACGTCTCCGCGAGTGAAGAGATCAATGCGATAATCGCTATAGGTGAGCCTGTGGTAATCAAAGGGATAAAGCTTATACTTGACGAACTTGACAAAGAAAAATATCAGGTGTATGTTCAGGCAAGAATCGTAGAGATAAATAAAAATGATGCTGAAAATCTGGGTATCAAATATGGATTTGCGGCGGGTGACGTCTCCTCTTCCGGCTTGTATGCCATGAGTGCAAACTTTGGGGACAATGCCTTAACCGCGACGGCTTCAGCCAGCGTATTAGAATATTTGGGAGATATCGGTTCTGTTGCAAAAACGGGATTTGCTCTTGGAGCCACACTGGACTTTTTGCAGACGAACGGTGCGAGCAAATCTATCTCAAACCCGTCAATCCTTTGTGTCAATAACAAAGAATCCTCCATATATGTGGGTAAAACTATCTCCGTATCCACGGGGTCGGTATCTGCAGGTACGGTTCCGGGAGTCACAAACAGCTATAAAAGAGAAGATGTAGGTTTAACGCTCAAAATAAAACCCCGCGTCTCTTCCACGGACAAGGTGACTCTGGATGTGGAAACTATCTTGGAAAATGTTACGGATGACGGAAGCAATAATGCGACAGGTCAGCCCGTTACTTCAAAACAAGAGGTGAAAACCCAAGCAATCCTGCGCCATGGCGAGAGTATAATCATCGGAGGTCTTGTTAAGATTTACGATATAAAAGCAAAAAGCAAAATCCCGTTTTTAGGGGACATTCCATGGCTTGGCGAATGGCTCTTTTCCTCTACTTCCATAAAAAATGAAGAGGATAATCTGGTGGTTATTTTAACGCCTTATGTGGTAGACAAAAGTGAAAAACTCTCTTTATTGCAAAAAGATTTGGGTGTATTGACGCAGCTTCAAAACGAATACAATCAAAAAGTGTTTGAAAGGATAGAAGAAAATGCAAATATCAAGGGTTCTTCATCGCAAGAAGGAGCGCAAAAACAAGAACCAAATCGCGATAATATTTTCAATGTGAAAAGTTCAGGAGAGGAATACTGATGCTTAGCCTCGAACCGCTCCATAATCTGAAACTTGAAGTTTTTGAACCCTCTGATGTTGTAACCGAGCTCAGCGTCAAAAACTATCTTCTCTTTAGTGAACTAGAGGGTCAAGTGAGCGCTTTTATGTGTGAGAGATATCTGGTAGAGGCGAGTAACTTTTACACAAAACTAGATACCAGATATCCGCTTCATATGCTCGACGAGGACTCTTACGACAGACTGTACAACCGTTTTTTGGAGCTTCGAACAGACAAAGCCATAGAAACTATGCAAGAAGACTCAACTGAGACGCAAAGTGAAGAGGAGCTCTCTTTAACAGATTTTTTAAGAACATCATCAGATATCTTGACATCCGAAGAATCTGCTCCGATAATAAAATTTGTTAATGCTCTTTTTTATCAGGCCGTGAAAAAACGGGCTTCGGATATTCATATCGAAGTTCAGGAAAAGCGCGGTGAAGTAAGGTTCAGAATTGACGGTATGCTGATAAAAAATGCAGACCTTGAAAAAAAAGTGGTGAATCTTATAGTAAGCCGTATCAAGGTTATTTCCAATCTTGATATTTCAGAAAAGAGAATCCCCCAAGATGGGCGAACACAGATAAAAATAGCGGGCGAGACCCTGGATATCCGTGTTTCGGTTCTTCCAACCTTTTATGGCGAGAGAGTGGTTATGAGGCTTTTGATGCAAAGTTCCCAGATACCTCAAATCTCAGAACTAGGATTCAACAACGAACTTATCGGAGATGTTAAAAGGCTTTTGCGTGCATCACACGGTATCATCCTTGTGACAGGACCGACGGGCAGCGGTAAAACCACATCTCTTCACTCATTTTTACGTGAGGTGGAACAGCCGAATATCAATCTCTTGACAGTGGAAGACCCAGTGGAGTATAAGTCAGATAATATCTCCCAGATTCAGGTAAACGAAAAAGTGGGGCTTACCTTTGCGGCAGCACTTCGCTCTATTTTACGACAAGATCCAGATGTCATTATGATTGGGGAGATTCGTGATGAAGAAACGGCGGCGATAGCTGTTCGTGCAGCGCTCACGGGACACCTTGTGTTCTCAACCCTGCACACAAACTCGGCAGCGGCTACAATCTCAAGACTTGCCGATATGAAAATAGAACCGTTTTTAATCTCCTCCTCGCTCTTGGGAATTTTGGCCCAAAGACTTGTGCGTATTTTGTGTGACAAGTGTAAAGAAGAAGATGCGGTCGCTCAGGAATACGCGGACGACTACAAGATACCAAAAGATGCCAAAATCTATAAATCATGCGGATGCAAGGCCTGTAATTACAGCGGTTATGCCGGTCGCCGTTCCATAGGGGAGCTTTTGGTTATGAATGACAAGGTCAGGGATCTGCTAAAAACCACGACGGATGAGCATTCTATAAAAACAGAACTTGAAAAAGACGGACTCAAAACAATCTCCACGCAACTTCTAATCATGCTGCTCAATGGCGAAACATCATTGGATGAAGCTATTCGTATCGGTCTAGGGAATGACTAAAAAATCCAGAGATGCTTTCACTCTGATTGAGGTAATGATATCGGTCGTGATAATATCTGTGGTAATCCTTGCTCTTTTAGAGATGCAGGGAAACAGTACCCATATCTTTTCCGGCTTGAAAAAACAGCTCAAAATGAATCAGTATACTTCGTTTTTTATCTCAAATGCAGAATACGGATTTGAGAAAAAGAGTGTGGATATGGATGAACTTGTCAGTGACTTCAAGGTTGAGGATGAACTCAGAAGAGAGCTTAAAAACATAAAAGTAGAACTTGTGTATCAAGAATTAAACACAATAGATTTAAGAGAATTTGAACAAAGCGATGCCGATTTATCAGAAGGGGATATGTCGGCTTCTGATTCGAATCTTATCTTTGAAGTGGGCAAGACTGTTTTAAAAACAGGAGACTCCACTTCGGGTCTTATGAGACTGAGATTCCAATGATGAGAGCTAAAAGAGGGTTTACCTTGCTTGAACTGCTTATATCGATAAGCATACTCTCCATAATGATGATATTTTTGTATGAGGGGTATGCACAGCTTAATAAATCAAATGCGGTGTATAAAGATGAGCTTAGGAAGATTCAAACGCAGCAGATAAAAAAACGGGTGATTTTTTTAGATTTTTCACTTGCTCTAGCCAACTCCGTAAAATCGATGAACCAAGGTAAAAAAGAGGATGTCGTGTTTTTTCAAAGTACAAATTCTATCCATAAACGATACAACCCCTATCTCGCATACATCGTAAAAGAATCCAAACTTTACAGACTCGAGTCATCCAAAGAGTTTAAGGAATACCCCTTAAGCCGAGACACTGAAGCGGTTGTTGATTATCTTGGAGATGTGGAGAGTTTTAGGGTGTATAAATCTTCCAACGAGAACAAAGAGCTTTATCTGATCCATATTGATTTCAAGGATGAAGAGGATGTTTTGTTTAAGGTCAAGGTGCTCAATGAAAAGTAGCATAAATGCTACTTAGTCTTCTCTGTATTTAGAAATCCCGCATGGTTGATTCGGGGAGGGTGGATTTTCTTTTAGATAGGTCAAATCTTCAAGAGTTTGGCTTAAAACTCTTTTTTGCTGCAAGATAGGAAGCATAAGATTGTCTTTTTCATTTAAAGGAATACTCCAATCCAGAAGGATTTTTTGTACTTCGTCATCTAGTTCTTTGAGTGCGTTTTGTATATGTTTTATTGAGTTCATACTCTAATTGTAGCAAATTTTTATAATTATTTGGGTATAATCCCGCTCTCAAGTTATGAGAATTTTACAAAAGGAGCAATCGATGCCAAAAATGAAATCGGTAAAAGGCGCTGTTAAGCGTTTTAAGGTTAAGAAAAATGGTACTATCAAACGTGGAACTGCGTTTAGAAGCCATATTCTGACTAAGCAAGATGCGGGCACGCGTCGTAAGCAAAACACACCTAAGATAATTGCTAAAGTAGATGAAGCAAATGTTAAGGCTATGATCAACTAATTATTAGTTGACTCATAAATCTCCAATTTTAATTGGGCAAGACCACCGACGATGTGGCACCTTGATCACAGAAGTGACTGGGTAAAGAAAAAGGAAAAATATGCCAAGAGTAAAAACAGGTGTTGTTCGTAGAAGAAGACACAAAAAGATATTAAAATTAGCAAAAGGTTTTTACAGCGGACGCCGTAAACACTTTAGAAAAGCCAAAGAGCAGTTAGAGCGCTCAATGATGTACGCATTCCGTGACCGTAAGCAAAAGAAACGTGAGTTCCGTAAACTATGGATCGTTCGTATCAATGCAGCTTGTCGTTTAAACGGAATGAACTATTCAACTTTCATGAATGGTCTTCATAAATCTGGTATCGAGCTTGACCGTAAAATTCTTGCTGATATGGCGATGAATGACGCAGCAGCATTTACTGCTGTAGCTGAAGCTTCAAAAGCAGCACTTAGCAAATAAGTTTAGACCCTCCGGGGTTTAGCTTATGCTAAATTTTTAAATCTTATTCAGGTATAAAACTGAATTTCCCTTCGAATTATAATAAATCCCCAAAGACGATTGTCTTGATACAAAAACACCCCTTCCGTTAAAAGTATGTGAGTTCCTGAATATCGTGCTCAATATCTGTGTGTCAAAACCATCACCCTCGTCCGTTATTTGAGTGCTTATATAGGTAGATGCCTTGTAGTGAACCTTGTTTATACTCACTGTAATCTTTTTGGAGCATGTTTTTTCCATCTTTTGGAGCGTATCAAAGTAGGTGTCATTTTCTAAAAGAGCGTTTTTCTCAATCGAGCCAATACCAAGATTGCCGTGTTCATAGGCATTCATAAAGAGCTCTGTAAAAACTACGCCTGATTTGTATCTGCTTTCATTCTTTGCGTTGAGCAGATTCCATTCTTGCTCGTACCATTCATTTGCTTCATCCACACTCTCCAGGGTACTCTCAAAGCTTTTTTTGGCTACGACGTTGTGCGTACATGTGGAACTGTTTATAAAGATAAGTGTTATGTCATCCTCTTGTGCCGTGATTCTCTCAAAGAGTTTTTCTTTGAGCTCCTCTTTTGTAAAAGAGTCCAAAAAGTCTTCTTCTATAAAAGATGCGTAGGTTTTCTCATTGTCGTATGTATCGCACTCCACAAGGCCGTCACTGTAAAATAAAAATTTAAAAATATCGGCAGTGCTTATCTTTGAGAGTTTAAAATTGTCTGTATATTTACTTAGTGGAGGGTTGTTTGATTTTACTTTTGTGATTTTATAATGCGTATCCTGCAGTAATGCTACAGGCATGGCAAATTTTGAATACTCCATTGTATCATTAAGACTGTCTATAAGTATATAGTCTATGGCAAGAGCTTCCTCTTCAAGCAAAATAGGCCTGATATATTCTATCGATTCTTCTATGAGGGAATAAAAATTAAAACTCTCATTTTTTTTCATTTTGTCTACGGTGTGATTTATATAGGAGGTCATAAGCATAGAACTCAGGGAAGCGGACAAGCCTTTTCCCATCCCATCAACGATAAGATACAGTGTGGTATTTTTATCTATTTTTCTGGCAGAATAAGAATCTCCGCTGATGATATCCAAAGGTTTATACAGCAGGTCGACAAGAGAGCTGCATTTGGAGTCTATCATCTGGTAGTAGTAGTCGTTTCTGAGGATGTTTAGTTCTTTTTGAAAGGCTAGATCTTCCTGATACAGGCTGTATTTGTCCTTTTGTTCGAGAATTTCCATCTTGTCGTGTTGCTTATCTTGGATATATCTGTTGGAGATTAGATTTTTTGTATCCTCACCGATAATATTCAGGAGTTCATGTATCTGCAAAGGTTTTTTGATAAAATGGGTGACATTGAGATTGAGGGCTCTGATGAGTATGTCGGCATCCTTTGTGTCGCTCACCAGGATTATAGGAATGCTTTTGTTTGTCTTTCTGATTTTTTGCACCAGATTTAAGTCTTCTGTTTTTAAAATAGTGTAATCCAGCAGTATGAGGTCACTGTCGTTGTCACTAAATATTTGAAGAATATCTTCGCTCTCATTTGCAAAGAAGATTGTCGGGATCAACTCTTCAAAAACAGCAGAATAAAAATCTTTATTCTCCATGTTGTCGGTAATGCATAAGAGCTTTAAAGATTTGGCATACTCTAAGGCAGTATTGTTAGACATTAAACTTTGAGTCTTCTCGCATTAAGTGTTGAGGTCAAATTTAAATCGTTCAGCAGATCAATGAGTGACTCATTACCGACTCTCATATCGATTGTAACACGGTCTTTTAATACAAGTTTGTTGAGATAACCGATGACAGAGGAGGTGATTGAGAGTGAATCGGGAATAAGCAGGACAATACTTTTGTTTTTAAGGACCAGAGCGTCTATAGCGCTCTTTATGGCTTGAAAATCACCGATGCTTTTTATGTTGCCTTTGATTGTAGCTGTATTTGAATATATTGAAATTTCCATAAAAAAAACCCCTCTTGATTTATTGCATAAATTGTATCTTAATTTATATAAAATTCCATAAAAAAGGATTACTTTCGTATCTCCTCATACCATTCTTTCATTTTTTTCTCATATCCGATCTCTTTAAATTCTACGAAATGCATCGTTTTTGAGAGATAGTCCTGCTTTATATAGCCGCCAAAATCATGCGGATACATATAGCCGCTTCCGTTTTGTTTGATATGTTCTGGAATATCGAGCATCACCCCACCACGGACGGCATGAAGTGCGGCATTGATTGCCAGATATGCGGAGTTGGACTTTGGAGAGGCGCAAAGATATAGAACCGCCTGGGATAATATGATTCTGGCTTCGGGATAACCTATCTTGGAGACTCCGGTCATTGCAGAGGTGCAGAGCGTGAGCGCTTGGGGATTGGCATTTCCCACATCTTCGCTGGCGAGAATTACAAGGCGTCTGGCGATAAATTCGGCACTCTCTCCGCCGTCTATCAGACGGGCCAGATAATACACCGCAGCATCTGCATCTGAGCCCCTTATGGACTTAATCATCGCGCTTGCCAAATCATAATGCACACCCGCTTCGCTGCTTCCTGTACTCAGTGCATTTGGGCGAAGAGACTTTAAGATATCGAGTGTGATATGTGTGCTGATGTTCGAGGCAAACTCCAAAAGCTTGAGCATGCTTCTGGCATCGCCTCCGCTGCTTGCTATGAGATACTCTTTCGCATCTTCATCACAACTGATTTTGGCATGTGCAAATGCCTTTTGAACCAATATTTCGAGCGATTCATTGGAGATATGCTTTATCTCAAAAAGCATAGAACGGGAACGAATTGCCGAAGTAAGTGAAAAGAAAGGATTTTCGGTTGAAGCACCTATGATGAGAACGGAATTGTTTTCCATGACGGGGAGCAGGACTTCTTGCTGGTTTTTTGCGAGTCTGTGCACTTCATCTATGAATATAAGCGGTTTTTGCAGGGCATTTTTGTATTGTTCAAAGATTTTTCTGAGCTGTTCTATCTTTAGCGAGGTGGCATTGAATTCGTAAAAGGGAAGCTCCATACTTTTTGCAATAATTCTTGCTATAGATGTTTTCCCGCATCCCGCCGGTCCGTAAAAAAAACTATGTCCCAGGACATTTTTTTCACAAAGAGTACGCAAAGGGGCATTTTTGGAGCTTAGGTGTTCTTGCCCGACCAGGGCATCAAAGCTGGTGGGACGAAGGAGTTGTGTGAAGTCCGCCAAAGTAGACTTATCCGGCTATGACTTTTATATACACTTCCCGCTCTTGTCTTGGGCCGTCAAATTCGCCGAAAAATACACCCTGCCATTGACCGATTGTAGGCTTTGCGTTTACAACAGGGATACTGACCGAATTACCCATACGAGAGCTTTTCAGGTGAGCGGCTGCATTTCCGCCTGAATGAAGGTATTCCACATCATTGGGTGCAACACGGTTAAGCGCATTTAAAAGGTCACGGCGAAGAGCAGGGTCCTGGTTTTCAAACATAAAGATGCTTGAAGTGGTATGGGGAGTGAAAATCACGCAGATCCCATCTTTTATACCTGAAGTGATTACAGCCTCGTTCACCTCTTTGCTTATATCCATTAATTGTGTTTTGTGACTCGTTGGAAACTTCATTTTTTTCATCGTTTTTCTCCTCTTTCTTTTGCTTTTTTATTCTCTTCTTTTAAAAATGTGAACAGTGCCGAGTATTCGCTTCTGGTCAAAAATCTTGATTTGCCTGTAGGAAGATTGTTTAACTCAATCTCGGCAAAGCTTACACGTTTAAGGTCAGCCACCTCTGCTCCAAAGTGTGCGAAAAATCTTCTGATCTCGCGATTTTGACCCTCGCTGATGGCTATTTTTAAAACAGAGTAGTTATGCTCGCTCTTTTGAATCTTGTATCCTATAAAGGGCGCAAAGGTCATAGAGGTGATATCGCTTTTTTCATGTCCGCCGGCAGTCGCGTCTTTAAGTTCAAGACCGTTTAGCATGGCCGCTTCCATTTCGGGAGTGATAGGACCTTTTATCTTGACCTTGTAGATGCGTTCCAGATTTGAGGTCATAAGCGCTGCTGCGACCTTGGATGCGTCCGTCAGAAGAAGTACGCCTTCAGTAGCATAGTCAAGTCTTCCGACAGGGATAAAGTGCTTGTATTTTTTTTCAAGCGTGTCGTAGATAGTTTTTCTGCCTCTTGGATCGCTCTTTGTTACAAGTTCCCCTTTTGGTTTGTTGTAGACGATCACGGTATATTTGTCGGATGGGGTAATCTTTTTTCCGCTCACCCAGACTTCGGCCTTGTTCTCGTCAACCTGTGTGGCAAGATTTGTCTGTATCTCGCCGTCCACTCTTACGTATCCGGCTTCGATAGCCTTGTCGGCTTCTCTTCTTGAATAACTTGAGTGGTGTGCTATATATTTGTTTAATCGCATTATGATATGCCCTTTTCTATGAGGGTATGGATGTGCAACACACCTTTTACCCTCTTGTTTTTGTCTGTAATTACCAAGAGCTGAATCTTTTTTTCTTCTATGAGCACAAGCGCATCACTAGCGAGCATATCTTCATCATCTATACTCATCGGATTTTGCGTAGCATACTTCAAAACTTCATCATCGAGTGAAAAGTCTTTGCTCAAAAGTGCGCGGCGAATATCGCCGTCACTGACAAGTGCTAGAAGTCTATTCTCCTCATCCGTAATGAGAACGGTTCCGAGTCTTCCCTCGCTGATCTTCACGATTGCTTCTTTTACTTTTGCATTTTTTGAGATAGTCGGCAGGGCCTCATATCTCATCAGGTTGCTGACTTTGACAAACAGCTTTTTGCCTAAGGCACCTCCGGGATGAAAGGATGCAAAATCACTCTTCTTAAAATCTCTCGCCCGCATAAGACACACAGCCAGGGCATCTCCGAGCGCAAGTGTCAGAGTGGTCGAGCTTGTAGGCGCTATGTCCAGCGGACATGCCTCTTTTTGCACAATCACGTCTATGACTAAGTCGCTGTATTTTCCCAGAGTCGATGCTGCACTTCTTGTCATTCCTATGAGCGGAGTGCCGAATCTTTTGATATGAGGTAAAATCGAGCTGAGTTCTTCGCTTTCTCCGCTGTAGCTGATTGCTATGACAACGTCATCTTTGCTTATCATCCCCAAGTCGCCGTGAAGCGCTTCGGTCGGATGCAAAAAAAAGCTTGGAGTCCCCGTTGAGGCAAAGGTCGCAGCCATCTTGGCACCTATGAGTCCAGACTTGCCGACACCCGTAACTATAAGCTTGCCTTTGCAGGAAAGTATCATACTCACGGCATCTTCAAAAACATTATTCATGTTTTTTGCAGCCTGAAGCAGAGTTTGTGCTTCGATGTTAAGTGTTTCTTGTGCAATCTCTTTGTAATTCATAGTGTGATTATACCTTTTTTAACTTCATTTTTGGCATATTGGCTATAATTTGCAGATACAAAAACGGAAACTTTTAAAATGAAAAAAATAGTATTATTATTTAGCGGAGAGGGGTTTAATGCCCAAAATATTGTAGAGAATCTGCATGAAAAAGAGTGTATCGTGGCATGTGGAATAACAAACAGGGCAGATGCCAAAGGGATAGAAAAATTAAGCAGCCTCGGGATACGAACAGAGGTTCTGTGCCATACGGGTTTTGACTCCAGAGAGGCTTTTGATGCAAAACTTGTGGGGCTGATTCGCTCCTATGAGCCTGACCTGGTGGTCCTTAGCGGATTTATGAGGATACTGAGCGAGGTGTTCACCTCGAATATAAAAGCGATAAATCTTCATCCCTCCCTGCTTCCGAAATACAAGGGCGCAAAAGCGATAGAACAGAGTTTTTCAAGCGGGGATACCGAATGCGGAGTAAGTGTCCACTGGGTCAACAGCGAACTGGATGCAGGAGAGATCATTTTGCAAAAGAGCTTTATCCGCTCGGGGGATGAGAGCCTTGAGAGTTTCAGCCGGAAGATAAAAGAACTGGAGTTTGAGATTATGCCCGAGGCAATTGCCCAGGTGCTTAAAAGCTAAAATGATTACATCGTATTTACAAATAAGATATAATATTTGAAAAGAAAATTTTTAAGGATGACTATGAGAAATAAATTGGGAAGATACATGAGCAGTATCGATGTGTTTAAAATCGAAAAAAGGATGCTTGAGTACAACACGCTGATTCTGGCGGAAGAAGGGGCAGGCAAGACGAATCTGGCGTGTAAGATTCGAAACTTTGTAATGGACAATGAGGTGCCTACTCTGTACCTGGATTTTTCGGATTCCAATGAAGACGAGATTGAGATAAGATACAAAGACGAGCATTTTAACTACATACGATTTGAAGAAAGTGCGGCGTTTGAGGAGGAATTAGCCAAGTTGATCCAAGAGAAAAAACATATATACATGGCTGCGAATCCTAAATATTTTTCCAATAAAAAAGATTTAAAAAGTAAACTTTCCCAAACGATAGGGCAAAAAGACCTGGTAGAAAATTATTACTACTTCTTTCACGATATTGAAAACCTAAACGGGTTTTATACGAAATTTGAAGACTTTTTATTATATATGCTGTCTTTTTCAAACCTTATGAAATACGGATTTACCTTTCTTGCACAGCCTCACAGCACTTTTGAAAGTCAGCAGGTAAAGCTTTTATTCACATTCTTGTATCTTGGAAAATGTTCCAATCTGGACTACTTCAATACGGCAAGACTGAAAACTCTTCAGAAGAATATCTTTTTTCACCAACAAAGAACAGCACACCGCACGCTTTTATTTAGCGATATCAGAAGTGATTTTGTTCAAATCGACGAATACAGATTCGAAGAATAAGCGATGCAAAAACTCTTTGACGAGGTTTCTTCACTTGATGAGAGATGCTACGGGGAATTTGCCCTGAGCGAGGATATCCTGATGGAGCATGCGGCAAACGGCATAGCCGGGTATATACGCGATCATTTTGCTTTTGGTTCCAAAATAATCCTGGCATGTGGAAGTGCAAACAACGGTGCAGACGGCCTTGCTGCTGCACGACTGCTGCATGGCGATTATGATGTCTGTATCTTTCATATCAAAGAGCCCAAGTCAAAGATGGCGCTTTTGCAGGAGAGGCGCAATAAAGCCCTCGGAGTTTCCACATGCCGGGAACTTGTCGATTGCGATGTCTTGGTGGATGCTTTTGTGGGTACAGGTTTTGAGGGTGAGTTTAGTGAGGAGCTTTCAGCAATCATGAAAAAGATGAATGCGCTCAAGGCTTTCAAGATCGCCTGTGATGTTCCCTCCGGCTTACGGGCAAACGGCGAATGCGCCGGAGAAACCTTTGTCGCAGATGTCTCGCTTACCATGGGCGCTTTAAAGAAAAGTATGTTTTTGGATGAGGCGAAAGATTTTGTCGGTGAGATAAAAGTGATTGACCTTGGAATATCCAGAGAGATATATGAGACAAAGAGCGACTGGAATCTGCTTGATATGGATGATTTGAAATTGCCATACAGAAGGGCAAAGAACTCTCATAAAGGCAGTTTCGGACATCTTGCCCTGGCATGTGGAAACAAAGCCGGAGCAAGTATCATGAGTGCAAAAACCGCGCTTAGATTTGGAGCAGGTCTGGTCACTCTGGTGGGATTTGAAGATGAGATAATCCCTCAAAGCATAATGTACTCGCATGAGCTTCCGGCAAATACGACGGCACTGGCCTTGGGAATGGGTTTGGGCGATGAGTTTAGCGATTTGGAACTGGAGACTTTTTTGGATAACTGGCTTCCTCTTGTCGCAGATGCAGATATTTTCCACATGCCGATACTCAGAGAAATACTGGAGAGAAAAAATATAGTCCTGACTCCACATGCCAAAGAATTCACTGCTCTTTTGAAACAAACGGAGATAGCAAATATCAGCGTGGATACTTTGCAAAAGAACCGTTTTAGATATGTGGAGGAGTTTTGTTTGAGATTTCCACATGCCACCCTTCTTTTAAAAGGTGCGAACGTGATTATTGCAAAAGGGGATGAATTCTTTATTAACCCCCATGGCACGTCTGTCCTTGCAAAAGGGGGAAGCGGAGATGTTCTCAGCGGCCTGATTGGGGCACTTCTGGCTCAGGGATACGAACCTCTTGAGGCCGCAAAAAATGCTTCGCTTGCACATGCCAGACTGGCTCTGGATTTTGAAGGCGCTGATTTTTCTCTTACACCGGATGACTTAATAGAGGGTATATGTAAACTATAAGATAGCTTATGTTATAAACAAATAATTAATATAAAACAGGGAAATCAATACTATGGATAACATTTTAAAAATTGGAAAATATGAGCTTGGAAGCCGCCTGATAGTGGGAAGCGGAAAATATAAAGATTTTGAGACTACAAAAGCTGCAACACTTGCTTCGGGCAGTGAACTCATCACCGTTGCGGTTCGCCGTTTAAATATTACCGATCCTGACAAGGAGAATCTTCGTGATACGTTTAAAGGTACGAATGTCAAATTTTTGCCAAACTCGGCAGGCTGTGTGACCGCCGAAGAAGCTATTACGACTTTTCGTTTGACGCGTGAGGCTACAGGGATTGACCTTATCAAGCTTGAGGTTATCGGCGATACGCAAAAAACTCTCTACCCGGATGTTTTGGAGACGATAAAGGCTTGTGAAGTCTTGGCAAAAGAGGGTTTTACCATTATGGCATATACGTCGGATGACCCTATTATGGCAAAAAGACTTGAGGATGCAGGCGCACATGCAATCATGCCTCTTGCTGCACCTATCGGAAGCGGTCTTGGGATTCAAAACCCTTACAATATTGTTTTTATACGTGAAGCGGTGCGTGTTCCCGTAATCGTAGATGCCGGTATAGGCTGTGCGAGCGATGCCGCATATGCGATGGAACTCGGAGCTGCGGGAGTCTTGACAAACACCGCAATCGCTCAGGCGCAAAATCCTATGTTTATGGCCGAAGCTATGAAGCATGCGGTTATAGCAGGCCGTATGAGCTATCTCTCAGGAAGAATTCCTAAGCGTCCTTACGCGACTGCATCTTCTCCTGTAGACGGAATGATACAGTTTTAAATAAAAGCCTTTTTGGCTTTTATTTGACTACGACCCGGTTTCTGCCTTCCTCCTTGGCTTCATAAAGTGCCTCATCAGCTCTTTTTAAAAGAGTATCTTTGTTCTCACCGTGAATATACTCCGTAACACCACACGAGATAGTCTGTTTTGCAGATATTGGAAAATGGTTCTTTTCAAATTTTACTCTTATCTTTTCTGCAATGAAAACTGCCTGTTCAAGCTTTGTCGAGTGCAGCACAACGATAAACTCCTCACCGCCCCATCTCGCCACGAAGTCGCCCTGTCTTAATGTAGAGAGCAGTGTTTCAGATAGACCGATAAGCACATTGTCCCCTTCGTCATGGCCGTAATTGTCGTTAACCCTTTTAAAATAGTCTATATCGATAAAGATCAAAGACAGCGGTGCTGCACTCTCGTCTGAGAGAGCCATCTCTTTGAGGAGTACATCGTTGAATTTTGCTCTGTTTGGAAGTTTTGTAAGAGCATCCGTTGAAGCTTCATGTTCAAGTTTATGTATCTGTTTCAATACATTGGTGATGTCGTCAAAGATAATGACATAGACTGTTTTATTGTCGAGTAATATATCTTTCACATGCGGCTTGAAATATCTTGTGACCCCATCCTTTGTTATCATCAGTTTCAGTTCTTTAGTGCTTTGTTCTCTATGCAGATACTTCGTCCAATGCTCACCCTCAATGCAGTCGTTTAGAGAATGTTCACCCTCTAGCGCTTCAAAAGCGTCTAAAATACTTGAATATCTGTTTTTCAGCTCGCTTAATGTCTCAAATCCAAAAAAATCAAGCATTGTTTTATTCACATATTTGACCTCTGTGCCATCACAAAGAACAAGAAAGCTCAGCTCGGAATCCAGGATTTTTTGAAGCAGTTCTTTTGTGGATTCTATCTCTTTTGTTCTGCTTGCCACTTTAAACTCGAGCTTTTCATTATCTTTTAGCTGTTTGTGGATAAGGAGCGTGATACTGAGCAAAAAGATAAGCACAAAAAACTTCAGCATCAAGGCATTTCTTTTTATTCTGTCTGCGACTGCGTTGTATTTGGAACTTTCCAGACTAAGGCTTATTCCTCCCCGGATATCTCCTAGTTTATACCCTTGCTGCCGGTGGCAATACAAACAATCCTGAGTAGTCTCAAGTGCGCCCATGTAGTTAAACACGGTATCGCCGAATTCATAATATTCCCTCATTTTAGTAGCTTCAAAGTATTCTAAAGCCTTTTTCTCAAATGGGCTCGTTGTATTGTTTGGATTAATCGGATTTAAACTGGTGATACGAAAATGAAATCCTTCCACATTGGAGAGTTCAGACAGCTGTCTTGTCATCCAGGCGGGATTTATTTTTATAAGCGTGAGGTTTTCATCCACTTTGAGTATATTGTCTTTGAGATATGGATTTGGTTTTTGGTCATTTTGGGGTTTAACATAAACACCGCCATAGCTCGCATTCCATTTTCTTGTGTTTACCTGATTGTTAAAATGGGTCTGTGCCTGCGTTACAAGTATCTCTTTTTGAAACTCAAGATTTTTTTTACTAAAAACATCAATAAGAGTATAGAGGGCAAATACGGATAATGCAAAAACAATATAGAGGATAATATGCTTGTACAAATTTTTAATCATTTTCGAATTATAGCAAAAAACTACAGGCAGCCGTATCCTGAGTATATATCGCTTTTTGCACTGCCCGGCAAGAGGGCCTTGCGATTTATATCTATATGGCTCCCATGAGGCTTAACATGACGATAAACATAGCAACGGGAGTGATGTATCTGAGGCTGAAATACCAGATTTCAAAGGCACCGCGAAGCTGAGGTCTCATCACGGCTTCAACTCTTGACTTTTCTACGGCAAAACCGATAAAAAGAGCCATAACCAATCCGCCCGCAGGAAGCATTATGGCAGCCGTAACATAGTCAACCCAGTCAAAAAAGCTTTTGTCTCCCCATGTGAGAGCCTCTTGAAAGCCTTCAATATTTGAAAGCAGGGCAATGATACCAACGAGATAAAAGAACAATCCCATGCTTAGGGAAGATTTGAGTCTGCTCCACTTGAATCTGTCGATAAAGTATTGAACCATAGGCTCAACCAAAGAAACGGAAGATGTAAGACCTGCAAAGGCCAAGGCTATAAAAAACAGTACGGCAAAGATATTTCCGATTATGCCCATCTCGTAAAATGCAGCCGGAAGAGAGATAAAAACAAGACCCGGACCTTTTGCCGGACCCCCGCCGTACTGATATAAAAACGTAAAAAGCATCAGACCCGCCACAATAGCAATAGAAGTATCTAAAAATACAACCCAAAAAGCATTTTTAACAATATTGGAGTGTTTCTCAAGCGAGGCGGAATAGGTCATGATAGCACCCATACCAAGAGAGAGTGTGAAAAATGCATGACCTACGGCCGTTACAAAAGCGTTTGAGTCTATTTTAGACCAATCCGGAGAGAACATAAATTCCAATGCCTGAGAAAAGGCTCCAAGCGTTGTAGCATAAATAAACATTCCTAAAAGGATCAGCATAAGAGTAGGCATTAAAATCATGTTTAATTTTTCTATACCTCCTTTTATCCCCTTATTCACTACATAGGTTATCCATATAAATGCAACAGTATGGTAAAAGAGCTGTGTGATAAAATCGGTATGAAGCATGGTCGTAAAAGTTATCTCCGCTTCTTCTACGGTAGCAGGAAGCGAAAAGATAGAGGTAACGATATAGTTGAATATCCAGCCGATAACTACCGAATAAAATATCATGATAAACAAACCGGCCAAGCCTTGAAAACCGCCGTATTTCCACATGCCTTTGTTTTTTGGTGCGAGTTCTTCAAATGAGGTGACGGTATCTTTTCTGCCGAGATAGCCAATGAGCATTTCTGCTATCATAATGGAAAACCCTATAAGAAGTACCGTAAACAGGTATACAAGAACAAAAGCTCCGCCACCAAACTCACCCGCAATATAGGGAAATTTCCAAATGTTTCCAAGTCCTACAGCACTGCCTGCCGCCGCCAAAATAAATCCAATTCTACTAAATCTAGCTATCTTCATATATGAATATCCCCCTTAATCAGGGTAATTATACTGGAATAAAAAAATATTTAAAAGAATTTGTAAAAAAGTATTGACATTAGTTTTATTATTGACTATAATTTCGCCTCATTAATCAGCTACCAGTAGCTTGGTTTAATGTGTTAGGTCGGGGTGTAGCTCAGTATGGTTAGAGTACCTGGTTTGGGACCAGGGGGCCGAAGGTTCGAGTCCTTTCACCCCGACCACTTTTGAAATTTATATTTTTAATGTATGGTGGGATTAGCTCAGCTGGTTAGAGCACTGGTTTGTGGTGCCGGGGGTCGCGGGTTCGAATCCCGTATCCCACCCCATGAAAAAATAAGATATAATAGCTTGATAATAACAAATATAGTAGCGTTCGTGGCTCAACTGGATAGAGTTTCGGATTTCGGCTCCGAGGGTTATAGGTTCGAATCCTATCGGGCGTACCATATTATTATGATGCGTCCTTAGCTCAGCTGGATAGAGCAATGCCCTTCTAAGGCATAGGTCAAAGGTTCGAATCCTTTAGGGCGTACCACTTTTTTTATTGTTAAACTTACAACAACGTGCGCGGATGTGGTGAAATTGGTATACACGCCAGACTTAGGATCTGGTGCCGCAAGGTGTGGAGGTTCAAGTCCTCTCATCCGCACCACCCTTTAAAATAGGGCTTCACAAGACTTTTAACAGCCACTTTAAGAAAACTTCAAAATCAACTTTTTACTACTTTTTTACTACAACTCATAGTCTTGACTCCATATAAAATTTTGCTACGCCAATATTTTTCGCCAATTCTACCGCCTTTGATGATAGGTTCTTGATCGTGTTGAAGTTTGTATTTGACTTCGATTAGTTTTGCATACGCATCTTTAACACTAAAGTCCGATGTTGCGGTTTTCTTACCAACTTGAACTTTGACAGGCTTGCCAAATTCATCACGATAATTGATGTAATAAGAGATATCGCCATATTTATCCAAACACCTTCGTATTTGCCACCTGCTGGTTTTAATGCCATGTAATATAACCTTTATAGATATACTAAAGTTTAAAGTTTTTTCAACACGTATAAAACATATGCTGAATTTTTCTGGTTTTTCCAGCATATTGAATAGCGCTATACTTATAAAAGATCTTTTTTATTCATTTAAAACGTAATAAATTGTGTGTTGATCACTAATAATAAAACGCTGTATTCATTTTTCTTGTTTGGATTAAAAGCATATGATTTTAAACATTTTGAAGAGGTTGTGAGAGAAAGAGTATTTAAACTTTTGATAGAGAGTGGGTTAGCTCAAAGTCAGTTTGAAAAAATCTTAGAGAGCATGGAAACATTTAACTACTCTAAAACTTCCAATAGAAGTGTTATCGCCTCTATGAATGATATGAAAAGACATATTGAGAGTTTTTAGGAAAGAGATGATGATATTTACCAAATAAATAAAAAACTCAATAGAACCCCTTATAAAGCTATTGGCTATAAGTATCCTATCGAAGCATTTAGTGAAATGTTAAAAGCAAAATGATCTCGTAATACATTCCGTAATTTATCTCGTAAAAAAGAGACTGATTAAATTTAAAATATCTCCTTAAATTCCTAAAAATTAGCACTATTTGCCATTGTTTTCCTCATAATTTATCTCGTAAAATTTGCTATAAAATAGAGAAAATAGGTATAATAATGTCAAGGAAGAATAAAATGTTAATATCTCCAATTATGCCCTATAATCTAAAAGGGCAGATAAAGCCAGAATTATTAGAGCTTGCAGAAAAAGTTTGTATAGAAAGTGCAAAGATTGCAAGTGGATATAACCAACATGTTGTAAATGCTTTTAGAGATGTTTTGCGGATCACAAACAGCTACTATTCAAACAGGATTGAAGCTGAAAGTACACATCCTATAGATATTGAAAAAGCTATGCTGAAACAATTCTCAGATGATTCTAAAGAAAAAGCACTGCAAGAGCTTTCAGTTGCACATATCAAAACACAAAAGTTTGTTGAAAGCTATTCTATGCAGGATAGTGTAATTAATAGAGATTTTATAAAAGAGATCCATCGACTCTTTTACTCTAGTGAAGGTATGCAAATATTCACAAAACTTGAAAAAGAAAATGAACTCATAGAGATGATACCCGGTGAGTTCAGAAATCGAGATGTTCAAGTTGGCAACCATATTGCACCTTCAAGTGATTTAATCACGACAGTTCTTAACTACTATGAAAAAGAGTACTCTACAGTATTTAGCAGTTCTACAAAAGCAATAAAACTACTTGCTGTGCTTAGTTCTCATCATCGATTAGTATACCTTCACCCTTTCTTAGACGGAAATGGAAGGGTTTCAAGACTGCATCTTGATGCAATGTTTTGGAATATGAAACTTGAAGGTTACGGACTATGGAATATATCAAGAGGACTCGCAAGAGATGTTAAAAAGTATCAGCACTACTTATCTTATGCAGACATGAAACAACAAGGTGCAACTGACGGCAGAGGTGAATTGTCACTTAGAGGACTTGAGGGATATTTAAAATATATGCTTGAGGTAGCATTAGATCAAATAGAGTTTATGGGCAATGGTTTGCGACTTGATCAACTTAACGATAAAATTAGAAAATTTGTAAAATTTTCACAAGAGGGGATGTTTTACAAACAAGAAGCCTTGCCAAAATACTCTGAACTGTTATTCTCTCACTTGTTGCTAAATGGTGAACTAGAGAGAAAATATGTCCCTTCAGCTATAGGGAAAAGCGTAAGTACAGCCACAAAGCTTGTAAGCACTCTAACGAAAATGGGCTATATAGAGAGTGAACATAGTAAAGCACCACTTCGCCTCAAAGTAAATTCGTTCTTTGCTTCGCAGATTATCCCAGAGCTTATTCCCCAAAAAGTAGATTGATGTTTTTTCTAAAATCATATTTTTTTACTACATTTTTTACTACAAAATTTGAAAAACAATGAAAATAGATGATTTGAAATGAAAATTTGAAACCTTTTATAAAGACCTAAATATAGGGATCTTGAAAGGAAATGAAGCAGTTTAAGAAAAGATGAAAAATGTTAAAAAATGGACTTAGGATCTGGTGCCGCAAGGTGTGGAGGTTCCAACCTTGAATTCAATACATAAATCCAAAAAGATAGAGTGGAATTTTATTTTGTGAATCAATCTCAATATCATCAGCTGCAATATAGCTATTTTTCATATCTTTTATCTGATCCTTGTGCTTTGCACTCTCTTCGAGAAAACTTTTGTTTTTTCCACCGACTTCGAAGATATACTTATCATCGACCAAAAAATCACCAACCTGCGAATACTCTATTTTATTATTATCACGAAGTTGATTTACAAAAAAACTCTCTCGCAAAGTTCCAATATCGCTGTTTTCACAATCCGCACTATTGAGATTTGTATTACTCAAATAGAGCTTTTGAGGCTTAGCAAAAATATTGTCACCTCTAGATTTCGAATCGATAGAATTAAAAATATTTCCTCTATCTAAAAAGTAGATATATTGATACAAGCATACTCATCATTTTTAAATCTAAACGTAAGGGTTTATTATAAAATATATATATTTT